>NZ_JARXIC010000009.1 GCF_031127905.1 Thalassobacterium sedimentorum | reverse complement strand
GGACGCCTCGGCGAGGCGTCCCTACCGGTCGAGAGAATCGTTGATGGGCATTCAGGTAGGGCTCTTTCGCCGAAAGAGCCGTCGGTTCGAGGGCGCAGCGAGCGTCTGTAACCTTCACCGTCGTTTACGACCGGGTCGACGAACGGACGCCTCGGCGAGGCGTCCCTACCCGTTATTTCTCTTCTTTCGCTTGCGCACCGTGCAGCACGTCTTCCAGTTCGAGGCCAGTCATGGCTTTGATGCCTTTGAGCAGTTGCATCAGCGCAACCATCATGATCACCATGCTGGGCACCGCGATGACGGGCCAGCTCCAGGCCATCATTTTACTGACTTCAGAATTAAAGGCATCGGTGCCACTGGGGCTGACGACGATCCAGCGGGCGAGGAAATAGTTGAGCACTCCGCTGAGTAGAAAAGAGGCTGCAAGCAGCCAAGTGCAGCGCACTAGTAGCTTTTCGAAGGCGCTCTCCGACTGGTGCGCCACCAGCGCGTTATGCACTTTGTCCACGTCGATCATTTCTGGGTTGTAGAGCAGTGTGCGAATCAGCGGGTAGGGGGTCTTGAGCGAAATAAGCACTGCCAGACCTAGTAATAGCGGTATGGCGGCTTCTTTGACGGCAAACCATTCGGTCGGGATTTCGAGAATGCCGATGCCTCCGGTGAGTAACACGCTGACCAGTCCTAGAATGGAAAAGATATTGTATTTCGAGCGCTTGACGTAGTCGTAGATGAAATAAGCGATGGGAAAGGCGATGGCGATCAGTAAGATGCCGACGGCTACGTTCTCAAAATATGGCTCTAAGTAGGGGCCCAGCCATTTTTTACCCTTGTTGAGTAGCAGGATGGGAAGGATCAAATTAAAGCCCAGGTTCAGAAAGGTATTCTCCTTTTTGACGGGCTGTTTATCCGTGGGTTGCGGATTTTTTGAAATAGGTGAGTTGCTGGGTTGCGATTCTGGCATGAGTTCGCCTAGAGTTTTAAGGCTTATGTCGAACGCAAGCTCTATTCGTTGTCTTATTACTGCGGGCCCCACCCGTGAATTTATCGATCCGGTGCGCTTTATCAGCAATCCATCGACGGGAAAGATGGGCTTTGCCCTCGCCGAGGCCGCTCTGCAAGCGGGATGGAACGTCGATCTAGTCGCCGGGCCTGTGGCCTTGGAGGAGCCGGATGGGGCGATCCTTTACCCGGTGGTGACCGCGGAAGAAATGTTTCATCAGGTCGATGCGCTCTTCGATGCCTGTGATGTGTTGATTATGACGGCCGCGGTCAGTGATTTTCGCCCAGTCGTCCAGCATGCGAAAAAGGAAAAAAAAGATATGGCCTCGATGAACATCGAGCTGGAGCGCACCACCGATATTTTAAAGACAATGACCGATCGCAAAGCCCATCAAACTGTGGTTGGCTTTGCGGCTGAGACGAACGATGTGGTGACTTATGCGAAAGAGAAACTCTTGTCGAAGAATCTTGATTTCATTGTGGCCAACGAAGTCGGCCAGCCAGGCGTTGGCTTTGCTGCGGATACGAATGAGGTGCTGTTGATCGCTGCGGACGGCAGTTCCGTAAAGCTAGGCCCGACCACGAAAGCAGCCATCGCTCAGGAACTGATTCAATTGGTGACGCCAAGCGCTTAAGACACAATTATGAAAACCACCGGACTTGAAAAAATCTTAGGACGAATCGAAGATCTGGATTCGGTGAATCTAGGTATCCTCGTGCAGCGCTTGGCGCGTGAGCGTAAGATGCAGGAGACTGTCTTTAATACCATCCACGATGGGATTCTGGTGATTGATTCGGATGGAGTGGTGCAATACGCCAACAACGCAGCTTTGCTATTGATTGGTTTAAAGGAGAACGACGTTGGGGTGACCCGACTATGGAAGATGGTGCCGGATCTGGCCAAATCGATCCATAGTGAGACCGTCGGGGGGCAGAAAAAGTCGGCTCCGGTGCTTTCGCGGGAGATTGAGCTGAGCTATCCGGAGCATCGTGTGGTGCGTCTTTATATGGTGCCGATCGATGCACAGGTCGGGCATGATGATTCCGGGGGCTATGTGATTGTATTGTCCGATATTACGGAGGAACGTGTTTCCATGGAGGAGCGAATCGAAAGCGAGCGCACTTCGTCAATCGTTCGCTTGGCGGCGGGGGTGGCTCATGAACTGGGGAATCCGCTCAATTCATTGACGATTCATCTACAGTTGATTGAGCGCAAATTAAAGAAACTGACAGAGCAAAAAGATGCGGCTAAATTGGCGGAGTCGCTGCAGGTGTGTCAGGGAGAGGTGCAACGCCTGGACGGTATTATTACTCATTTCTTAGAGGCGGTACGTCCACAAAAGCCTGAGTTGAACGAATTGGACCTATTAGAATTGGTGGAAGAGGTGCTGTGTGTGCAAGAAGTCGAGCTCAGTAATCGGCAGCTATCCGTGAAAGTAGAAGTGAGCGATGATTTGCCTGCGATATTAGGCGATCGGGGACAAATCAAACAGGTCTTTTTCAATTTGATTAAAAACGCGATGGAAGCGATGCAACCGGGTGGCAGTTTGCGTGTGTTAGCGCGTCGTGATGCAGACCATGTCTTCTTACAGTTTGTAGATACCGGTTCCGGCATTTCCGAAGAGGATCTGTCGAAGGTGTTTCAGGCCTATTATACCACCAAGAAAGAAGGGCATGGCTTGGGGATGATGATTGTGGAGCGTATTATGCGTGAGCATGGAGGCTGCATAAATATTGAATCGCACAAGGATAAAGGCACGGCGATCACACTTCAGTTTCCACGCCAGCTACGTCGTACCCGTCTTTTGGAGTCAGTTTAATGAGGGGTGCACGTTTAATAACTGTGCCTCAATAGTTTGTTCGCATATTTGTTTGGAGTCTGTATTTGTCAGATGACATGGCATTTACGTCGTGCTATTTGACAGTTGGCAGGAGTGAGCCGCGAAGCCTGCTCCAAAGGAGGTGAGCCAGATGCGTGCGCTTCGTGGCGCTGTATTTTCGAGGATGCGTTGCGCAGCGATTAGTACGGAAGGACTGCTGGTATTTCCGTAATCCGCGAGTGCGCTTCGGCTGGCTTGTAAGGTTGGTATGGTGAGGGTCGATTCTAAGCTGTCGAGTACGTCGCGGCCACCGACATGTGCGGCGATTGCGTGAGGTTCTTTAATGTCGATTTGTCGATAGAGTTTTTTGACCGCATGTGCAGCGATTTTAGGGACTGAACGGTGGAGTTTGTTTTTCAGTTTACCTGCACTGTTGGTAAAACGTAATAATTCGCGTTGTTCGGGATGGTGGAGCGTATTGAACTGATCGATCTTGTATTGCTGTCCTTTATTTGTGCCGGACCATATGGTCGCTGCTGCAGCATCTCCGAATAGACTGGCACTTATGAGCACACCCGGATCGTCGTCGAGATAGAAGGCGGCAGAGCAGATCTCGACAGCGATACAGGCAACAGTTGCATCTGGATTTGCTGCTAGAAACCCCTGTGCACTACGTAGACTTGGAATTGCTGCCCCGCAGCCTAATCCTACAATATCCTGAAGAAAGGCGCGGTTAGAGATACCCATTTGTTCCGCTACATAGCTCGTTAGGCCGGGGCACAAGTAACCGGTGCAGGTGCAAATGAAAAGCGCGTCTAGTGCGTCTGCCTCTACGTCTGCTTTGAGTAGGGCATCGCTCAGGGCTGCTACAGACAATTTGGGAGCTTCGATTTCAAAATTTTGATTAAGTGTCTGCGCATTCAAGCTAAAGAGATCTTCGACTCGTTCAGTTGCAAAGTGTCGTTTATGAATGCCACTGTCACCTTTAAGCACTTTTTCAAGTATGCTTTGCGAGCGTGGTTTCAAGGTGTCAATCACATCTGAATTTTGTAAGATGTCCCAGCACTCGCTTTGCGTTAAAGACTGTGGAGGCACTGCATGGCTGATAGATTGTAAGTACATTAATGAGTAATCGAATAGAGGAGCTTGAAGGGAAGTAGCTGTGTGCGTGCGAGTGTGCCGAGTGCGTATTGTCCAGGCTTGCTGTGGATCCATGGGTGTAGCCATCGGGCTGCGCGCAGCCTGGAATCAAAGCGAGCATGCTGCAACAGATTGATTTGATTGACAGTGCGCTGCCATGTTTGAGTTCCGGTGGCATATTTATATAGCATCGGATATGCAAGTTCGGCTGCTTCTAAGGCGATCGACATCCCATTCCCAGTGAATGGTGGAATCACGCTGTAAGCGTCGCCGAGAAAGAGCTTAGATGAGTCAGATGAGGGGATTCGAGAGAACTCGACTCCAGCCACACCACAGTGACTTTCTGGTAGAATTGTTGCTGCGCATAATTTTTCAGCGACGTAGCCGAGTTTGCTGTTTTTCAAATATTTGAGTAAATAGTCAGTGCGTTTTGCTTTTAAACCAGAGCGTTGTTTAAATAGTGCGCAGACATTGACTTTGTTATTCTCGATTTTAGATAAACCGACATAGCCGCTGGTGCCCAGGTGTAGTTCCAGGTCGGCTTCGAGTGGCAGGTCTTGGCAGTGCAGCTTGAGTCCTACCCAATCACTGCGGGCGGGCTTGCGTCCTTGGCAATGCACTCGGGCGATTGGGCGGGAGTTGAGTTTTTTACGGGATTTGAGTATGAGCTGACCACCTGTCTCTTGAAAGCTGTCGGCCAGGCGTTGGTCGAGTACGTAGCGTGATAGGCCAAGCGCTGGTTTGGGAAGTGTCTGACGCAATCTTGCTCGGCCTTGCAAATACCAAACAGTACTTTTATGAGTGCAAGCGTCTCTTAGTGATGTGCCTAAGCCCAGAGAATGTAGTGCATCGGATCCGCGCCCGCAGATGAATTCGCCGCACACGCGATGACGCGGTAGTGTGCCGGCTTCATGTAAAGTCACGGGGATGCCATTTGCTTGTAGCGCATTGCCGAGAGCGAGTCCGGCAAGTCCGGCGCCTATGATTTCAATCGGCTTCATTTGCGATTTGCTAGTAGTCGATACGCGCCCATCCAGGTTTCGTCGATGTGCCAAGCCCATTCTTTGTGAGAGAGGCCCAATTGCTCTGCGAGTTCATGGCCACGAAAACCTGCATCCACACTGATGCAACCGTCGTTGAGGGTGACATAATTGAAGCCAATATATTTGCCCGCCCGCAATTGTAATTTGTGGATCGCGCGTCGACAAGGCTCACAAATGATGAGTTTTTGAATGCCGCTGTTTTGGATATGAGTTCCGAGCCTTGACAGTTGGCTGGAGTTGAAATGGTGAAGGATTAGGTTTGCGATTAAATGCGTGTAGTGCGTGTAATTTGGGTACTGTAAAAGATCCATGACGATCCACTTGCAATTGTTCGGGCATGCTCTGGGTTTGGCTGCGATGTCGAGTGCGTCGTAATTGCCTGGCGGGAGGAGTTTACATAGTCGTTTGGCTAGGCTTCCGTCTCCGGCGCCGATCTCTATGTAGCGCGCCTGTGGCTGCTGTGACTTGATGATGGTATTAAACCAACGAAAATTACCCATTAGGTGATTGATCTTCACCAGATCTCGTCGGCTTGCGATTGCATCCGGATTACAGGCGGGGAGTGCGTCAAGAATTTCGGGTTGAACAAGGCGCGGCATAGAGGATGCACTGTGTGCGAATAGTGTATTGTGTCAATCGGGTGAAGCTTTCCTGCAAAGTATTGACAAATTCGAATGCTTGCTTACTTTCATAAGTCCCAGATGGGCAATGGTCTTAAATTTCGAGTCCTGGTTTTGAATCGGTTGTGGCAACCGGTTAATATCGTTGGCGTCGAACGGGCCTTTAGTCTCTTACTGCAAGATCATGCGCAGGTCATTTATACTGGCGATGCGAATTTTCGAATGATGAATTCGGCGGCATGGCTTCAATTTTCGGAAGAATCAATTCCAGCAGGGAATGAGGCCTATATTCAAACGGTGCGTTTGCGAATTCGTGTGCCTAAAGTGTTGTTGTTACGTAGTTATGATCAACTTCCGGTTCAGGAAATTCAGTTTAATCGGGACAACTTATTTGAACGAGATGATTACCGCTGCCAATACTGTGGTAATCATTTCGACGCGGGACATTTGAATATGGATCATGTGATTCCACGCGATCGTGGTGGACGTACTTCGTGGGAAAATATCGTGACTTCATGTATCAGCTGCAACTCGCGTAAGGCGAATCGATTGCCGCATCAAGCGAATATGCGCTTACTGCGTAAACCGGAGCGTCCACGCTGGCGGCCCTTTGTTAGTTCCTTAATCGGGCAGAGCTATGACTCCGATTGGGATCATTTTATCAATACCAAGCAGTTAGCCTAGAGTTAGCCTAGATGCTCTAATTTTATATCTATTGGGTATTTTAGTATCTTATGATGTTAAGCGATGTCTGTACGGCTAGCTTGGTCGAGCAGCGTCGTAGGCAGGTTTATAGGCGTTAATAATACTGTCGAGTAATTGATGACAGGCCTGATTGGTTTGCATGCGTTTAGGCTTTGCCTCGAACCATGCAAGTGTACGTTGGATACCTCGCTGAAATGGGGTTGTAGCCTGGTAGTCAGGCACGATGCGTTTGATTTTGGAATTATCGAAGATGGTACTGACTGCTTTGTCGCCCAGTAGACTACCTTTTTTAGTGGGTACTACTTTAGCAATAAAGCTGGAAGGAATGTGGACTTTTTCAACCGGGCCAGTTCCCGCGGCAATACCGACAGCATCGTAAATTTGGTTCCAAGTCAGTAATTCGTCAGAAGTGATATGAAAGGCCTCACCAATCGCTTGTTGATTACACAGTAATCCGACGAAACCTTTGGCGAAATCCGTAGCGTGCGTCATTGTCCATAGGCTGCTTCCGTCTCCATGTACGACCACTGGGCGACGTTGACGCATACGTTGTATGATTGTGTAATCGTTCCAGCCTCCGATGGCTGTTGGAATTACCGTATCGTATGTCAGGGAGGGACGCACGATAGTCACCGGAAAATCATTCTGCCGGTAGGCTCTGATGCAGGCTTCTTCACAGGCGATCTTGGCACGTGAGTAGTCCCAATAAGGGTTTTTGAGTGGGGTGGATTCCGTAACAACAGCTTGGGCGAGTGGCTTTTGATAGGCGCTGGCAGAGCTTATAAAGATATATTGGGCGCAGCGACCTTGAAAAAGGCGAATGTCACGTTCGATGTCTGCGGGGTGAAAGGCTATAAAATTGGCGACGACATCAAAAGTGCGTTCACCGAGTGCGGCAAGAGTGGCGGCTTCATCATGTATATCGGCGATTAGTGATTCGGCTCCGTGAATCTCATAGTCGGCCAGCGGACGTTGACCACGGTTGAGTAGCGTGACCTGATGCCCCCGTTGCAGGGCCAACCTGACGCTCGCTGCGCTAATGTTTCCGGTGCCTCCGATTAAAAGTACATTCATGCCTAAAGCGTAACAACTTTGTGTTGAGATTACGAAGCAAATCTTGCTGAGATGCACTTAGAAAATCCACCAGCCAATCGTCGCAAGGATTAAAATCAGCAAGATGATCGAGAGGCTTCTACGTTCTTGGCTGGTAAGGTGCATGTAAAAAACAAGAACGTATTGGACAGGGGGCGACAAGGGTGGAATCGCTTAAAGTCGTTTGTGGGTATGATTGATAGTTTGAGTTTTTCAAATGATCCATTAGCCTTCGTTTATTATGAAATTATTCCTGTATATGATGCCCTTGCTAGCTATAATCACTGGTTTTACTGGCTGTATGAGCACCGCCCAGCATGCGGAATTTGTGAAGACTATTAATTTTAGCTCACTGGATACATTCCGTTTTAAGCACACATTGGTGAGTGGTATGGATTTTCGGGAATCCGATGAATTATTGCTGGAAGCGCTTTCTGAGCAAGTGATTGTTAATGAACTTCAAAATCGGGGCTTTGAGTTTTCGGATACTGATGCGGATTTTTTCGCCATCGTGAAATGGAAGAAGTCTGTTAGCAGTCATGTTGATCCTTTTGCGCATATTGATCCTTATACTGAGGTGATGGCGCGGCGCGACGATACGCGTACCCGTTTTGCGTCGCGTTTACACCTTACACTTGAGATTTATGAGACTCGGACGCAAAATTTGTTTTGGCGCAAGGATCTGCCTAATAGCTTCGATGCACTTCAGCTGACCGAAGAGCGGGTTGTCGCCTCGCTGGCGCGTGCAATTGAGAATTTCCCGCAGCACATTGTAAAAGATCCAAATCTGCCAAGTATTGAATAAAGCGAAGTTAGATGTGGAGAACAGGTAATTGGGCTTTTGCTACATGGGATTAAAAGAGAAATAATACCAATTCGCAAACCCTTTGAACCTGAATGAAGCTGTTCCCCGTAACCTTGGTTCTTAGAACCGGGTAGATGCACATCAAAATCGCTTATTGGGGGAGCGAATTGTTTAGAAACTGGCGAATAGTGCTTGCTGTGAACTCAGGGGCTTCCAGATGAGGGGCATGCCCGACGCTGTCAATAATTGCGTGCTTCCACGCGGGCTTACGGCTGGCGCTCAACGGGGCGAGTATTTGACGGGCAATTTGAGTATATTTGGTATCTTCTTGGCCAGTTATTAATAAAGTGGGAATGGAGAGCTTTCCGAGTCGGGGCCAGAGGTTGGGCACGCTGCCTTGACCGAATTCACGCAGGTTACGAGCGAGGCCGGCTGTTGTGTGTGTACCACGATTAGCCTGCATGCGCGTGCGCCAATTGCTGCGAATATTTTTTTGGCTGCGAATCATGGGAGTCTGCTGCCAAAATTCTAGAAATGCGCTTAGGCCCTTGCTCTCGATGGAAGACGCAAGTTCGGCATCGGTGCTTCGGCGCTGGACCCGCTCCGCGTCGTCTGCGATGCCCGGATTGGCACTGATGAGAATCAGTGCATCCCATGCCGCTGGCTGTTGGCAGGCGTGAACTAGGGCGGCTCGCGCTCCCATGGAGTAGCCTAGTAGAATCTTGGGGGCTGCAGTTTGTAGCTGCTTGTTGTGCCGTTCGTGCTCGATAAAATCGATCATGTCAGCTGGCTTGCAAGGCAGCTGAGAATTGGCGGCGTGCCCCGGGAGGTCGGGACAATGCCATTGCGCGCCGACCAGCTCCGCGAAAGGAGCAAAATCGCTGCCGCAACCAGTGAAACCGTGAAGTGCTAGAATCTGCATTTGAATGGAGTGGAGAGTGGGCCGTGGAGAGTGGGGAGGCAAGCATGGCTTAGCGCCATTGATCAGACACAAAAAAGACGGCTCGTTGTGAGCCGTCTAGTGATTCAGTTCAAAATCTGTCTTTTGATTTTCGACCTCTGTCTTTGGGGCTACTCGCTGACTGTGGCCGAGATGATTTTTTGCTCCTCAACCGGGCGGTCACCGGGGCCTTTTTTGACCTTTTCCAGTTTTTCTACGACGTCCATGCCTTCGATCACTTCACCGAAGATGGTGTGGTTCATGTGGAGCCAAGGTGTAGCTGCAGTCGTGATGAAGAATTGGCTGCCGTTGGTGCCGGGGCCTGCATTGGCCATGGCGAGCAGGCCGGGCTTGTCGAAAGTGAGATCGCGCGCACACTCGTCTTCAAAATTTTTGCCCCAGATGGACTCACCGCCGCGGCCTGTGCCAGTGGGGTCGCCTCCTTGGATCATGAATTGCTCAATGATGCGGTGGAAGATCACGCCGTTGTAGTAGCCGTTCTTACAGTGAGTGGTGAAGTTTTCGCAGGTCTTTGGCGCGACGTCGGCAAAGAGCTCGAAGGTGATGGAGCCTTGTGTGGTTTCGAGTGTAACTTTCATAGTATGTGTGTGTGATTTATTTGGTTTTCGTCTGAATCGGATTGGGATTTAGAGTCGGACTTATGCTTCAGAGTTGAGATGAGAGATGGTCTCGACGACGAAGTGTTCCAAGCTGGCTTGTGTGGCTTCGAAGGCAACCGGAAGTTTGAGGTCTTTCAACGTTTGCGTGGTGAGGGGACCGATACTGCCGAATACAGGCTTGCGGGCATCCGGCTCCAGTGTGAGTGCAGCATGTTGATCAACAAAAGATTTTACTGTAGATGAGCTGGTAAAGAGCACGGCGTCGGCACCTTCCTGACGGAAACGTTCAGCTGCAGGGTCTTGGCTGAGGTCTGTCTTCGTGGTTTTGTAGAGGGGCAATGTGTCGACGATGGCGCGGCCTTCATCGGATTCCAAGCGTTTGACCAGGTTCTCGCGGTTCAGATTGCCGGTGATCACGAGGATTTGCACGCTTTCGATGCCTTCGTTTTCGATCAATTCATCGGCGAGGGCGTCGGCATTGGCCTTTTGCGGGATGAGGTCTACTTTGAGTTTGTGCTTTTCAATCTCGCGCGCGGTGGCCGCTCCGACTGCGGCGATGCGCATGGGCCCGAGGCAACGGATGTCATCGTAGGCCTTATAAAATAGATCGAAGAAATTCTTCACGCCATTGGCGCTAGTAAAGATAATCCATTCGTAAACAGCGATGCCTGCAAATACCTCACCCAGGCGTTTGGCATCGAAATGTTGCTGGACCGAGATGAAGGGCAGTTCAATGACTTCGGCACCTTGGTCGCTCAGAATCTGGCTGAGTTGTCCCGCCTGTTCGCGGGCGCGGGTGACGACGATACGTTTGCCAAAGAGTGGGCGTCCTTCAAACCATTCGGTCTTTGCCCGGTGTGCCACGACTTGGCCAATGATGATCATGGCCGGGGTCCCGATGCCGGATTGCTCGATGTCCTCGAGTATGCTATCGATGGTGCCATAGACGGATTTTTGCCGGCTAAGTGTGGCCCATTGGATAATGCCGACGGGCATTTCGCCCGACATGCCACCTGCTTTGAGCTCTTTGATAATGCGCGGTAGTTGTCCCACGCTCATGTAGAGACAAAGTGTGCCGTTGGTTTTTCCGTATAGCTTGAAGTCGATACTGAGCGTATGTTTCTCTGGATTTTCATGTCCGGTGAGAAAGGTGATGGAGGAGCTGAAGTCCCTGTGGGACAGAGGAATGCCTGCATAGGCCGCTGCTGCCAGTGCGGCGGTGACTCCGGGGACGATTTCAAAGGGGATTTTGTCGATCTGCAACTCGCTGGCTTCTTCGCCGCCACGACCAAATACGAAGGGGTCGCCCCCCTTGAGACGAACCACTTGTAAGCCTTTATGTGCGCGGTCGACCAGAATTTCCTCGATTTCATCCTGTGGGATCGAGTGCATGCCCGAACGTTTGCCGACGTAGATTTTTTCCGCAGCTGGCTTTGCCCAGTCCAGCAACTTGGGATTTGCGAGGTAGTCGTAAACGATGACATCAGCAAGTTCGATGAGTTCACGTGCGCGAACGGTGACAAGGCCCGGGTCGCCGGGGCCGGCGCCGATGAGATATACTTTTCCTGGTTGTGACATGCTGGAGAATTAGGAATTAGAGCTTTAGCTCTTTCATTATGGCATCGAGTTCGGGCTCAATTTGATCCATGGACTCGAGTGTGATTTTAAATTCTTGATGGCCCACTTCAGGATGAAAGACCCGAAAGAGACCCGCTTTGTAATAGGCGCCGACCGGGATCTGACAGCCACTTCCCAAGCGTTGCAGGAAGCCTTTTTCGAAAGTAACCGCGAGCTGGGTCTGGGCGCAGAAGAGATTTTCGTATTTTGCGAGATCTTCACTGCGGCATTGCACCGCGATCGCGGCTTGCCCGGGTGCCGGCACGACTTGGTGTACCGGTAGTTCGATGAAATTTGAACCAGGATACGATTCAATTTCAAGGCGGTCGAGCCCCGCCGCAGCGAGCAGGCTGGCTTCGCATTCACCTTCCGCTATCTTACGCAGGCGTGTGCCGACATTGCCGCGAATCGTCGTCCATTCGGCGGATGGAAACAGGATGCCGAGCTGTGCCCGGCGACGAGGACTGCTGGTGGCGATGGTTTTGGGGATCGGGCAATCGTTGCGATGCACCAGCACGTCATTTACGCGGGCGCGCGGCAGATAGCCAGCGATGGCAAGTCCTGCCGGGGAGACTGTCGGCATGTCCTTGGCGCTGTGAATCGCTAGTTCCGCGCGATGGTCGAGTAGGGCGTCCTCCAGTTCCTTGGTGAACAGGCCAATCCCACCACGCTTTTCCAGCGACCAATTGAGGCGCTCGTCGACTTTGGTCGTCAGTTCGAGATTCGCAAATTCCTCTTGTGGAAGCGTCTCTGCGAGGCGGGCACGTACCATTTCCGTTTGCTTGAGCGCGAGCGGACTTTTGCGGGTGGCGATGAGTGTGGGAGTGGTCATGAAACGAAAAAGCGGTCGTCAGTATAATCTGACGACCGCTTTGAATTTCAAATATGAAATCGCTTAGTTGTAAGAAGCTTGTGTGCCCTTGATGTTGCGCTTCTTAACCCAAGGCATCAGCGCGCGGAGGCGTTGACCTGTCTTCTCGATTTGGTGGTTCTGGCCATCTTCGATGAACTGCTTGTATTTTGGCAGACCATCCTTGTATTCCTTGACCCAGTTCTTGGTGAACTTGCCAGTTTGGATGTCCTTGAGGATCGCCTTCATCGCCTTCTTAGACTGTGCGTTGATCACGCGAGGGCCAGAGATGTAGTCACCCCATTCAGCTGTTTCGGAGATGGAGAAACGCATGCCAGAGATGCCGGACTCAACCATAAGGTCGACGATTAGCTTCAACTCGTGCAAGCACTCGAAGTAAGCCATTTCGGGTTGGTAGCCAGCTTCAACCAATGTTTCGAAGCCAGCCATAACGAGGGCCGATGCGCCACCGCAAAGAACGGCTTGCTCACCGAAGAGGTCAGTTTCACACTCTTCCTTGAAAGATGTTTCGATCACGCCGGCACGTGTGCCGCCGACGCCCTTGGCCCATGCCAGAGCAACTTTTTTGGCGTCTTTTGAGGAGCCCTTGTTGACCGCGATCAATGCAGGAACGCCCTTACCTTCAACATATTGGCTGCGAACCACGTGGCCAGGACCCTTAGGAGCCACCATGATGACGTCGATGCCTTTAGGCGCTTCGATCAATCCGAAGTGGATTGCCAGACCGTGGGTGAATGCAAGCGTCTTGCCTTCTGTCAGGTTGGGAAGAATATCGTTTTCGTAAACCTCAGCCTGCTTCATGTCGGGCACGGCGATCATGATGACGTCTGCACGTTGAACAGCTTCAGCAGTTTCAAAAACTTCGAAGCCTTGCTTGCGGGCAACGGCAGCAGATTTGCTCTTTTTGTAGAGACCAATGATCACATTCAGACCGCTGTCCTTGAGGTTTTGGGCGTGTGCGTGGCCCTGAGAACCGTAGCCAATGATGGCAAGGGTTTTCTTTTTGATAACTCTTAGGTCGGCGTCTTTATCTGTATAGACTTTTGCAGGCATATTTATCGTTGTTTGTGGAAGTGAATGACTCCCTGGTTAGTGAAAATATTAAATATTAAAATTAGAAACAGCTGGAAAGAAAGGCATCCAATTTACTGTGAAACAAATTAATGAAATCAATTCGGGGCAGGGGACTAGCCGCGTTTTAGCGCTAGATTACCAGTGCGTGCCATTTCGATGATACCGTAGGGCTCCACGAGATTGAGGAAAGCGGTGACCTTATTTGCATTACCAGTCATTTCGATGTTCACGCTCTCAGGAGCGACGTCGATGATTTTGGCACGAAAGATATCGCATACTTGCATCACTTCAGAACGCTGACCGGCAGAGGCACTCACTTTTAGCATGACTAGTTCGCGCTCTGTGGCTTGTCCGTCTGAAAATTCAGTGACTTCGAGGACATTTATCAATTTGTTGACCTGCTTGATTGCTTGGTCCAGTGCTTCGCTGTCGCCAATAATTGTGGCCGTAATACGCGAGAGTTTATTATCCATCATAGGTCCCACATTCAGTGTCTCGATATTGAATCCACGACCGCTGAACATTCCAGCGATGCGAGCGAGAACTCCAAATTTATTTTCGACAAGAATTGAGATGATGTGACGCATAATAGAAGAACGGGGATTAATTGCTTAATCCCCGATTCAACGTTTAATAAAATGGTAGACGGTGAGGGATTCGAACCCACGACCCCCTCGGTGTAAACGAGGTGCTCTAACCAGCTGAGCTAACCGTCCTCTAGATTTGAGAAAACAGGGACGATGCCGCGATGGATTGTTGAATCAAGCATTTTTTTGCGGTATTTGAATTTTTTATGTTTTTCTTCAGAAACGATGCTGAAGATGCCACTTGCCAATAGTTGATTTACAGGGTCCAATTGTGCCTTGTGAACACTCTATACTGCATTCAAGAAAAACTGCACCGAGCTTTAGGACTGTGGATAGTCTTGGGGGGAGGTATCATTTTGTCCGGGCTTTCGCTTGGATGTGTCTCAGTCAAGACCGAGCATCGGGTTGAACCGATTCAGATTACTATGGATGTGAATGTACGTTTGGAACGGGAGTTGGAAAAATCCTTTGCTGAATTGGATGCCCTCTCGCGTGAAATTGCAGCTGATCATATCGAAGAAGGAGCTGAATAAATGAAAAATTATATACTATTGTTTAAGTGCGTATTTATTTGTTGTCTGGGGTTCTTTTACGCGCAAGCACCGCTGTCGGCACAGGCATCCGGGACGACAGAAGAAGCCTTGCGTCATTCCATTGGCGAACGCTTGCCTGCATTGATGGAGTTGAAGTTGCAGGCCTTGGTCGGTGAGACAAATATGGGCTTGGTTGAGGCGCGTGCTGACTTGGATCGAAGTGGGCGACGTCTTTTGGCGGATGAGAATCGAGATCGTCTCGCCTATTATAAGTTGATTTCGGAGCGCTTGGGGATACCGGTGGCTGCAGTGCAGCGTAAGCGAGCTGAGCAAATCAGGAAGAATTTGCCGCAGGGTGTTTGGTTTCAGTCACAATCTGGTGAGTGGTTTCGCCAATAGTTGCGCAGTAGATAGTTACGGATTTTTCTGCCTGCCTGCGTTTGCTTTTTTAGACTCCATTTTTAATGAAGAATCCCTCTCTTCGCTTTGCACTAAAGTTTTTATTTTCTGTATTGGCAGCAGCTTTTGCGGCTCAGATTACAGTTACATTAACCGATGATCGCTTTGGCGAGAGCGTGCGACAAGTTGCGCCTGCATATGGGGTGGCAATTGCCATTGTCATGTTGGGCGGTTATCGCTATCTGCCTGCAGTTTTTATTGGTACTCTGATACCTGCAATTTTTGAGAAGCAAGCATACCTTTTGATATTGAGTATGCCTTTTGCAGTCACAGTGACGTCTGCCTTGGCGTATCGCTTAATGGCAATCTTAAAGGTGGATTATAGGATGGAGCGCATACGCGATGCGCTTTTGATCATTTTTGTCGGTTTCATCCTAAGTACCATACTGGGGGCGGTGGTACAAACCTTATTTTTCTTGAGTAGTTTAGCCATTAATTTTGAGGGGCATTTTGTGCCGCTGCTCTGGACAAACTGGTTGTCTGCCAGTGTGGGGGCCATTATTGCGACGCCTTTTCTATTAACATGGGCCAATCCAAGTAAATTTCGCTTGGCAGCAAATCAGGGTGTTGAGGTTTGTTTGTGGTTTGTTACCTTATTATTGTTCGGGCACATAACTTTTCAAAATTGGGCACCATCGGATACCTTATTTTATCCGATGGAATTGGCAATTTTTCCTATCATGGCATGGTCGGCGACGCGTTTCGGTCTACGCGGGGCGTCTGCTGGAGTGCTGGCACTGGCACTCCTGGCAGGGTGGGAAATTATTCGCGTACTTTCCGGGGATGGTAGTGGCATGAGTCAGAGTCCTGCGAATATTTGGATATTTGTCGGGGTCGTTTCAATCACGTCGATTTGCTTAGCTGCAGTAATGATGGAATTGCGTATCCGTGAGGCGCAAGTGTTGGAGAATGAGACACGCCTCCGCGCTTTTACAGAAGCGCTTCCGGATATTGCTTTTGTATTAACACGTGAGGGAGAGATTCGAGATATATTTGCTGCCAGTGCACGTATTGAAGCGAATCACCGTATCGTGTCTGCTGAACGTGCCGTCGGTCGTAATATTGCCGATATCTTTGATTCCAGTGTTTGTCGTGGTTTTATGGATACGATCGAGAAAACCATTCAAGTTAATGAGATTCGAAAGCATGAGTATTCTTTAGAGTCAGCTGATGTCGGTGAGCACGTTTTCGAGGCACGAGTGACTCCGATGCGTCGCTCTGCTGGTGGCACTTCCAGTGTCGTGTGGGTCGCTTATGATATCAGCGAGCGGAAGTTGGCTGAAACTGCAATTAAGGATAGGGATAAAATTCTACGCGCCACTGCGCGTGCAAATAATAATCTTTTGGTGACTCAGGATGTTGGACGCGCTGTTGAAGCGGCGATGCGAGAGGTCGGTAATGCTTTGAATGTTGAGCGGGCATTTATATTTGAGATCACTGACCGTACCAATGAAGCTCTTCAGAATTTCTGTATTCAGCACGAGTGGCGTTTACATGAAAATTGCCCTAGTTTTTTGGGGAATCCGCATTATCAAGATGCTCCGTTAGAGGAGTTTTGCCCCGGTTGGTATCAAACGCTTAATGAAGGGGGGTACATGCAAATAGACAGTCGGCGTAAGGATGCGCTGTCAGTGGATGTTTTACGCCATTTTAATAGTCGTTCAATGTTAGTGATGCCGATGTGGATGGAGGGGGAGTTGTATGGATTTTTTGGTGTGGATCATTGCAGTCGTTCACATGATTGGAGTGATGGCGAAATTTATGCGGTTCGGGTGCTATCTACGAGTTTGTCAGGATTACTTTTAATCCGAGGTCAGGAAAAACAGCTGCGAGTTGCGATTGAATCTGCAGATGCAGCAAGTTCTGCCAAGGGAGAGTTTCTTGCGATGATGAGTCATGAGATACGCACGCCCATGAATGCGATTATAGGCTACACCGATTTACTCGGACAGGCAGATTTATCAGAGACGCAGAGTGAGCAGGTTGCGATTATCAAACGTAGCGGACGAGCTTTGTTGGATTTGATTAATAATATTCTTGATTATTCCAAGATTGAGTCGCGTTCACTTGAATTGGATGTGGAAGAATTTGATATCGAACAGGTGGTTTGTGAGTCTTTGGAGAGTGTGCTGGTTATGGCGCAGGAGAAGGGGATTCATGTGCACTACGAGCTTGAGCCCAATCTACAGGAAACATATATTGGGGACGCGCATCGCATTCGCCAGGTATTAACCAATTTGGTCAATAACGGAGTGAAGTTTACCACGCGAGGAGAGGTGTCGATCCACGTGAAATTAGAGTCTGCCGAAGCTGCTAAAAACTGCGCGTATGATACTTTACACTTTGAGGTTCGAGATACCGGCTGCGGAATCGCAAAGGATAAGTTTCAATTATTGTTTCGAGCCTTTAGTCAAGTGGATTCCTCGACGACGCGGAAGTATGGAGGTACGGGGCTGGGATTGATTATTTCCAAGCGCTTAATTGAGCGAATGCAAGGGCAGATCTGGGTGGACAGTGAGCTTGGGAGTGGGAGTCAATTTCATTTTACAATTCAGTTATTAAGAAAGGAGCATGAGGCCAATACGCTGGCTCCTTTTGTGAAACAGACAGGGACGGATGATCGTTTGGCTGGGAGTTTTGCGGAAGCATACCCGCTGCGAATCTTAGTCTGTGAGGATGATAAGGATAATCGCAGGGTGATTCGTGAGCTTTTGGAAATGCTGGGCTATCGTCCGCACGTGGTTGAATCCGGCGAGGATGCTTTGGAGCAGTTGAAGCATCGGGCCTACGATACTGTCCTTCTGGATGTGCGTTTGCCGGGACTTAGTGGAATTGAACTAACACGTGCAATACGTAGCGGGGCGGAAAGGATCGAGAGGTGTGAGCAGCATATTATTGCCGTGACAGCCTTTGCAATGAATGAGGATCGTCAAAGCTGTTTGGATGCGGGAATGAATGATTTTATTCGTAAGCCAGTGGAAATCGTTGAGCTCAAGGACGCACTACGACGTGCTTATCATGAGTTTAGAGCATGAATAATGAGCATAATAATTTACTAGAATGGAGCCTAAATTAATCGATTTGCAAGGTACTCTCGCTGGGGTGAAGATGCCGAAGTTGTTAAGTAAATGCTTTGCGCCGGGGATTGAGCGAATGCTTGGAATCAACGGGGTAAACCGTATTTATGCAGATGTTCATTCTCAGTTGGATGACATTGAGAATGATGAGGCTTTTTTCATGAAAACCCTACGGGTGATGGGGGTGCATTTTGAATTGGATAATGCAGATTTTGAACGAATCCCCAAGACTGGCTCGTTGATTGTCATTGCAAACCATCCCTTCGGCGGGGTCGATGGGGTGGTCATGGGCGCCTTACTTAAAGGTGTGCGCCAGGATGCAAAGTTGATGGGGAATTATCTATTGGCTCACATGGAGGGGATTCGTGGCAGTATTATACAAGTGGATCCATTCGGTGGAGAGGCGTCTTCGCGAGCCAATCTAAAGGGGATGCGTGATGCGATTCGCTTGCTGCGTGATGGTGGATGTCTGGGAGCCTTTCCTGCTGGGGAAGTTTCCAGTTTACGTTTAAAGAGCGGTGCAGTGGTGGATCCACTCTGGACTGGTCACATCGTGAATTTAGCCTTAAAGACCGGTGCAAAGGTACTGCCGATTTATTTTGAAGGGTGCAACAGTGCACTTTTTCAGGCAGCTGGTCTACTCCATCCTCGTTTACGGACTGCTTTGTTGGCCCGTGAGTTCTCGCGGGCCCGAGGACGAGAAATGCGTCTAAAGGTTGGAGCTATCATTGAACCCAAGCATTTGGAAACATTCGAAACAAAGGAGGCGGCAACTGAATATTTACGCTTAAAAACGTACGCTTTAAAAGAAATGGAGCCGAAGCAAAGTCGTCGGCGTTTACGTTTACCTTTTCGCTCTGCTACTGCTGCGCGCACTATTCAGCCCTTGGCACCTGCACAACTGACACATCGCTTAGAGCAGGAAATTGAATCGTTGCCAGCTTTAACACGTTTGGTAGAGCATGGAGATTTCGAGGTGTATTGTGTCAGCGCAGATAAAATTCCACTCGTATTAAAAGAAATTGGACGTTTGCGGGAAGAAACTTTTAGAGCTGTTGAGGAAGGAACCGGACAGGCGTCGGATCTGGATGAGTTTGACCACTATTATTTGCACCTGTTTATGTGGAACCGTGCCGAGCGAGAAATTGTTGGTGCCTATAGGATCGGATTGGCGGACGAGATCGTTAAAGAGTATGGTAAGCAAGGACTCTACACTTCTACTTTGTTTCATTATCGTGCCAGATTCCTAGAAAAATTGGGGCCGGCCATTGAGCTGGGGCGGTCATTTATTTGTATTAAGTATCAGAAGAAACATGCTTCTTTGGCTTTAATCTGGCGTGGAATTGGTGAGTTTGTGGCGCGGAATCCTCAGTATCGAACCTTGTTTGGTCCGGTTAGTATTACCGATGCCTATAATAGTATTTCCAAAGATTTGATGGTTCATTTTTTTCGTGAACATAGTTTTGACGAGGAGCTGTCTCAGTATGTAAAAGCCCGTAATTCACCAAAGTCTTTTAAGCTATTAAAAGGTATCTCGTTGAAACACATCGGTGAGGCAATCAAGTCGGTAGATTCTGTTTCTGCGATTGTATCAGGTTTTGAGGAGGATCGAAAGGGAGTGCCGATTTTGTTACGTCATTATTTAAAGCTGAATGGCGTACTGCTTAGTTTTAACGTCGATCCTGCCTTTAGCGATGTGATCGATGGGCTGATTCTAGTCGATCTTTGCAAAACGGATCCCAAGGTATTGCAACGCTATCTCGGCAAGGAAGGCTACGGAAATTTTAAGAATTATCATGCTCAGGATTTGGATGTGGAGGAGGTCATTGCCGCCGCAGAATCCGTTATTTGACATGATGTTTGGCTTTGAGTAGTCACGTATTGCATTCTGCGGCAGAAGCGTTGTGGTAGCGCATTTTTTTAGGAAGCTATGGTAGGTGCGCGTAAAATAAAGAGACAGTTGGGCATGATCGGTCGGCTGTGGAGGAATTGTAAGTTATTGCTGCTATTTGTGTGTGTGGCAGCTATGCTATTTGGGGCGTGGTATGTGAAACAGGATGAGGCGACACAGCGACGTTCGCAGGAGCGGTTAATTGTGGGGCTCGATTGGTTGATTGAGCTGAAGCAGACGAATCGAGATATGGATGCCGTGCTTAATTGGGTGATTCAGCAGATGCCTGCTTCGTTGGGGAACGTGATCACTGTCGGGGATGTGGAAGGTGCGGATCGCTATACCTTTGCAGGCGTGCCGATTGGGGCGCGGCCTGTTAAGTTACTGCAAAATCAGGGTTATATGGTTGGTTATGATGAGACGCTGCGAAATCCAGCTTGGGTTGCCTACCATTTGAAGCGTGGTGATAGGAGCGCTGCATCTGAACGACTGGAGACTTTTGAAACGGATCGCCGCACGCGTGCACGAGTGCGGCATGGCGACTATAGTCATTCAGGTTACGACCGGGGGCATATGGCTCCGAATTACGCAATCGACTCTGTTTTTGGTGAGCGAGCGCAGCAGGAAACATTTTTGATGAGTAATATCGTGCCACAGCGTCCTGAGCTCAATCAGGGCCCTTGGAAGGAATTTGAGCAAGTCGTGGCAAATCGGTATTTAAAGGATTATCAAGAGGTCTGGGTGATTACTGGTCCGGTTTATCGCGAGCCGATTCAACGTTTAGTCAGCGGCGTAGCGATACCTTCGGCTTTCTTTAAAGTCATTATCGATGTGGTGGAGCCGACTGGAGTGCGCGCGCTAGCGCTAATACTTGATCAGGAAGTTACGAATTCGACCAAGTTGAGTCAGCATTTGGTGACGATAGATGCGGTCGAAGCAGCGACTGGGCTGGATTTATTATCCCTATTGGATGACACTGCCGAGTCCAGCTTGGAGGCGGACTTAGCTAAACGTTTATGGTGATGGAGTGGCTTGTTTGATTGATAGCAATTCTAAGAATGCAGAATCTTATAGGCTAGAAAAAAGGCCGCTCCTCAGGGAGCGGCCAGTGAAACACAGTTGGTATTGAGGTCGGTTAATACGAATTACTCTTCGCTTGCTTCAGCGTCAGCGCTTTCTGTTGAAGGGACGTCTGCTGCGGTAATTTCGCTTTCGCTAGCACTGACATCCTCGTCGCCGGATTGTTCTTCCTCGGTGGCGATGACCTTACTGATGCCAATCAACTCATCCTTGTCTGCGAGGTTCACCAGCTTGACACCACTGGCGGCACGACCGGTGACGCGTACGGTGTTGATCGGGCTGCGGACGGCTTGGCCTTTTTTGGTGAACATCATAATTTCGTCTGTTTCAGTCACGCTAAGTGCGCCAGCAACTTTATCAGATTTAATTGCAATAATACCGGAGCCACCGCGTGATTGAACCCGATAGTCATCGAATTCAGTGCGTTTACCCAGGCCGTTTGCCCCTGCGATGAGCAAGAGCTTTTTAGGTTCTGGTTCAGTGCCTTCTTCGGATGCATCCACGACTGTGGGTGGATTGACTATCTCGATGGCGACGACTTTATCCTCTTGAGTTTTAAGCTTGATGCCTCGAACGCCGCGTGTGGCACGGCCTTGGTCGCGTAAGTCAGTTTCTGGGAAGCGTATAGATTGCGCATTACTGGTCACCAGTAGAATATCGTCCTGACCAGAAGTGAGGCGAGCGCCGATTAGGTTGTCTCCTTCATCGATGTTGATGCCAATTAGGCCACCTTTACGGTGATTTTTGTAATCGGATAACAGAGTCTTTTTCGTGACACCGCGTTCGGTGGCCAATACGATACGTTGCTCGGATTCGTTGAAATCTTTAACGCAGATCATCGCGGCGATTTTTTCACCAGCCTGTAGCTCGATGATGTTGGCGATGGCGCGGCCCTTCGCAGTGCGACTGCCTTCCGGTATGTGGTAGACCTTTTCCACATAGACGCGACCGTTGTTCATGAAGAACATTATATAGTCGTGGGTGGATGCGGTGAAGAGGTGTTCGACAAAATCATCTTCATACTGGCCCGATCCGATCACACCCTTACCGCCACGCTTTTGTGAGCGGTACTCGTCGAGCGAAGTGCGTTTCATGAAGCCCTTGTGCGTGATGGTAATCATGCAGCCTTCGTTAGGAATGATGTCTTCCATTGAAAGATCACCGTCAATTGCGAGTATTTGAGAGCGGCGCGGATTGCCATACTTCTCTTTCATTTCTCCCAGCTCATCTTTGATGACTAAGAGCAGCTTTTGTTCACTGTCCAGGATGGAGCGAAGCTCTTCGATGAGTTCCATCAATGCGCGATATTCTTCTTCGATTTTACCGCGTTCCATTCCGGTGAGTTGATAGAGGCGTAGTTCCAGGATGGCGGTGGTTTGAATCTCTGTGAGTGGATACTTGGCCATCAGAGATTGCTTCGCTTCATCGCGGTTCTTGGACGCGCGGATGATGCGGACGAAATCATCCATATTATCCAGGGCGATTTTGTAACCTTCAAGGATGTGGGCGCGTGCTTCGGCCTTACGTAGTCGAAAAGCGGTGCGGCGGTAGATGACATCGCGACGGTGGTCGATGTAGCAAGTAAGCATCTCTTTGATGTTCATCTGCTTAGGGCGACGGTTGTCAAGTGCCAGTAAGATGACACCAAAAGAGCTCTCTAGTGGTGTGCTTTTGTAGAGCTGATTAATGATTACGCGGGGAATCGCGCCACGTTTGAGCTCGATGACAATACGAGTGGTTTCAGTGGATTCATCACGCAGGTCGGAAATGCCATCGATTGCCTTTTCTTTGATCAGATCCGCGATGCGGATAACTAAAGAGGCGCGGTTGACGTTATAGGGGATGGCGGAAATAATGATTTCTTCCTTGCCCTTATTTTCGACTACTTCAGCGATGCCTCGGGTGCGCACGATGCCACGGCCTGTTTTTAGATAGCTTTCGATTCCAGATTTGCCGTGAATATAACCGCCGCCTGGGAAGTCGGGGCCTGGAATGATCTTGATTAACTCGTCCAGTTCGATCTTTGGATTCTCGATGATGGCAATTGCTGCGTCGATCACCTCATGCAGATTGTGTGGCGGGATGTTAGTTGTCATGCCCACGGCGATA
This sequence comes from Thalassobacterium sedimentorum, assembly GCF_031127905.1. GTDB lineage: Bacteria > Verrucomicrobiota > Verrucomicrobiia > Opitutales > Coraliomargaritaceae > Thalassobacterium > Thalassobacterium sedimentorum. The sequence goes on along the minus strand of NZ_JARXIC010000009.1, from coordinate 135,610 downwards.
CCAGTCGAACCGTTCATTAGCAGGTTCGGCAGCGCGGCTGGAAGTACAGAAGGCTCAGTGGAGCTTTCTTTATAATTTGGAACAAAATCGACTGTATCTTCGTCGATATCCTTGAGTAGATCTTCGGCGATGCCTTCGAGTTTACACTCGGTATAACGATAAGCTGCGGCGGAGTCTCCGTCGATGGATCCGAAATTACCCTGTGGAATGATGAGTGGGTATCGCATGACCCAGTGCTGGGCTAGGCGAACGAGCGTGTCGTAAACAGAACTGTCACCGTGAGGGTGATAGTTTTTTAGGACTTCCCCGACGACACCGGCGCACTTGTCAAATGGACGGTTGTGAAGCAAACCTTCACGTAGCATCGCATAGAGGATTCGGCGTTGCACTGGCTTGAGACCGTCGCGGGCATCGGGCAGCGCACGACTGACGATGACAGACATCGAGTAATCGATGTAAGCCGTCTGCATGATGTCGATAATCGATGTGACTTCGGCGCTGGTGTGCTCAGGGTTTTTAGGTGTGAGTTCTTCGGACATTAGATTTTTTAACTTCGTTACTCTTCTTAACCTTAATGCTAAGTTTACTCGTGATTAGAGTATATAAGCAGTACTGATTTGATTAGGATTAAGAATATGATTAAGATATAGGCCTATGATTTGGCTCAGGATTAGACGTCAAGGTGCGCTACATTGAGTGCATTATCTTCGATAAAGGCACGACGACTTGGGACGTCTTCACCCATGAGCATCGAGAAGATGCCGTCAGCTACAGCGGCGTCAGCAATGCTGACTTTTAGTAGTCGCCGCGATTTTGGATCCATCGTGGTTTCATAGAGCTGCTTGGGGTTCATTTCACCAAGACCCTTATAGCGCTGAATGCTGAGGCCACGGCGACCGATTGCTCGAATGTTCTCGATCAACTCGATGATGGAGTAGAGCTCGATGATATTCTCTTTCTTTTCATCTCCTTTGTTCTCGATGATCTGATAGCGTGGTTCAGGGCTCTTGGAAAACTGTCTAATATCCATCCCGGCATCAGCTACCTCACGGATGAGCTTGGCCATCTCAGTGGATTCGAAGATCTCGTGCAGAGAAATGCGTTGTTGTACTTTGATGCCTTCGTCACTGGTGATTTCACGGATGACGGTGTCCGTGCCGTCTTCGTCGGTAAGTGCGAATTCAGCATGGAAGGCCATACGATCTTCGTCGTTTTTTAGAAAGCGGAACGCTTCCTCATTGCCTGTACGAATACGAACGATGTAGCGCGGGAGCTTATAGTCATCTGGATCGTGTTGATCCAAGTATTGAGCAAAATCGCAGCCATAGCGAGTTACGCCACGGCCAATCATTTCCAGGCGAGACATGCATTCAACGAGTTGATCGATGGTGGCTCCGGTGAGTTCTGTTTGGTCGCGTAGACGCACCAGAGTGACGTCTTCTGAGCCGAGTTCGAGTAGAATTCGATTCAATTGTGGATCGTTGTCGACATACTGCTCGCGCCGCTTGCGTTTGATTTTATACAATGGTGGTTGTGCTATGTAAACATAACCCGCTTCAATCAATCCCTTCATTTGGCGGAAGATGAAGGTGAGTAGCAGGGTGCGAATGTGAGCACCATCGACGTCCGCATCGGTCATTAGAATGATTTTATGGTAACGCGCTTTAGTGGCATCAAAGGCTCCGTCGCCTTCGTGATCGCCGATACCGGTGCCGACCGCTGTGATGAGCGTGCGAATTTCATTGTTACCCAGCACCTTATCCAAGCGGGCCTTCTCAACGTTGAGAAGCTTACCACGGATCGGGAGGATGGCTTGGGTCGCTCGGTCACGGCCCTGTTTGGCCGAGCCACCAGCGGAATCACCCTCCACAATGTAGAGCTCGGACACGGCAGGATCTTTAGACGAACAGTCGGCCAGTTTGCCTGGCAGGCCTCCGGAGGAAAGGGCGCCTTTACGAACCGTTTCACGTGCCTTGCGGGCGGCTTCGCGGGCGCGTGCTGCGTTCAGACACTTGTCGATTAGCTTCTTGGCGACTTGCGGATTGGTTTCAAAGTAGTATTTTAACTCTTCCCCGGTAATTTTTTGAACGATGCCGTCCACTTCGCCATTGGAGAGCTTCGTTTTGGTCTGACCTTCGAAGCGAGGCTCAGGAACCTTGACAGAAACGATGGCTGTAAGACCTTCACGGGCATCTTCGCCTGAAAGATTCGGTTCCTTATCCTTAATTAAATTATTAGCCTTGCCGTAGGCATTAATGACACGAGTTAGCGCTGTACGAAACCCAGAGAGGTGGGTGCCCCCCTCGATGTTGTGGATCGAGTTTGCGTAGGCATAAATCTGATCATTGTAGCTGTCGTTGTATTGAAAGGCAATGTCGACGACAATATTCGCATCGAGATCCGGGTTCGGTGTGGGCGCTTCACCGTGGAAACTAATTGGCTCCGGATGCAGCACGTTTTTATTTTCGTTGAGGTATGTGACGTATTCCGCAATGCCATCCTTGAAGATAAAGGAATCGGTTTTATTGATACGTTCATCGACGAAGGTAATTTTGATGCCTGGGTTGAGAAAGGCGAGTTCACGTAAACGCTTGCCGAGTAGTTCGAATTTGAAGTCGCGTGTGGTTTCGAAAATTTGAGGGTCAGGAGAGAATGCGATGCGTGTGCCGGTGCGCTTTGTTTCTCCAATAACCTTCATCTTAGAAGTGGTTTTGCCGCGGGAAAATTCCATCTTGTGGACTTTGCCGTCGCGGCGGACCTCGACTTCAAACCATTCGGAGACGGCATTGACGCACTTGGCACCCACGCCGTGCAGGCCACCGGAGACTTGGTAAGCGCCTTTACCAAATTTGCCGCCTGCGTGGAGATTGGTCATTACTAGTTCCAGCGAGGGAATGTTATACTTCGGATGAATGTCGACTGGGATGCCACGACCATCGTCTTCGACCGAGCAAGAGCCGTCATTGTGAATGCTGACTGTGATTTCTGAGCAATGCCCCGCGAGCGCTTCATCGATTGAGTTGTCGACAATCTCAAACACACAGTGGTGTAGGCCGCGCTCATTCGTATCGCCGATATACATGTCGGGGCGCTTACGCACACCTTCAAGACCTTCGAGTTTCTGAATCTTGGACGAATCGTAGACGTCTTTTGAGTCCGCGATCGGAGCAGCTTTAGGATCTAAATTTTCGGGCGTTGTATCTTCTGACATAAGCTAGAAATATATATGCAAAGCCCGGCTCAGTGGCTACTAAAAACTTCCGATTCAGGCCATTTTTTTGTGGATATACAAGTTGCTTTCTTTCAGCGGCTTATGGCTTGAAATTTAAGTCGTTTTTTCCTGTTTTAGCTCGCTTGCAACTCGGCTGCTTTATTGGAAAAATATACAGCTGTTGGCGCTTGGATTTGCTTTTAAGTTTACTTCTTTAGTCATGAGCCTAACTTAAGTCTCGTGAAGCTTTCCCATAAACTTGAATATGCCTGTCGTGTCTTAGCGCAACTTGGTCGCACGCACGGACAGGGTAAATTGGCGCATATCGAAACCCTAGCAAGCGCTGAAGCGATACCTGCTAATTATCTGGTGCAGATTCTTAACGAGTTGCGAAATGCTGGGCTTATTGTCAGTAAACGCGGCAAACAAGGTGGTTATGCCTTGGCCCGCGAGCCGAAACGTATCACTTTAATTGAAATCGTTGAGGCGGTGGATGGTGAGTTACTTGAGCGTAATTTTGAGGATGCCGGGCATTCTGGACAACGGGTCGCTGAAATTTGGAGTGAGGTCGGCGAGTGTTTTGAATCTAAGATGGCTGAGTATCATTTAGATGACTTCATTGTACGGGATGCTGATGCGGAAATGTATTATATTTAGAGGGCTGAGGGCTGAGGGCTGAGGGCTGAGGGCTGAGGGCTGAGGGCTGGTATTTTTAGGGGAGTACTGAGTCAAAGCCCCAAACCATGGGCACGGTGGTTACGGTGACTGCGAAGCAGATCAGGTTGAGGGGTAGTCCGACTTTGGTGAAGTCGAAGAAGCGGTAGCCGCCGACACCATAGACATAGGTATTGGTTTGGTACCCGATCGGGGTGGCAAAGCTGGCAGAAGCCGCGATACAGCTGGCGACCACGAATGGTCGGGGGTCGATGCCCAATGTTGCCGCGATGCCAAGGGCTATTGGCACCATGAGCGCGACTGCGGCATTATTAGACAGGAATTCGGTAAAGGTGGAGGTGATGATATAGATCAAAGCCAACATGATCACGTTCTGCAGGTGTGCGGGAGCAAATTGAGCCACTAGGCCAGTCATGCTTTCGGCGATCATCAGGCTTGCGCCTGTCGAATCCATGGCTTGTCCCAGTGCCAACATACCAAAAATAATAATTAGAATGCTCCATTCGACTGAAGCGTAAGCATCTTTTGCCTTCATACATCCGGACAGTAGTAGCACTGCCACGCCTAGGCAAACGGCTGCTACGATGGGCACTAAGTTGAGTGTGGCTAATGCGACAATACTGATGGCTGTGCCTATGGCAATTGGCATTTTGACACGCAAACTTCGGGCGGGGACGCGAGGGCGATCGAGGATGATGATTTCATCGCTATTAGCCAAGGAGTCGATGGCTTTGGTTGACCCCATCATCAATAGGGTGTCGCCTGCTTTCAGTCGTAGACTGGAAAGTCGTTCTCGTTGGTTCGTACCTTTGCGATGCACAGCAACCACAACCATGCGGAAGCGTTGTCGAAAGTTGATTTCACCTAGAGTTAAACCGGCAATTGAGGCATGTGGGGCCAGGACGCCTTCAACTAGGGCACCTTCATCGGTTGCGATGGTCTCCAGGCCCTCCGCGAGTTCAGTTTGGATGGTGATGCCTTTCATGGAGTGGGCTTCTGCCACGCCAGCGGGGCGGCAGGCTAAGACCAGACGATCCCCGAATTGGAGCACCTGTTTTTTGGGGTCTCCTTGCACGGCCACGCCGTGACGGACGATTTCCAGGAGACGGATGCCACGCCCTTTGAGTAAGCCACTGTCTTTTGCTGTTTTGCCATGTAAGTCGGAACCGGAGCGTACGAAGGCTTCGGTGATGAATTCTTTGCGTTCCTCATCACTAAGAATGGATGTGAGAGTTTCGCGGTGGGGGAGTAATTTATTACCAAAAATAACGAGGTAGACTGTGCCTACTGTTAAAATAGGAAGCCCCACTGAGGCTAATTCAAACATGCCGATCGGGGCATGCCCCGCGTCACGCAAGATGCCGCTGGCCAATAAGTTAGTGCTGGTGCCCAGTAGCGTGCAGGTGCCACCAAAGATGGAGGCGTAGGAGAGTGGGATTAGCAGCTTCGAGGAGGCGACGCCCATTTCCCGTGAGAGCGATAAGATCACTGGCATCAGCACGATGACTACCGGAGTATTGTTGACGAATGCGGATACTGCCGCGACGCCTAGAATCATTATAAATAAAAAACTACGGTAGGGAAACTTGACCAGTTTACGCAGATAGGCGGTGATTAAGTCGATGGCACCTGTTCGTTCTAGTGCAGCACTGACGATGAACATGCCCGCAATCGTGAGCGGAGCCGAATTACCAAAGACACCCAGCATGGCGTCGAGTGAGGGGAGTTCGGTGCTATTGCTGAGTGCACTGACAAACAGCAGGATGCCAAACACAGTCAGTGCGGTCAGGTCGGCGGAAATGCGTTCCCAGATGAAGCTGATGATCGCAAAAATAAGTAATGCGAAAACAAAAATAATTTCCCAGGTCATTCAGAATAAATCGGGTTATAGGCTGTGTCTATTAGGCATCCAGTGAATTCATGGCATTCATTGGATCAACTGGATCGTCTGCTTCCTCACTTTTTGCCCAGTTGTAAAAGGAGATTCCTAAAATTGTAAGAGAAAATCCCATGTTCACTACTTTCATAATTATTCCGCCCAGAATTTGGTCGTTGAGCGGATCCAGGTCAATGATTCGTGGTGCCCATGCGTAGGTGGGATAGATGGGGTCGCCTGCGAAACATAGAAAGGCAAATACTGGTAATTGTCCCACCATGAGTAGGAAGATCGCTAGCATACGGACCCCGTAGCTGTGACGTGGTACACGGGTAGAGTTGGTAAGGTAGGGCCATAGCATGATTAAGCCCAGCCCGAACATGCTCCAGTGCTCGAGTATGTGGATTCGTTTGTTGTGCAGGGCGGCCTCGTAGAGCGCAGGTACGTGCCAAATGGTGTAGGTGAAGGTGAAGAGCAACCCGCCACAGATTGGGTGTGTGAGCAAACGCATTGGTTTACGGATAACCTCCGGTCCGAGTAGCCAGTCGATTAACCATGCTGGTGTGCCATAGATAAATAGAGTTGTGGCAAAGTAGATCAGCAGCATGTGCTGTAGCATGTGAGCAAAAAAAAGGAATTGTTCACCGATTTGGTCCAGTGGGGATCCTACTGCCAGGTAGGTCAGTAGCAGTCCAAAGTAAAACAAACAGCATTGTCGAAGCGGGAATGCTGCGTGAGGAGCGATGCGTTGGCGCAGTGGGCCAATGGCAAGCGCATACAACCAGCCGACACCCAGAAGGGTGATTAATAAGAATGGTTCAGTATGCCAGTGCAGTTGCATCGAGCGGAGAATGTATCCGAACGATTAAGTGGCGAATGCAAAATTACAAGTTTGCGAGCTTGTTTGTGTCTCACGGATACTCACCGGCAAGAGTGAGACGTAGTCGATGTTTTGAGTTTGAGGCTGGTATTCACTCGGGAGTCAGCCGTAAGCTGCAACTCAATCGCATAGGGTGGCTTGTCGTGTTTAGAAACTGGTGATCGCATCCATATCGACATTGCTACGTGAAATCAATGATCCCAGTGCGATGAAGGTACCAGTTGCAATGGCCATTCCTGTGCCGAAAGCCAGCGTAAGTAGTAGTTTGTCGTAGAGCAGGTGCATGAACCAAGCGATCACGGCAACGAACTTAAAGAGGGAGAGTGATAAGAGCACTGAGAATATAAATATCTCGTTGAAGGGCAAATAAACCAATACTAACTCGACACCTGTGATGGCTGCTAAGCCCAGTGCTAGGTTGACGAAGGTATGATATTTTTCCGTCTCGCTGTTTTTGTTGGATTCAGCTGCTATGGGGAGTGGATGGTAATCGGCTTCAGACATAACTTAATATAAAGATAAATTTACAGGCGGCGAATGAATCTATCGATTAAATAAATTCGATTAGATAGACTGCTGTGAAAATGACGATCCATACGATGTCGACGAAGTGCCAATAGAGGCCAGCGATCTCGACATCGACCGCACTCTCATGTGCATCCATTTTACCAGTATGTGAGTAGAAATACATGCAGATGAGCCAGAATACACCAATGGCAACGTGCACCCCGTGCGTTCCTGTCATCATATAGAATGTGGATCCGAAAGTGTTTGTCGAAAGTGTCAGTCCAGCGTGTACGAAGTGCGCAAACTCATAAACCTGGCAGCCTAGGAAGATCAAGCCGAAGAATATGACTCCTAGCACGTTACGTCGGAAGCTTTTCAGCTCACCTTTGTGCATTGCCGAGACTGCCAGTGCCATCAGAAATGAACTCATCAACAAAATGAAAGTCGAAAATGAGGTCAGCTCTAAGCTGAAGAGTGTGGTCGGGTCGAAAGACTCAGGGTAAAGCTTACGATAGATCAGATGGGTTGAAATGAGCGTGCCGAAAAACATGCAGTCCGATCCGAGAAAGAGCCACATGAGTAGCTTTTTGTTATCGATGATCAGACTGGCGTGGCCGTCGTCTTGATGTGCTGTGGCGTTTTCAGACATTAGAAAATAAGGAATTAAAATGAATAATCAGGGAATGTGTTTTAGGTATTCTCTTGTTCGGGATGTAGATGGTAGCCACCAGGGCCTTCGATTGCCCACAGAATCAGGCCGATCGTGATCATAATTAACCCGAAGATTGCGACGTAGCCCATGTAAGGCACTCCCGCTTGCATGAGTGTCATTCCTAGGCCGAGCGGCACAAATCCAACAGAGGCGATCAAGGGCATCCAAGAGTTGCTTGGCATGTGAATGCCGTGCCCATGGTCCGCTTCGTAAGTGATTTTCTTATTCTCAGGGCCGTGCTTATGGACCCAGAGTGCATCGCGAGCTGGAATCACTGGGGTTTGGGCGAAGTTATACACTTGAGGTGGGGAAGTGGTGGCCCATTCCAAGGTGCGTGCATCCCATGGATCGTCACCAGCTGGTTCGCCGCTGCGTAGGCAACGAATTAAGTCAACCAGTAGCAGTAGAATTCCCAATGCGAGAATATAAGAACCGATGGTGCAGACCATGTTGTAAGAAGCCCATCCAAAGCCTTCCAGGTAAGTGTGGGTACGGCGCGGCATTCCCAGCAGCCCGAGGAAGTGCATCGGAAAAAAGGTGACGTTTAGGCCGACCACGATCAACACCGCGACCCAGTTACTGAGTGTGCCCTTCCACATCTTTCCGAATACCTTGGGCACCCAGTAGTAAATACCTGAAACCAAGGCTAGGAAGATGCCGCCCATGATGACGTAGTGAAAGTGGGCGATCACGAAGTAACTATCTTGTTGTTGAGCATCCGCTGGTGCAGCTGCGTGCATGATGCCGGAAAAGCCACCCATCATAAACATCCACACAAAACCCAGTGAGAAGATCATGGGCGCAGTAAAACGCACGCGACCACCCCAGAGTGTGCCAACCCAGTTGAAAATCTTGACGCCAGTTGGCACCGCAATTGCCATTGTTAATAGAGAAAAGGCAGCAGTGGCGACTTTGCCCAAGCCGGTTGTGAACATGTGGTGGGACCATACCGCAAACCCTAAAAAGCCAATCACCGCTCCAGAAAAGACCACAATGGAATAGCCGAATAGAGGCTTTTTGGAAAATGCCGGCAGTACTTCGGAGATGATGCCCATCGCGGGGAGCACGAGAATATAAACTTCCGGATGTCCGAAAATCCAAAATAAGTGCTGCCACAAAATCGGTTGTCCTCCCCCGGCAACATTAAAGAAATTTGTATCAAATACGCGGTCAAACATTAGCTGCCCCAGCGCGATTGTGATTGCTGGAAAGGCAAATATAATGAGGAATGCAACGACTAGGCTCATCCAGGTAAAGACGGGCATACGCATCATTTTCATGCCAGGGGCACGCATGTTGAGTATGGTGACAATGAAATTCATCGACGAGGACAGTGAGGCCACACCCAGGATCTGCAGTCCCATCACCCAAAAGTCGGTGCCGACACCTGTATAGTCTTTGCTGGTCAAGGGCGCATAACCGAACCAACCGCCAGCGGGGACCATATCGGTCATTCCTGCTGTTGGGCCAGATGCGGCAAATAGCCCCATCATTTCAAGTGCTTGTAATAACCATCCAAAATTAATGACCAAGGCGCCCGCCACAAAAGTCCACAGGCTCAGCGAGTTGATGCGTGGGAATGCCACATCACGCGCGCCAATCTGGAGTGGAATCAGGTAGTTGAAAAAGGCAGAGTTTAAGGGCATCACCGCAAGGAAAATCATTGTGGTGCCGTGCATCGTGAACAACTGATTGTAGCGTTGTGCGGTGATTAGATCATTTTCCGGAATGATTAATTGGGTCCGGATAATCAGTGCTTCCAGTCCCCCGATAAACAGGAAGAAGAGCGCAATTGCGCCATACATGATGCCTATTTTCTTGTGGTCCACTGTGGTGAGCCAGTCGATAAACACACTTTTGCTGTGATCGGGACGCATTAGGCCAAGGCGACTGCGCTCTGGTTTCAGCACATGCGCCGGCTGGGCTTGAGTGGTGGTGGGGCTGGGTGTTTCGATTTGCGTTTGACTCATCTGAAAGGCCTACTTGAGAGATTGAAGGTAAAGTGAAAGCTTGTTGATTTCTTCGTCGGTCAGCAGAGCTGGCTCGCCGTGCTCATCGATTAACTCGCCGATGCCGCCACCATTGGCTTCCCACATTAGGTTGCCTGGTTTGATGACGTCTGTTTCTTTGAGCCAGTTAAAGAAGTTTTCGTATTGTTGCTCCGTATCGATGCCACCGTCTTCGGCGCGGTGATTCAGCCAGCCAGCTGCGATTGATAGTCGAGCACCCACATTGGTCAGGTTCGGCCCGGCGACGCCGACGGCTCTGGGGTTCCCCTTGACAGTGTGGCAGGTGGCACACTTGGCGCGTCCCATAAAGAGCTTTAGGCCCTCATTTAAATCCCCAGTCAACTGTTCCGGGTTTTCTTCATAGGCAGTATACCACTCATCCCAGCTACGTCCGTCTGGTGTGCCATGACCTATTTTCTCATCGGCGACCCAGGCTTCGAACTCACGATCACCGACCACTGTTGCGCGGAAGAGCATGCGAGCATGTGAGTCACCGCAGAATTCAGCGCACTGGCCATAGTAATAATTATGAATTTCTTCCTGCAGATAGCTTGCGTAACCTTCGCGTAATTCAGGACTATCCTGGTCCGGTCCTACGATGCCTTGTTTTTCTTTCCATTTTGCGAAATTATCACCGGCTTGTATCCACATGGCATTGGTGCGACCCGGTATCAGGTCGACTTTACCGGCGATTCTTGGCAGCCAGAAGGAGTGAATGACGTCGACAGAGCGTAGTTCGAGATGCACTACTTTGCCTGCTGGTATGACCATTTCATTCGCAGTTGTAATGCCGAGTTGAGGGTATTCAAAAGCCCACCACCACTGATAGCCGATGACTTTTATGATTAAAGGGTTTTCTGCTTCTTCTTCGGCTAGTTCTTCTCCGCTGTACCAAGCCCCCATACGGCTTTCGACATCGTCCGGTGTTTCTTGCGTGAACCAGATTGCTTGAAGTGTGGGCACGGCAATGACAGCCAATAGCAAAATTGATGCACCAATGAGGCCAATCTCAACCAGTGGGTTGCCATGCCCTTGGGAGGGCATGGGACGGTCATCATTGGGACGCTCGCGAAATTTTATGACCGCATAGACGAAGACGCCACCTACGATTATGAAAATCGCGAAGGTCACCCAGACGGTGAGCATGAATAAATTGAGTTGCTCCTCCGCAATTGGACCTTTGGTAACAAAGGTGGACATGCGAGTGTCCAAATTGCAGCCACCTAAAACGGTGACGACGATGAATGCGCTAAAATACTGGAGGAAACGGTAGAATCCGTTTGAAATTGTCTTCACGAGTGAGGTGCGTTCGTTGATTAGAGAGAGGAGTGAGCTGGTCTATAAGATAGCCAAAAGATATGAATTAATCGCGGTTATACTTGCTGACAAGTATTTCTTCATAGTACTTTAACCATCAGTTTTACTTATGCTGGTTTTATGCCTGCGATTGAATACATAAATCTACAGTAATTCATGTTGGCATGCTGGACGATTCAGCCTTCTCAGTTAGGATTCAAAACTTATGAAATATATACTTAGCTTCATCGCAATTACACTATTTTTCTCTGGTTGTGGGGATTCGTCGACTGAGCATGCGCATGCTGACGAAGCAGGGGCAATAGATGTAATGCTTCCGGAGAATCCTGTTTCGGTGGTAGACGGGGTCACTGTTGTCGAGATGACTGGGAATGATCGTATGAAATTTAATTTGGAATCATTTGTTGTGCCGGCAGGTGGACAAGTTCGGTTGACATTTCATAATCGTGGAAAAATGCCTAAAGCAGCAATGGGGCATAATGTCGTTTTTCTGAGCGCTGATGCTGACTCAGGCGTCTTCGCCACTGCCGCAGCCGCAGCACGTGATCATGATTATATTCCTGTCGGTTTCGATGATCAAATCGTGGCCCACACCAAATTGTTAGGTCCGGGGGAAAGTGACACGATAGAATTTACTGTTCCAATGCAAGCCGGTGATTACGAGTATCTCTGCTCTTTTCCAGCACATATGTTTGCCGGAATGCGTGGTGTGATGAAAGTTGAGTGAAATCTCAAATGGGCTCAGCCTGAATCACTTTAGGCCGGCCACCAAACATATAGGAAGCAGTAAACCAGGACTCCAGTGACTGAAACGTAGTACCAAATCGGGAACGTCCAGCGTGCCCAAGCTTTATGGCTTTCACGTTTACCGCGAATGGCTAAAGTGAGTGTGGTTAGCACTAGCGGTACAATTAGCATAGCAAGTGCGATATGTGTCGCTAGCATTGTATAGTAGAAGCTGCGCCAAGCGCCTTCACCGGTGAAGGGAGTGTGGACTCCTTGTACGAGCCACTTGTGTAGCACATAAAAGAAGAGAAAGACGACGGAAACGGAAAAAGCGGAGAGCATGCATCTGCGATGGGCTTGTTCTCGGCCAGTTTTTATGCAGATAAACCCAGCAGTCAGCAGCACGGTGGCGGCGCCGTTTAAGTATGCGTTTAAAGTCGGGAGGGATTCGGTAAATGACATGGCCTAATTAGATTAACCACAGGTCTAAAACGAGTGGAATGAGCAAGGCCGGAAGATAAAAAATCGATGCGATAAATAAACGCCGTGCGGCGGTATCGCGTATCTCTGCTTTTAAGAACGTCCATGCCGGGCGTAAAATATAACAGCCAGCGATAATTGCGATGGAGCCATAGCCCCAACTTGCATAGCCCAATAAGGTTGGCAAGAGGGTGCTGAGCACCAGTGCTACGGCGAAGACAAAGGCCTGGCGTGCGACTATAGTGCCGTCTGCGTCTGTATTTGAGAGCATAATAAAGCCGCCTTGTTTATAATCTTTGCGATAGGTCCAGGCGATTGCGAAAAAGTGGGGCATTTGCCACAGGAATAAGATGGCAAAGAGAATCCAGCCTAAAGTGGATATTTTGCCTTCAGCTGCGGCCCAACCGATTAGTGGGGGCAACGCGCCGGGAATGGCACCGATGAGTGTATTCCAAGTTGTCAGTTTTTTAAGCGGTGTATACAGCAGCACATATGAGGCAACTGTAGCGGCTGTGATGAGTCCAGCGAGTGGGTTGGCACCTGCATAGAGAAGATAGGTGCCGAAGATACTTAAGCCCATTCCGAACATTAAAGCATTATAGGGTGCAATTTGGCCGGAGGGAATCGGGCGATCTTTGGTGCGTACCATTTGGGCGTCTGCTTCACGCTCTAGCCATTGATTTAATACAGCGGCACCACCTGCGGCTAGTGAGGTCCCGATTAGGAGGCTGGCCAAGGTTCCAAAGTCACGCTGAGGGTCTGCGGATAGGTAGCCGATGATAGCTGTGATCACAGACATAAAACTCAAGCGAGGTTTGGTTAGCTCGTAGTAACCATTGACTCTCGAGCGTAAAGAAAACGCCGTATCGGAGTTTATCGATTTGGTATCTGTATTTGGTAGGCTCAAGGTACTTGTAGTCGGGGCACTGTAATTACCGCAGGGTGGTAGATTGTTGCGGGTGGTGTGCTAGAAAAGTTAGCGCCCACGTGCTGGCAAGGAGAAAAGCGCCGACTAAATGATGGGTCGTGGCTGCATAAGGGTTTTTAGCGGTCCAAATCGTGAGGGCACCTAGAAATATTTGAAGCCCCAGGATCGCACTCACTAGGAGTACTCCATAGCTCAATGTTTGTTTGGCACTGGGGGATCCCCAAATTTTACCGAGAAAAATCAGCAGTATTGCGGTCACCAGTAACGCGCCGATTCGATGTGCGAAATGAATGCTTACGTCGAAGTTCCAGTAGGCTGGAAGCAGGCTGCCGCTAGAGGCCATGGGGAAACTTGGTATGGCTAAGCCGGCATCGGCATGGCGCATGATGGCCCCAACGAGTATTTGTAGAAAGATCGCCAGAGTGGCTGCAATGCCCCAGCGTTTAACGCCAGGAGGGCAGGGAGAGCGCTCGCTCGGGGGGCCTTCAATCCAGCGACGGGTATTCGCGAGTGTTAGGGCCACTAATATTCCGAGCACAACCATCGCGCCACAAGCATGCATGACTGCGAAACTTTGCGCTAATAAATTGTTTTCGCTCATAATGTTGAGTTGGTCGAAGCGTACTCGCGAGCCACCTAATACGCCTTGTAGAATGACCACCAATACCAGCACGCGTGCGAGTGTGCGTACCCAAGCTCGCGATTCGCGCAAATAGGTCCATAGGAACAATACTATCGAAAGTAAACCGATCTTCATGCCTAATAGGCGGTGACTATGTTCAGCCATTTTATCAGATTCGGTTCTCCAGCCTTCAGGGTTGATAGAACCATTTGAAAGAGGCCAATCCAAAAATGCCATTCCTGCCTTAATGCTTGTTGTCATACCACCTGCAAATAGCAGGGCGGTGATCCAACAGAGTGCAAAGATGCAAAACAGGAAGCAAAAAGGTTTGTAGTCCGGAGAGCGTTTGTGTGTGAGGGCGGGCATAGAAACGTGGGATGCTATGGATGCAGTTGAATAGATCAAGCGCGTAGCTATGCCGTCTATTCTAGTGAGTGGATACGCACATCCGTTAGCTTTTTAACTGCTTGGTGATCGCTTCAGCGAGTTGCTCAAGTCGTTTCTCAGAGACTTTCTGAGCGGTGCCAAGTTCTTGCGCGTAGATCGACACGCGAAATTCTTCGAGCAAGATTCGGTAGGGCTTGACTAGGGGGGCTTGGGCTTTCTTGGCGAGCGTTTCCAATGCGGTCAGTTTATTTTCAAAGGGGGCAATGCGTTGAGATTTTTCGATGTCACGTTGGATGCTTTCTTTGGCACGTTGGGCGCGCCGCATCATTGCTTTTAGGTAGCGGGCGATATGCTGGAGTTCGTCGAACTCGTAGTGATCCAGTAAGTTTGCGGGCGCGATTTGCTCCAGGTGGGCGCGCATGCCGGGGTAGATAATGGCTTGGCTGGTCTTCTTTTGTTCTAGCAGTAATTGCACAGCCTCGCGTGCTTCCAAGATGGCGCGCAGGTGATCGGTGAGCTTGAGTGTGATGCCTTTGGATGTGTGGTTGGCATGTTGCAAGGTCTTTTGAAAGTTGGCTTCCCGGAGGGGTAATAAGTTTTCGGTTTTAAATAAGTGGCGTCGTAGATGTGCCCACGCGGGGTCTTTGATACGATCATAGCCACCGAGTTGAATGAGTAAAATGCCGAGCTTCTTTAGCTCTTTCAGGTCGCGACGTATCCACGCGATCTCGCGGCCCATACTTTGTTCGGCGAGTTCGGGCCATGCTTTTGCGGTGTGCTGCCGTGCTTGATCCCGGTCGGGACAGAGCCTGAGATGTATCTGGTTGCGCTCGCTGACGAGGGCTGGATATGCTTTGAGTGGTAAGCCAGACTCGCCGCTGAGATCAATGCATTCGGGGGGATTTCCGAAGTTCCATGTGTTCAGATTCTCGCGTTCGTGCTGTGCTGCGGCGGCTTGCCATGCGGGAATTGCGTCCAGACCATTACCGGCGGCGGTCTGTTGGCTCTTGGATTTGAGTTGCTGGCGTAGGTTGTCGAGATCGCGGCTTTGCGCTAAGGCGTCGCCTTTAGTATTCTCAATTTGGATACGTGGCTTGAGGTGTTGGGGGAGTTGAGCTTTGCTCCATTGGTCTTTGTAGGTTTCGATGCCGTAGGCACTGCGCAGTAATTCGCTGAGTTGCTCGGTGAGTGGGCGCTCACTGGGCTTCAATTTCGACTTGAGCTCGCTGGCGCGCTCCTTGAGTGGGTGTAAGCGAATACGAATTTGCTTGGGGAGTGCGCGTAGTAAACATTCGATTTTTTCTTCCAAGTGTCCGGGTACTGCCCAGTCGAGTGTGCCTTGTTGAATGGCATCGACTTGCGCCAGTGGTAAGCGCAGCGTGACGCCATCCTCTTCACTGCCGGGTTCGTTGCGGTATTGGAGTGGGATTTCGCTGCCACCAAGTCGAAGTGCACGTGGAAAGTCTTCGGTTGCGATGCCGCTCTCATCGGGCGGCAAAAGATCGTCTTCGTGAGCTTTGAGGAAATCGAGTGAGCCGCCATGGTGTTTCTTGGCGTAGCTACGCAGTTCGGCGAAAGAGCCGACTGCGTCGAGTCGCTGACGATAGAACTCGAAGAGCTGATCCTCGATCCACAAGGTGGAACCGCTGCGACGACGTGCGAGTTCCGATTCGGCCGCTTGCTGGACTTGAGCGTTCTGTTGAAAGAATTTGGGGCGCTCTTTTATGCCACCTTCAATCAGGCCGTTGCGGATGAAAATATCGGTGGCTTCCTCGGGGTTGATCCGACTGTAGCTGACCTGATTGCGTTGGATCTCCAGCCCGAAGAGTATGCGGCGCTCTTTGCTGAGCACGGCGGCCCCTTTACTACTCCAGAAGGGCTCGGAGTGTCGTATTGAGAGGAGGTCGCCAGCGAGTTCTTCGATCCAATCGACTTCAATCTTGGCTGCGGTGCGGGCAAACAAGCGGCTGGTTTCCATCCATTCGCCGCAGACGATCCATTCGGGCGCTTTGGTCTTGGCGGGCTTGGGCTTTGTCTTTTTTGCGTAAGCGGCTTTACGCTGCTTCTTGGCGGTTTCGTGATCGAATAGTGCGGAGCCGGGGAAGAGCAAGGCCTTGCGATTGCGGGGACCACGATAAGTGTGCTCTTCTTCTTTGTGGGCAATATTACTGAGTAGGCCCGTCAGAATGGAGCGGTGGATGGCCGCGTACTCGCTTGGAGAAAACGTCGAAGGTAGAACGCCTAGTTGTGAATTTTGAGTGCTTGCCTGCTGTTTCTTCGGGCTGGACCGTTTGGCCTTGGAGCTTGGACGTTCCTTTAGAATTCGTTCCAGTTGGTGGTGGATGTCGCGCCATTCACGCATGCGTTGGTACGCGAGGAAGTGGCTTTTGCAGAATTTGCGGAGTTTGTTCTGTGATAGGCTGTCTAACTTTTCGTGGTAGCTGTTCCAAATGTTGAGTAGGGTGAGAAAGTCGGACTCGGGGTGGGTGAATTGCTTGTGCATCTCGTCCGCCTCCTTTGCGAGTTCGGCGGGGCGCTCGCGCGGGTCTTGTATTGAGAGGCCGGAGGCGATGACGAGCACTTCGGGCAGTGCTCCCTCACGCTGGGCTTGGAGTAGCATGCGTGCAACGGTGGGGTCGACTGGGAGTTGCGCCAGGCGGCGCCCGAGTTTAGTCAGGCGGTAGGCGTCTGGATCGGGATTGCGTTCGTCTGCTTGAACCGCGCCGAGTTCGGCCAGTAAGCGGTAGCCACCGACAATGGCATTTTCGGCAGGTGGATCGATAAAGGGGAAGGTACGAATGTCGCCTAGTTTAAATGCCATCATGCGTAGGATGACAGAGGCTAGGTTGGATCGATGGATCTCGGGAGTGGTGTAGCGTGGGCGTGCTAAAAAGTCCTGTTCATCGTAGAGGCGGTAGCAGACACCGTTGCTGACACGGCCACAGCGACCTTGGCGTTGATTGGCGCTGGATTGTGCGATGGGCTCAATGGGGAGCCGTTGAGTGCGCGAGTGGGGACTGTAGCGACTGACGCGCGCCAGACCTGTATCGACGACATAGCGAATGCCGGGGACCGTGAGTGAGGTTTCCGCAATATTGGTTGAGAGGATGATGCGGCGCCGCCCGCCGGGGTGGAAAATACGCTGCTGGTCGGCATTGGCGAGGCGGCCGAAGAGGGGGAGTAAATCACACTGGCGCGCGGGACTGTCTTCAAGTTGGCGGCGGAGTTCGTGGATGTCGCGTTCACCGGGGAGGAAGACAAGAATGTCGCCTGGGCGGTTGTGCTCGATGATTTCGGTAATGACATCGGTGGCTGCATCGATGTAATCGCCTTCGTCGTTATCGGCTGGTGGACGATAAAATGTATCGACTGGATACATACGCCCGGAGACTTCAATGATGGGTGCATCGTCAAATGCCTTAGCAAAGCTGGCCGTGTCGATGGTGGCGGAGGTGATGATGATCTTGAGATCTTTACGCGTGTGGGTGAGCTGGCGCAGGCAGCCGAGGATAAAGTCGATATTGAGGCTACGCTCGTGCGCTTCGTCGATGACGATGGCTTCGTAAGCACGGAGCATGGGGTCGTCCTGCAGTTCGTTGAGCAGGATGCCATCGGTCATCACCTTGATCACGGTGTTGGCCTGAGTCTGATCAGTGAAACGAATTTTGGCACCGACTTGGTTGCCATATTGGACGCCCAGCTCTTCGGCGATCCGTTGTGCGACTGAGAGTGCTGCCACGCGGCGTGGTTGGGTGCAACCGAGATAGCCCTTTTTGCCGAGGCCACATTCTAATAGGAATTTCGGGATTTGCGTGGTTTTGCCCGAGCCTGTTTCACCAGCGATGACGACGACTTGATTCTCGCGGATGGTACGCACGATTTCTTCCCTCCGCAGGTGGATGGGAAGCTCTTCGGAATAGCTTGGAACGGGGAGTGTCGCTTCGATCATTGAATGTATTTATTGAGCAAACCAGCGTAGCAGGCGGGCATGAGTGGCGGCGTTGTCGTGCTCGTTGCCGGATAATTCGAAGTGCGCAGCTTGACGTATAAAAAGCTCTTTGGGGCCCGATAGGCTATTGTAAACGGCGAATTGGCCCGGTGGGGGCACAGCGGGGTCGAAGGTCGCCGCTGCGACAAATACTGGTATTTGAATATGCTTGGCTGCGATGGCGGCATCGAAGTAGCTGAGCACTTCAAGCACTTCGGGGTGCCCTTCTTTGAAGTGCTTTTGCACGGATTCTCCACTGCCGACACAGGGCAGTTCGACGCGCAAGGGGTGATTTCCGAAACTGGGAATGTCTAAAAAAGCTTTTTTGAAACGTGAATCCCACGGCAGCATGAGTGCGCCGATACCGCCTCCGAAGCTACCTCCTAGATAGTAGAGTTTATCGGAGGTCTGGGGGTAAAGGCTTTCCAGGACGGAGGCCGCCAACCAATAGTCGACCACACTGCCCAAGTGAGAGTAGGAGTCTTCGGATTCGATGCCGACCATGACGTGTTTATGGCCATCGCCGGGGTAGGTCTGATGCGGCGAGAGTTGAAAGCCGCGTACGCAAGGGTAGATGCAAACCGTATTTTTGATAGGCTCTTCAAAGCCCGGTGCGTCGCGTCCGCCATAGCCGTGCCCGACGACCGTGGCGCTCTCGATTGGCTCTGATTTGGGCACGGTTATCCATGCGCCGATACGTACGCCATCCCAAGAGTCGTAGCTCACTCGATAGAGCTGAAAGGCCGCATCCGGGCTCTCGATTTCTCTGCGATCAATGTTGAGCGGTATTTGGCGTGCTTTCGCATACTTGTCTTGCCAGAAACTTTGAAAGTCGGCGGGCTCGGCGGGCGCGGTGACGGCGAGTAAATCATCGAGTGTATAGCCGTAAGTGGGATCGAATGGGAAATCGTGTGTGATCATTCGTTTATACTAAGTTACACCTGATTGAGTGCGTTAAAAAGGATTTCGGCCGGATGAAGTGCCGTGCGTTGGGTGCCGTCGTGAATTTGGTGGCGGCAGGAGGTGCCTGTCGCGGCGATGAGGACATCCTGGGCTTGTTCTCTGATGGTGGGGAAGAGCACCAGTTCGCCGATTTTCATCGAGAGTTCGTAGTGTTCTTTTTCGTAGCCGAAGGAGCCCGCCATACCACAGCAACCGCTGGGGATCATGTGGACTTTATAGCCAGTCGGGATTTGCAGTGCGCGCACGGTGGGCACCACGGAGGCCAAAGACTTTTGAAAGCAGTGGCCGTGGAATTTGATTAATTGTGGCTTGCCTTGAAATTGATCGCTGCGAATGCGTCCTGCTTCAAATTCGCGCACGATAAACTCTTCAAACATCAGGCAATTGCTGGCAAGTGTGCGAGCAGTTGTTTTGAGTTCGCCTTCGGCTAGATCTATATATTCATCGCGAAAGGAAAGGATGGCTGAGGGCTCGATGCCAATCAGAGGAGTGTCTTCTGAGATCAGAGGCGCGAGTTGTTGTACGTTGGTATTGGCGATTTCTTTAGCTTTACGCACGAGTCCCTTGGATAGCCAAGTGCGGCCGCTTTCCAAGTGCTCTGGTATACGTACCGTATAGCCTAGACGTTCTAGTAGCTGAATTGCTTTTTGTCCCAAGGGCACATCGTTGTAATTGGTAAATTCGTCGCAGAATAGATAGACTACTTTATCGGTGTTGGGTTTGTCGCTTTTTTGTTTTTTGTTATGCCACTTTTTCAGTGTCGTGCTGTGTAGTTTAGGAATGGTGCGGTCAGGGTGAAACCCGACGATAC
Source organism: Thalassobacterium sedimentorum (assembly GCF_031127905.1). Classification (GTDB taxonomy): domain Bacteria; phylum Verrucomicrobiota; class Verrucomicrobiia; order Opitutales; family Coraliomargaritaceae; genus Thalassobacterium; species Thalassobacterium sedimentorum. The sequence goes on along the minus strand of NZ_JARXIC010000009.1, from coordinate 115,518 downwards.
GATTGAGAGCTTTACGAATGCCGGTGGTGCCGAAAGCGGCATTCCACGCCCATGGTGCCAGCGATGCCAGGCGACTGGACTGGCTGTAGTTTGCAATCATTTTGGTGCGCAGTGGCACGCCATGGGCATCGTAGTAATGCTGTGAGAATTCGGCTTTGAGCTTTGCAATATCGACATTGGAGGGGCACTCCGACTTACAGCCTTTGCACGAAAGGCAGAGATCGAGCACCTCTTTGGCGGCGGCATTATCAAATGGTTTGAGCGGGTTGTCCGGATGTGTCAGTGCATGTCGCAGTATATTGGCACGGGCGCGGGTGGTTTCTTTTTCGTTGCCGGTGGCCATGTAGCTGGGGCACATCGTGCCACCAGCGAGAAAGCCTTTACGGCAGTCTCCGGAGCCATTGCAGTTTTCGGCTGCGCGCAAGACGCCCTGACTACTGGAAAAATCGAATATGGTTTCGTATTCCGGATTTGGCTTGTCCGGGCCATAGCGCAGGTCGACATCCATTGGCTTGGCATCGACGATTTTGCCAGGATTGAAGATATTATCAGGGTCGAAGGTGGCCTTGATCTCTTTCATCATCGCGTAGCATTCTTGGCCAACCATGAAGGGGATAAATTCGCCGCGCAGGCGCCCGTCACCGTGCTCACCGCTGAGTGAGCCTTGATACTTCTTGACCAGTGCGGCGACGTCTTCGGCGACGCTGCGGAAGGTTTTCAAGCCCTCGGTTGTTTTTAAATTGAAGAGTGGACGTGTGTGTAATTCGCCCGAACCCGCGTGCGCGTAGTAAACGCAGTCGCGGCCATGCTTCGTTTTCATCAATGTGTCGAACTCTGCGATGTAATCTGCCAGTTGAGATACATCGACGGCGGTATCTTCACAAACTTCGCGTGGTTTGGCGTCGCCGGGGATGTTACTGACGAGGCCCTGACCTGCCCGGCGCAGCTCCCAGACCTTGGCCTCATCGGCACCAGTGAGCACCGGAAATGCATAGCCCTTGCCTGTGGCTTTAATGTCGGCGATGACCTGTGCGACCACCAGATCCAGTTCGGCGGCGCTTTCACGGCGGAGGTCGACGACCAAAATCGCCCCCGGGTCGCCTTCCACGAAGAAGCGGTTCTTGAGCTGTTCTCGATTGCGCTTGGTGGCTTCGAGGATGTGACGATCGATTAATTCGACGCCGAAAGGTGTGTGGTTGAGCGCGGGCATGACGGAGCGCAGCGCTTGGTCGACATTCTCGAAATGAGCGCAAATGAGCGCACTGTGTTTGGGGGGCAGGGGATTGCAGTCGATTAAAAATTCGGTTCCGAAGAAGAGCGTGCCTTCCGAGCCGGCGATTAGTTTGCAGAGGTTGAAAGGCTTGTCGGAGCTTGGATCGAAGACATCGGCGTCCATTAGCAAGTCCAGTGCGTAGCCAGTGTTGCGACGTGGGATGCTGCGTTTGGGGAAATTTTCTGTAATTTGCGCACGTCGTTGCGGGACGCTGAGTAGATCGCGGCATTTGCGGTAAATGGAGGCTTCCAAGCTATCGCCTTGGCATTTGCTTTCAAATGTGGCGCGATCAATAGCTTTGAAGGTCACCCAGGAGCCATCGCTAAGATAGCCACTGGCGGCGAGCAAGTGTTCACGCGTCGAGCCGTAAGCCAGCGAGTTCGAGCCGCAGGAATTATTGCCCACCATGCCACCGATCATGGCACGATTGGCGGTGGAGGTTTCTGGTCCGAATAGCAGGCCGTGTGGCAGTAAGGCGTGGTTGAGCTCATTGCGCACAACGCCTGGTTGCACCCGTGCGGTGCGGGCAACCGGGTCGATTTCAAGGATTGCGTTTAAGTGTTTGCCTGCGTCTACGACAATGCCGGAGCCGACTACTTGGCCTGCCAGTGAGGTACCTGCAGTGCGCGGTATCAAGCTAAGCTTATTCTTGCGTGCGTATTGAATTAGCTGACGTATGTGTTCGCCTGTTTCAGGGAAGGCGACCGCATGGGGCAATTCTTGGTATTCGGATGCGTCTGTCGAAAATAGTGTACGTAAAATGTGATCCGTATGGTATCCGAAGGTAAAATGTTCAGTTGATTTCATATTCTATGCAGACGTTACACATGAATATTTAGTAATAATCCATACTCAAACATGATAAAATTTTGCTAGCTGCACTGTTGCGAATAGATCAAATCCAGGGTATTGCACAGGTGCGTGAAGCTGAGCCTTGATTATTCGCTTGTTTGTTCTGCAAAAAAAAAAGCGCAACCTATGTAGGTTGCGCTGAATTAAAATCAAGCGTTTGCGTGAGCTAATCTACGCTTGTTTACGCTTGCTCAATTGACGGTAGAAATTTGGACCGTGGATTTCACGCATCATGTTACGACGGTGCTCGACGGCGAGTTTGAAGGCTTTCTTTTCGCCGTATTTCTTGATTGAAAAAGAGGTGCATTTTTGAACACCTGGTTCCGGGCGCCAGCTAACGGAGTAGCATTCGTGTTTAGTGCCGTTGGGCCCGACCTTCGTCGTGCGCGAAACGCCTAGTTCACCAGTGGTGTTGCGTGAATCGGAGACCACGATGCGGCGTTGACGTGGCTTTTTGGGAATCGATTCTAACTCTTCATTGAGTTCATCACGATAGGTCTTTGCCAGTTTCTGAGCCTTGCCTTTGCCACCGCATTTGCGATCACTGAACAGTTTTGAGTAAGTTTTTCCGTTGCGGTATCCGCGAACGAACCAACCATGAGTGGAACCAGAGTCGATACGACTGATTCCTTTGTTTGCTTTTGAACGTGCCATTATATTTATTTTATGTGTGTGTGTGTGTGTAAGAAAACTAAACCAACTGTCGATGGAATGGTTTCCAACGGTTTAATTTACTTAGTGAATTCACAATTACAAACAAATTCACTTTTTGCAAATCACTGTTTGCAGTTTTACCAGAGAGTTAGTTCTTCGCGCTTAAATTAGGCTTATTGCCTAATTTAGGATTCTAACCATTTCAAGAGGGCTTCATCGCTCTTTATCATGTGTTCACTATGATATTCTGGGGCCAATTCATTCAAATAAGCAGTTTCTGCAAAACGTTTACAGTGCAGTAATACACGGGCAGATTGGCCTGGAGCGCGAACAATGCGGCCTAGTGCCTGATGAATGCGGCGCATGGCAGGGCGTATGTATATGTCGCGAAAGGCATCCTCCCGCGAGTACCCTTCATAGTGTTCGATACGGGTTTTCTGAATGAGGTTCACCTCTGGTAGAGCAGGGCCGACTATCATAATTTGACGCACACGCCCGCCGAGTTGATCGATTCCTTCTGCGAAGCTGCTGCCTAAAATCAGAAATAAGGCGTCGGCGGTTAATAGGCACTCGTCTATAAATGTGGATTGTTGCGAAAGGTCGCCACCGCGTGGTTGTCGCTGTGCACGCAACTCTGGTGCCAGTGCTTCGAGATAGGCTTGTACATTGATGGCGTACTGGTAGGAGGCGAAGAATACGACTATGGCTTCTCCTGCATGATGATGGCATAGTTGCGCAATGGTGCGAGCGGTGGTTTCGTAATAGCGTTCACGCGTGCGTAGGCGAGTATCCACGCGGCAGTCGATTGCGACATCATAGGCGCCGTCACGCCAGGGGGCATCTGCCTGAGCGATTGTCACTGATGCGGTTGCTAAGCCACAGCTTAAGCGAAAGTGATCGAAAGGAGCAAGCGTGGCTGACATCATTACAGTGCCTCCAAAAGGGCGAAGGCACTCAGCGATCCAGTCGCTGGCATTTAGGCAGGTGGCACACAAGGTGGCTGCTCGTGGGGCCCAATGAAGAAATTGATTGCCGGGAGTTGTGAAACTGTCGGCCAGCTTGGGGATCGACCAGATCAGTTGAATGGCAAATGACGCGGTGGCTTGGTAGTCGAAACTACTTAGCTTGAGCTGTTGGGTGAAGTCCTCGCAGAGGTCCTGCCCCATGTAAAGCTGATTGCCGGAGAGTGCTTGTTGCGGGTTTAAGCTGTCGAGCCAGCGACAGAGTTCATTTGCAGTGGCGATTAGGCGTCGTGGCGCGCCGTGTGCTCGAAGTTCCTCAATGGCAAACAATAGGTCGGCGCTACTGAGTTCGATACTGAGACTGTCTGCAGTGCGATCAGGGAGATTATGGGCTTCATCGACGATTAATAGAGTGCGCGCTGGATCGAAACTCAATGTCTGTAGGAACACAGACTGGCTCTTGGGGGAAAATACATAATTGCTGTCACCGATCCAAATTTCAGCGAAGGGGAGACAGGCTTTAGTTAATGTGTAGGGACAGATACCTGTCTCAGAGCCAATTTCTTTAGCGCGTGCTAGTGTGAGCGTGCCATCTTGAAATAACTCTGCGAAATTGATTTCGGCATCCTGCCAGATTGTGTCTATTTCGGCATTGCAAGGCTCGTCACCGGAGCAACGATGTCGTTCGCTATCGATCTGATGCTCACTACGATTACGCATTTGAATGAAACGTATTCCATGGCCGATCATTTGTTTTAGCTGTCGAATCGTTTCTAGTTGCCCTGTGGATTTGCTGCTTAAGTAGATGCAACGATCATAGAGGCCATCCTGCATGTGTTGGAGGGCATGTTGTAAGATTATTCCGGTTTTGCCAAAGCCAGTGGGAGCCTGAGTCAGTACCACACGTGCTTGTAGTGCGGCCTCATGCAGGGTGGTAAAAAGTTTCGCTTGCCCCGGACGCAGTGTGGTAAACGCAGATGTGATTTGTGAATTTCGCAGGCGCTGAAGACTGCTACGGCGTTCGTCTAAAAAGGGCAGTATTTGTTCTAACTGGTGAACGAATAGTCGATTCTCTTGGGCCTGTAATGGAACTGACTGTTGCGCTCCATTTTCAATATTGATGAATTGAACCTCGGCTGTGATTGCTTGTTCGCTGTAATCGGGCAGTACTTGCAGCATGGCTAAATAAATAGCGGCTTGAGCAAAATACTCTGGATAGTTTTTAATCAGTTGCTCATCGGAGGCTGGTAGGGCACTGCGGATCGTTTTGACTTCTCTGATGTGCCAGCCATCGGCCGTGGGGATCAGTTGGTCGATGCGACCAGTGAGCTGGAAGAGCCAATCGCGTTGTCGCCAGTCAGCGCTGACTGTGACTTCGAAGCGTGCCTTTGCATTGTCCGCATGTGTGAGTGCCTCTGCGCTTTTGTGCCATTGTTGCCCGACCGTTGCGCGCCAAGGGCTGTGGCCATGTCCACGTGATTCCGGTTGATTGCGAAATACGGCTAATTCACGCACGCTCAATCGCACGCTCCGTTGCATTGGATCGATCTGCATTAATTGCTTGAGTTGGGTTGTTTGTAGTTGCGGTGACTGTATTTGCCGTTGTGGAGAGTAGGAGCAACCACAGTAAAGTGCAGGACTTTACACTGAGTTGACTTTGGGGTTTTCATATTGCGGCTTTGGACTACTGTCGCTTTTTTTATAAATCACAACCTGTTTTAAATTTTATGCGTATACTCATTACCGGCGGTGCCGGATTCCTTGGTAGTCATTTATCGCAGCGCCTACTGAATGAAGGCCACGAAGTTATTTGTATGGATAATTTCTTTACCGGACGTAAGCGCAATATACTTCCTTTAATGGATCATTCAGATTTCGAGCTGATTCGTCATGATGTGACCGATCCCTTTAAGGTCGAGTGTGATCAAATTTATAATTTGGCCTGTCCGGCTTCGCCCGTTCATTATCAGTATAATGCGATTAAGACGATCAAGACCTCTGTGATGGGGGCCATAAACTGTCTGGGCTTGGGCAAGCGTGTTAATGCGCGTGTCTTTCAGGCATCGACTTCTGAAGTCTATGGCGACCCCTCTGTACATCCTCAAACCGAAGGCTACTGGGGGAATGTTAACCCCATCGGTATCCGTTCCTGTTATGACGAGGGCAAGCGTTGCGCAGAAACGCTCTTTATGGATTACCATCGTCAGAATGGGGTGGATGTCCGTATTGTTCGTATCTTTAACACTTATGGGCCCAATATGTGTCCCGACGATGGTCGGGTGGTCTCGAATTTTATCGTGCAAGCTTTGCAGGGGCGTGACATTACAGTATATGGAGCTGGTCAGCAGACGCGCTCATTTTGTTACTGTGATGATCTGATTGATGGTTTTGTGAAACTGATGAACCAGGACGAGGCAATTGGCCCGATCAATATGGGAAACCCCGGGGAGTTCACTATCCTGGAACTTGCTGAGAAGGTGATTCAAATGACTGGAAGTCAGTCTAAAATTATCCACGAAGCGCTGCCATCGGACGACCCAAAACAGCGACAGCCAGATATTACGCAGGCTCGCAAAGTGCTGGGCTGGGAGCCGAAGTATTCGCTTGAGGATGGCCTCAAACCGACTATCGAATACTTTGATCAACTACTCTCAGCAGAGTAGCGGCTGATTATTTGCGTGAAATAGCTGGAAAAAAGGGTTGCTTCGTGGAGAGAAGCACCTACTTTCCGCTGCTTTTTCCAAAACCATCAACAAAAGTTTAGCCATGCCCAGAGAGCACATCATCTTAGAATGCACCGAAGCCCGCGCCGAGGGGAAACCTGTTTCACGCTATATGTCCACACGTGACAAGAAGCAGCAGCCTGACCGTGTCGAAAAGAAGAAGTATAATAAGTTTCTTCGTCGCCACACTTTGCACCGCGAAATTAAAGGGTAATTCAATTACTTTTTATGGGGGCGTATCACATGCCTTGAATACAACCCGCCTGTAAAGGCGGGTTTTTTTGTGTGCGCCCGGCGACTTGGGAGCTGGGAGCTGAATGGAAAATTAGCCTAGCGATATTCGGATTGAATAGAATTGTTTATTGTGGCTGAATCTCAAGGCTGCTGTACCCGTTTCCTCTACCCATGAATAAAGCTAAATTTTTTCAATGTCTGCTCGCTACGCTTCGCGAAGAAGCGCTTCACGCTGTCAATGCTTCTAAAGATGCAGCCGAGTATGCGACGAATGAAGAATCACGTGCTGAGTCACAGTGGGATACGCAGGGGCTAGAGGCATCGTATCTGGCCGCTGGCCAGGCTTCGCAGGCGCGTCAGTGGGCAGATGCGATTGAGGAACTCCAGTCCGAGCGGGAGGATCTCCTGAAGCCAAATACTCAAATTGCCTTTGGCGCACTCTTTAGCTGTGATCTGGGAGAGTCTGTTGAGCACTTCTTCTTTGCAGGCACTGCGGGGGGGCAAACGATTTCGATGGATTCGTATGAGGTGACCGTGATTACCGCGCAGTCTCCTTTGGCTGGACGCTTACTGGGGCGCAAGGCGGGGGATACTTTTCGTTTGCCAAATGGTTCAGTCGGGCAGGTCTTGACGGTGGAGTGATTCTGTATCCATCCTCTGGGTGCTATGAAAATTTACACATATAAAAACTGTGGCACTTGCAAAAAAGCGATTCAGTGGTTGAAGGCTCAAGAGATTGCTTGCGAAGAATTGCCGATACGTGAGACGCCGCCCACTCGGGCAGAACTGGAGCAAATGCTAGGGTATCAAGCCGATGATTTACGTAAATTATTCAACACTGCGGGAGGTGATTATCGCGAGTTGAATATGAAGGATAAACTGCCTACAATGGCGACGGCTGAGGCAATTGAGATTCTTAGTCAGCGTGGCAATCTAGTGAAGCGCCCATTTCTTATCGGTGAGGGCTATGGTTTAGTCGGTTTTAAGGAGGCAGTTTGGGCTGATACGCTGCTCTAGCGTGGTTTGTTGCGAATTATATAAATTAAAGATGATGAGTGCCATAGAAGATTTAATTAAAACGGTCGCTGCCTTGCGTGAGCCCGAAACCGGGTGTCCGTGGGATATTGAGCAAGACCATCAATCCATTGCTGAATGTTTGATTGATGAGTGCTGTGAGTTGTTGCAGACGATTGATCGTTTGGATATGGACCACATGGAAGAAGAGTTGGGCGATGTTTTACTGCAGGTGGTGATGCACGCTCAAATGGCTCAAGAGGCTGGGCATTTTGATTTTGAGAGTGTTTGCCGTGAAGTGGATGCTAAATTAGTGCGACGTCACCCGCATGTGTTTGGCCAGGGAGATTTGAATTCCTCTGAAGCGGTTTTGGTGCAATGGGATCAAATTAAAGCGGGTGAGCGTAAGCGTGGGCCGGCTCAGCAGGGGAAATTTAAAGATCTGCCCCAGCAGCTGCCAGCATTGATGTTTGCAAAGGATGTGTACAAGCAGATTCAGAAACAAGCGATGCCGGCTGGCGGGGTCATTGATGAAGTGGCTATCGCACGCACAGCCGAAGATTTGGATGCAGCTCAGCTTGGGAAGCAATTATTTGAAATTGCGGCCGCCTGCCGTGGACGTGGGATTGACCCAGAGTCAGCCCTGCGTCGCTATACGCAAGAGGTGGTGGACACATTAGAGCAGATTTAGAGCTCGGAAGGTTTGTGATTCACTATGAATTTTGTGAATGCGAGTGGCCATTGTGTGCCGGTTGAAATACGTCGTCGTAAGGGGACGCGTCGCTTGCGACTGAGTTTAGGGCAGCAAAACCAGGTCGTGGCCTCCGTGCCCTGGCATGTCAGTCAGCGGGCAGTGGTTCAATTCATTGAGCAGCACAGAACTTGGCTGGATGCACAGTTGGCTCAGTTGCCGGCTTTGTGCTCGTTGAGCAGTTGGTTTCAGCGACATCCGCGGATTTCGGCCAGTGGAGATGTCTTCGCCCTGCGTATTGAAGATCGTGAGTGTAGGCAGCCAAATTATTGTTTTGAGCAGCAGGGGGCGGTCTTAGTTCTGCGTCTGCCGGTGATTCATGAGACTGCAATACGACAGTTGATACGTCGTTTCGCCAAAGATGCACTGACCTGTCGAGTCGCGTATCATGCCAAGCGGCTTGGACTGAACTACACTACGTTGTCTGTGCGGGATCAAGCCAGCCGTTGGGGGTCTTGCTCGGCCCGCCGGGGGATATCGCTTAACTGGCGGCTGATACTTTTAACACCGTCCTTACAAGACTATGTAATTCTGCATGAGTTGGCGCATCTTAGTGAAATGAATCACGGTCCGAATTTCTGGGCTTTGTTAGATCTGTATGATCCGCAACGAGTTCGACATGAAGCGGAGCTAGATGCCTGTGCCGCTGAATTGATGCGGGTCGCGCGCGCTTAAGGATGGTCCCATTTTTTTTGAAACTGTCACTTTACCTTGCACCATATCGGCTAGACCCTAGTTTCTGTGAATTGTACCAGCAGGCGTAAGCTTAATTACATGAATCCGACCGACTCCCAACGATTGTCATTTAGTGCGTTCATTATCGCATTCACTACTGGCGTCTTTGCATTTCTAGCGATAGCGACGGTTTTAATCGTCCTTGGGGTGTCGCATATGGAAGCCTATGTTTTTTCTGGGCTGGGTGGTTTCACCATTTCTTGTTTTGTGTGGATCGAACGTAGCTTGATTGCACAGGTAAAAGAGAAAGATCGCTTGTTGTCGCTCCAAATGGTATCGAATCTGGAAACTCAGAATCGATTGTATTCGCGATCTCTGGCTTGTTTTGTGCGTTTTGATGCAGGCACTTTAATTATAGATCAAGCCAGCCCCGGTTTTATCAAGATGTTGCGCATGCCGACGGATTCTGTGCTACGTGGCTTGCGCTTGGAAGAGGTGCTGGGGGTGAATCCGCTTAAGTTGGAATCCGTCGTGGATGCGATTAAACTGGGGGATTCCTCCGTCAAGCAGCCTAAAGTCGAGATGAAGAGTGCTGATGGTTTCTCAACACTGGCATTGATTAGCGGCGAGTATTTTCCTCAGGAGCATATTGTTGAAGCGGCATTTTTTGTGCCGCCGGTTAAAAATGCCGAGCGAGTCGCAGATCTGGAGGCGACACAAAAAGACCTGGATCGTTTCCGCAAAGGCATGTTCCGGCGAGAAACGCGTATTCTAGAATTAAAGGAAGAGGTTAATGTGATTTGTCGTGAAGCTGGAATGCCGCTGCGCTATCAAATCGATCACTCTTCCGATGATAGTGAACTCAAACTGCCAGTCTCTCAATACGATTTTTCCGGTTCTAGAAAGGGGGCAATTTCTTGAGTAAGCGTACACGTAGTATTTCTAGAATGGTCTATTTATACGCCGCCTTGCCCATTATTGCGGTAGTTATTGTGCTGGTGGGCTGGATGGCTTCGGATCGATTCACCAGTTATGTCGAGGAGCGTGGTCAGTTGATGGAAGAACTGAATGTCATGGTTTCCAATGTTAAATTCAATCCGATCGAGCACATCGATGAGATTGAGTTTATGCGTCAGGAAAGAAGCATTACGCATCAACAGGAGTTTTTCCGTAGCATGGCTCTTGCGCTGGCTATTTTGTTGTTTGGTGTCACGGTGCCGCTGCTGGCGACTCGTTATTTTGTGCAGCGTTTACAGGCAAATCTGGATTTGTTGAATGATCGACTGGCGAGTATTGGTACTGGGGCCTCGGCACTGATGCCTCAGACATTCGATTTTTTGGAGTTTGATCGACTTTCGGACACCTTGCGTCGAATTACACGTAACCATGGGGAGACGGAGCAACGCTGGAAACGAGCAGAGAAGGAGTTGATTTCTGCAAATTCGGATCTGATTGAGCAAGCTAATGAATTGAAGAAGGGGCGTAAAATTGCGCTTAGCATGATGGAGGATGCCGACAGCGCCAGAAAAGAGTTGGAGATGGCGAATCAGCGTTTGAATCAGGTTATTGAGCAGGCCAAGCAGTCGGCCCATGAGGCAGATAGTGCAAACCGCGCAAAGAGTGATTTCCTGGCAACGATGAGTCATGAGATTAGAACTCCGCTCAACGGTATTATTGGTTTTGTTGAAATGTTAAACGAAACTGAGCTGAACGAAGAGCAAGAGGATTATTTGGCTACTATAAAAAGTAGCAGTGAAGCGTTGATGTCCTTAATCAACGATGTGTTGGATTTCTCGAAAGTCGAGTCCGGCAACCTGGTACTTGAATCCAGAGATTTTGCAATTTTGCCTGTTATACGCGAATTGAGTTCGATGTTTTTTTCGCAAGCAACCGAAAAAGGCTTAAGCTTGGTCATCAATGTAGATGAGGATGTGCCACGTAAGATTCGTGGAGATGAGACACGTTTGCGGCAGATCTTAATTAATTTTCTATCAAACGCGATTAAGTTTACTGAGAAAGGCGAAGTGTCGCTCAGTATTTATACCCATAATATCGATTTCACGACGAATCGAGTGGATCTTGAGTTTGAGATACGTGATACGGGGATCGGTATGTCGCGCGATCAGATCGGCCAGTTGTTTAAGCCTTTTTCACAGGGTGATAGCTCTACGACTCGTAAATACGGTGGCACGGGTTTAGGCTTGGCCATTTGTAAGCGTCTGAGTGAGGCGATGGGAGGCAAGGTGTGGGCGACCAGTTTACCTGATGAAGGTTCTTGTTTTTTTAGTCGTGTGCAGTTTGAAATTGTATCATTGAAAGAGACACGTCCGCCGATACCGAATGTAAGTCAAGAACCAGTTGCACAGCCTGAGTCAGCCTCCGAGACGGTCAATATAATGGCTGAGCGTTTACCACTACGAATTGCAGTCGCAGAAGATAATCTGGCCAATCAACGTGTTATCATGATTATGCTCCGTCGTTTGGGCTGGGAGGCTGATTTCGTGGAGAATGGGGAGGAGCTGCTGGACTTACTACGCCAGCAGGACTATGATCTCATATTTATGGATTTACAAATGCCTAAGATGGATGGTTTAGAGGCCACCCGTTTCTTGCGTTTGGGAGAGGCTGGTGAGGCCGGGCGCACTATTAAGATTGTGGCATTGACGGCGAATGCGCTCTCTGGGGATGAGGCTCGTTGTCTCGAGAACGGCATGGATGCATATTTGAGCAAGCCTCTGCGCTTAAATACACTCAAGCAAACTATCGCGCGTCTTTTTGACTTACAAGAGGTCTAATAATGTTTAATAAGGTCTAATAGGTTGTGAGGCGCACTTAGAGTGTGCAGCCGCGCGAAGTTTCGCAATTGGGCCGAGCCACTAAGCCTTTGATCGGTTCGTCAGGAAATAGTTGTTCGCCGCGTCCGTTGTGAATCAAGTGTTTGTCGCAAATCGCGTCTAGCTCCGATTTGGTTCTTGCGCGTCGCATATCGTGAAGGAATTGACCATCTGTATCCACGCCCAGTCCCACGAAATTCAAGAACTTTTTCATGTGGTTAATATGGTGTGTACCTTCAAGATTTGGCAGGCTGGTGGCAACGATCAAGTCCTCAATATATTCTCGTACATCCTGCAGGGTGGGTTGAAAGATCGGTTGGCCGGCAAAGTGCTCACGGTGTTGGCGAAAGATCCAAGGGTTTCGAATGCATGAGCGGCCGATCATCACTCCGGCGCTACCTGTGTGATCAAGCACCCATTGGCCTTTGCTTACAGAGGTAATGTTTCCATTCGCGAGCACCGGACATGGTACACGTTCGACGGCGCGTTGAATGTATTCGTAGTGGACTTCACTGCGGTAGGCCTCCTTAACCGTGCGTGCGTGTAAGCTGAGTAGGTCAACATTATGCTTTTGGATCAGATCAAGGATTGTTTCAAAGTGTTGGTCGCTATCGAAACCGATGCGCATTTTCACTGTGAAGCGGCCGTTAATGGCAGCTCGCAAGCAACTGAGAACTTCGTCCACCTTGGAGGGCTCTCGTAATAGACCACCACCGACGTTTTTTTTGTAAACCTTAGGTGCAGGGCATCCCATATTCAAGTCAATGCCAGCTACAGGAAGCTGAGAGCTTTCAATTGCTGCGACGGTGCGTTGTAAGTCGGGTAAGCTTTCACCGATGAGCTGAGCGAAGACCGGCCGTCCTGTTTGATGATGGCAAATCGCATCAACAATGTGTGACTCCAGTGTGGAATGTCCATGTACGCGAAAATACTCTGTAAAGAGTAGGTCGGGCACTCCATATTTACCTAGAAGGCGCATGAAGGGAAGTGTCGTCACATCCTGCATGGGGGCAAGGGCTGTCCATGGCTGGCCTGGGACGAGAGCTGCGGGCAGTGGCGTCATGAGTGCGCTAAGAGTCTTGCTCTAGGATCTTTGCCAGTATCTCTGTCATATCATCCACGGAATCCATGACTGTGTGGGCTACATAGATGGGCTTGCCAGAGGCGAGTGCCATCACTATCGAATCACTCGGGCGTGCATCCAGCTCGATGATTTTATGCCCTAACTCATTTTCCATGGACACTATGAGACGTGCAAAGAAGGTGCCTTCGTCGACATGGTTAATGACGACGCGCTCCACTTCCGCACCGAGGCCATCCAGTAAGGTGAGCATTAAGTCGTGCGTGAGTGGGCGTTCCGCTTTGGCCCCATCCACTGCGCGCTGAATGGCTTCGCCGATACCTTGATCGACGTAAATGACGAAGATCTTATCGTCGTTACCAAGAAAGATGGCGCAACCGTTGGTGGTTGGCATCACACCTTTAACAAGAACTGGAACAACTTGGTTATCCATGTGAATCTATATACCCGGTAAGTTCGTTGGCAGGCCTCCGGAGTCCTCACCCATTTGCGCTTTCATCGCTTTCATCATTTTGCGCCCTTTACCGCCGCGCATCATTTTCATCATTTTCTGCATCTGGGTAAACTGTTTGAGTAGTGCATTCACGTCTCTTACTTGCACTCCGGATCCATTGGCGATTCGTTTTAAGCGGCTTCCTCGCAGCAGTCGGGGTTGGCGGCGCTCTTGTACGGTCATTGAAAGTATGATTGCTTCCGTGCGTGCCATCTTCTTTTCCTCTTCATCTCCAATTTCAACCCCGTTCATACCAGGCATCATTCCCACCAATGAGCCCAGTGAGCCCATTTTTTTGACCTGTTGCATCTGAGATAAAAAGTCTTCTAGGTTGAAGTCCGCCTTGCGCATTTTCTCTGCCATGCGTTCGGCTTCATCCTGATCGATGGTCTCCTGAGCCTTTTCCACTAGGGAGACAACGTCGCCCATGCCAAGGATTCGAGAAGCCATGCGATCCGGGTGGAAGACATCAAATTCGTCTGATTTCTCACCGGTGCCCATGAACTTGATGGGCACATTTGAGATCGATTTCATCGAGAGTGCCGCGCCGCCGCGGGCATCGCCATCGAGCTTGGTCAGTATGATACCGGTGCATCCGACCGCTTCATGGAAGTGTTTGGCTACGTTGACTGCCTCTTGGCCCAGTGCGGCATCAGCCACTAGCAAAATTTCATCGGGCAGCACCTCTGCTTTGAGCAATTTGATCTCTTCGATCAAATTTTCGTCGATCTGTAGGCGACCTGCGGTATCGAAAATGATTAGATTGGCTTCTGCTTGCTTGGCAGCCTCCAGGCCTTGTTTGCCGATTTTGACTACGTCTTTTTCGTCGCGATCACCGTAGAAGACGCAGTCTTCATTCTTAGCCAGAGTTTCGAGTTGATCGATGGCGGCTGGGCGATACACATCGCAGGCGACTAGAGCCGGGCGATAATCGCGTTTTTTCGCTAGATAGCGTGCCAGTTTACCACTACTGGTAGTTTTACCAGAACCATGTAGGCCCACCATCATAATACGTAGTGGTTTTTTGTCTTCTAGTTCAGTTGCCCCTTCACCAAGTAATTTAACCAGTTCATCGTGAATAATCTTAATGACCTGTTGTCCTGGTGTGACGGACTTGAGAACTTCTTGCCCGACGCACTGTTCCTTTACTGTGGCCACAAATTCACGGGCGACCTTGAAGTGCACATCGGCGGAGAGTAGCGCCTGGCGCACTTCTTTGAGTGCGTCAGCCATATTTTCTTCGCTTAGCTTGCCAACACCTCGTAAATTGCGGAGTGCACTGCCTAGTTTATCTGTTAAATTTTCTAACATAGTCTTTTGAGTCGCTATTGCCTAATTCGAGGCCTCCTCGCTGGCAACGGAAATTTTTTTTGGATACGCTTTCTAAAGAGTCATAAAAAAGCCCCGTCCATTGAGTTGGGACGAGGCTTTGACTTGAAATCGGGTGGAACGCTTATTTGTTCTTGCGGCTCTCCTCTTCGGGGGTTTCGTCCGGTGGAGCGGTGGTTTCTTCGTAATCTTCCTCTTCCTCTTCCTCTTCGTCCCACTTCATCGTGTCGTCTTCTTCGATCTTTTCGTCGACTTCAGTGCCAGCGTCAACATCGGCGAGATCTTTTTCCAATTCCTCGTCTTCTGTCTTGGGCTTGGCGTCTTCGTCGTCGTCGAGCTCAAAGCCCTCAGGTACATATTCTAAGATTGCGGTGAGTTCGGTAAAGAAGTGAGAGGCACGGCCTTCCATAAAATCTGCATTCTGCGCTTCACGTATTTCCTCTTCCAATTCCTCAACTGTGAGGTTTTGGGAAAAATCGATGAGATCGTTGAGCATTTTTACCCGAAGCTTGGTGATGTGATCGAGTAAATCAGCATAGGGGCCTTTTTCTTCGTCCAGGACATCGGGAAGGGCGAATAGAGGGTCTTCGCTCTCAAGCACACTGTCTTGAACGCGTTTAAGGAGTACGGTCTTGTCTTCTTCTACATTATCGATGCCAAAGGAGTAAAAGGCGTCGTCGACCAGTTCATTCTGTAGTCCGTAGTCACTGAGCGGCTCAAGCAAGTCGATTATGTGCTGGAATTGGCGAGGGTCGATAATTCCTAGACCATCGACATCCCAATGGACTGGATCGCTGATTTCGCTGATCCACCAGTTCATATCTTCGCCCAGGCGGGCCTTGCACCAAGTGAGTTTAGTAGTAGGTTTCGACATACAGTTTGGAGACGCTTTTTGTAATTCTTAGAGATGGGGCTACAGTGAGTTCAGTAGCGATCCATATAGGGGTTAAAGACTCGTTTTCTTCTTTGTAAAGTGCTTAGTCAGAATTTTTTTCAAAGTGTCTTTTTCATTGTTTTGCGTAAAGTGGCTGTTAGGTTCTCAGATTCTGCATAAGACAGACCGTTATGGGATTTATTTACGAAAATTTAGTGCGTCCGGCTTTATTCAAAATGGAGCCAGAGCAAGCACACGACCGCGGTCGCACCGCATTAATGACGATGGGCGCTTTGCCAACATTGTGTAATTTGGTGCGTCGATATAACCAGGTGCGTGAAGACAAGCCGGTGAAGCTTTTTGGCTTGGAGTTTCCAAACCGAGTGGGACTGGCTGCTGGGATGGATAAGGACGGAGAGTTTCCGCGTGCGATCGAGGCCTTGGGCTTTGGGCATGCAGAGGTGGGGACAGTCACACCCGAAGGCCAGCCGGGCAATCCGCGTCCACGACTGTTCCGCTATCCAGAGCAAAAGTCTCTGATTAATCGGATGGGATTTAATAATAAGGGATCGGCGGTCATGTTGCAGGCGCTCTCTAAAAACTATCCTAAGGGAAAGCGCGGCATTCCTGTTGGAGTGAATATCGGTAAGGCGAAAACCACTCCGCTCGACCAAGCGGTGGATGATTATGTGGCCAGTTTTCGCACCTTGGCGGATCAGGCGGATTATTTCACTATTAACATCAGTAGTCCCAATACACAGGGCCTGCGCGACCTGCAGGGAGCCACCTATTTACGGGAGCTCTTGCAAGTGATACGTCATGAGAATCTGGCCCATGCTAAGAAACTCGGACGTGAGCCGCACCCACTGTTGCTAAAAATTGCTCCGGATCTGACTTTTAAGGAAATTGACGAGATTGTGGGGGTATTACTTGAGCTTAGCTACGATGGCATTATTGCGACCAATACCACGATCCAGCGTCCGGATGGATTTACGAGTAAGGAAACGGGGGGCTTAAGCGGGGGTGCTTTTATTCGTCGTCATTCCAATGAAGTGATTAACTATATTTATAAGTCGACCGAGGGTAAGTTGCCTATCGTTGGAGTCGGGGGAATTGACTCCGTAGAGTCCGCTGGAGAGAAAATCGATGCTGGCGCCTCGATGATACAAATTTATACGGGCTGGGTTTATAAGGGGCCTTTCTTCGCCCGGGAATTGGCGCGTGCGCTCAAGTCTAAAGGAGAGGATTGGATTTAGGAGAGATTGGATCCAGACTTTTATAGATAACTTATTACGCATCATGAGAATTTATTTATTCATCTCTTTAGTGACCTTGCTGGTATTTGGAGTGGGCTGTGCGAGCTTGCCTTCGGGAGAGGGGCCAGATGATGTTGCGCTTTCAAATACAGGCAATGACAGCGATTTAGAGGCCTTCCCTGTGGCAGAGGCAGGCTATCAGCGACATGTGTTTCGCTTGCCAGAATTAGAGGATGAGTCTTCACATATGGTGACTCTAGTTATTGGGAAAAGGGTACTCACTGATACCGTAAATAATTACAGAATACTGGGCAGCCTTGAGCCAGTTACAGTCGAAGGCTGGGGGTATACTTATTATCAATTGGAATCGCAGGGGCAGATGATGGGCACTTTAATGGCCGTCCATCCATCGGCCCCCAAGCTGGAGCGCTTCATTGAAGTTAATACTCAGATGCAGCCGATTCGTTATAATAGTAAACTCCCCGTAGTAGTGATTGTGCCCGATGGTTTTGATGTGAAATACCGCGTGTGGACTGCCGGAGACCTGCAGGCCGCGCCACAGGGATAAGCGGAGTCGCAGCGAGCGTGGTCATCGCCGGACGCTGGTTTTTAGACACACAACTGAGTTATTCGGATGGACCGTTTGAGTCCGTCCGAATACGACGCTGTTCGGGGCGAACGCGACGAAATTTAGGCACTATGGATTGCGTTGCCATCGACGGCAAGTGCGGCTTCTTTTAATGCTTCACTCATAGTGGGGTGGGCATGAATTGTGCGCCCAAGGTCTTCTGCGCTGCCACCATATTCCATGTGCGTTACGGCGGCGGCAATTAATTCGGAGGCACCTTTACCTATGATCTGTACACCCAGGATACGATCGGTTTTCTTGCAGGCAGTGACTTTGACAAAGCCGTCGGTGCCGTCGCTGGCGATCGCACGACCGTTGCCTGCAAAGTTGAATTTACCAGATTTGAATTCGATGCCTTTTTCCTTCGCTGCGGCTTCTGTTAGACCAACACTGGCGAGTTCTGGTTCGGTATAGATGACATTGGGAATGACGTCGTAATTGACATGACCTGCTTGACCGGCAATACGCTCTACGCAGGCAACAGCTTCTTCTTCGGCCTTGTGCGCAAGCATTGGACCTGGAATAACATCGCCAATGGCGTAGATGCCGTCGGCTGAAGTCTTGTAATGTTCATTGACTGGAATACGCTCCTTGTCGTCAGTTTCGATTCCTACGGTAGCAAGCCCCAGGCGATCTGTGTAAGGCTTGCGTCCGACGGCGACAAGGATCTTGTCTGCCTCGAATTCAATCGCTTTGCCGTCTTTTTCGGCTGTGAGCAAGTGTTTACCTTTAGACTTCTTTAGACCTGTGACCTTTGTCTTTAAGTGGAAATTGAGGCCTTGTTTCTTGAAAAGACGTTCAGCCATCTTGGAGACGTCTTTATCAAAAGTTGGAGCAATGTTAGGCAAGAATTCTATGACCTCGACCTGCGCCCCCAAACGCGCCCAGACTGAGCCTAGCTCAAGCCCAATCGCACCCGCGCCCACGACGGCAAGTTTTTCGGGGACTGAGTCGAAGGCAATGGCCTGATCGCTACTGACTACGGTCTCGCCATCAAATTTTAAGAAGGGGAGTTCAATTGTGGAGGAGCCGGTTGCGATGATTATATGCTTACCAGTTAATACGGTTTCATCATTCTTTTCCTTGATACGTACTTTGCTGTCACCAGCCAACATGCCAAGGCCATTAAACACCTTGATTTTGTTGGATTTCATCAAGAACTCGACGCCACCACATAATTGGGCCACGGTTTTGTCCTTTTTGGCCATCAACTGATCAATGTCGATGGAGAGGTTCGTTAAATCGATGCCGTGGTCTGCAGCACCATGGCCGGCGAAGTGGTACATCTCAGTGGAATGAAGGAGGGCCTTGCTCGGAATACAGCCAACGTTCAGGCAAGTGCCACCGAGCTTTTTATCTTTTTCAACAATTGCAGTTTTCAAGCCAAGTTGCGCACCACGAATGGCGGCGACATAGCCGCCGGGGCCGGAGCCAATGACGATTAGATCGAATGTGTTTTCTGAGGACATGTCTGGAGAGTCGACCAGTTTTCTATCTACTGGTTTTCGGTTTTATTATGTTGGAACTAAATAACTGAAAAATGGAGTATTGAACAGGCGCTTGTTCTTTGGGCTGTGGTATTAAATGCCGAAAAGTAAGCGAGCAGGATCTTCGATGGCTTCTTTGACTTTGACCAAGAAGGTGACTGCTTCCTTACCATCGATGAGGCGGTGATCGTAGCTGAGTGCTAGGTACATCATGGGGCGTGCAACGATTTCGCCATTGATGACGACTGCTCGCTCGGTGATGTTGTGTAAGCCAAGAATTGCTGGCTGCGGATGATTGACAATGGGAGTGCTTAGCATCGATCCATAAATTCCACCGTTGGAGATGGTGAATACGCCGCCCTCAAGGTCGCTCATTTGAATCTTACCCGCGCGGGCTGCTTTGGCATAGGCCATGATATCGCCCTCGATTTCTGCAAAGCCTTTTTGGTCGCAGTCGCGAAGAACTGGAACCATTAGTCCCTTGTCCGTGCCAACGGCGACACCGATATCGTAGTAATGTTGCGTGACGACTTCATTACCCTCGATCCGTGCGTTGACTTCTGGCACTGCTTGCAATGCGTGTGTGACCGCTTTAGTAAAGAATGACATGAAGCCTAACTTGAGACCGTGACGTTCGACGAACTTTTCTTGATGCTGCTTGCGCAGTTTCATGACTGCACTCATGTCAACTTCGTTAAAAGTCGTCAACATAGCGGCTTCTTGAGTCGCTGCGACGAGTCGTTGAGCAATCTTGCGGCGCAGTGGTGACATCTTTTTGCGGGTTTCGCGCTGATCGCTACTGGAAGTGGAAGCCGTTGCCGTGGATGCAGCCGATGCTGCTTTCTGTGGGCTTGCTGGAGCTGCAGCCGGTGCATTGGCAGCCTCTAGAATGTCATTTTTAGTGACTCGACCATCTTTGCCGGAACCGGACAGCTGAGTGGTGTCGATGCCAGTTTCTTCGGCGGCTTTACGAGCGGCCGGTGACAATGGTTTGGGCTCGGATTGCTGCTTGGCGGCTTCAGGTGCTTTCGTAGCTTTGGGTTGAGCGCTTGCAGCTGCTTCCGCCTGAGCGGCTGGAGCCTCGTTTACAGTCTCATTGCTGTCTGTATTCTTGGGGGCTGTCGCTGATTCATCAATGGTGGCGACGACCTGCCCAATATCAACTTCATCTTCGACATCTGCCTTGATGGAGATGACGCCCGCGACTTCAGCACTGCCTTCAGAGGTGATTTTGTCGGTTTCCAGTTCGTAGAGCACTTGGTCTTTTTCGACGTAGTCGCCGTCTTTAACATGCCATGCTGCTAAGATGCCTGAGCTGATGGATTCGCCCATCGCGGGAATTTTTACTTCGGTAGCCATTGTATTGAATTACGAATTTGAAATTGAGGATTATAAAGAGGAGAAATTCACTTGGATAGTTAAAGCGAGAAGGCTTTTTCGATGAGTTTCTTTTGTTCGTGCCGGTGCATTGCCAGAGAGCCCACGGCAGGGCTGGCTGACTCTTTGCGCCCTGCATAGGCGGGAAGTTTGCCGATGCTTTCCATTAAGCGAGGTGCGATAAAGCTCCAACCACCCATATTCTTGGGTTCTTCCTGACTCCAAACAATACTTTTTGCTTTGGGATAGTTTGCTACGATACGCTCGAGTAAATCTGTGTTGAGTGGATAGAATTGTTCGATGCGAATGATGGCCGTATCTTTGATCGATTGTTCATTACGATATGCGGTCAGGTCGTAGTAGAGTTTACCGGAGCAGAATATAAGGCGCTTCGCTGTTTTGCGGTTAACTGTCTCGTCATCGAGAATGGACCAAAACTCGTTGTCGGTGAAGTTTTCGACCAGCGATACGCAGTCTTTATGCCGTAGTAAACTTTTGGGCGACATGATGATCAGCGGCTTTTTGAACTCACGTTTCATTTGCCGGCGCAATAGGTGGAAATACTGTGCGGGTGTCGTGACGTTACAAACCTGAATATTGTTTTCTGCGCAGGCTTGCAGAAAGCGTTCGAGACGGGCTGAAGAGTGCTCGGGACCTTGTCCTTCATAACCGTGTGGCAGGAGCATCACTAGTCCGCTGAGGCGCCCCCATTTGGATTCGCTGCAGGTGATAAACTGGTCAATAATAACCTGTGCGCCATTGACGAAGTCACCGAACTGCGCCTCCCAAATGCAAAGCATTTGGGGGTAGTCGAGTGAGTAGCCGTAGTCGAATCCGAGCACGGCTGCTTCGGAGAGTAGTGAGTTATGCACGCAAAACTGTGCTTGGCCTTCTTGTAGGTCGAGCAGCGGAACGTATTTTTCGCGTGTTTGATTATCGTAGAGCACAGAGTGTCGATGACTAAAAGTGCCACGTTCGCAGTCTTGGCCGCTTAGGCGTACTGGGGTGCCGTCGATTAGCAAGCTGCCGAAGGCCAGTGCTTCGCCCATGCCCCAATCGATACCAGTGTTTTCCTTAAAGGCTTTCAGTTTAGTATTGAGCTGGCGGACAATTTTCTTATTTGCACTGAAGCCTGCGGGCACGTGTGCCAGTTGCTCCGCAATCATTTCCAGCTGTTCTTTCGCTACCCGGGTGTCGAAACCCTTGAAATTGTAGGGTGGCTGCTTTTTTGCGTTGGATTCTGAGAAAGGATCAATGGCCTCGTCTTCCCTTGCTTTGGCAGTTTCAAATGCACTTTCGAGTTTCTTCTGATATTCCGTTTCGATGGATTTGATTTCGTCTTCGGTAAATTCACCGCTGGCGACCAGTCGCTGTGCCAATGCGCGACCTATGAGTGGCATTTCAGAAATGGTTTTGTAGAGGAGTGGCTGTGTGAAGGCTGGTTCGTCGGACTCATTGTGCCCGTGCTTGCGCCAGCAATACATGTCGATCACGACATCACAGCCAAAAGTCTGTCGATAATCGAAGGCGGCTTCGACGGCAGCGACGACCGCGAGGGGGTCGTTGCCATTTACGTGGAAAATTGGTGCTTCTACGATCTTGGCGACATCAGTACAGTAGCGACTGGAACGCGCCTCCGATGGATCAGTGGTAAATCCGATCTGGTTGTTAATGACGAAGTGAATCGTGCCGCCAGTGCGGTAACCCTTGAGTTGAGAGAAATTGAATACTTCGGCAACGATTCCTTGACCTGCGATGGCTGCGTCACCGTGAATGAGAATCGGCAGCACGCGTTTACGGTCTAAGTCCTCGCGTATGCGCTGGCGCGCACGGGCCTTGCCTTCGACGACCGGGTTGACTGCTTCCAAGTGGCTCGGATTGGCTGCGAGCCGAATCTCCACTTCGTGTCCATCCGTAGTCTTACGCATGGTTTCGAATCCGAGGTGGTATTTGACGTCGCCGTCACCATGGATGGTGTCGGGCACGTAGTTTTCTGAAAATTCACGGAAGATATACTCAAATGATTTTCCGAGGAAATTGGCCAAGACGTTGAGACGGCCGCGGTGTGCCATGCCCATCACAATTTCGTCGACACCATTCTTACTGCAACGCTCTAAGACACTTTCGAGGCAGGCGATCAATGTTTCGCCACCTTCCAGGGAGAAACGCTTTTGGCCGACATAGCGGGTTTGTAGGAAATTCTCGAAGTCCTCCGCATGCATGATCGTACTCAATATACGATGTTTTTCTTCCTTACTAAACCGAGGGATAAAGCACTCAGGTTCGATACGTGCCTGTATCCAACGACGCTTAGGCGTCTCTTGAATATGAATGTACTCTGCTCCGATTTTGTGACAGTAGGTCTTCTCCAGGCGCTCGATCAGCTCGCGCAATGTCATTTCGGTGCCACCCAGATAATTGCCGGTATGAAAGACGCGATCGAGGTCGGATTCGGTGAACCCTAGTCGTTCTAAGGTGAGACGTGGGTTCGTGGGCGCTTCCTTAGTCAGCGGGTTGAAAGCGGCGATGGTATGTCCGATTGACCGATACGCATAAATTAGCCCGATGGCGCGCGCCTGTCGAGTGGCATCGCTATCCGCTTGGGTGGGGGAGACATTATTGATGTCGCATCCTTGGCCGCCGAGCGCGTGATCTTCACTTGCTAGCTCGAATCCTTCAAAAAAGGCGCGCCATTCCGCGTCTAGAGATTCAGGGCTCGTGCGCCAGAGGTCGTAATTTTCGTCGATCAAATCGGCATTCCAGCGATTCGCGATAGTTGAGTGCTTCATGGAGTTTTCAGGTGTGCAGTTGTGAGTTCCACGATTACGTCACACTTATTAGCAATACAAATCTTTATGCAATTAATGCGGTGTTATTCGATTTGCTAATTTGAGGATGTCGATTTAGATGCTAGTTGAATAGAGTTTGCCTTGATGTGAAGGCTTTTTAGTTGTCGAAATTGTAAGTTTTCTCTAGCGCTGCTTCATTGATTGCAAGGCGATCTTTAACGATGGGCACGGTGAATAAAATGGTGGGTTTGTCGTCGCCGCGCCCGGTGTAAGTGATCTGTCCGAGCCATGGGCTGTTTTTCTCGGTGAATGAGTATCCTTTGCTTTGGAGGTCCTTGCCGAGAGATTGCATTCTGGAGCGGCTCATTCCGCTGCCTGCGAAATCAAGTACGAGATGTCCATGATCCCCTTTGTCTTGATTGATTTGGCAATCGACTTCAGGGGTATGTTTCTGGACCGTCACTAAGAGCTTGGCAATTTTTTCAATTCGATGTCGTAGGCTTCTTGGCTTCATGGTGAAGGATTATAGAAATTATTATAGCTTAATCAAGCTTCAGCATACGCTTGCAATTGTCGCCTAGTAACTTGGCCAGTTCGACTGCATTTAAGCCGGCACTTTCTCGGATGTGCTCAATATAACGTATCATTTCGGGTGTCTTTTGGCTTTGTGGGTAGAGCCTGAGTGGGTAGTCCGAGCCGAAGAGTAATTTATCGATGCCGACAAGTTCGATCATCTGTCTGAATACGCGCATCTCATACAGTAAGGGGCTGGCAGCGGTGTCATAGTAAACATTACGCAGTCGCTTTCTTAGTCTAGGGTTTTGCTCGAAAAATGCGAGCCCGCCGCCCCAGTGTGCGAGAATTAGTTTTAGGGCTGGAGTTGCTTCCGCCATGCGTACGAATTCTTGCAGTGGCGTTGGGATGGAGCCCGGGTGGTCGTGGCCCGCTGTTTCTGTTGCATGGCAGTTGATCGGCCAATCGTTGTCGACGCACCAATTTGCCATCGCTTGCCAATGCGGGTTTGCAGCATCGAATTTCTGTACGCCGAGGTGCAGTTCGCCGACTCCACGGAAGCCCAAGGCCTTTGCAGTTTCCAGTTGGTCGATGACGTTGCTGTTGGGGGTGATTGCAGCGAAAGCGATTAAACGTTCCGGGGCTGCTTGTATCCATTCTGCTATGGCGGCATTGTGCCAGCGGCAGGTGGATTCGTGTTCCCAGTACCAAGCCAGTAGCACGGCTTTGTCCACACCTGCAGAATCCATCGTGGTGAGCATGCTGTCGAGGTTACTCCAGCCCTGGATGCTGGGACGGTCCGTTGGGGCGACTAGGTTCGCCCAGTGGAGTTCGTTATGCGTCAGCGCCCATTTGCGTGGATTCGTCACAATTTCTATGGGGTATGCATGTGTATGGCAATCGATGATCATGGGGGTGGCAGTTTGATTGGTTGCTGGCGGCTAGTCTAGGAGTTATTCGGATTACTGGGCCAGTATATCAGGTCTTCGTGGGTGGCGATCTATTGGCGCGTCTAGGCTGATGCTGTGTTTGTGGTGATGTGAATAACTCAAAAAAGGTATTGACGAAGCCGCTGCTGAAGCCATTTTCACCCCTTTTCCATTAACCAGACCATAAATTTATGTCACTTGAAGTAAAAGTCCGCAAAGGCGAGCCCATGGAACGTGCGCTCCGCCGCCTTAAAAAACGCCTCGATCGTGAGGGTGTTATCCGCGATGTGCGCGCTAAGCGTTATTTCGTGAAGCCTGCCCAAGCAAAGCGCCGCAAGAAGAAGGAGTTGGATTTCAACAATATGCTACGCGTTCGTTATTCGAATATGTAGTTTCTGGATTGCGAGCGCGGTGCGCTGGCGTCTTTATTAGGTCCCGGCTCGTATAGCACGCGTCGGGACTTTTTTATTACTATGGCTGACATTTCTGACCGTCTTTCCTTGTCTACATGCTGGTGCTCTGCGCGGCATAACGATGGTTATGAGATGGTTGAAGAGATGCTCAGCTTAGGTTTTAAGCGGATTGAGTTGAGCCATGGCGTGCGCTTGTCACTGGTGGCTGGCATTCTTCGGGCTGTGGAGGAGGGGATTGTTGAAATTTCCTCCGTTCATAATTTTTGTCCATTGCCGGGGAGTGTACAGCATGCTGCGCCCAATCTTTATCAACCCTCGGCTTTGGATTCGCGTGAGCAGAGTTTGTGGCACCGTTATTCGATTCAAACCTTGGACTTTGCCCGTAAAGTGGGTGCGGACCGAGTTGTCATGCATTCGGGGCGAGTTTCTTTTTTCTTTGCTTCTGCCGAGGCTCGACTGGATCGATGGGTAGATGCATCTGAGATTTCGGCGCATGAATTGAGCGAAAGTCCGGAGTTTGTTCAACGCCGTGATAAGGCGATGAAGGCCATTCGTCGGGTGGCTAAGAAAGCCATTCCTAGGATTCGGGAAAATTACCTTCAGCTGTTGCCTGAGGTGAAGCAGCGTGGTTTAAAGCTGTGCTTGGAAAATAGAGAGAGCATGGAAGAGATGCCAATAGATGCCGATTATGATGACTTTCTAGCGAGCTTGGATGAACCCGAGCATGCCGCATACTGGCATGATACGGGGCATGCTCAAATTAAGCATCAATTGGGCTTAATTGATCATCGAGCACATTTAGAGAAAATGTCACCACGGCTTGCAGGCTTTCATTTGCATGATGTCAGCGAATCCGGTCGCGATCATCAGGTGCCGGGGACGGGGACGATTGATTTTAAGATGATTTCAGAATTTGTGCGGCCTGAGCACACCTTGGTATTAGAGTTGAGCCCCCGACTGAAGCTTGATCAGGTGCTTGCTTCGCGCGATTATATACTCGAAGCATTGGGCTAGTGGATTATGGGGCCCCACGGTATTACCGTTAATCATCTAGCGCCAGGAGTCATTGGAACAGATCGCAATCTTCCTCGGCTAGCTGATGACGCATATAGAGCCCAGGTGCTTGGTCGAATACCCGGCCGGGCATAATGGGAAACCGGAGGACTGTGCCGCATGATCTGGACATTACGGACTACGATGCTCTGAATGGCACTTATTTTATAATATTTAGATGAGACGTTTAGGTTCGAGTAAAGAAGTTGCAGAGGTAGGTGTGCCAGTTGTCGATACTTGTTTTGACTCTGAAATTTTTGTCGCGCTTGACGGAGGTGGTACCAAAACCGAGGCGGTGGCTTTTCGAGCGGATGGTCATGTGCTGGCACATATTCTCTTGAGTGCCCCTTTAAATCCAAATGACGCAGCGGGAGAAGTCTCTGAGGTGCTTGCTGAGGTTTATCGGGAACTCGTGACGCATATTTCTGTAGACTCGGTGGTGGCTGTCTCAGTTGCCTTTGCGGGGGGATCGAATCCGATGCGTCAGGAATGCGTTGCTCGAATTATTGGCCAACTTTTTGTAACTGCAAAGACTGTGCAAGTGATGCATGATGGCATCGCTGCCTTGTGGAGTGGTGTGGAGCAATTGCCGGGACTGGTTTTAATTGCTGGCACTGGGTCGATTGCCTATGGTGTTGATGCTGCAGGATCTGAGTTTCGTGTCGGTGGCTGGGGCTATTTAATTGGTGATGAAGGCGGAGCTTACGACCTTGGTCGACGTGCTTTGCAGGCTGTTATGGCTGAGAATGATGGTGTGGGCGCGGCAACCATTTTGACGGAGCGTATCTTGAGCAAGTGGAATGTGGCGACGGCTGCTGAACTGATCCCTGTTGTTTATGATGATGGCAAGTGTCGCATCGCGGCTTTAGCTGAGCTAGTGTGTGGGGCTGCGAATGAGGGGGATGCGGTTGCGAATGAAATCGTGTTTGCAGTCGCTCTTTCAGCTGCTGAACTGCTCCGGGATGCGATTGGGCTTGCTGTTAAAAAGTATGCCCTCGCAACGCCTCTTTCTGTTGTGTGCGTGGGTGGGTTATGGCGCTCCTTGGAAATCAAAAATGCCTTTACTACTCATTTGTCAGCGATGAATCTGGTGCAGAGTGTGAATTTGATTCACCCGAGTTTGCCGCCGATATTTGGTGGGGCGCGCTATTTAATGCATACTTGTGAAAGAGGTGTGCATACTGACTTTACTGAGAATTTTAGTCAAACTTTTGCAAATGTTTCGCAGCGCACTAGTCGTTCTGCGGTAGAGGCCTGTCGTGTCGAAACCAGTGAGCCGCCGACTCCGTCACAGCAGGGGCAGGGACTCGACCTGTCTGTGCTTGGAACTGAAGGGGGGAATCCCGCGATGAGCGATCTGGATACCTTGGATTCTCTGAGAATTGTGAAGTTGATCGCGGCCTCGAATCAGGAGGCAGTTGCCGCTGTTTCCGGGGCAGCTGCAAGTATTGCGTCCGCAATCGAAGCAATGTATCCGCGTTTAGCGGATGGAGGGCGGCTATTCTATGTCGGCGCAGGAACCAGTGGTCGCCTTGGAGTGCTTGATGCCTCGGAATGCCCCCCCACATTTGGAGTCCCGTTTGAGAAGGTGCAAGGCGTGATCGCAGGTGGCACGTCGGCGTTGCTGTATCCATCTGAGGGGGCAGAAGATGATGAAGCCCAGGGAGGGCGCGACTTGCAGGAACGTGCTGTCACAGAAAAAGATGTGGTGGTCGCCATTGCGGCCAGTGGTCGGACACCGTTTTGTATTGGTGCTTTGAAGATTGCTAGAGAAGTCGGTGCTTTGACCATCTCGATATCCTGTAATCAGTCCGCGCTATTAAGTGAATGGGCCGATTTTCCTATTGAAGTGGCAACCGGAGCTGAAATAATTGCTGGCTCTACGCGAATGAAAGCCGGTACTGCTCAAAAAGTAATTTTAAATATGCTGAGCACTATTGCCATGATTCGATTGGGCAAAGTCTATGGCGGCCAGATGGTGGATATGATTCCATCCAACCAGAAACTTAAGGTGCGAGCACGTCGCATCGTAATGCTGGCAGCTGGTTTGAAGAGTGAGGCGGCTGCAGCTAACTTGCTTGATCGGGCGGATGGTAATATGAAAGTCGCTATTGTAATGGCTCATACGGCTGTGAGCCTCAATACGGCAAAGCGACTGCTCCATGAGAGTGGTGGACATGTCAGAGCTGCGGTTAGTGCCGTTACAAACCAATTTACTTGATTGGGAATGTGCTGGGCTGAGCGCATCTGAACTTCAAAATGCATGTGTCGTTGTGACGCTATGTTTCAGTGTGAATATTTAGTGATAGGTGACTGTGACTTAATGTCTCTATTTTGATTTGCGGTCTATTCTGTATCTTTCTTTATGTCAGTGTGTTGCGTGTTATTTAATGTCTGGCATTTGTCCTGCAAATAAGAAATCCACGTTAAATTCAACAGAAAGGAAAAATAGAACTATGAAATTAATACGTTACGCATACCCACAATCACAGGCAACGAGTGCCTTCAATCGTTTATTTGATCTAGGTGCGCCCACTTTGGGGCGGATCGGTTCATTTATGGATGATTTTTGGGCCTCAGACGCTGGATTGAATCAACCCGCTGTGGATCTATATGAAGACGAGCAACATTATTTCGCTCGCTTCGAATTGCCCGGCGTGAACAAAGAAAAAATTGATCTTGAACTAGAGAATGCAGTGCTGACCTTACGGAGTCAGGAACACAGCCAAGAAGAAAAACAACTTCTGCACGCTCAGTTCGAGCGATCGATATCGATTCCTGATGGTGTCGATTTGGAGCAGGTTTCAGCGGCAATGAAGGACGGTATTCTGACCGTAACCATGCCAAAGTTAGAAGCCCGCAAGCCACGACAAATCAGTGTCAATTAACATGTTAAAGGAAGGAAAATATATATTATGAGCACACAATTAGATACCATTCAAAAACCGGCTAAAAAAGCGACTGAGCGTAATTGGCAGCGTCCACATTATGATGTGAGTGAAAATGAGGATGCGTTTAACGTACGCGTTAGTCTGCCTGGCGTTAACCGTGATGGAGTCGACATTTCGCTTGAGGATGACACACTTACGGTGGTAGGCACTCGCATTCAGGATGTACCGGAGGCTTGGCGCCCTTTACGCCGTGAAATTCACGAAGGCGACTATCGTCTCTGTTTACGGCTCAACGTGTCAGTCAACGAAGCCAATATTCAGGCTAAGGTTGAAAATGGCATCCTTGAACTGAGCCTGCCCAAGGCGGACGAAGTGAAGCCACGCAAAATTCAAATTAGTTAGCGTATCGTTGTCGAGTGAATCGATCGGGCGGTGACGATAGTTGCCGTCCGATTTTTTTTAGCTGTTTAGGGCATGCGTTAGCAGGTGTGATTATTCGGATGAGGTGCTCTCACGGCAGATGTTGCAGATACAGACCATATCGTTATCAACGGACTTGTATCGAAAGTCACGCTCAGGGTGTGTTTTTTCATTCGCATCACACTGAACACAGCTGTGTAGGGGAGCGTCGAGAGTTTGACGGCGTTCTGACTCGAATTTTGCTCTGCGTTGGCGACTTGTGAGGGAGTCGCGTAGGTTGCCTTTAAAAAAGATTAGATAGCTCAGATAGGGAGCGATGAAGGCGATACGATGTCCGATAGTCGGCATTGCCAGTAAGCTAATACATGCAAAACCGACTAGGATCCATGCCATCCATTTAACTTTAACCGGGATGACGAACATGACTAAGAACTGAATATTGGGATTCAAGGTCGCGAAGGCCAGAAAGAGGCTGTAATAGAGAAACCTAGGGGCGATGTAGATGGTGCCTGTCGGTGCGATCAACTGTCCTAGAAAAGCTCCTGCAGTCGCAAACAGTACACAGGTGAGTAAAAAGAGATTTAATCGGAAAATACCCCATTGTGCCTCCAGTGCTTGACTCATCATCCATAAAATATACCAGAAAAAGGCCAAAAATATTGCTTGGAAGGGACTCGCTGGAACGTAGGGCGGTGTGATGAGGAATGAGAATAGTCGCCACCACTCGCCAGCATAAACGGCCTTGGGGATCAGTAAGAGTGCTTCGAATTCAACACGACCTGTAAGCATCGCTGCATAGATTATGAGCTGCGCGACGATCAGTGACATCACGACATTTGGTACCGCGAGGAACCCTAGGTGCTTTTCCAGCTTATCCAACTTCTTCATAGGCGGCTACCCTTACAAGCTTGGCTGGGGATGCAACTCGATCATGGGCAATTCCCAAATTTTTTCGTTACTGTCAGTTGTTTGAAAGGCGGTCACCCAATTGCGGGTGAGTTTGCCGAGGGTCATTAGCTCAGCATTTTGCCAACCGTGACGATCGATGCGATTGACTTGAAAGCGGGCACCGCCTTCGGGAGGACGTGTGACGAATAGATAGGCCTCAGTGACTCCTTTATTGCTGTAAGGTATCAGAACAGCTGGGTTGCGTTCAAAGGCCAGTTCGAGTATCATGCGCCCATCGTCGCGTGCAGTATCACGGGCAAAGCGTTGATCCCCGCGTGCATCTCGCCGGCTGCACCAGACTAATTCATGCGGCAGTTGCTTGTGCTCGAGTCGTTGGCTGAGCTGCCAGAAATTACCTTCAAATTTTGGTATGCTATATTTGAGCGCACTAATGAATGCGTCTGTAGCGACTGGGGCTGCTGCAGGCGCTGCGATGACTACGATGCCGTATGCGTCGATTGCGATTTGGTCGTATGATTGCTCGAATTCATTGCCCCAGGGATTGTGCAAACTGAGTTCCTGTTTGCGATCATCGTACCCGACTATGACGCAGCCGTGTCCCATTGGACCGAAGACGTTCGGGCGAAATGAAATGTAGATTGGGCCAGTTTGGCTGAGTGCTTGTCGGATTTTTGGGAGCACAGTTTGCGTAAATTCAACTTCGTTGGTCCAATGGAGTGTGTGTCCGCTGAAGCCGAGTTTTTCCATCGCTAATAACATATCACTTGGGTATGTGCCTTGGTTACTGGCTGACATTTCTGAAGACAGTTTGGCGACTTGGTCTTGATCGGTATCAATGCCGTGAAATCGTGCGATCATTGCGGCAGAGGCCGGCACGCAATAGTTGCCTTTTTGCACAATCATAGGCACTTTCTTGAGCTGCAACTTCTCTGGGAATGTCGTCGCGAACGCTGTTAGTTGGACGATGATGAATAGGGGTAGGAGCCTCACCGGGAGCATGCGACTATTGAGCTTCTGTGTCAGCCTTGGGGGCTAGAAGTGCCACGTTATCTTGTAGGTTTAATGCGCGTGCGAGTGTGTATTCGAAGACACGTGCATCGCCGTTTCGAGCTACCCAGTCTAAATGGGCTTTTGCGAGGTGGCTTTGTTGCTTGGCTCTAAGTTTGAGGCCAATGTAAGTATGTGCTTCGGTTTCCTGAGCACTGTCGCCGACAAAACTGATGAGTTCACCTGCATCGATCGTGTCTGTTAAGTAATCGACGACTGGGGCTGGCCAGCGATTGTGCGGTTTATTGCGTGCGGCATATTTGAGTGATGCGTGCGCGTTGGATAGATCCCCTGTTTCCAAATAAGCAAAGTAGGCAATCAGCTGTGGATAAACTGAATTTTCGCTTTTTCTGTTATACATCAAAGTGGCTGTCTTGGCAGACATGGCCGCACTGGAGAAATCTCCGCGGCACATTTGTGTCCATGCCAGCGTTTCATAAAAGAAACCGTTGATTGGTTGCTCAGCTGTGGCTTGTTTGAAGGATTGAAGTGCAGTGTCAAAGTCTTCCATGTTGAACGCTGCGAGTCCGCGTCCATTCCAAGCGAATGCGTGCCTAGGATAGCTTTGTACAATACTGTCGTAAGATTCAAATGCTTCGGCATGTCGTTCCAGTTCGGCTAAAATCATGGCTTGTCCCAAGCGAGCGGAGAGGTCGTCCTGATTCTGGCTTAATGCTTGTTGGAAATTCTCGAGTGCCTGCTCTGTATCCCCTACATCCAGTAGCTTGTAAGCATCGGATACTAGAGGATTCTGATTCAGCACCGGATCGTAGCTTGGGCTTTTTTGCGCAGTCAGCGTCAGCGTCAAAATGCAGAATAAGAACGCTAAGCAGCTGGACTGTAAATTAGAGAGAATCATTCTTTGAAGGATTGGCATTGTGCTACAGACTAGATTCAGTTGCCTTTGGCACAATGTCAATTTGTGGCAAAGTTTTTTTACCTATTAGCTGCGTTCTCTAATAATTTGGCGAATTGATCTATGGTATATGACCATGGATAGTTCGCGGCAGTGGCCCGTGCGGCTGCTTGAATAAGAGATCCATTCGAGTGCTGTTGAACAATGGTTTCAGCGCTGCGAATGAAGGCCTGGCGATCTCCTAATGGTACTAAATGTCCATTGGACCCGGACTGGATGAACTGTTTGCCGGCAGCGTAATCATAGGTGATGACCGCGAGTCCGCTGGCCATAGCTTCGATCACGACGTTGCCGAAGGTTTCGCTGGTGCTGGCAAAGATAAAGATGTCGGCGGAGGCGTAATGGCGTGCGAGGTCCTCATCATAACGCATGCCTGCAAAGTGCACCTCGGGCCACTGGCGTTCCAATTTCTTGCGCACGGGCCCATCGCCCACGACCACCATCTTGAGCTCGGGGCAATGCTTGCGTGCGGCTGCCCATGCTTCGAGTGTGAGCGGAATGTCCTTTTCGGCGGCGACTCGGCCCACATAGAGCGCAACCGGGCTGTGGGCTGCGGCGCCCCAGCTGCGACGCAGTTCGGGGTCGCGCTTGTCGGGGCTAAACAGCACGGTGTCTGCGCCACGGCCTAGCATTTGCAGGCGTTGGACGCCGTCTTTTTCCAGGCGTTGGATGAGACTGGGGTCGGGCACGGTGGTGAGGGCACACTGATTGTGAAACCAGCGCAGGTAGGCCATCATCCAGCGCGCAGCAAAGGCGGCTCCGTAATCGGCGCAGTAATCCTGGAAGTTGGTATGAAAGGTCGAGCTGACGGGGATGCGTAACTTGCGGGCCGAGCGCAGCGAGGAGAAGCCCAGCGGCCCTTCGGTGGCGACGTGCACGATGTCAGGTTTGTCTGCTTCAAATAGGCGTTCGAGCTCACCTGGGCGAGGCAGGCCGAGTTTGAGGCCCGCGTAGTTGGGAATCGGGATGCCAAAGACTTCGTGCACCTGTAAGGAGGCGTGCTCGGCGGGTGGGGCCTCTTGATGGCGCGGCTTGATCAGTGTGATGCGATGCCCTTTGGCGAGTAGACCACGCACGAGGCGCTGATTCGTCATTGCCACGCCGTTGACCTCCGGCGGGTAGGTTTCCGTAACAAGTGCAATATGCATAGGGCGCGCAACCTAGAGGCCCAGAATCATGGCGCAAGTGCGGCATTGTGACAATCTGGTGACCGCTCAATACTTACGGATTGAAACCGGCGCCGTGGCCTGCATCGTCAGCCGCATCATGATTATCGAATTTCAAGAACTCCCTCCGATTGGCACCAATGCCTTTGCCCTGATTGAGCCATCGCTGCAGCAATGTGTGATTATCGATGCGCCTGCCGATGCGTATGCGTGGGCGCAGCAAGTGGCGGATAAGCATGGCTGCAAAATTGTTGCCCTCATTTTGACGCATGGGCACTGGGATCATATTTTGGATGGGCATCAGTTCGCCGCGGCGGGCGTGCCTACCTATGGACATGCGGACGATCGCGAGATGTTTGCTGCGCCGTCCAAAATGGCCAGCTACGCGATCCCCGGGCTGGAGTTGAAGGAAGTGCCGATTGACCATTGGATTCAAGGCGGCGATCAGCTCGAGCTGCTAGGCACACAGATGGAGATTCGTCATGTGCCGGGGCACTGCCCTGGCAATGTCTTGGTCTACATCGCCAGCGAAAAAGCCGCCATCGTGGGGGATGTCATCTTTGCAGGCAGCGTGGGACGCTATGACCTGCCGGGCGGGGATTTCTCGGTATTGGAAAAATCGATTAAGACTCAGGTCTATACTTTGCCAGATGAGACCACTCTCTATCCGGGCCACGGTCCGGCGACTTCGGTGATTCAGGAAAAGGCAAGTAATCCTTACGTGAAAGGGTAATGTCGGATCCGCTCAAAGATGAACGCTTTATGCGGCGGGCGCTGGAACTGGCGCAGCGAGCATGGGGACAGACGCACCCGAACCCGATGGTGGGCGCTGTCATCGTCGAAGACGGCGAGATCGTGGCTGAAGGTTGGCACCATGCGGCCGGGCAAGCGCATGCCGAGATTGAGGCGATCCGGGCCTTGGGGCGCAAACCTGCGGACGGGGCGAAGATCTATGTGACACTTGAGCCCTGCAGCACTTGCGGGCGCACGGGCGCGTGCACGGATGCGATTATCGCGGCCGGATTCGCAGCTGTGGTGGTGGGCGCGCAGGACCCGAATCCAGCTCATGCCGGGCGTGGCTTGGCGATTCTTCGCGAGGCCGGCATCACTGTGACTTCGGGCGTATTGGCGCAGGAGTGCGCCGACTTGAATCTTATTTTCAATCATTGGATCACGCAGAATACGCCGCTAATCGCCGCCAAAATGGCGCTCACCTTAGATGGAAAATTTGCGGCCGCTTCCGGGCATTCGCGTTGGGTGACTGGTGAGTTGGCACGGGCGGACGTCATGCGTTGGCGTCGTTACTTCCCCGCGATCGCGGTGGGAGCGAATACCGTGTTGCACGACAACCCGAGCCTGACCTCGCGCATCGGCGAGCAAGTCTGGTGTCCGCAGCGCTTCGTTTTTGATCGTAGTCTAAAGACGCTGGAGCCGGCGCAATTGCCACAGATATATTCGGATGCTTATGCGTTCAATACGGTGCTGCTGTGTGCCGAATCGGCTGCGACCGAGCTGCAGGCACGAGCGGCTCGTCATGACATAGAAGTCTGGATTTTGCCAGAGGTGGAAGGGCAGCTCGATTGGCAGGCCTTTCGGGCGCGTTGCCTCGAGGCCGAGATCTATGGTGTCTATGTGGAAGTCGGGCCCAGGCTCGCCACGCGGGTGATTGAGTCGGCCTTGGTGGACTACTTATTTATTTACCAAGCCCCCAAACTGCTCGCAGATGCGGCAGCGCCTGGCTTGGGCTCGCTGCGCAATACGCAGCACATGCACCAAGCCTGGACGCTGCAAGCATTGCGGCGTGCACAGTTTGGAGAGGATCATTTAACCCGAGGATTTCTACAAAAATGAAGCAATTAATAGTCGCCACAGGTAACGCGCACAAAGTCGAAGAGTTCGATGGTCTCTTGGCTGACTGCGGTTTCGAAGTTCACTCTGCCAAAGTTTGCGGCGGCATGCCCGAAGTCGTCGAGGACGGCGGTAGCTTTGCAGCCAATGCACGGATCAAAGCGCTGGCACTACGCGCGCAAGCGCCTGCCGATGCATGGATCGTGTCTGACGATTCAGGGCTTGAAGTCGATGCGCTCGACGGAGCGCCCGGCATCTATTCCGCGCGCTATGCAGGGGAGGGGGCCAATGATTTGGATAACTTGAATAAGTTGCTGACCGAGTTAGCTAAGCACGCAGAAGCCACGCGCAGTGCACGCTTCCGTTGTGTGCTTTGCTTGATCGATCCCGAGGGGCGTGAGCAATACTTCGACGGCGCCTGCGAGGGGCACATTGCGAGCGAGCCGAGCGGTAAGCAAGGCTTTGGCTATGATCCCGTGTTTGTGCCGCAAGGTTTCACCGAGTCCTTTGCTGAGCTCGGGGAAGCGACCAAGAGTCAACTCAGCCACCGGGCACTCGCCGTTCAAGCGCTCAGGGAAAGTGTGCAAGGATGAATGATTGATTCCGAGATCAGAAGCTTCACGACTTTGGCTATATTACAGTAAAACTTACAGGGTTTTGTCTTGTCAAAGAGGGCAGTCTACTGCATCCCAATTCCCCCACTACTAAAACCTTATGGAAGAAACACTTATCATTCTTAAACCTGACTGCATGAAAAACCGTGTCGCAGGTGAAGTTATCTCACGCTTTGAAAAGGCCGGTTTCGAAATCGTTGCCTCGAAAGTTATGCAATTAGATGGTCCCATCTTGCGTGAGCACTATGCACACGTGGCCGACAAGCCTTTCTTTCCTGAGATCGAAGAATTCATGAGTAGTCGCCCGGTCATGCCTATGATTCTTCGTGGCGAAGACGTGATTGCAAAGGTCCGTGATTTGCTCGGTCCTACAAACTCTCAAGAAGCGGCTAAGGGCACCATTCGCGGGGATCTTGGCACTGACATGATGCAAAACGTCGTGCACGCATCGGACAGTCCCGAAGCGGCTGCAGATGAGAAAAAACGCTTTTTCCCAGAGCTCTAAACAGTGAAGGTTAAAACAGGGATCGGTCTCGACAGCCATCGATTCGTCGAAGGCGAGTCGGACCGTCCCTTTATTTTAGGAGGGCTCCAGTTTGAGGATGCCCCGGCACTGGCTGGCAATAGCGATGCCGATGTCATTTTGCACGCGGTGACCGATGCGATTAGCGGAGTCACCGGGCGCACGGTGATTGGTGCTGTGGCCGATGCCATGTGCAAGCAGGGCATTACCGACAGCAAGGCTTACCTCGCAGTGGCCCTGGAAGACCTCGCAAAGATGGGGGGCGGCGCTTGGCAGATTAGTCATCTGTCTGTGGCCGTGGAATGTTTGCGCCCGAAGATTGACCCTAAAGTGCCCGCTTTGCGTGCCTCTTTGGCCAGCCTACTGGCAATTGAAGTCGAGGATGTATGTATCACCGCCACCACTGGCGAGGGACTCAACGACTGCGGCCGAGGCTTGGGGATGCACGTGTCTGCAGTGCTGACAGTGGTGCAGGCCCCCAGCGAAGGAGCGGCTGGCGTTTAATGCGTGTGATGTTCGTGGTCGTGGTCGAGGTAAAGCTCTTTAAAGGCGGCTAATTTTTTTGCGAGTGTTTCCACTGGTTCAGCTTCAACGCTTTGCTTGGATTTCATTGAATACACTATAATGTGGTGAAGCACTTCCAGCTTATCTGTGTAGTGGTCTGCGTCTGCTTTGATGCGTTGTGCTAGAAAGTAGTTTGCTGTTTCATCTATAATCTTTTGAGCGTGACTTTCTTTGTTGTTCGTCCAGCGAATCAATTGCTGTTGATCTTGCGCAGTGAGAGTATCCTTGGCTGCGATTTCGCGAATGCTCTTACTGGCTTTTGCGATGGTTTCAATGTGCTGTTCCAGCTCACCAAACTTCATCTCATCTCCATATATTCCGCAGGGCACTTGGCAGTGTGCACTGAGTGAAGCTGTGGAGAAAAGGGAAGCTAGGGCGATAGTTAGTATATAGAGATTTTTCATAGGCGACACTCTTACTTCAATCAGGAAAAATGCAAACTAGGGTTTCTATTTATTACGGATTTATACAATTTGGAATTATGAGTCAGTGTGTTCTCGGCCCAATAGCCACAGCAGGTCAGCGAGCCGGTTTAGATACTGCACTAATTCCAGTCTCACCGTCGCGCCAGATTCCTTCAGGGCCACCACGCCGCGTTCGGCCCGGCGGCATGTGGTGCGGGCACTGTCGAAAAATGCGTCTGCTAGAGTATCGCCTGGAAAACTCCATCCCTTGAATTGTATGTCTTTTTCTTTTTCCGTCACCAGGTCGGTGAGATGGTCAATCATTGCCTTACTGATTGCCTGGTCGCCATATTTTTCAAGGTAGCGGGCCTGGTCGGCGTCGTCGGTGGCGAGCTCACCCATGTAGTTGATGAGTTGCTTTTGAACCGAGAGTAATAGCTCTTTTGTTGCGGGTTGATCCGAGTGCGCGCGGCAGAGGCCGATGGCGGAGGTCAGTTCATCGATGCGCCCGTAGGTCATTACTCGCGGATGAGTTTTAGGCACCCGCTTATTAAAAAGTAGGGCCGTTGTGCCGTCGTCGCCTCGTTTGGTTGCTATGCTCATATGAATTATAACAGTAACTGTTGGGGTAGAATTAGACATACCCCTCGTTTAGAGTGACGATTTCATTTTAGAGCAGCGCAATCAAGTGAAGTCTCGGATATTTATTGAAGCAGTAGTGATTCTTTTGGCATGGAGGGAACGGCTTCAGCGCTTTGCGTCGGATTGGCTTGGGCGATGTGGAACGGCTGAAGCCGTGACGCTTACCTTTGGGATGCGTTTTCTTTGTAGGAGTGAGCGTTCTAGTCGTGCTGGAGATCTCGGTACATGATATGTGCATCGACGTAGCCGTGTTGGGGATGACGGAAGGCTTTGGGCGTGGTGCCAATGATGCGGAAGCCGAGCTTTTTCCAGAGCGCGACTGCGGGCGCATTGGTGGCGACGACGATGTTGAATTGCATGGCTTTGAAGCCGCGGGCTCTGGCTAGCTCGAGTGAGTGTTGACCGAGCTTTTTTCCGATCCCTTTCCCGTGATGATCGGGGTGCACCATGTATGAACCATTGGCGATGTGGTTGCCCAATCCCATTTGGTTTTCTTTGATGATGTAGCTGCCTACGATCTGCTCATTCTCGGTCGCCACGATGGGCCGATACTTCATCCAGTGCTTCTGAAAAAGTGCTTGGTCGGCGTCTTGCGGGAATACATAGCTGTCGGCCGATGCGATGACTTGCTGGAAGATTTCCCAGATGCCGGCTGCATCGCTTTGTTCTGATAAGCGAATGTCCATGCTGCGACTTGGTTCGAATGGTGGTTCTTTCCGGACGCCCCGGGGCGTGAATTATGCGCCCAGTGCTTCCTTTGCTTTCGTAGCCAATTCTTCGGCTTTGTCGCGCTCGGGGGCGGCGCCGCGGGCCATGTCGGGCTTGCCGCCGCCTTTACCGCCGGCGATGGGCGCGAGGCTTTGGATCAGCTTGCCGGCCATCAGGCCGTTGTCCTTAGCGCTGCTGCCACAGAGGGCGCCGAGGTAGAGTTTCTCGCCGTCGTCGACGATCAGGAAGGCGGCTTGCGCAAATTGCTGCGACTTCAGCCCATTGAGCAACTCTTGCAGCAGTGCGGCGGGGCCTTCGGTGGCAATGACGAGATTACCGGAAAGGTCGAGCTCGCTCAGCATGGCGTGGGCGGCCTTGGCCGCGCCGGCGGTTTGCGCTTTTTTGAGCGCTTTGTCGGCTTCCACGGTGGCGGCTTTGAGCCCTTGCAGGTGTGCCAGTAGATCTTTGAAGACTTGGTTCTTTTGCTCGAAGGTGCCCTTATCCAGCATGCCAGTCATGATGTGCGGAAACTGTGGGAAGTGGACCGGCTCGGCGTCGAGTGCGCTGAGTTGCTCGTTGAGCGCATTCAGGCGGCTGCGTAGCTCTTTCTTTTCTTCGGCGGATTTCTCGACCACGCTGCGGGTCCAATCGTAGGCGGCGATGCCGCAAACGGCTTCGATGCGGCGAATGCCGGAGGCGATGGCGCCCTCGGATTTGATTTTAAATAAGCCGATGTCCTTGGTGTTGCGCACGTGGGTGCCGCCACAGAGTTCCATTGAGTAGCCGTCCAATTGCTGAGGCTGGCCACCGATTTGTACGACCCGCACTTTGTCGCCATATTTGTCGCCAAAGAATTGTTGGATGTCGGAGCGGCCCTTGACGTCGTCGTGGGGCACTTCGATCCAGCTGACGGGTTCGCCGGCTTCGATGTGAGCGTTGACTTTGGATTCGATCTGATCGATCTGCTCGGGCGTGAGTGCGCCGGAGTTAAAGTCGAAGCGCAGGCGGTTGCGGCTGACCATCGAACCTTGCTGTGCGGCATCGCTGGAAACGATCTCGTGCAAGGCCCAGTGCAGTAAGTGAGTGGCTGTGTGGTGTGCTTCGATCGGGCGGCGGCGGTTGGGATCGATGCTGAGGGTGACTTGGTCGCCCACGGCGATCTTGGCATCCACGGGCAGGCTGTGGGCGCGTGCGGCGCTGAGCTGTTGTACCGCGCTGACGGGATATTCGGCATCGCCTAGCGTGAGGGTGCCCTGGTCGCCGAGTTGTCCGCCCATTTCTGCGTAGAAGGGGGTGCGGTCGGTGATCACGAGCAGGGCGTCTTCTTGTGTGTGGATTTCCAGCACAGTGGCGGTGCTGCTATCTTCTTCGAAGCCGGTAAATTCGGTGCTGGCCTCGGTGGCGATGTCCGCGGCGCGCACGAGTTGTTGGGTGCGGGCTTTGCGGCCGAGTTCGCGTTGCTGCTCCATCAATTTCTCGAAGGTGTCCATGTCGACTTTGAGCGCGCGCTCGGCGCAGAGCAATTGAGTCAGGTCGATCGGGAAGCCGAAGGTGTCGTAGAGTTTGAAGGCGAACTCGCCACTCAGTTGTCCTTTTAGGCCGTCGACTTCCTCTTCAAACATGGCCAAGCCACGGTCCAGAGTTTCGTTGAAGCTGGCTTCTTCGCGCTGTAGATTTTCTTTGATCGCTGCGGCGCGGTTTTTGAGTTCGGGAAAGACGCCTGCCATTTCATCGACCAAGGTGTCGACCAGTTCGGGCAGGAAGGTTTGTGCACTGGAGAAGCCGAGGGTGCGGCCGTAGCGCACCGCGCGGCGCAGGATGCGACGCAACACATAGTTGCGCCCAGTGTTGCCGAGTAGAATGCCATCGGCCAGGGAAAATGCGAGCGTGCGGATGTGGTCGGCGATCACGCGGAAAGCGATGGCTTCCTTCATCTCGGTGGAGAGTTGTGATTTGTCACTCTCGACCGATTCAGGATAGATGTCGGCGTAGGTCTTGCCGCTGAGTGCTTCCAGCTTGCGGAAGATCGGTTGGAAGACGTCGGTCGCGTAGTTGCTGGGCTTTTGAGAGAAGTCTGTAAAGCCCTTGGTGTTTTGGATCAGCGAGCAGGCGCGCTCGAAGCCCATGCCGGTGTCGACATGCTTGGCGGGCAGATCGCGGAAGCTGCCGTCGGCCTCCGCATTGTATTGGATGAAGACTAGGTTCCAGATCTCAATGCAGAGGTCGGAGTCCATATTGACCAGTTTGCCTTCGCTGTCGCCGTTGGGGGTGAGGTCCACGTGCAGCTCGGAGCAAGGACCGCAGGGGCCGGTCTCGCCCATCATCCAGAAGTTATCCTTCACGTTGCCGTTGATGATGTGCTTCTTGGGATCGAGGCCTTTTTTCTCGAAGAGAGCGGCCCAGAAATCGTAGGCTTCCTGATCGAAACTGGAAGGGTCGCCTTCGGAGGGCGCATAGACGGTGGCGTAGAGGCGGCTGGCCGGCACGCCCCAGACATCGACGATTAATTCCCAGCCCCATTCGATCGCTTCCTTTTTGAAATAGTTGCCAAAGGACCAATTGCCCAGCATCTCGAAGAAGGTGTGGTGATAGGTATCGTAGCCCACATCTTCCAGGTCGTTATGCTTACCGCCGGCGCGGATGCACTTCTGGGTGTCCGCTGCGCGAGCGGGTGAGTAGGGCGCCTTTTCCGTGCCGAGGAAGTAGGGCACGAACTGATTCATACCCGCATTGGTAAACAACAAGCCCGGCGACTGCGGCATCAAGGAAGCAGACGGCACGATGGTGTGCTGTTTCGAGGCAAAGAAGTCCATAAAGGACTGACGGATTTCGGCGGATGATTTCATGGGAAATGGGAACGTTTGTTTTTGCCGCAGATGGACGCGGATAAACGCAGATTATTTTCTAGCTACACGTAGCCATTCTAGTTTGGCGTGCTTGAAGTTGATGATGAGCCCCACTTTGAGCCCTGTGATTTTTAGATAATTGAGCATTTGGCCACGCTCATGCTCGGTGATTTTTTCAATGGTCTTCGTGTCGACGACGATCTTGTCATAGACGATCAGGTCTGGTATATATTTGCCTACAGAGACCGTCTTGTAGCTGACCTTGTGTTCTGGCTGTTGATTTAACGGGATATTTCTGAGCCCAAACTCAACAACCAGTGAGTTTTCGTAGATCTTTTCGTGTAATCCGTGACCGATCTCATTGAGCACCTCAAAGGCACAACCGATGATCGCATGAGTTTCCTCTTTGTTGAGGAAATCCTGATTATCTGCGTTCATCGGCGTGCATCTGCGGTTAAAATTAGTGTCGCGCGCGGGCTTCTTTTACAGGTTAGCTAATACGGCTGCGCCCATTTCCTTC
Source organism: Thalassobacterium sedimentorum (assembly GCF_031127905.1). Classification (GTDB taxonomy): domain Bacteria; phylum Verrucomicrobiota; class Verrucomicrobiia; order Opitutales; family Coraliomargaritaceae; genus Thalassobacterium; species Thalassobacterium sedimentorum. The sequence continues at coordinate 73,306 of NZ_JARXIC010000009.1, read as the reverse complement.
GTGCCGACGGATTCCAAACCGAAGGCGATATCGCCGGTGCGGATGCCGCCGGTGACGGCTTTCTCGACTGCGGCTTCGATCGCGGCGGCGGCTTCGTTTTCGCCGAAGCTGTAGCGTAGCATCAGTGCTGCGGAGAGGATCTGCGCGCAGGGGTTGGCGATGCCTTGACCGGCGATGTCGGGTGCGGTGCCGCCGGAGGGCTCGTAGAGTCCGAAGGGGAAGCCGAGGCTGTTCTGCTCCGCGCCGAGGCTGGCGGATGCGAGCATGCCGAGGGAACCACAAATTACACCCATCTCATCGGAGAGGATGTCGCCGAACATGTTTTCGGTGAAGAGCACGTCGAACTGATTCGGGTCGCGCGCAAGTTGCATCGCGGCGTTGTCGACATACATGTGGCTGAGCTTGATCTCTGGTGCGTGCTTGGCGAAATATTCAGTCACCACCTTGCGCCACAGCACGGAGGTTTCCAACACGTTGGCTTTGTCCACCGAGCAGACGCTGCCGCCGCGGGCTTTGGCGGTGTCGATCGCGACTTGAGCGATGCGCTCGATCTCGCTGGTCTTGTAAACCATGGTGTCGATCGCTTGCTCTTCGCCGTTTTCTAAAGTAGTGGTGGACTTGGGCTGACCGAAATAGATGCCGCCGGTCAATTCACGAATGCAGACGATGTCGATGCCGTTGGGGATGCGCTCTTTTTTCAGTGGAGAGGCATCGGTCAGTTGTGGGTAGAGTAGGCCGGGACGCACGTTGGCGTAGAGAGAGAAGGCCTTACGAATCGGCAGCAGGGCCGCGCGCTCGGGTTGCTCCTTGGGCGGCAAGCTTTCCCACTTGGGGCCACCGACCGAACCGAACAAGATCGCTTCGGAGTTCTCGCACACAGTCTTGGTGCTGTCGGGGAAGGCGACGCCATGGTTGTCGATGGCGATACCACCGATGTCGGCATGCTCATAATCCAGCGCAAAGCCGAACTTTTCGCCCGCGTTTTTGAGGACGTCGAGTGCGACTTCCATGACTTCAGGGCCGATACCATCACCGGGGAGAACTGCAAATTTCAGTGTTTTCATAAGATTTGGAAAAAGCGGAGTAATTTGTCCGAGCGCTGTTGTGCTTCAAGACTTTTCGCAGATTTGCCCTATCTTCGCCGCCAGATCAGGATGTTGTGGCCCCTTTTGTTCGGAATGCTCAGGCGCACACCTCTTGCTGTTGCGTGAGTATCGCGTGCGATCAATCAAGGGATGATCGCCTTGCCACCATCACAGCTGGGCTGATCGTTGGATGTTTTCGCGGTGCATCGCGTCGGTGGTATTCTGGGCACCAGTTTGGTGGTGGTCTTTGGTACGACAGCTTTGGGTGGTTTCGGCGAATTTGAGATGCTGCCGCAGCTGGAGATTCAGTTTACTGCACTCGCTGTCGTTATACTTTGGTCTGCAGTTGCTACTTTTTTATCATTGTGCTGTTCTGTAAGTTTACCACAGGCTTGCGTGTGACTGTAGAAGTTGACCATACTGGTCTTGATCAATCAGAGGATGGCGAGACCGCTTATCAATTCGAATAATAGTAAACACTCAATTTAAACAAAGGAAAGTAATATGAAACTCATTAAAGCAATCGTAAAGCCCTTCAAACTCGAGGATGTAAAGGAAGCCTTGGCGGAGGTCGGTGTGACTGGTTTGACCGTAAGTGAGGTTAAAGGGTTTGGCCGACAAAAAGGACATACTGAAATCTACCGTGGCAGTGAGTACACCGTCGATTTTTTGCCTAAGACCCTGATTGAAACTGTCGTCGAAGACGATGTTGTGGAACCAGCAGTTGCAGCCATTGTGAAGACTGCCAAGACTGGAAAAATTGGTGACGGCAAGGTTTTCGTGATTCCGGTAGAGAGTGCAATTCGCATTCGCACTGAAGAAACGGACGGGGAAGCGCTGTAGCTATAGATATATTTGAGCATTTAAGCTCATTGTACCTTCCAGTGCGCGCAGTGTATTACTGCGGCATTATTAGGGAGGACTCTTATGTGAGGCCGCCTTTTTTATGCTAAATGATTTTGCTATCCGAACATGATGCGTAAGAGTAGTGGCATGCCTAAAAAGAAAACAGCTAAGAAATCCGTCTCCAAGAACAGTAAAGCTTACGAAGCTCCTGAATTCTTGGTTGATCTCTTAAATGCTCGCTCTCCCACGGGGGCGGAATACGAAGCACAAGCGGTGCTCGATCGATATGTCGAAAACGAAGTCGCTACTTACCGCCGCGACACCATGGGCAATCGCTTTGCTACAGTAAATCCGGATGGGGACCCTAAGCTACTGTTTGCCGGACACATTGATGAACTGGGGCTGATCATTACATATATTAATGATGAAGGATTTCTATATTTCGACACTCTTGGAGGTCATGACAAATCGATGATTTCCGGGCGTCGGGTATCTATTTTGACTAAGAATGGTATTGTTAAGGGGGTTACAGGCAAGCGGGCCATCCACTTGATGAGCCCAGAGGATCGTAAGAAAGTGCCAGAAACGCATGAAATTTGGATTGATATTGCGGTCAACTCGCGTGCAGAGGCAGAGAAAGTGGTCGGTATTGGCGACACCGCAGTCTATGATCAGAGTTTTGAGTTGATTCGTGGAAGCGTTGGTGTGGCCCGCGCCTTCGATGATAAGGCGGGTGCCTATGCAGTGATGGAAGCTGTGCGACGTCTGACCAAGGAGAAGTTGGCGGCACGTGTGACTGCGGCCGCCACTACTCAGGAGGAAATTGGCACCCGTGGTGCCATGACTGCAGCATTTTCCGAAAACCCGGATTTTGCAATTGCAGTGGACGTGGGGCACGCGACGGATTCGCCTGATTGCGATCATCGTAAGTATGGTAGTTTTAAGCAAGGTGGCGGCCCCATCGTTTGCCGCGGTCCTAATATTAATCCTATTATATTTGATATCATCATAGGTGCTGCGGAGAAGAATAAGATCCCATATCAAGTGGAAGCAGATCCACGCCCGACTGGCACTGATGCGCGTGCGATTCAGGTGGCACAGTCTGGAATCGCTACTGGTTTGCTTTCGATTCCGCTGCGTTATATGCACACTCCCAGCGAAATGGTGGATCTCGAGGATATAGAACATACGGTGCAACTGCTGGTAGCTGTCGCTAAATCGCTGAATAAAGGTGAACGTGGCATTTGGTAGTTGTTCTTTAGGTTTGGGCGCCACTAGTGGCGCCCGACGAGTTCAGACCAAATCTCTGTTGGGAGGTGAAGCGGCCTGCTGTAACGCGAAAATCTGTTATGAGCGCAAAGAAACTTAAAATTATTGGCTGGAAGGAGACAGTTGATCTGCCTGATTGGGGGATCGAGTCTATCATCGCCAAAAGTGATACAGGTGCGAGGCGTTCAGCGCTCGATGTATGCAGAGTCGTTGAGCTGCCTGATAATCAGCTGCAGTTTGATATCGTTTTAGATCGTAAAGACCGTTCGCGCACCAAGACAGTGGTTGCGCCTATTGACCATCAGACACATGTTCGTTCGAGTAATGGAGAGGAGCATGAGCGCTACTTTGTGCGTACTAATGTAGTGATTCACGGTCGGCAGAAAGAGGTCGAGTTCAGTCTTGTTTCGCGTGAAAGCATGGTCTGCCGCATACTTTTGGGAAGAAAAGCACTGGAAGGTGATTTTCTAGTCGATTCTTCCCAAAAACACGTCACACGTCCACGCAGAAAAGTCCGTGATTTGGACGAGTCGACTTAACATTTAAATACTTAGCGGTTGTCCTTCGCTGCTAGATTTCAGCATTCGATACAATGCCGGCGTTATGGGACAGTCGTTGCTAGCCATCTATATTATGAATATCGCAATCCTCTCTCGTGGGCCCAAGCTCTATAGCACGAAGCGTCTGCGTGAAGCCGCACTTGCGCGTGGGCACAAAGTGCGTATTTTTGATACGCTTAAATTTGGCCTCTACTTGCGGCAGGGCGAGCCGGATGTCACGTATGCGGGTAAGCCGATTAGCCACTATGATGCGATTATTCCACGTATTGGTACTTCGGTCACTTTTTATGGTACGGCTGTGGTGCGGCAATTTGAGCAAATGGGTACCTTCTGCTTGAATACAGCTGATTCTATTCTTGCTTCACGTGATAAACTTTCCTCGATGCAGGCGCTCAGTCGTCATGATATCGGGATTGCTGAAACCGCTTTTGTTAGAAATCAAAGAGATATCTTGCAGGCGATTCAGGAGATGGGGGGGGCTCCGGTGGTGATTAAATTACTTTCCGGGACACAGGGGGTCGGGGTGATTTTGGCCGAGTCCAACAAGGTGGCTGAAGCTATCATTGAGACCCTTTCCAGCGTGCAACAAAATGTGTTGGTTCAGAAATTTGTTTCCGAATCGAAGGGGCGTGACATACGAGCCTTTGTGGTGGGAGACCGGGTTGTGGGAGCGATGCGGCGCACAGCCGTGGGGCAGGAGTTTCGCAGTAATGTCCACCGTGGCGGTAAGACTGAAATTGTAAAACTCGACGAGGCCTACGAGCGCACAGCAGTGCGTGCGGCGCAGATCCTTAATCTAAAGGTCGCGGGGGTGGATATGTTGGAAGGTAAGGATGGTCCCGTGATTATGGAAGTGAATTCCTCGCCGGGCTTGGAAGGAATCGAAGGCGCGACAGGGCTCGACATCGCGGGGGAGATTATTCAGTTCACCGAAGAACAGATAAAATTTGGTAATTTCAATATCCGTGAACGTCTGTCACTGACGAAGGGATATACCGTGACCGAATTTAACGTGGCTCCTAATGCGCCGATTGTGGGACAAACGATTGAGTCGAGTGGTTTACGCGAGCGTGATATCGTGGTGCTGCGTTTGACACGTGGTGGTGAGCAGATTGCCAATCCGCGTAAAGAACGTGAGATCATGGAAGGGGATAGTCTGCTTTGCTATGGCAGTCAGATTGCGCTGAGCACTTTTCTGCCTGAGCGTTTGGCTAAGAAAAAACGTCGTAAGTTGAAGAAGATACCTGCGGAAGGAGAGGGGGCTTAGATGCCGCGTTCTAAAGTATTTTCGATCGCGGGTGATCGTATTCGATTGGGAGAGTCCAAGGATGTTCGCCTCGAAATCTCAGAAACCTATACGGGAGATAAAATTTGCATTCCGTTGCGTGTGATGCGGGCAAAAAAAAACGGCCCGACTATTTTTATCACAGCTGCGATTCATGGCGATGAGGTTAACGGTACGGGCATCATCCATGATTTTCTTTTCGGTGAAACCGTTGATTTGACATGTGGAACTTTGGTCCTGGCTCCTGTTGTGAATGTGTTTGGCTTTGAGACGCATGAACGTTACCTGCCCGATCGGCGTGATTTGAATCGATCTTTTCCCGGTTCGAAAAAAGGGAGCTTAGCTGGTCGCATTGCCAACACTTTAATGACTGAGCTTGTGGATAAGTGTGATTACGGAATCGACTTACACACTGCTGCGTCACAACGCACAAACTTTCCAAATATACGGGCCGATTTGACGAATACGGATGCGCGACGATTGGCGGAGGCTTTTGGCTGCGTTATGGTGGTGGATGGTAAGGGCCCGTTGGGGTCTTTTCGACGCGAGTCCACACGTCGTGGGTGTCCGACTATTATTTTAGAAGCTGGAGAGCCCTGTAAGGTGGAGCCCAGTGTTTTGCAAATTGGGACTCAAGGTATACGTAATGTGCTTTCGAGTTTGGGGATGATCGAAGAGCCGCAGATACGACCACCATTCTTGGCAAAGGTGCGCAAGATGCAGTGGGTGCGAGCGACCGTGGGAGGCATTTTGAAATTTCATGTCAGTCCCGGTGATTTCGTTGAAGCTGATCAAGCTGTGGCAACGACCTATAGTATTATGGGGGTAGAGCAAAACGTATTAATTTCGCCTAATAATGGCATCGTTTTGGGCATGGCTACCATGCCAGCGGTAAAGCCAGGTGAGCCGATTTGTAATATTGCTACCTTAACTGCACAGCAATTGAAGCGGTATCGTACTAAATTGGAGAAGGCTAAGGCAGATCCTCATGCTCAAGCTCAAACCGACCTCGCAACCAGCATGGATGTGGTCGACGCTTAGCTTGGGATTCGTAGCTGTGCTGGTTTTCACGTATTGATAGATCAGTGACTTTAGCAATGGCTTTATCGCTTTTTCGCCTTGCGACTTGAGCTTCTCACACATGGGGTGAGTGTACGCTATGTCATTGAATCCAGAGTCCACATCATCGAAACCTACGATTGTTTGTCGTCGTGAAGATGATTGTGACGATCTGGATCTGAAGCTCTCTCGCGCTTGGTTGCGGATTGCGATTGCAGGTGTGTTTGCGGGGCAGGGAATGGTGTTTTCTTTGGCTTTGAATATGACGCCGCCTCCTTATGCATCAGTTGCATATTGGATTTTGCATGGGGGCTTAATCTTTTCCGCGCTAGTGGTGATGGCCTTTCTTGGGGGGCCGCTGTTCGTATCTACATTTGGCATGATACGTCGACGACATCTTTCGATCGAAGGGCTCTTTACGGTGAGTTTGTTAGGAGCCTTTGTGGGCTCTGTTGTGGGCTCGATTTCGGGGCGAGGTTCGGTGTATTATGAGATCGTAGCGATCGTCATTGCGATTTATACCTTTGGCCGAATGTTAGGCGAGCGTTCGCACTCTCAATTGAGATTGGAGAGTGCGCGATTGCGCGAGCGCTTTGATGAGGCGCTTGTTCAGTTGGAAGAAGGCGGTTGGGAGCTGCGGCCGGTCGCGCAGGTTGCGCCAGGAGCTCGTGTGCGTGTGGTCCCCGGGGCGGCGTTTACCCTTGATGGTATTATTTGCAGTGGTGTGGGGTATGTGCAAGAAACGGCATTGACGGGTGAGCCCTTGCCAGTGGTGCGGCGTGTCGGTGATCGGGTGCGTGCTGGGACTTGGGCGGTAGATAGTAGCTTCGAAGTGCTTGTCGCGCGCGGCAAGGGGGTCCGTGAGTTGGATGGGATCTTGCAGGCGGTGGAAGCGGCGGATGGGCGACCGTCGGATTTACAGACCCAGGCTAATGATTTGATTCGAGTATTTTTACCTGTGGTGGTGGGTGTGAGTTTGGCGACCGCAATTGTATGGAGCTGTATGGGATTGTGGATGGATGCAATCCTTAACAGCATGACAGTGCTGTTGGTGGCATGCCCCTGTGCATTAGGTTTGGCCACTCCAGTGGCAATTTCCCAAGGGCTCTTTCGATTGGCGCAATTAGGTCTGGTTAGTCGCGACGGTGCATTTATTGATGCGCTCGCTCGCACTCAGAGGATTTTCTTTGATAAAACTGGAACTCTGAGTGAATCGACCTTGCGAGTGGCTGAACTGTGGTTAGCCCCGAATTTACCGATTGAAAAAGAACGCTTGCTAGCATCAGTGCTGGAGGTTGAGTCAAGTTTGAAGCATCCTGTGGCGCGGGCTTTAGTGAATTATCTTGATGCGCAAAGTTCTAAGGTAGCTGTGAAGACTGCAGGCTTACGTACGTTGGCGGGGCAGGGGATTGCTTTTGAACTTGATTGGACGCCATCACCTCTGGCGATCCGTGTGGGGGAGGCTAATCTGGCAAAGTCTGATGCGTGCATTGAGGCGGTTGTGGGTCAGTTGCACGAGACCGGGGGGCGTCGGGTGTTTGTTTACGTTGGCGAGCAGGTCGTGGCTTGCTTTGTATTACAGGAACAGATCCGTGACGGGGTGAAGCAGCTCTGGCAGCAATTACAGGACCTGCAAATCAGCGCGCAGGTTTTAACGGGCGATCCATTGCCGGAGCTGTTATTGCCGGATTCTGTGGTGATTCAATCGGGTCTGAGTTCTGCAGATAAGGAGAAGTGTGTTGGTGAGGCCAAGCAATCGGGGCAGTATCCATTGTTCGTTGGTGATGGTATCAATGATGCCGTTGCCATGGCGCAGGCCGAGGGCTCGATTGCGATGCACTCGGGCACTGGGCTTGCTCGATCCGTGGCAATGGCGCAGCTGACTGGAGATCAGCTTGAGATTATTCCGCAGGCGATTCGGATCGCACGCGATATTCATCGGCGCTTACGAGGGAATTTGATCTATGCGGTGGCTTATAATCTCGTTGGGATTATCTTGGCAGCAGGTGGCCTGTTACATCCTGTTGCGGCAGCATTGATTATGCTGGTTTCCAGCTTTTGGGTAACGACTCGTGCTTTGAGGAAATATGCTGTCTAGCTGGCAGTGAAACTTTCTGTCAACAGGGTAACTTATCGGAGGTATGCAGTTCACTTATTTTGCTCCAAATGTTCCTTTCGCGAATCTCATTAGTTTGCTCATGTTTTAGGTCTGATGAATTTCAAGAATGCCTAGTTTATGCGGGCTGGCGGCTATTTATGGGGGTTTATTATTGAGACTGATACTCAGTCGCTACAGCGTTGGGCGAATTATGTTCCATTGTTTTATCATCTCTTGTAAAAAACGGTTGCCATGCCAATTAGCGGCACTTTTAACAGTCCTTTTTTACGACGCATGGACAGCGAACCTACCACTAACCGAAAAGATTTTCTCAAACGCACAGGCTTGGCAATTGCCGGGGCTTGGGCTGTTGCGTCGATTGCCCGCTTCAGTGGCGGTGATCGCAGCAATCGAATGAAAACAGCCTCAAAGGGCGCAACAACTGAATCTGCTGGTTTGCCTCAGTCGAGTGCGATGGCGCGGGTTCGTACAGCTAAGGGAGCTGTAGCGCGTAAGGCCTAGTCCTGTTTTATGTAAGCGGCTAGCTTCACCGAATTTTACTACTTAAAAGCAATGGCGAATGTATTTCCAAAGTGGGTCAACACGATCCCGATTAAAGTAATTGTTGCAATTATCCTGATCAAGACGGCGGTCGTGTTAGGCGTGACGTATTACGCAACACCTAAATACACACGTGTGGGCTATGCCCCTGTGCAACCGGTCGCTTTTAGCCATGCCTTGCATGCTGGCCAACTGGAAATTGACTGTCGCTACTGTCACACATATGTGGACCGTTCCGAGCACTCCAATGTTCCAGCTAGTAATGTGTGTATGACCTGCCACAGCATGGTGCGTAAGGACGATCCCATGTTAGCTCCGGTTAAGGAGAGTTATGAGTCGGGTGAGCCCATTCCATGGGTGCGCGTGCATAAAACGCCAGATTATGTTTACTTTAATCACTCGGTACACGTAAATCGTGGCATTAGCTGTGTGGAATGTCATGGGCGTGTGGATGAGATGGAAATCGTGCAGCATGAAAAGTCATTCAGCATGACATTTTGTTTGGATTGTCACCGTAATCCGGAGGAGTCCATTCGCCCAACTGAGGAAGTCTATAATCTGGATTGGGAGCGCCCTGATACTGAAGACTTTAAACAGGAAGCTGTTGGCTTCGTTCACGACTGGAAGGTCAATCCGCCGCAAAGCTGCTCTGGCTGCCACCGTTAATCGATTTTATTTGAGCTATGAATCACTCTGAATTTTCAGGTCCTCGCTATTGGAAGAGCCTAGATGATCTCGCAGAAACACCCGCCTTCACGGAATGGGTGGAGCGCGAGTTCCCTGCCGGTGCCTCCGAAATGGAAGGTGTCAATCGCCGTCAATTTATGAAGGTTATGGCCGCGTCCTTCGGTCTGGCTGGCCTGGGCATGGCCGGTTGCCGTCGTCCTGAGCAGACGATACTGCCCTATTCCAAGCAACCGGAGAATTTGATTCCCGGTGTGCCGGTTTATTATACTTCTTCGCAACCGGGCGCACGTGATAATGTGCCTGTGATCGTGGAGACTCAGGCCGGACGTCCTACCAAGGTCGAAGGTAACCCTAGTTACCAACCTTATGGAGGCGCGACTTCTGTCTACACTCAAGCCAGCATACTGGATCTTTACGATCCGGATCGTGCCACCAAGAGCAGTTTGAGTGAAAGTGCTGTGCGTGACCGTCTCGCTGCGATTCATCAAGTGCATACGGCTGACGCAGGAAAGGGCTTGGTATTTTTAGCTGAACCAAGTACATCACCCAGCCGTGCCGCATTGGTTGCACAGATCAAGAAAACTTTTCCTCAGGCGACTTGGACTGAGTATACTGCCATTGATCAAAGTACTTCGGAGCAGGCTGCTCAGGCAGTGTTCGGTCAAACACTGCGCTCGATCCCGGAGTTTAGCAAAGCTAAGCGTGTGCTATCATTGGATGCAGATTTCCTATTAAATGCCGATGCGTCCATCGGTTTGGCTCGCGACTTTGTCAAAACGCGCAAGGTAAAGAATTCGAAGGATGCGACCAAAATGAGCCGCCTTTATGCGGTCGAAAGTTCTTTAACATCGACCGGTTCGATGGCTGATCACCGTTTACGTTTGAGCAGTAGCCAAATGGGCGCTTTTATTGCTCAGGTGGCTGATGCCTTGGGTGTGCGCCTTCCTGCGAGTGCTAAAAAAGCTGCGACTTCACTTCATGTTGATGCGAAGTGGATCGAAGAGTGTGCCTCTGACTTGGCGGCCAATAAAGGTCATGCGATCGTTGTGGCAGGGGAGCATTTATCACAATCAGTGCATGCGATCGTGATTGCGATTAATGAAAAGCTGGCGGCTCCTGTTAAATATGTATCTGTGGCCGAGCCAGAAGCTGGCATCACTGATGCGGTTACGCGTTTGAGTCAGGGCGATGTTCAGACCTTGATCATTCTTGGTGGAAATCCTGTTTATAGTGCACCCGTTGATCTTGATTGGGCTGCGGCCCAAACGAAGGCGACAGAAAGCATTTATTTTGGTAGCGAAAAGAATGAGACTGCGAAGGCAGCCAACTTGGTGATCGCTGCATCCCACTATCTAGAAAGTTGGGGAGATGGTCGCACTTTTGATGGCACCTTCGTGCCTGTGCAGCCGATGATTGAGCCATTATTTCCGACCTTTAATGAGTTGGAAGTCTTGGCGCGTCTTGTGGGTGCATCGACGACGGATCCGTATTCCATCGTGCAAGCCACATTTAAGCTACAGGGTGGTCGTGACTTTAATAAATTTCTCAGTGATGGTGTGCTCGATGGTTCTGCTTTTACGGCTGTCAAGACTGGCAATGCGGATCTCACTTCGGCTGTACTTGCTGCGGATCTCGAAGCGCCTGAACTCAATGCTTCGAAGTTGGACGTTCGCTTCGCTGCTAGTTCACATGCGGGCGACGGTCGTTACGCCAACAATGGCTGGATGATGGAATGTCCGGATCCAATGACCAAGTTAACTTGGGACAATGCGATTTTGATCAGTCCACGCCTTGCCAAGGAGTTGGAAGAGAAGGATGGAATTCAAATTTTCCCAAGCAAGAAGCCCATGAATAAGGACAGTGAGTTCTTTGAGGGCGCAAAGGGAATGCTGCAAAGCAATAAGGCCGAATTCAAGCGTGGCAAAGAGCAAGCGGTCGTTGCTGAGCTCACACTGAATGGCCGCATGGTTAAGGGGCCGATTCACGTCGTGCCGGGGATGGCCAACTACACGGTCGTTTTGCCACTCGGCTTAGGTCGTGAAGTGGTGGGCCGCGTCGGTGCTGGTGTTGGTTTTAATGCCTACGCTGTGCGTTCTTCGGATGCACTCGGAGTTGCTACGGGAGCTGCTTTGCAACTTACTTCGGAAGTCTTGCCGTTGGCGAATACGCAAGAACACTGGTCAATGGAAGGTCGCGCTATTATTCGCGAGGGCAACGCTGACTATTATAAAAAGAATCCAGAATTTGCCAACAAAATGGGCGTCGAGTCGCATGCGCCTGCCAATTACGGCAAGGATGCAGACAAATCGCTACAAGAGAAGTCCACTGCACAATTTCGGGGGAATTCTGCTTATGAGCACCCCAGTTTTGCAGAGCCTGCGCCGAATGTTAAAGTCTGGCAGGGTGAAGAAGCACGTAAGGCCTATCCGAATATTCAGCAGTGGGGGATGGCGATTGATCTGAATAGTTGCACTGGCTGCACCGCCTGTGTTGTTGCCTGCCAAAGTGAGAATAACATTCCCATTGTCGGCAAGGATCAGGTGCTTCGTGGCCGTGAAATGCATTGGATGCGTATCGATCGTTATTTCTCAGCAGAGAAATATGATCAAACCGAGGTGCCCGAAGATGTGCAGGTCTCTTTTATGAGCGTAATGTGTCAGCACTGTGAAAATGCTCCGTGTGAGCAGGTTTGCCCCGTCAATGCTACGGTGCATGATACGCAAGGCCTGAACACGATGGCCTATAATCGCTGTGTAGGTACTCGCTACTGCGCGAATAACTGCCCTTATAAAGTGCGTCGTTTTAACTTCTTTGATTGGAACAAGCGTCAGATCGGCGAAGTTTACAAGGGACCACTCGGTCCAGTCGATGAGCCTGAACTGCAAAAAATGCAAAAGAATCCAAATGTCACTGTGCGTATGCGTGGTGTCATGGAGAAGTGCACTTTCTGTACTCAGCGTATTGAGGCTGCTAAGATTGATCAAAAGCGTATCGCTGGTGCCAGTGGAAATGTCAATGTCGCTGACGGCACCATCAAGACCGCTTGCCAACAAGTCTGCCCGACTGATGCCATTACTTTTGGTGACATATCGGATGCGAATTCGGAGGTCTCTAAGATGAAGGCGAGTGATCGTAATTACTCGGTTCTTGGTTATCTTAATGCACGCCCACGCACCACCTATTTGGCGCGTTTACGTAATCCGAATCCAAAGATGCCGGATGCTTATAAAAAGCCTTATGCTTACGCTCAATACGACGAACGTTATGGCCACGGCAGTCACGATGCGCATGGTGCTGCACATGATTCACATGGTGACGCACATAATTCACATGGTGCCGACGATCACTCCTCACACAAACATGAAGCCGCTCCAGCTGCTCACTAATTTCTAACACTTGCGAACCGATTCAAATGGCTACGACTACTCAAGATAGTTCAATGGATGCTACACAGGCCGCTTTGTTGGCCAAAGTGCAGCCTGCCGAACTCCAAGAACAGCCCCTTGTCACGAACAACCGTGACTTCAACTGGGTAACTGACAAGATTTGCCGCATCGTCGAAACAAAGACCCCCACATGGTGGTGGATTTGCATGGCGGTCGCGCTCATGACTGCGTCCTTCACCGGCCTCGGCTTGCTTTGGCTCGTCAGCTCCGGTGTCGGAGTCTGGGGCTTGGCCAATCCGATTAACTGGGGCTGGGCGATTGTTAATTTCGTTTTCTGGATCGGTATCGGCCACGCCGGAACGCTGATCTCGGCGGTGCTGTGTTTGTTGAAACAAGGCTGGCGGACCTCGATTAATCGAGCTGCGGAAGCGATGACTATTTTCGCTGTGGTTTGTGCGGGTATTTTCCCACTCTTCCACGTGGGACGCGTTTGGTTTGCTTGGTGGTTGTTTCCGATTCCTAATTCAAATGGTATCTGGCCTCAGTTCCGCTCACCACTGGAGTGGGACGTGTTTGCGGTCTCCACATACGGCACCGTCTCTGTGCTCTTCTGGTATATGGGGATGATCCCTGACTTGAGCGTGCTGCGTGACCGTGCAGTACAACGGCTCAAAAAGAATGCCTACGAAGGTGCCGGGGCGCTGGCTAAGGGCATGGATATTTTCCGTAAGAATTTCTATGCAATCTTTGCTATGGGGTGGCGTAACGCTGGTAATCACTGGCGCAATTACGAAATGGCTTACTTGATCCTTGCAGGTATTTCCACACCACTGGTGCTTTCTGTGCACACAATCGTTTCCTTCGACTTTGCCCTAGCGGTTTTGCCAGGTTGGCATACGACCATCTTTCCGCCTTACTTCGTAGCTGGCGCGATTTTCTCTGGTTTCGGCATGGTGCTGACCTTGATGCTCCCTCTGCGTGCACTTTATGGCATGCACGATTTGATCACACAGCGTCACATTGACAACATGTGTAAGATCTGTTTGGGCACTGGTTCAATCGTTGGTTATGCCTATATTATGGAGTTCTTCATCGCTTGGTATGGAGCCAACCCTTATGAGAGCTTCGCATTTATCAATCGTGCCTTCGGTCAATACTGGTGGGCCTACGTGATGATGTTTAGCTGCAACGTATTTACGCCACAGTTGTTTTGGTTCAAGAAGGTGCGTCAAAACTGGGCTTTGGTTTGGGTCATGTCGATCTTCATTAACGTTGGTATGTGGTTCGAACGTTTCGTAATTACCGTTACATCGCTGGCCAATGACTTCCTGCCTTCTAGCTGGGGTTACTACTCGCCAACAATGGTCGATATCCTGACTTTCTTTGGCACTTTTGGCCTCTTCAGCGTCCTTTTCCTTCTTTTCCTACGCTTCCTCCCACTCATGCCGATTGCGGAAGTTAAATTCGTGATGCCTGCGGCGGACCCACATGGTCACCACGGCGACGAGAAAGGAGACCATCACTAATGTCTGAATCATACGGAATCATCGCGAGCTTTCCCAATACACCAGCTTTCTTCCATGCGGCAGAAAAGGTGCGGGATGCCGGTTATAAAAAATGGGACACGTATTCATCGTTCCCGGTTCATGGTATGCCTGCCGCACAAGGACAGCCGCGCTCTAAAGTGCCTGTGTTTACCTTTTGCGGAGGTGTCAGTGGCTTCTCTTTAGGCCTTTCTATTGTTTGGTTTATGAATGCCTTTAACTATCCACTTATTGTAGGTGGACAGCCATTCTTTAGTCCCGTCTTTCCATTTCCAATTATGTATGAGCTGACAATCTTGCTCTCCGCATTCGGAACTTTGGGCGGTATGTTTATCACTAACCTGCTACCGCAGCATTATAACTCACTTTTTAATAGCGACAAATTTCTAGAAGTCTCCGGCGACCGTCTCGTCATCGCAATTGAAGCTCGCGATGGTCAGTACGATCCCGTCGCAACACGCCGGTTTCTTGAGGAGATTGGTGGAACCGATATTGAGGAGGTCTCAGCCTAGGACATCATCATGCGTATTTTCTTAGCCATTTATGTTTTTGCGATCATCGCAGCGGTATCGATTCTCGGTTTCCGCGGCTCGGTCAGCACAAAGCCACCACTGGAGGTCTTTCCTGATATGGATCGCCAGGCACGTTATAAACCACAGGCAGAAAATGAATTTTTTGCCGATGGTCGTAATGATCGTCCAGTGCCTGCAGGCACTGTTGCTCGCGGTGACTACTTCAATCACGTTGAAGTATTCTCTTCGGATTTTGAAGATACACGCCTGGGCGATGCAGTGTTCAATCAAGGTAAGAATGCTGATGGTTCATGGGTTGAAACAATTCCTCTGGAGGTCAGCTACGAACTCATTCAACAGGGACAGGAGAAATATGATATCTTCTGTTCGGCCTGCCACGGAGCTGCTGGCGATGGTAACGGAGTCACTAAGCCCTACGGTGTGCTTGCCGCAAATTATCACGACGACCGCTTACGTGAGGCAGAAGATGGATATATTTTCGATGTCATCACGAATGGTAAGGGGCTAATGCTTCCTTTTAATGATCGCATCACACCGGAAGAACGCTGGGCTATCGTCCTCTACGTTCGCGCTCTACAGCTTTCGCAGAATGCGAATGCCGAGGAGTTGACAGCCGTACAACGCACAGAGTTGGGATTTTAATAATATGAGTTCGGATACAACTAACTCCAAAGGTAATAACGTAGGGCTGATTGCTCTAGTTGTCGGCATTGTCGGCATTGTTATTGCACTCTTCGGTTTCAAGCAGGGGTGGGACAACGGCGACGTGCGTCCTATCATGAGCTGGCTCATCGGCATCGGCTTTTGGCTTTCAATCGCCATTGGCATGCTCTTTTTGACACAAATTTGGTATGTCTTTCATGCTCGCTGGCCCACGATCATACGCCGTCAGTGTGAGCACGGGATGGCGGCATTCCCTTATTTATTGGTCCTGTTCTTACCTCTATTGGCTATACCATTTTTGCACGAAAACCCAGGTTTGCTCTGGAAATGGATGGATGGACATAATGCCTTGCCTGGACATGGCACTGTTGGCGAAGATCCGCTGTATCAGTGGAAGTCGCCATTCTTGAATATCCCGTTCTTCGCGATTCGTGCCGTCGGTATCTTCGGTGTCTTTATTTTAGTATCCGGATTATTGCGCCGTTGGTCTTTCAATACGGATACCACGGGCGATGTCAATAATCTGCACAATGCACGCCGTCTCTCATCGCTCGGCCTCTTCTTGACGTCGATCGCGATGACACTTGGTGCCATCGACTGGTTCAAATCACTCGAATACCACTGGTTCTCAACAATGTATGGTGTGTGGTTCTTTGCGGCCAGCATGCGCGCAGCGATCAGCGCATTGTTAATCCTCTGTGTCATTTTAGCTGCAAAGGGATATCTCAAGGGGATTCTAAAGCAAGCGCACCGTTATGATCTCGGTTGCTTGATGCTGACCTTTACCATTTTCTGGACCTATATCAGTTTCTCGCAGTATTTTCTGATCTATAGTGCGAATATTCCTGAAGAAACCTTCTGGTATAACATTCGTGAAATGAACTTTGACGGCACGCGCAATAGCTGGTGGTGGGTGAGCATGGGCTTGATCTTTGGGCACTTCCTGACGCCTTTCTTATGCTTGCTTTGGTATAAAACCAAGGTCGTTGTCTGGCGCACAGTGCTTGTCGCATGTTGGATTCTAGCATTCCATGTTCTCGATCTCTACTGGAATATTGTTCCAGGCAAGATGGTGACTCCGGATCATGGCCCGGGTTATTTGGTGCGCCAGTTCTCTATCTCTCCTTACGATATTGCTGCACTCATCGGTATCGGTGGCATCTGCATCTTTGCGATGTGCCGCAGTATGAAAAAGGCAGAGCCGATTCCTGTTCGTGACCCGAACATTCTTACATCACTTAACTACACCGAGTAATCACGATGTCTGCAACTAAAGTATCTAAGGGCAATACATTGCTTTCCTTTCTCGGAAGTCTGGGAGCAATCCTGATTTTCGTTCTCATTTTGTTTGTGGCCTATTTGCCGAATCGTCCAGAGCCTGTAAATACACAGGTGAGTTTGGATCGTCAGGCTAAGGCGGATGAAGCACGGGCAGCGGGCTTGCAAAAGCTGAATGGCTATGAGGTGATTAACGCCCAAGCTGGTACGGCTCGCATTCCAATTGCTGAAGCAATGAAATTGACCGTTTCAGCTTATCAATCTAAATAATCCACTGGTATGGATGTCGATAACTACACCGAGCTGCTTCCACTGATCACTCTTGGAGTTATCTTCTTTATCATTGCTGTGAGCGCGCTCTATTGGAGCGCTAAAAAGGGGCAACTTCGTAATTTCGACGCACAAGCCAAAACCATATTCACCGATGAGGAGCCGGAAGGAGAAATTTCCGATTCCTTTCCTAGTAAGCAAAAGAACAAGAACAATTAGGAATTTATTTATCGAATTAGGATGTTTGCTAATTCGGCTTAATCATTCGATCTCTTTAATTACCATTCCTAGTTTCTAACTTTTAATTTTTAATTCTCACATGAGCGTGTCTCAGTCTAATTCTTCAAGCGAAAGCCCGTATTCTTCAAATAGTGAAGCTGTACGGGCAGAGCTCAGCGAGATCGATGCTTCGATTCGCTCGGCCTCGCTATTTTTTGTTATCTCGGCTATCTCATGGCTGATGATTGGCACTGTCTTTGCATTGCTGGCTGCCTTTAAAGCACACGAGCCTGACTTTGCCAGTGCCTTCGAATTCCTGACCTTTGGCCGTGTGCGTTCTGCACACTTGAATGCGATGGCACTGGGGTGGGGAAATAATGTCATTTTCGCTGTAGGGCTCTGGATTATGGCCCGTTTGTGCCGGGCGCCTATCCATCACAAGGGGATGCTGCTGATTGCGGGCATCTTTTGGAATATTGGTCTGACCGTCGGTATTTTCGGTATTCTTAAGGGGGATATTACCTCCGTTGAGTGGTTGGAAATTCCGCATTACGCGACTCCATTGCTTGCCATTTCCTATGCGCTGATTGGAGTCTGGGGGATCTTGGCCTTTCGCTTCCGTAAGGGGGATCACGTGTATGTTTCGCAGTGGTATATCTTAGCGGCACTTTTTTGGTTTCCATGGCTTTATGTGATCGCACAGATCATGATTATTTGGTTTCCCGCACGAGGTGTGGTACAGTCGGTGACTAATTGGTGGTTTGCACACAACGTACTAGGGCTTTGGTTGACGCCGATGGCTCTTGGAACAGCTTACTATTTAATACCTAAGGTTTTGGGGCGTCCGATTTATTCCTATTACCTTTCAGTACTTGGTTTTTGGGCGCTGGCTATATTCTACAATTGGGCAGGGGTGCACCACTTGATTGGCGGACCTATTCCTGTCTGGCTTATTTCGGCAGGTATTGTGGCATCGGTTATGATGGTAATTCCCGTGATTGTGGTGGGTATTAATCATCACATGTCGGTGGTCGGCTTACATAAGGAGGTCTGGCGTAGCCCCACCTTACGCTTTATTGTCTTCGGAGCTATCTCCTACACTTTGGTCAGTTTGACTGGTTCGGCCATGGCACTTCGCTCTGTGAATGAAGTGACACACTTTACACACTTTACGGTCGGGCACTCTCACCATGGTGTCTATGCATTCTTTACAATGATTATGTTTGGCGGTGTGTATTATATGCTGCCACGTATGCTCAAGCGTGAATGGCCTTCCGCCATGTTGATTAAAATTCACTTTTGGGCTTGTGCTCTTGGTATTACCGTAATGGTGATTGCCTTACAAACCGGGGGCTGGATTCAAGGTCTTGAAATGAATAATGCGGAAATTGCTTTTCTTGATACCGTTAAAAATACGATTCCCTGGCTGAAAGCACGTTCGATATCCGGCGTCATGCTCACAATTGGCCATATTGCTTTTGCTACCAATGTTGCTTGGATGTTGTTTGCTGCTGGTGCGGTGCGCGCTAAGCAAGGTCCGACACTTCTGGATGATACGCAGAAGGGAGGCATTGTTTAATGAAAAACTTACCACTACTTTTTTGCGGTATCTTCTTTGCGTTGGCCTTTTCTTTTACCGGGCTAATTCTAAGTAGTCATATTCAACTCGGTAGTCTGACTCGGACGACTGAAACACTCGTGCCTTCAGACAATGATCCAACAGTCATGGTTATGCCGGAAGGAGAAACCCTGTATCCTGCGATGCCAGGTGGCATTGAGCAGCAAGGCAAAGATGTCTATATATCAATGGGGTGTATCTATTGCCATACGCAGCAGATTCGTCGTGCTGATTTCGGTGCTGATATCGACCGTGGCTGGGGGCCACGCCAAACTGTGGCACGTGATTATATCACTCAAGATCGTGTTCTTTTGGGCACTATGCGTGCCGGACCGGATTTGGCGAATGTCGGCGGACGCATTTTTCAACAAGGCGGACGTGATTGGCACCATCTTCACCTATATAATCCACAAATTACTTCTGAAGGCTCAACTATGCCTCCCTTTGCATTTTTGTATGAGCTGCGCGAGGTCGATGGTGCTCCTTCATCGGATGCACTTAAGTTCCCACCAGATTCTGAATTTGCACCCGATGCTGGTTATGAAGTCATTCCAACACGTCGTGCGAAAGCGCTGGTTGAATACCTATTGAGCCTCAAAATCAATTATAGTCTCCCTGAGGCACCGATCATCGAATAATGAGCGAGCACCCACAAAATTCCGCTTCCAACTCTAACAGTCGTGAGTCTATGGAGAAAGCTGCTATGCAGGATGAGCACATGCAAGATGTGCATGCGCAGCTCTTGCGTGAGAAAGAAGAGCCGCACGAAGGTTTCTCTCCGGTTCCTATTTTTCTAATGTTTGTCTTCGCAGCACTCTGCTTTTGGGGAGGCGTCTACTTAGTCGAATACTCGGGGGACTTTCAGGCAAATGCGTTTTCACCTGATTTCGATCCGAATGCGAGCGCTCCCAAGCCGGTTGAAATTTCTCTTTTTGATCGCGGGGCAAAGGTCTTCCGTAATCAATGTGTGGCCTGTCACCAAGCCGAGGGCACTGGAGTACCAGGTGTCTATCCTCCTTTGGCTGGCTCGAGCTGGGTGACTGGACATCCAGAAGTTGTCTCACGTATTTTGATCAACGGTTTGAATGGTAAGATCGAAGTGGCTGGTAATACCTATAATGGTAATATGCCTGCATTTGGCCCCTCAGGACTTGCGCTTAGTGAAAAAGACCTCGCAGGTGTGATCACCTTTATTCGTCAATCCTGGGGGAATGATGCTTCTGAAGTCTCGGTGCAAATGATAGCTGATTATACCGCAAGCTACAGTGCTCGTTCAACTCCATGGACTGCAGTTGATGTCAAAGAAGGGCTCGGGCCTGTGCCCACAGCTGAGCCAGCTGTGGAAGGTGAATAAGAAGAAAACGCAGGCGAAGTTCTGAATGTTCTTTAAGTGGTAGAATCATCCGGGATCTAAACTCATTTAAGCTGCTCGTTCAGTGTTTGAAAGAGTTGTTGTGCATGGATTGGTTTACTGATGTATGCATTCATTCCAGCGTTGTAACATGCTTCTTCCACTGTGTGACTAACGTTTGCGGTAACCGCTACGATTGGGGCTGTCTGATTGGGGCCTGTGTGGGCACGTATCCATTCGCAGGCTTCAATACCTCCCATCACAGGCATGGATAAATCCATTAGTACCAAGTCAAATCTTTCCTGCTGGCAGAGTGTGATCGCTTCTTGACCATTGGTTGCTGTGATCGCTTCGCCCTTGTAGGATTGAATGAGGGCTTGGGCGACGAGTCGATTGTCGTTCTGATCATCCACCACCAATATTCTTGTGGGCTGAGTGAACTGATTTTTACTTTTGGACACGATTTCCGCTGGCGGTGCCTTACCCGAAACTGAGGGGATGATTTTCATCGGTAAACTCACAGTAAAGGTAGAACCTGCACCGATGCTGCTTTTCACGTGAATGTTTCCATTCAGTAGCCGGATGAGCTTATCGCAAATGGCTAAGCCCAAACCAATGCCTTCGTGTTTACGTGAATATGAAGTGTCAGCCTGACTAAAGGGATCAAAGAGCTTTTTTTGCTGAGATTCTGTAATACCTATACCTGTGTCTTCGACGGCGAGTCTAAAGATCGGAATTGGCGCTGAGTGGATAGATAACCTCAAGATGATGTGGCCATGCTTTGTGTATTTAATAGAGTTATTTAAGAGATTCTCTAATACGCGGCGCAGCATTTGTATGTCGATTTCAACTGTTACATGTCTATCAATACTGTCAGGCGGATCGATTGCAAATCGAAGCTCCAAGTGGCGTGCGCTGGGTTGGAGTTCTTTAACAAGTGTTTCGCAGAATTCTACGAGTTGAAATGTTTCTAACTTAGGCTCGATGCGATCACTAATAATCCGCATATAGTGCAGGATGTCGTCAATCAATGCCAGTTGTCGGTGAGCAGAATTAATGATCGTTTTTAGATAGCTTCTTTCTGGTTCGGAATGGCAGGTTTCCAATAAGATATCAGCAAAACCCAATATCGGATTGAGTGGTGTGCGCATTTCATGGCTCATGACCGCTAGAAACTCACTTTTAGCCTTACTCGCGGCCTCGGCTTCATCCTTAGCTTGTACTAACTCAATCTCTGTCTGTTTGCGCTGGGTGATGTCTTCATAGGTGCCTAAGATGCCGATGATGTCACCGTGTTGATCGCGTAGAGGTACTTTAGAGGTGAGTAGCCAGCTGGGGGAACCGCCTGGAGGCTCGAGCGGTTCTTCGTAGGCGATTTTTCCGATGCCCGTAAGCATGACTTCGCGATCATCTTCGCGAAAGCGTGTGGCTTCAGTTGTTTCAAAGAAGTCATAGTCGCTCTTCCCGATTAGGTCGTTTGGAGTTTCCTGTCCTAGATCTTCAGCGAGTAATTGATTGCAGCCTAAGAACAGACTGTGTCGATCTTTCCAAAAGACACGGGCTGGAATGGTGTCGAGCACATGACGCAACATGCGTTGCGATTCGTTGAGTGCGATTTCTGCCTTCTTTTGCACTGTGATGTCCATGTGGGTCCCACTCATTCTGAGTGCTTCGCCGTTCTCTGTCCATTCGAGCACCTTGCCGCGTGCATTGATCCAACGCCATTCACCATTTTTATGGCGCTGCCTAAATTGTGTGTCGTAGTATTGAGCTTCCCCGCGAATATGTTTGATGCGCATCGCTTCAGATGCCTGTAAGTCGTCTGGGTGTACTGTAGTCTCCCAGGTTGAAATTCCAATGGGTTTGAGTTCTTCGAGGGTGTACCCTATAATACCGGCCCAGCGTTCATTTAATACTAATTCACCCGTTTGAAGGTTCCAATCCCATGTGCCTGCTTCTGTACCTTCGATGATACTTTGATTGCGCAGATACTCTTCATTTTTGCTCTGTGCGATCGTTGCATTTAAAGCGTCCAGTTCTTTATGTAGGCGCTTGTTGGACAGATAGACTGCCACAAAAATGAATGGAAAGCTAACAGCAGAGAGCTGGATGAATGTACTTAGTAGGTGATGCTTAAGAGTATGTTCAGGGTAGAGGGTGTCTGCTAGAACCAAAAAAACATTAACGAGACAAATCGCACTTAATGGGACTAGTAGATAACGTCTAGATGTGAAATTCATGCGTGTGATTGGACGTGTCGGGGCAGACACTGAAATAGGAGTGCATTTTCACCATGAAGATCTACGAATTGTCTGATTGTTTCCAAACTGCTCCCCTTAGTTTATTATCTGTAAGTTAGGCAGTTACTGAGCGATGGCAACGTCAAATCCCTATCGCAGCGATGGCGCTTTTAAGGTGACATCTGAAGTTTATGAAGAAAATATGTTATGATGTTGTTGCCTGAAACTGAACCATTTGATGTCATCGCTCGCTCTAATGTGAATTCTGCCTGGGGGGCACTGACGGTCGAAGTCCTAGCTCGTTTGGGAGTTCAGACGATCGTGACATCGCCGGGGTCGCGCTCCACTCCTTTGACAATTGCTGCTGCTCGTAATGCGCGAATAGAAGCGCTCACGGTACTTGATGAACGTTCGGCAGCTTTTTATGCCTTAGGCTTGGCGAAACGATCGCGGCGACCTGTTGCTTTGGTATGTACTTCTGGATCGGCAGCAGTGAATTATTGGCCAGCGGTTTTGGAGGCGTCAATGAGTGGCACTCCACTCTTATTGCTTACTGCGGATCGACCGCCTGAGCTGCGTGATTGTAGCTCTGGTCAAAGCATTGATCAATTGAAGCTTTACGGTAATCATGTGCGTCATTTCTCTGAATTGGCCTTGCCGGAATCTACGCCGGCAATGCTCGCTTATTTGCGACAGACTTTGGTGCATGCTGTGAGTATTTCTTTAGGTGCCAATGCTGGACCGGTACACCTGAATGTTCCCTTTCGCGACCCTCTGGCTCCATCTTTGGAAGCAGGACCGCCTGTTGTGGATGCGGCGACTCTGGCAGAAGCCGCGACTGTATCGACGCGTCCTTGCGAGGCCGTTTTAACGGGCGGGGGCATCGATCTGGTCGCTATTGAGCGTTTAAGCAGTCACAGTCGTGGCCTCATTATTGTCGGAGCAGAAAATCCTCGCTGTAGTGATGAGGCGTTTGCAGATGCGGTGGCCATGATTTCTGCTAAATTAGGCTGGCCAGTTTTAGCAGATGTGCTGAATCCTTTACGTAACCACGCGAGCCAAAACTCAGCGCTCATTACACGTTACGATACTTTTTTGAGACACTTGTCGGATGAAGAATCGTTACGACCTTCTGCGATACTCCAGATTGGTAGCTTACCCACTAGCAAAGTGTTACGGGCATGGCTGGGTTCACTTGATACGGCATCCTTTTTACTGACATCACGACCGATCAATACAGATCCTTTGCATCGGAGGGCTACGCCACTTTATGGGGAAACACATCTGCTGGCTGAACAGTTACAAGATCAACGCAGTGATCCTACATGGGCAAAACAGTGGTCGAGCCTGGAGCTGAAAACTTCACGGGCGCTCGATGAGAAGATGACTGCCCTTGATAGTCTTTTCGAGGGAAAAGTTGCTTGGTTGCTTTCCCGTTATTTACCATTTAAAACAAATGTCTTTTTGGCGAGCAGTATGAGTGTACGCTACGCAGAATATTTTTGGATGGCAGGGGACCGGGGCTGCGCTGTGTTTTGTAATCGAGGAGCGAATGGTATCGATGGTACTTTGAGCACAGCTCTGGGGGTAGCGCATGCAGGCGAATCTGCTGTTTTGTTAACAGGGGACCTGGCTTTTCTACACGATACTAATGGTCTGATGGCTGCCAGCCAACTGAGGGGAGGGCTCACAGTTGTGCTTGTTAATAACAATGGTGGTGGTATTTTTGAGCATTTACCAGTTGCTCAAATGGACGCAGCGTTTGAGTCATACTTTGCGACTCCACAGAACGTTGATTTTGCTCAGTTGTGTGCTGCTTATGGGGTGCGCTACGAGAGAATTATCGATTGGGCTCATTTTACTGATGCACTGAGTTCAGCTTTTGTGTCAGGGATACGTGTATTGGAGCTACAAAGTGATCGAAAAGCAGATCGTCATAAATTACTCGAATTACTGGCCATTCCAGTAGAGGTATCTTAAGTAATATAAATGTATTTTCTCTGACGATCAAGTCTATGAAACTATTGGTCACATGGACTGGAAGAAATGAATGATTTGTCCGAAAATCCTGAATATGTATTTAGACCTCAAGAGTTGCTGGAACTCCTTGAAGCGACTATGGATGCCATGGGAGATCCAATCGACTCGTAAGCAGTCTAATTATATTAAGCCGTCAATCAAGCTAGAGTAGCATTAAATAATCTAGGTCTGACCTGATGCGATAAGAGCCGTAATGTTTCCATTAATGGGGACTTGTTGAGGTGTGCGTGGGTATGAAGGGGATGAGTGTGGTTAACTGATTGATCAAGAGTTCGTGCTGATCCGGTGTGTCGGGAATGAACCACTGGCCGTCGGATTTGGCGACTAATCGACCGTGGGAAAACTGTCCCCAATTTGCGATGCTGATTTTACCAGAAGTGTCGCCTCGTATCACGAGCACTGCGTGATGAGACATCAATGTACCTGTTTGACTGTCTTTAGGGCGTACGGAAAGGATGCCTGCTCTGTAGTTGCGGCTGAGTTCAATAAAATCACGAATAGTTAGTGGCGCCTGTTTATATTCAAAATGTATTCGGACCGGGGCGCGACTGTGACTGGATTGAACAATTTCGTCGATCGCCAGTACTTGTTCCAGGGTATTGGTGCCAGTTGTGGGGCTGCGAGCTTGGCCTTGTAATTCTGCAATTCTTCGATCGATTTCTTGAAATTTTAATTGCTTATAGCGTGCTGGATCTGAGTGTCGAATGGACTCCTGAATCAGGCCGAATTTTGTGTACCAAATGTAGAGATTTAGTAAGGCCGTGGGGCCGCACCCGCTTGCCGGCTCTGGGTAATGGCTTTGGTTTTCTGAGAGAAAATAACGGCGAATATCACCATTTACTATACATTCGTTACCTAGCATGCCAACACGATAAAAATCATAGCGTTTGTTCTCGGGATTCCATTTTTTTTCTGCCACATAGAAAGGAAATTCAACAGTACTCTTTTGTTTGAATTGAGTGTGTTGGTAGCTGGAATAAGAGAATGCGCTAGGTGGTTGAGGAGTATCTGTAGTGTCTATATGCTGGGCAGTGACTGTGGAAGGCACACTTGGAAATGTGAAATTTGGAGAAGCAGTTCGGTTAGAGCTAATCAAATGTGAGGTGCTGATTGTATTCGATTCCGGTGGCTGTTTTTTAGTGGTTAGCGTATTACTGTAGCTGTTGGTAGGCTGTGTGTGGCGGGGCAGGGGCGATATTGAGGGAGTATCGGGTTCTGGGATGCAAAGTGAGCCTAGGGCTACCAGACTGAGTAGAATTAGTGCATAGATGATTGGCGTTTTGGGCTGCTTGGGCTTACAGTTGGGGCACTGTGATTGTTTTGCTGGAAAGCTCCGATTGCAATGCTGGCAATGCTTCTGTATACGAGTTTCAAGGGGCATTGTGGATCGAGTGCTCAGGCTGAATTATCGTACTGGGCCCGCAATGGTGACGGGATCGGTTAACATGAGTGCGATTGATATGGCGTAGAGTAGCAGGCCAATAAATAGCAGCGTTCCGCCTATTGTGTAAGCGGTTGTTTTACGGTTGCGCCGGTAGATCGCTTTTTCGAGTGCATGCTCTTTATCTTCACTTGCCAGGGTCGTGATCCACTGTACGCGCATAACACGTCGAAAGACCCAAGCTGCACTGCAGAGTGAGAGAAGCAGCCCTGCTATAAGAAAGCACTGCGCAGCGAAGCTGCTACCAGCAATTAAGCGACCGGAAAAACCAGTTACAGTCACTACCATACCTGCCAGACTCATTAAGACCTGTGCGCGAGTGTAAACTATATTGAGCTGTGATTCGGCTACTTTGAGAGCAGCCATCAGATCACCTTGGCACAGCTCTAGAATTGTTGCGGCTTCATTCTTGATTGCAGAGGATTGGTGCATGATGGAGAGATGTTTAACGAATAGCTGGATAAAAAGCACGCAAACAATCAATCTACAAATTGCACTTGCAGTATGCGATAAAGCAGAAAAGCCGTCTCTCGTGATGTGAGAGACGGCTTGTTTTAGATTTTGATAATGCCTGAGACTACGAAGACGGCTCTTTAGTCACTATAATCGTGGCATTGTTAGGCCTCCGTCGACCATGATCACCTGTCCTGTTGAGTAGGGGAAGTCTCCACTCGCGAGTGAACCGACTGCTTTACCGATATCTTGCGGAAAGCCCCAACGTTTGGTTACGCAAAGACCATCTTCAATGAGGGCATCATATTTACCGGTGACACCACTGGTCATATCGGTCTTAATCACACCTGGTCGAATTTCATAAACAGGAATACCAAACTCCCCGAGACGAGCGGCAAACAGTTGTGACATCATCGCAATGCCTGCTTTCGATACACAATATTCTCCCCGGTTGACAGAGACGACTGTAGCCGATATAGAACCTACGTTTATGATACTGAAGAATTCGTCCGCATTCGCGGCTTTTTGTTCGATCATCCAGTTGGCTGCAGCCTGGCTTAAGAAGTAAGGTCCTTTGACATTGGTACCGACGACATGATCGAAGCTCTCTTCACTCGCTTCGAGGATATCCTTTCGCTCTTTGGGCGCAACGCCTGCATTGTTGACCAGGATATTGAGCTTGCCGAAGTTCGTCTTTATCTTGTCGAGCATGGCAGCGCGTGCATCGGCGGATCCAATGTCGCCCTGACAATAGACGACCTCTGCGCCGAGTGCTTTAAGTTCGGCGATGGGTTCAGCAAGTGCCGATTCATCACGCATACCGTTGATGGCGATGTTAAAGCCTAATTTAGCGAGCTGTGAAGCACAGCCGAAGCCTATGCCGCGAGAGCCGCCAGTGATGAACGCGACTGGTTTGTTTGTAGTTGTCATAGTCTAATTAAGTTAGCCGTTTTTGAGTTTGCCAGTTCACTGCGATTCAGGACCTTAGCCTTGCATACAGAAACTAATGAACGTATTTTGGCTTAGGCTTTTAGTTCTGGTAAATCGATCCACTTGCGCTTGTCCGAGCTTTCGATGCCGAGTTCGGCAAGTTGAACTCCCTTGGCGCCTTCGAGCAGATCCCAGCGGAAAGGCTCGTCCAGAACTACGTGACGTAAGAATAGCTCCCATTGGATCTTGAATGCATTGTCGTATTCTTCTTGCTCAGGCACTTTTTGCCAACCTTCGAAGAAATCGATGGGATTTTTGACATCTGGATTCCAGATGGGGCGTGGAGTGTTGCCGTAGTGTTGAGTCCATACGTCGCGTAGTCCGACGATTGCGGAGCCCTTAGTGCCGTCGACTTGCATCGTGAGCAGATCGTCACGGCGCACGCGAACGTTCCAGGAGGAGTTGAAGTGACAGACGACACCATTTTCGAGTTCAAAAGTGGAGTAAGCTGAATCGTCAGCTGTGCACTTGTATGGCTTGCCTGCTTCGTCGACACGCTCTGGGATGTGAGTGGCTGCGAGACATGACACGCTCTTTACTTTACCGAACAGGTTATCGATTACGTAGCGCCAGTGGCAGAGCATATCGACGATCATGCCACCTCCATCTTCTTTGCGGTAGTTCCATGAAGGGCGCTGAGCGGGAATCGAGTGACCTTCAAATACCCAATAGCCGAATTCGCCGCGCACTGAGAGGATTTCGCCGAAGAAATCATTATCAACTAAGCGTTGGAATTTTTGCATGCCTGGCAGCCAGAGCTTGTCTTGCACAACGCCGTTTTTGACGCCTGCATCGCGGCAGATCTTATAAAGTTCGTAAGCATCTTCGGTTTTGATGGCGGTTGGCTTTTCACAATAGACGTGCTTGCCTGCTGCTGCGGCGGCCTTGACGGCAGCGAAGCGACGCAGCGTGGTTTGTGCATCGAAATAGATCGGATAAGCTGGGTCCGTCATGACGCTATCGAGGTCAGTTGTGTATTTTTCAACGCTGGTCTTGGCGATCAGATCCTTGAGCTTGGTTTCATTGCGACCGACTAGAATCGGGTCAGGCATGATGCACTCAGTTGGGCTGATTTTGACGCCGCCTTGTTTAATGATTGCGTCGATGGAACGAAGCA
The DNA here is from genome assembly GCF_031127905.1 of Thalassobacterium sedimentorum. Lineage (GTDB taxonomy): Bacteria > Verrucomicrobiota > Verrucomicrobiia > Opitutales > Coraliomargaritaceae > Thalassobacterium > Thalassobacterium sedimentorum. Next base: position 44,713 of record NZ_JARXIC010000009.1, on the reverse strand, counting down.
AATGCTGGTTGGTACCCATGCGTCCAGTGACGCCGTTCATGATTATGCCGATTTTGTGTGTTTTCATAGATTGTATATTGAGGTTTGGTTTGAAGGGTTTGTAGGAGGTGACTTGTCACGCCCTATGGTTAAACGTGTTGCTGGTAAGCTTGAATGATCTTCTGTAGGTAAGCGTCTTGATCCGTTGCCCAGTGGCGGGTTGAAAATACTTCGACTTCGATCCAGTCGGCAAAGCCGGTCGCGCTTTCGACGAGCTGGCGTATGCCGCGATTATCGATGCAACCTTCACCCATTAGGCCACGATCGTTTAGCATGTCGGCCGTTGGCGTCATCCAATCGCAAACGTGGAATCCGATGATGCGCTTACCTGCTCGTTTCACTTCTTGTTCTAAAGTGGGATCCCACCAAATGTGATACACATCGGCTGCGATACCTACCCATTCATCTCCGATTTGATCCAGAATATCGTTACATTGACCGATTGTATTGACTGCACTGCGGCAGTCGGCGTACATGGGGTGTAAGGGTTCTATGGATAATTTGACGCCGACTTGGCTGGCATGCTCTGTGAGGGAGGCAATTCCTTCAGTAATGTGGCGCCGGTTTTCGGATAGGCTGAGCTCTGGTTTAGCACCACAGACAAGTACGACCTGTGGGGCGCCGACAGCAGCAGCTTCGTCTAGTGCTTTGATGTTATCGTCAAAGGCGGCCTGTTTCTCTGCCGTATTAATATATGGGTAAAAACCACTGCGCACTAGGGACACGGCTTTGAGGCCGTGGTCGTCGAGTATCTTTTTGGACTCAGTCAGTGGGCGGCCCTCGAGCCATTGACGCCACAGGCCTAGGCCGGGGACGCCTGCGGCAGCATATTTGGCACAAGCTGTGGGGAGGTCCCATGGCTTGGTTGTCATCGTGTGGATGGCGAGACGTGATAGATCGTTCATATGTCGGTGCCTTGATTCAGGGGATATCATTGTGCTTAAGTAAGCTGTGAAGTACTTGGGCGTCTTCTAGGAATTGCTCAGTAGAATCATCTTTGACGAATTCTATAATAATAAACCGCTCACCCGCTAAGTTGCGGATTGGCTCTAGATACGCCTGCCATTGCTGGGTACCATCAAGGAGTGGACGACGATCTTGCCAGCCTGCGGGACCCCAGTTGAAACAGTGTACATGTGATAGGTGGGGCAGGACGGCATCGCGCTCGATTAAATCGTTTCGGAATTCACCCCCTGTACGGGGTTGCCAGTAAAGTTTTAGTTCTGGTAGCCCGACCTCATTCAATAGTTGAAGTGCGGATGCTTGTGTATCGGTCAAAGTGCCTCCGTGATATTCAAGGGCGATAGTTATATTGAGTTCACGCGCTGCGATAACGGCACGTCGTAGATATTCGGAAACCTCTTCACGGTCTTCGGCGCTTGCGTCGGCGGAGCCCTTTTGTCCTGCCCAAACTCTTATGATCGGAGCGCCTAACGTATCCGCGGTTTCCAAAACATTACTGAATGGTTCTGATTCATGATTACAACGATAGTAAGAACCATAAGAGCAAAGCTTGAGGCCAGCGGCTTCAGTTCGTTTTTTTACAGATAGTGCGAGGTCCAAGTCGCCGGGAGGGACGTGTACATCGCCCCCCCATTCTATGCCGTCGATTCCTGCCTTTTGGCATAGTGCAATGATTTCATCAACGCTGAGTTGACGAAAGGTAATTGAACAAAGTCCTGAGTAGAGCATGATTAGAAACGGTGTGTTTTTTCGAGGTGTAGGATTGTCATTTCACTGTCTTGTAGGATCTCATAACTGTGCGGTAGTGCCGCATCAAATTTGAGTGCTTGCCCAGGCTTAAGTGTATGTTGCTCGCGAGGGAGTTTTATGGTAATGCTCCCAGCATGCAGCCAACAAATCTCAAACTCGTCGCCGTGTGCTTCGGGCTTGGACAGTTCGCCACCTGCTTTCGCTTTTGCCTGAAAACAATCGATTCCTTTGAAACCAACTTTTTCAAAGTCAAAAGGGCCAGAAGTGTAAGTCTCTGCATCTTTACGATGTGCGGAGCAGGATTCGGCTAGGTTGAGTAAGTCCGTAGCAGATAAACCAAACACACGAGCTAGGCGATAGAGTGTGTCCAACTCGATCATGTTTTGATTACGTTCCAGCTTCGATAGGCCTGCGATCGAGACGCCAGATTTTTGTGAGACGTCGTCTAGAGTCATGCCAGCTCGCTTACGTAAGTCGCGAACTACTGAAAAATCTAATGTAAGATCGTTGGGGTTCATTTTTAGGCTTTTTTATTGCTTTGGGGGTAAAATATGCCAATTAATTTATCTTGCAAGTAAAAATGTGAGGTGCTGCTTTATTGAGATTGTTTTAGGCTGAGTCCTCTGTTTTTAATACTCTTAACAATTATGATTAGTCTATCGAACAAGCCTCGCTCACTTTTTTTGATCGCTGAGCAATCTTTTAAAGCCATTTACAATGCAGATGCGTTGAATGCAGTTACGACGCTAACAAATAATGATGGGCAGATATATGCAGCGGAGGATATTATGGCTACTCCGCAGGCATTTGCTGATGTTGAAATTATTTTTTCTGGTTGGGGCTCACCAGTGTTAGATGGAGCGCTTTTGGATGCTTTGCCTGCATTGAAGGCCTTTTTTTATGGTGCGGGTAGTGTGCGTAACTTTGTGACAGACGCATTTTGGGAGCGTAATATCCTATTGACGAGTGCTTATAAGGCTAACGCGGTTCCTGTGGCCGATTTTACCATGGCTTCGGTTATATTTGCATTGAAGCGGGCATGGACGCGCTGTCAGCGCCTCAAAGAGGGAATTGCTCCTGATTATCGCAGGGACGTGCATGGCGTCTATCATGGTTCTCGAGTCGGTGTTATTTCACTAGGAGCGATTGGACAACTTGTGTGTCAGCGTCTGAAGGATTTAGAATTAGATGTTTTTGCTTATGATCCTTTTGCAAATGCCCAATTGTTTGAAAGTTTACAGGTCACGCGGATAGATCGTTTGGAAGATCTTTTCGCAAGTTGTGATGTGGTGAGTTTGCATGCGCCTTGGTTGCCACAGACTGAAAATTTAGTGACTGGTCCAATGTTAGAATCAATGCCTGAGCGAGGAACATTTATTAATACCTCGCGTGGTGCCATTGTGGATGAGCCTGCTATGTTGCAGGTGTTACGAACACGCCCCGATCTGTTTGCTGTTTTGGATGTGGTGCAAGATGAGAAAACCTATCATACGAATCCACTGGGGGCCTTAGCGAATGTATTTATTACTCCTCATGTGGCAGGGTCACAAGGTAATGAGTGTCACCGTATGGGTGCACTTGCAGTTGAAGAGTGTCGTCGCTATCTGAGTGGAGAACCGCAGGTAACTGCGCTAACCCGTGAAAGTGCTGAACGTTTAGCCTAAAGTATTTGATTCATCCAATCCCTATTTGATTATTATGACTACTGATTTTGAAACGACCCCAGTCGATGGCATCGCATCCATCCCGCAGAATATCTTAGACCGTTTAACTCGTGTCGACATGCCTTCGGTCAGGGGGATTGATGCCTCGAATACTTGCCTTGAGATTAATACTGTCTCGATTCCCACTTATCAGTGCGAAGCTCTTGTGCTTGGCAGTGGGGCTGCAGGCATGCGTGCAGCAGTGGAGTTACATCGACGTGGCGTGGATGTTTTGGTGGCAAGCACAGGTCTATTCGCTGGTACTTCGGCTTGCTCCGGTTCGGATAAGCAGACCCTATATACTGCGAGCACAGATTATAAAGGAGATAACTTTATACAGTACGCGCAAAGTCTCTGCAGTGGAGGTGCAATGGATTTTTCTACCGCCTATGTGGAGGCAATCGGGTCAAATGATGCAGTGGGGGGGCTACAATTTATGGGCTTGCCTTTGCCGCACGATGATCAGGGTGCCATTTTACGTTATCAAACAGATCATGATGAAGCCGGGCGTGCCACCAGTTGTGGTCCTCGCACTTCGAAGTTGATGGTTAAAGTGCTATTTGATGAGGCTTTGACGCTTGGTGTGCGTATCTTGCCGAGTACCAGTGGAATTCGTATAGTTAAAGAAACTGTTGATGGCGAGGAGCGGGTGTGTGGTGTGATTGCTTTGCATCGTGAAGAATCACGAAATGACTTTGGCTTAATTTTTATTCAATGCGAAGATTTGATTATTGCTACCGGAGGTCCGGGAGAGCTGTACCGTGATAGTGTATATCCTCATCATTGCCATGGTGGACTTGGGTTGGCTTTGGAAGCCGGTATTGAGCTTTGCAATGTCACCGAAAGTCAGTTTGGTATTGGTACGCCGCGCACGACTTTCCCCTGGAATCTCTCGGGCACCTATGTGCAGGTCATGCCGCGTGTTTATTCGGTGGATCATGACGGCAAGGAAGTTAACTTCTTAAAGCGTTACTATCGCAGCACTCGTGAAATGGTCTCAAATACATTTCGTAAGGGTTATCAGTGGCCTTTTCATTCCACTCGCATGCTAGATTATGGTTCGAGCTTGTTTGACTTGGCGGTCTACCTTGAGTGTCAGGCTGGTCGTAAGGTTTATCTGGATTTCTTGCGCAATCCGGAACCAGTTAACGAGGGAGAAAGCTTTAGTTTAGAGGATCTCGATCCAGATGTGCGTAGTTATTTAGAAAATAATGAGGCGCTATATAATTTGCCAATTGATCGTTTACGCCGAATGAATCCGCTTGCGATCGAACTCTACCGCATGCATGGCACCGACCTGTGTCGAGAACCTTTGGAATTTGCGATGAACAATCAGCATATGAATGGCGGTATCTTGATCAATGATTGGGGGCAGACCAGTTTAGCTGGTTGCTATGCGATTGGTGAAGCTGCAGGAAGTCATGGGGTGACGCGACCTGGCGGAGCTGCGTTGAATTCAGGTCAAGTCTTTGGAAAACGTGTGGCTGTTGCTATTAAACGTTCACGTTTGGATAAGTCCGCCTTTGAAGCTAATCAAACGACGATATTACAGCAGATTTGTGAGACACTTGATGATGCGAATGCCTTTGTCGCGAGTGCGAATGCCAGTGCTCGTACCCCAAAAGATATTAAGGCAGAAGTTCAGGCCCGAATGAGTGACGCCGCTGGGATCATTTGCTCGCCAGATAATGTTGCTGAAGCCTTAGTTGCAGCACGAAAGCTACGGCGTGAGGTGGAGGCCCAAGGACTCCAAGTCAGTTCTCCATCTTTGGTAGGACAGGCCTTTCGCTGGAGGCATATGGTTTGGGTGTCAGAGGCAGTTTTGACTGCACTTGACTATTACATACAAAATGGTGGTGGTAGTCGTGGGGCACGGGCAATTTGCTCCCCCGAGGGGACGCGTTGCCCAGATGCGAGCCATGAAGACCTGAGTCGTTTTCGCTTCGTAGAGGAACAGGCCAAAGACCGGGAAGAAAAACTGATTGTCAGCCGTGAAGGTGAGAATATTCGCGTTCATGCTTTACCCGTTGATCTGACCCCGGAAGTGAAGCGCGAGTTCTTCGAGAAAGGTTGGGGGCCATATTTAATCAAGGAAGGTTGATTTTATTAGTATGTCATGTGCCTGTAGGCGCTTTCCCAGATCTTAGAAGCTGGATCGAGGGGTGTAAATTCCTTCGTTTGTTGGGCTTCCTCCGGCGGTAATGCGGATATACGAGGTGAAGCGCTTGCCAAGCGGGCGTCTTTGAGTTGCTTGAAGCCCTTCGATACTTTTTTCATGCAACATGCGGGCTAGTAGATTCGCTCTTGGAATGATTACAGGTCTGATATTGGTGTTTTTAGCCAAAAAAATAAAAAACCTGGGAACAAAAGAGCCACTCAATTCTCGTAGACGGTCTATGCTAATACCAAAAACCTTCTCGATCTTCGCAGCTGCTAGTGTGTTCGGTGCAGTCAGTAGCTTTGCTCAAATTAAATCACCGGCGCCTAGCCCTTATTCAGAATTAAAGCAAGTTTTTGGTGTGACGGAATTTACGGTCGAATATTCACGGCCTGGAGTCAAGGGGCGTGAGATTTATGGCGAGCTCGTGCCTTATGGCAAAATTTGGCGCACGGGAGCCAATGCACCCACTAAGATCGCCTTTGACTCGGAAGTGAGTTTCGAAGGGACGACTGTGCCCGCGGGGGAGTATGTCTTGTTCACGATTCCTGCAGAGGACGAATGGACTGTCATCGTCTATGGAGATGCGAAGGTCGGCAGCGTGGCTGGCTACGATTCTAAAAATGATGTCGCGCGAGTGACGGTTGAACCGATCGAGCTGTCGGATGCAGTTGAGAACTTCACCATTGGTTTTGACGACCTAGCCGACGAGTCGGCGACCTTGTTCCTCGATTGGGATGATGTGCGTGTGCCCGTTAAAGTGACGGTGGATACCACTGAATTGACTGCTGCATCGATTCAATCGGCGATGAGCGACATTGATAGTTGGAGCGCTCGTAACTACGCAGACGCAGCAGAGTTTTATCACAAGACTGGCAAAAATACTGAATTGGCCCTCCAGTGGATGGAAAAAGCAGTTTCGATGAGCCCGAACGCTTTCTGGTGGCAATACGGCTATGCCAAGATGCTCGCCGATCACGGTCAGACGCAGCAGGCAATCTCTGTTTCAGAGAAGTCGCTAAAAGCTGCGAAGGCTGCCGATAATGCGGCTTACATCGCTCGCAACGAAGCGCTGCTCGCTAAAATTCGCTAGTCATCTTCTCTCTTCTATAAGTACCCGCCTCGATGAATCGAGGCGGGTCTTCTTTTTATACCGTTATGCGGATCCTCCACTCCCTCCTTGTTTTTCTTATGCTGAGTCAATTTGTTGCAGCCGTGCCTCGGCCTATTGAACCACTTGCGAGTGGTGACTTGCAATTGAGTCTGCAAAAACTGGCGACACTCGGCAGTGTGCTCTATGTCGCTGCCCACCCGGACGATGAGAACACCAAGTTGATTGCCTACTTGGCGAATGGGGAGCGGGTCGATACCACCTACCTGTCACTGACACGTGGGGATGGTGGCCAGAATTTGATTGGAGGAGATTTAGGGGAGAAGCTGGGCTTGATTCGCACTCAAGAACTCTTGGCGGCGCGCCGAGTTGACGGTGGACAACAACGCTTCAGTCGCGCGATTGATTTCGGCTATTCCAAGACACCGGAGGAAACGCTCGCGATCTGGGATAAAAATGCGGCTCTAGCGGATACCGTTTGGGCGATTCGTTCACTTCGGCCCGATGTCATTATTACCCGCTTTTCGTTGGAAGCGGGCTACACACACGGTCATCACACTGCGTCGGCTTTGTTAGCTAAAGAAGCGTTTACTGCCGCGGCGGACCCGACGCGCTTTCCTGAGCACTTGGAATTCGTCGAGCCATGGGCGGCCAAGCGCTTGCTGTGGAATACCTCGAAGTGGTTTTACCAACGGCGGGGGATTGAATTTGAAACCAAAGGCATCTTTTCTGTCGAAACGAGCGGCTACAATCAACTGCTCGGTAAGGCCTACAGCGAAATTGCGGCCCACAGTCGCAGTTGTCACATGAGCCAAGGCTTCGGTGCCACTCCAGTGCTGGGGGAGTCGCAGGAATATTTTAAGACGCTTGCCGGCACCGATCCTGACGGGAGCTTGTTTTCGGATATCGACATCACTTGGGGGCGTGTGCCGAACTCAGGTAAAGTGGCCACTGCGATTCAACAGGCGATCGCCGACTTTGATCCCTTGAATCCTGAGCGCGTGGTGCCGCACTTAATCGAAGCACACCGTGAGTTGAGTGCATTGCCTGCGAGTTTTTGGCAGGCAAAGAAACTGCAAGATTTAGAACGTGTCCTCGCGGCCTGCCTCGCACTGGATGTCGAGAGCATCGCCACGCAAGCTTCCGCCGTGCCTGGTGCAGTGGTGTCGCTCAAGCTGAATGCCATCCAGCGCGGATCGCTGTCGGTGAGCATCGCCTTTGCCGCGTCCGAAGCAGGCCTGGCTACGGCCACCAGCTATGACTTGGTCAGTAATCAATTGCTAACGACTTCGGAAAACATCCGGATCGCAGAGGATGCGCCCATTTCTCAGCCTTATTGGCTACGAGCCGCAGCGGACAAGGGGAGTTATACCGTGGATGAAATCAGTCAGATCGGTGATCCAGAAAATGCGCCTGCCTTGCCGATGTATTTGCAAGTTACCGTCGCGGGGGAATCCATCACTTTTACAATTCCCACCACTTACAACTTCAACGACCCGATCCATGGTGAGAGTAAGCTTCCCTTTACGGTGACCCCTCCCGTCATGGTGAACCTTGAAGAAAGCACCCACATTCTCGGCCAGAGTGAGCCGCGCGACTTCAGTGCGCGTGTGATTGCGCGCAGTGAAATTCCTGCTGGCACGTTGCACTTTGAAGTCAGCCAGGGCTGGCGTGTGGAGCCTGCGAGTATTTCGTTTTCGGCCGAAGCGGGCGAAGAACTGTTGTTGAGCGCTCAGTTGATTCCACCAACTGAGGCCGGCGAAACCATTTTACGCGCGTCGGTCGAAGTCGATGGTCGCTCCTATACGCGCGGTTACGAAGCTTTAGATTATCAGCACATTCCGCAGCAGACACTGTTTCCCGTGGCGGAAGCACGCGCGGTCTTACTTGATGTGAAGACTGCAGGCCATCGGATTGGCTACATCCCCGGCGCGGGAGATACCATTCCCGAGGCACTGCAACGTATCGGCTATACGGTGGATACTTTGGTCGAAGCCGACATGAACCACGCGACCTTGTCTGACTACGACGCGATTGTCTTTGGTATTCGCGCTTTGAATACCAACGACCGAGTCGGATTTTACATGCCCGCGCTGTTTGAATATGCCAAACAGGGCGGGGTAGTGGTGCTGCAGTATAACACCAACCGTGGCTTGAAGACCATGGACTATGCGCCGTATCCTTTTACCATTACCCGCGATCGGGTGACAGATGAGACCGCAGAAATGCGCTTTCTAGCGCCGAAGCATCCTGTGATGCACTTTCCCAACACGATTACAGCAGCCGATTTTGACGGCTGGGTGCAAGAACGGGGGCTTTACTTTGCCGACGACTGGGACGCGGCTTACACACCTATTTTCTCGGCCAATGATGCGGGCGAATCTCCACTGGATGGTGGCTTGCTGATCGCGCAAACAGGCGAGGGCTACTTTGTTTACAGCGGGCTCTCTTGGTTCCGTCAATTTCCCGCAGGTGTGCCAGGCGCTTACCGGCTCTTTGCCAATTTGATGTCTCTGGGGCAAGTTTCTGAATAATGAGTAAAACGACGAAAAAACAGATTAACTGGCCCAAGGTCTATATCGCCACCCTTGCTTGGTTAGTAGTTCTCATCTTGCTCATGCGCTTCTTAACGAAGGCCTATTCATGAGCTCAGCAGACTGGATTGTTCTTTTCGCCACCGTTCTAGGCATCGTGGGTTACGGGCTATGGACGGCGCGCCGTCATCAAAGTGCCAACGATTATTTGCGCGGTGGTGCGGATCTGAAGTGGAGCACGATCGGACTGTCTGTAATGGCCACACAGGCCTCGGCGATCACCTTTCTATCGACACCAGGGCAGGGCTATGAAGGCGGTCTGGCCTTTGTACAGAATTACCTTGGACTGCCTATCGCGATGATCTTGATCTGCGCGGTCTTTATTCCGATTTACCACCGCCTACAGGTCACCACCGCCTATGAGTTTTTGGGGCAGCGCTTTGACCAAAAAACACGCTTATTGGCGGCCGGACTCTTTTTGGTGCAGCGTGGCTTAGCGGCAGGCATTACCATCTACGCACCCGCGATTATTGTATCGAGTGTCTTTTACTGGCCACTCGGCCCCACGATTTTGGTAACGGGCATATTGGTCATTCTCTATACTGTCACCGGAGGCACGCGCACCGTCAGCCTGACGCAGAAGTATCAAATGCTGATCATCCTGATCGGTATGACGATTGCCTTCGGTTATGTGGTCAATGGCCTGCCGGAGAACGTCTCTTTCGGCGATGCGCTCTATATCGCCGGCATGCACGAGCGCTTGGAAGCGATTAGCTTTTCCTTCGATCCCAGTCAGCGTTATACGATTTGGACAGGTCTCATTGGGGGCACTTTTCTAGCGCTGTCTTACTTTGGCACCGATCAATCACAAGTGCAGCGCTATCTGGCCGGGAGTTCAGTCACCGCGAGTCGTTGGGGACTGATTTTTAATGCGGTATTGAAGATCCCGATGCAGTTCTCGATTCTATTGTTGGGGGTGCTACTATTCGTGTTTTATCAATTCCAACAGCCCCCGATCTTTTATAACGTAGCGACCATCGAGCAAGTTGCCCCCGAAGTGCTGGCGCCGATTGAGTCACAGTTTCAAAGCGCATTTGAGACACGTGGCACTTTCCTAGAGACCGCTTTGAGTGAGCGCCACGCTACTGGAGCTGCGCGTCCGGAAACACGTGCAGCCATTCTGCAACAAACTGAATTGATGGAGCTGCAACGCGGCGCGTTTAAGCAAGCCGTGAGCACGGCGAATCCGGATGCAGACACGCAGGATGCGGATTATATTTTCCTACACTTCGTATTGGATAATTTACCAGCGGGGCTGGTGGGGCTGCTGGTTGCGGTGATCTTTCTCGCGGCCATGTCGTCGACCGCATCCGAGCTCAATGCGCTGGCTTCCACCACTATGATTGATGGCTACAAAACACTGGTGCACCAAGTAGGATCGGACGCTCACTACGTCTGGGTGGCTCGTATTCTGACGCTCGTTTGGGGCCTCGTGGCAGTCAGCTTCGCGATGACTCTCACCTTGTTCGATAACTTGATCGAAGCAGTCAACATCATCGGCTCTTTGTTTTACGGCACCATTCTCGGCATCTTTCTGGTCGCTTTCTTCCTCAAGCGCATTCGTGGGCATGCCGCCTTTATTGGTGGTGTGTGCGTCGAGACGATCGTGTTGTTTCTCTATTTTTCACCCGTGGATATTGGGTATCTGTGGTTTAACTTAATCGGCTGCATTCTAGCTGTGGTGATCGCCTTGTTGGTGCAGAGCCTGCTCAATATTCGCCCTAATAAGTCTATTCAATCATTATGAGTCAGGAACCTGTTATTTGTTTTGGTCAGCAGCCTTGTGGTTTTTTACCGCGACGCTTTCTCTTTGCCAAGTTTCAGACCGCGCGGCGCCTGCAAGCAGAGCTGGGCGGGCGCATCGTGTTCTTCTATCATGATAGCGATCATGACCCACGCGAGACCCAGACTGTGGTCAAGGATTTGACGACATGCGCAACGCAGCGTTTCAACTTTACCTTCGCCAATAAAATTCAGAAGAAGTATTCCCCGCTCTATGCCAAGCGAGTCGATCGCGCATGGCAGGCCAGCCTCGCGCGTCAGTTGCCTAAGTATTTGAAATCTGAATACGTGCCCGCCTTTGAAGCAATCCAGGCAGACAACGTGGCGGACTTTTGCTTAGAAATGTATCAAGCATTGGGATTACTCGCAGGCATTGAAGTGATGCGTTCCAGTGATCCCAGTTTTCGAGAGCAGGGCTGTGAGATCGAGGACTATTTTGTCGATGTCACCTATGAGAATGAACTCGTGCGTGCACGCTATGACGCGGCGCATGGCTTACGTCTGCATCGGGGTGGCAATTCTTACATTGATTTACCCGCACAAGAATGGCAGCGCGCTCAGGTGAGTCCTAGCCGTGATACGCGACTGCGTTGGATGCAATCTGTGATTAAATGCACGCACTATGTTGCAGGAGCGGGGGAGATGAACTATCTCGATACCTCGGAAGCACCTGAAATTGAATTTATTAAGCGCGACGAAATTTCCGACTCCAGTGACGCCTACCTACCATGAGCCAACAAGCACCAGCACTTAAACTACTCGCGATCGGAGCGCACCCCGATGACCTCGAATTCGGGATGGGCGCGGTCTTACTCAAGGAATTTGCCCAAGGCACTGAAATCGCGATGGTGGTCACTTCCAAGGGAGAAGCGGGCAGCGCGGGCACGCCGGTGATCCGTGAAGCCGAAACACGCGCGGCGGCAAAGATGCTGGGCGCGTCGGAGCGACTGAGCTTTTTAGATTTCGGCGGGGACGGCCTACAAACCGCATCACCTGAAAATAGTGTGCAATTGGCGCGTATCATTCGCGAGTTTCGCCCAGATATCATTTGTGCGCCCTCGCTGAGCACCAACCAACATCCCGATCATTGCGCGGTCGGCAACGCGGCCCGCAATGCTTGCCGTCTCGCTCGCTACGGTGGCTTGGCCGCACTTGCAGGCTTGCCGTCGCACTCGGTGTCTTCGCTTTGGTTTTACTCCATTACCGCGCACGAGGACAACCCACTCTCGACAGCCACTTTGATCGATGTCTCTGAGATGGCCGAGTCATGGCAGCAATTGATGGCCTGTCATGCGTCACAAGTCAGTCAGCGTGCTTATATTGAGCTACAACTCTCGCGTGCCCAACAGCTCGGATCGATGGCTGGTTGCAAGTATGCGATGGCGCTCTGGCCAAATGATCCTCCCGTGATTCAGACGCTGGGGCAGTTGCAACGCACCGCGCGTGCATTCTAATATGGAGTCACGACTTAAAATTGGCATGGTCTGCTACCCGAGCATCGGGGGCAGTGGCATTGTGGCTACGGAACTCGGTATGTTGCTGGCGGCTGCGGGGCACGAAATACATTTTATCAGCTACGAGCGTCCTGTGCGTTTAAAGTGCGGTGAGAACCTGTTCTATCATCCAGTGGTGGTGAATGAGTATTCACTTTTCAAATACCCCGATTACACACTGCCCCTGTCGGTGCGTATCATGGAGGTGTGTGCCGAGCATCAGCTGGATGTGCTGCACGTGCATTACGCCGTGCCACATGCCACCGGCGCACTGCTGGCCAAGCAAATGTTGGGGCCTGATAAAAAGTGCCCCGTCATTCTCACCACCTTACACGGAACCGATACTAACTTGCTGGGCAAGGACCCTCACTATCGGCCGATCATTAAGTATTCGATCGAAAATTCCGATGGCGTCTCGACGGTGTCGGAAAGTTTAAAAGTGCAGACGATCGAAACATTTGGGATTCAGCATTCGATCAAGGTGATTCCGAACTTTTATGCTCCAGCTACGGTGAAGCCATCGAGAGAGGAAGTTCGGCAAGAGCTTCAGGTAACTGAAGCGGAGCACTTGCTCTTGCACATGTCGAATGCGCGCCCTGGCAAGCGCGTGATTGATGTATTGAAAGCCGTCGCTCGCTTAAATAATCGCAGTCGAGTGAAGTTGCTCATACTCGCTGGCGGCGATTTTGAACCCTACGAAGCCGAAGTCATGCGTCTAGATTTACAAGATCGTGTGATCGTGATTAAGGACGTCAAAGATATCGAACCCTACCTGAACGCTTGCGATCTAGGCCTGTATGCCTCTGAGGCCGAGAGCTTCGGGCTCAGTATTTTAGAGACACTCGCGCATGGTAAACCCGTGGTGGCCACCGATGTCGGCGGCATTCCCGAAGTGGTGCAAGACGGGCGCACCGGATTGCTGGTGCCGCCTCACAGTCCCGAAGCGCTCGCAGACGCGATTGATCAGTTGATCGATCACCCTGAGCAAATGACCGCGATGGGGCAGGCCGCTGCGGAGGATGCTAAAGCACGTTTCGCGCCGCCCGTTATTCGCGATCAGTATCTACGTTGCTATCGCGATTTGCTCGCAAGTTTGTAGCTGAGATCGAAACCGCTTCGCGGACTTCTTATTCGCGGTCAAGAGCTTTCACTCTGTAGATGTTGCAAGTTTTTGAGTGATCTGGCTTGGACAGAGGGCATTATGCTCCTGTCAAAATTTGAGCAGACTTGACGTGGAAATGTTCAATAACTCTATTCCTCTTATTAAGAGATATATGTATCATTCCTAAATGCGTTTGTCTCATCTTTTGGTAAAAGCTGTCCTAGTTATTTTTCTTTCATTGATGAGTTATCCTCCTATTTAAGCACAACGTATTTTGTGTATCGGTGATTCGCTCACGTATGGGCAAGGCGATGACGGTATCACATGACCGTGTGTCCTTTCGGAATTGTCGGGTGCTGTGACAGTTAATCGAGGCCAACGTAGTTGGATTCCTCGTCACTTAATGTATGCCTTATTTATTGGAGGATGATCGTTGTCTGAGTGGAGAGACTTTACGGCAGTATCCGACTTGCGGAGAGGGGCCTCTTTAGGTAATCTACACGCTTCCAATTGACTAATACCAATTCTAGGGAAGTTTGATTCTATCAGGAATTATATTGGTAACGCAGGTCCGTCTCGAATGGCACTGCTGAAGAAAAAACTAGCTGTGTTCGTGAATCGGTAGGGCGGTTTTGCCAAAACCGCCGTTCGTAGTGTTCGTGAATAGGTAGGGTGGTTGTGCCAAAACCGCCGTTCGCCATCTGAGAACGCCTGCTCATGACGATTCATGCGGACTAGCACTCTAATTTGCAAGACGTCGCTTTGGGCGAAAATGCCCTACCAAATATTTCGCAACTTCCGAAGGATCAGGTGCATGCATCGTTTGTTGCGTAGGCGACAAAGTCTTGGTTTGCATCCGCGGCATTTCGCTCGCTTCGGCCAATATTTGCGCCCACTCATCCCCACTGCGAATCAGGCGACCTTTACGATCGGAATTTGCCGAATCGATGCATAACTTTGTCTCGATTGATTCCATTCTCACACAATATCACAGCTACGGCCATTGGACCCCGTTCTTTAGGTTTGAGGGTTTTGAACGGTTAGTGCTCGAGGTTTTGGGAGGTTTCAGTCACTGTGTTGCCATCGGGGTTGAAGTGATGCTGTGGTGTGACGATCATTCTATCGTTTTTCGGAAGCACTCCTTCAAATAGCGGATCCCCTGTATCTCGCATCCATTGCCTTAGAGCCTCTTCCATTTCATTTTTAATCGCTTTATATTGAGGAGCGGCGGCCAGATTGTTGGCTTCCTGTGGGTCGTAGCAAAGATCGAAGAGAAATTCTTTCGGTTCTTCACGCTCTTTTAAGTCGCGGTTATACAAATAGGTTTTAGAAATTGAATTGTCGATATTGGGTAGCACCGTTTGATTGTAATCTGTATAGCGGCGAATGTACTTCCAACGGTTCGTTCTGACTGCGCGGCCTGGTTCCTCGGCGGCATGATAATTGACTTCCGCAAAGATCGCCTGTCTCGCTTGGCTATTGTCGCCATGAAGCAATGGCAGGAAGGATTGTCCTTCCAGCCACGTTGGTTTAGGTAAGTTTAACAGATTGCAAATGCTTGGAAATAGGTCGACTTGAGAAACCATTTCATCAATGACTTTGCCGCCGGAAAAGCCGTGCGGTCCGCGCATGATAAGCATGACGCCGATACCATGGTCCGTCAGGCGACATTTCATGTGAGGAAAGGCTGGTCCGTGATCTGTGGTGCAAATGACCAAGGTATTGTCTCGGTATCCATATCGGTCGATTGCAGAGAGAACCTGACCGAAAGATTCATCGGTGCCACGCACGCTAGTGAGATAACGAGAGTAATCGTGGCGGGATTCCGGGGTGTCTGGCAGGACCGCTGGTGGCATCACATAACGTTCATCGGTAGGAGGGTGCTTGCTCGGGAAATCGCCGTCATTGCCTGTTCGATGCGGTGGGAAAAGTCCCACGTCTAAAAAGAAGGGACGTTTATGTTGGCGGGCTAGAAAATCTTCAGCGGCCGCCACTGGGGTGTCAAAAGAGCCGTCCAGTGTTAAAATTTCGTCATAACCTGCGTCTTCTGGTTCTGCATAAGGAGCCAAGGCAATGTGTTGGATGCCGCTGAGTGCAGTAAAATACCCGTGCTCTTTCAGGAAATTGATTAATGTTTGCTTGTAGTCGTTTAGAGTCCAGCCGCGATGCGCGAGGCCAAACATGCCGGCAGCATGTGCCGATTGCCCTGTTAATAAGCAGGCTCTGGATGGGGAACAGGTTGGATTGCCGCAGTAGGCTTTTCTGAAAATTACGCCTTCTTCAGCTAATTTTTGTATATGCGGTGTTTGTGCTGCA
The DNA here is from genome assembly GCF_031127905.1 of Thalassobacterium sedimentorum. GTDB lineage: Bacteria > Verrucomicrobiota > Verrucomicrobiia > Opitutales > Coraliomargaritaceae > Thalassobacterium > Thalassobacterium sedimentorum. The sequence continues at coordinate 28,702 of NZ_JARXIC010000009.1, read as the reverse complement.
TATCCATAAGGTTCACAATACCTTCCAGTATCGTGGCTATGTAGATAAAGAATGTTCAAAGGCTTTATTTGATTTTTCATTGTAGGAGTGATTTCGCATTATGGACTTACATTATGATGATAGTTCAATGTAGCAGGCACATTGGAAGCGCTGGAGGTATGATTCCGAGTCATTGCTGTGCTTCTCTATCCAACTTTCTATACGAATGTAACCTTCGTGGATAACTTGTTTATCAAATTGAATCCAGCCGTCAGGTTCGATTTTGTCGGCAGTCAAAATGGTATCGTTGATTGACAAAAAAACGAGTCCTCTGTCGGGCTTTTGCTTAAAGCGAACACGGATGTTGTATTGCTGTTCCTTGAGGTTCTTTACCTGCCAGTAGCCGCGTAAGTCGGTTCGGTCCCAGTCTTCTCCTGTGACTAGTCGCCAATCATTCGTTGTGAGTAGGGTGCTGCGTTCGACGCTGCTGCCAATGTGGATGGCTTGGCTGTCAAAAGTGCCGACTCCTCGAGTTCCGGCGACATCAAAGAGCCACTTTAGGTAATCCTTTCGCATGGATTTGGCTTGTTCTGGGAATTCGTTGGCGATGTCGTGTGTCTCGCACGGGTCGTTTTTGAGATCGTAGAGTTCTCCCGACGAGTTTTCGTTGGGTGTGTAGTATTTGAAGCGGTCGCCGATGACAGCCGCGTTACGATGTGGGATGGGCACGTCGCCTCGGTGCCATTGCATGTAAACTTTGCGATCTGCGGGCGGGGGTGGAGTTTCGGAATCGTCTGTGAGAACTCCTCGAAGAGAGACTCCGTCAATGCTGGGACAGTTTGTGGATTCTGCGATATTGCAGAAATCCATTACAGTTGGGAGGATGTCCACGGGGCTAGTTATTCGTGTGACTGCCTGCTGCTTTATTAATCCGGCGGGATAGCGGATGAAGTTGGGTACTTTGACACCGCCTTGATAGAGGCTGCCTTTGCGGTCGCGGAGCCCTGCATTCCAACGTATTCGATTGTCGGCGCCGTCAGCACTGGAGCAAGGTCCGTGATCGCTTGTGAAGATTAAGATACTGTTTTCGGTAAGGCCGTGCCTTTCAAGATGAGCCATGAGCCGACCGATATTGTAGTCAATGTTTTCTATCATGCCGTAGATTTTGGCATGCTTGGGGTCGATATCCATTTTGAGATATTTCTCCGACCATTCATTGGCTACGATCAGAGGTGTGTGCGGGGTATTGGTGGCGATGTAGGTAAAGAAGGGTTGATCCTTATTTTTATCAATGAATCGAATTGCTTCATCAATGAAAATATCTGCGCAATACCCGCGATAGGGCTTCGGTTCACCATTACTGTAGAGGATTGGATCGAAATAGGAGTCTTTCTGCCAGCGTGCATTATTGAGCGGGTGATCTCCGGGTTGGCCTATGCCACCTGCGTTGTGCATAACTGTAGTATCGAAGCCCATGTCTATGGCTCGTGAGGGGTAACAGTCTCCCAGATGCCATTTCCCGAAAGCACCACATTGGTAACCGGATTTAGAGAGTGCGTGCGCTATCGTGCGTTCATTTGGATCAATGTTTGAGCGTCCGCAGTAAGTGTCGATCACGCGTGTTCGCAAGTGATAACGGCCTGTCAATAGGCTGGCTCGTGCTGGTGAACACAGGGGGCCACTGCAATAATGCTCTAGGCGTGCGCTTTGAGCATGTAGTCGATCCAGATTCGGAGTGTGTACGTAAGGATTGTCGTGGCAACAAAGGTCTCCCCAGGCTAAATCGTCTGCAATAAATAGTATGACATTCGGACGTGAACGTGTGTGTGTGTGCATATTCGGAGCTAGTTGTTTTGGGTGCTCGCTCTAAGCCTAGTTATTATTTTATTGTAGGAAATTCTTGAAAATTAATGAAAATGTGCATATTTCTGTTGGTGATGTCTAATAAAAAAAGAAAAACTAAATCGATTGTCGACGTTGCTGAAAGGGCAGGAGTTTCAGTGACAACAGTTTCCAGGGTTTTGAATGGTCAAGGTAAGGTGCACGGTGACACTCGTGCTCGTGTGCTGGATGCTGCTAAGGATTTGGAATTTAGCTTGTCTCGTGGGCGTCCGGGACCACGGCTTCGTTCTGCTGGTGCGGAGGGGGTTATTAAGTTTTTGCATTTTATTGATCCCGACATTGAGGTTCTGGAGCAGAATTATACATTATTGCCAATTAAAGAAGGAGTCTCTCGCGCTGCAGCAGATGCGGGGATTCGGGTCTCTTATGATATTTTGAGCACTAAGGCGGAAGGTCTACCTGCTTTGAGTTCTGGGGGGAGGGATGTGGTCGGCGTCCTTTGGCTCGGTGGAGAGCCCTCTGTGGCTGTGCAGGATGAGTTGCGCAAATATACTTGTTGTCGTATGATGACGGCTCGCGAGTCATCTTTGTGGTGTGATGAAGTGCGTCCTGATCATCGTGAGGTTGGTGCTATGGCGGCTCGGCACTTGTTAGAGAATGGTCATGTCAATATTGCGATGTTAATGTTTAGTCCTAACGATCGAGTAAATTATTTTCGAGAGGAGGGTTTTCGCCACGAAATGTCCGAACGTCCAGATGTGCGTTGGACGCTGACTAAAACCTTGAATGACGAAATCTCATCGGGGCGGAATGAGAACTATTCAGTTATAGGTAATTGGATTCAGGAGAGCTTTATTGATTGTTCGAATCCGCCGACGGCTTTATTTGTTGATAGCGATGAAACTTTACGGTCTGTCTATTTTCGCCTATCGGAATTGGGGATTATTCCGGGGCGTGAGTTGGAGATTGTGAGCTGTAATAATTTGCGACGTATTCGAGAGAGTTTGCCAATCGAATTTACTTCGATCGACGTGCACTTCGAGTCAGTTGGCAGGATGAGTGTTGCTCAATTACTTTGGCGTTGTGAGAATCGTGATGACCTGGCGCGAAGTCGCACATTAATAATGCCGAGCTTGAATTCCAGATAGCTTGCTTAGTGGTCTGTGGTGGCGGTACCGTAGGGCAGATTTGTGCTCTATGGATCATTTGGCTCATCTGTGTGTGTGTTAATTTTCAATAATTAACAATTAATTGCTGTTAGTTTTTCATTGACAGGTTTTTCTGTGTCCTTTCTTTGGGGGGAGAGTAGAGTTTGAGTTATGCTCTGCCGTTACTTTGCCCTCCCCCAATATTATGTCATTGTTGAGTAAAAATTCCACCGCGGATGTGGATCGGATCCCCATTATTGAAAAGTTATCCTTTGGTTTGCGTGCTTTTGCCCAACAGTTGGGGAATAATGGGATGAATATGTTCGCATTTCCTGCTTACGGTATTATCTTAGGTTTGGACCCTGCGGTTATTGGACTCGTTTTTGCATTGATGCGTTTGTATGATGGGGTAACCGATCCTTTGGTTGGATGGCTTTCAGATAATACGCGCAGTCGGTGGGGGCGTCGTCGACCTTGGATTTTTGTTGGAGCCATTATGGGAGGACTTATGTTTATGCTGCTGTGGCAGGCGCGCCCAGATTGGTCCGAGACAGCAAAGACAATATATTTCATCGGCTTTAGTCTTCTTTTCTATACGGGATTCACCATGGTAACAGTGCCTACCGATGCGTTAGCATGGGAGCTTACGCCCGACTATGCTGAGCGGACTCGTCTCATGACTTGGTTTTCGGTCATGATTAAGGTTACATTGTTTGTGTTACCTTGGATGTTCTCACTCACTCAAATGGACATTTGGGAGAATGAAGCGCAGGGGCTTCGAGTGGTCGGGATTTTCTTCGGTTTCGGCTTTATTCTCTGTGGGATTATGCCGGCAATCTTTTGCAAAGAGCGTTATCAGAGGATCGCAAAGGAGGAAGGACGGCAGACATTCATTGAATCGCTTAAACTCTCGTTCTCTAATAAGACTTATCTATTGGTTTGTAGCTTTACCTTAAGTTGTGTTTTTGCGGGGACGGTCTATATGCTTTTCGGAACTCATTTGGGTGTCTATTACCTTTTCGGTGGTGATAAATTGCAAGGAGCGGCTTTTTTTGGTTGGATCGGTAGCTTGGGCTCTATCTTGGGCTTGATTACGGTTCTGGCAATTAGTCGTTTTTTTGTTGAGTCGGATAAAAAACGAGTCGCGATATTTGGTGTTGGTTCAGCGCTTGTTGGGTGGTTGCTTGCTATTTTTCTGATTTCACCGGCTTGGCCTTGGTTGACGCTAATACCTGTAGCGTTGAATGCAGTCGGAGTCGGTACTTTCTGGCTGCTGCTTGGATCGATTATGGCCGATGTTGCCGATGCTGACGAGCATGTGAATGGTTTTAGGCGAGAGGGCTCGCTCGCGGCAGTAAATGCTTTCTTATCTAAGGCAGCTGGCACATTGGGAGCCTTGTTAGGAGGCTTCGCTCTCAGCGCGTCTGGCTTTGATGCGGATTTATTGATACAGTCGCCAATGACGTTGATTACGATGAAATGGATCTATGTTGGCTTTCCAATTGTTGGCTACGGAGTAGCCATGTTGTTATTGATGCAATATCCTCTTACAAAGGAACGAATGCTTGCGATTCGAGCGGACCTCGAGGCTCGACGAGGAGCGGCGCGCGATAGCGCTAAAAATCGCGATTGAGAAGACATCATAAAGGATATGAATAAAAAGACACAATGTTACCGGATTGGTGTGCTTGGTTTGGGAGAAGGCAGGAGTATTTTGTCTGCGGCGCTTTTGAGTGATCGTTGGGAAGTTGCCTGTATTTGTGATTTGGATGCGGAGCTTTGTCGGCAACGTCAGCAAGAGTTCAGCATCGCAGAGTATACGACATCGTATGCTGAGATGTTACAGCGTGAGGATATCGATGTGATCGGTATATTTACACCCGATCCGATGCATACCGAACATATCCTGATGGCTTTTTCGGCTGGAAAACATGTGGTTTGCACCAAGCCACTTGTTGATAATCTCGAACGAGGTTGCGAGCTTTTGGCCGCTCAACGTGGAAGCGGTAAGCAACTGTTGGTTGGGAACAGTACTCGATTTTTCCATACCTTACAGCGGCAACGACGAGACTTCGAGCGCGGTGCGAACGGGCAGCTTGTTTCCTGCGAAGCGCATTATAACGGTGACAAGCGAAAGGGGTCAGCAGGAGCGCGTGGAAAAAACGGAGAAGTTAATTGGCTCTATTCTGGCCTGGGGCATCCTGTTGACTTGGTTTATTGGTATCTGGGGGAGATTGAAGAGGTCTACGGTTATGGATTGCTCAGTCAGGCTGGAGCACGTCTTGGATCTAAAGTTCCAGATTGTTTTCATTTTGTGCTTAAAAGTAAGGCTGGGGTATTGGGTCGAGTTACAGGGATGTATGGCACTCCACTTGCGCATCCAAAAGCTTCGCCAACGACCGAATGTATGCTGCGTGGCAATGACGGTATCAGCACGGCTACATTTCCTCGGTTTGATTATTTTACTGCTTTTGATGGGCAGGAGCCTACCTGCGAAACTCATGTTGATAGTTCAGGATATTATTTTCGCTGGGGCGGCTCAAAATATCATGCAGGTGAGTTTCAAAATTACCTGGAGCACTTCGCCTACAGCTTGGATTCCGATTCGCCACCTGAGCCAAGTCTAGTCAACGGGCTTTACGTCGTGGCGATTTTAGAAGCGATGGAGCGTTCATTGAACGGGGGAATACCTGTGCGCGTAGATCAAATACTAAAGGATCGAGGCTTAGAGGAGATTATCGATGATCGCATGACTTGTGACGAACTCTGTCAGGTGACTACATAGGAAATGATTTTAAAAAAAACAATGTTAGCTAAATACGATGAGGAGACACTCGGGAAACAGGGGTTTGCATTGGTTATCTCGTTATTACTCATGTCCTTCGTTTTGATCTTGCTCTTGACTTTATCGGTTCAAGTGCAGGTGGAGACTAGACTGAGCTCGTCAGATCAACAGTTGCTCCGAGCTCGGCAGAATGCATTGCTAGGACTGTACGTTGCCTTGGGCGAATTACAATCGCTCAGCGGTGTCGATCAGAGAGTTACAGCTCGTGCCGCGCTTGACGATAGTGATGCGTCTACAGCTTTAGTCGAAGGCATTGAGCATCCTAATTGGATCGGGGTGTGGGATGCATCGGTTGACGTGAATTTTTTGAATTCCTTACCTGCGTCCACAGATGCGTATTACGATTATTCAAATCGTGCCGATCAGCGATTCCTGGGGTGGCTGGTCTCTGGTGAAAACCCTGACCCTAGAACAGGCATTTCGGGGGATAACGCGGTTACTATTTTTGGAGCTAATTTTACTGGAATTGCTCAGAGTCATGAGGTTATAGTGGAGAGCCTTGAGATTGAGGGCCGCAACGGTTTGACGGGGCGGACTGCGTGGTGGTTGAGCGATGAGGGTATTAAGGCGGATGCTTCGCTCTATGATCCGGCGCGGGATTCAGGAGCGACCGAAGCTCGCCAGCGTGCCAGCTTCATGGTCAGTCAAAGAAACGCGATCGAAGCGATGGGCACGGCAGGAGATATTTTCAATAATTTCGGAAATGTTGGTCCGGATATTGAGTGTTTGCGACATATCAATGAGTTGAGCCTGGTCGATGAGCTCTCAGGATCATCGGAGGATATTCAAAACGCGCTTGATTTACTAGCACATGATATGACGATGGAGAGCCATGGTTTATTGACTGATACCTTACGAGGTGGCTTCAAGACGGATTTAAGCGTCTTACTGCGCGAGGCAGATTCCACCAATTTTGATCCGTCAATTTATGAAATTGCCTCGTATTCGAGGGGAGATGGTCGCCATGCTTTGGCGGAGTATCCGACGGGTTCTAGCTCACATCCGACTCCGAATGCGCCGACTTGGGAGCAGCTTATTGATTACTATCAATTGGGTGACCGTATTTCTGACTCGGTTGAACTTCGTGGGCATTCGGCCGATGGATCTGGCATCTTCCCAGTTATTACTCGATATGTACTGAACCTACAGCCGCTTTTTGAACGTAACTCAGGAGGGGATCGTTTTCTACTTTTTCCTGCTCCAATAGTGGTTCTTTGGAACCCCTATAGCGTGCCCGTGCAGATACCCTCGAACGCATATGTAGATCTGTTAATTAAAGATGAAGGTTTTTTCCTCGGAAGCCTGTGGCGTAAGGGCTTGAAGTCCTCGGGTAGTATTGCAGGTGTTCTCGATGAGTTGTTGGGGCCGAATCCGATTATTAACGATATGGGAGTCTCGCTGGATCAACAGGTTGGCGGAGGTGACCTGATGGAATTGCCTGGGCTGACTCGGCTAGTAGACCCTTTAGATTCGAATGAAGGCTATACTGGATACTCCTTCCGCTTACCTTCGGTCGAAATGGCACCTGGGCAGGTGCTCGCTTTTGGGATTCACAATGACGAAGAAGCTTACGATGGACGCAATGAGTTGGAGCTTGGAGCGTTTCCGATTGATCCTAAGGCAGCCAAATTTGATACTGGGCTGCGTGCGAGCTCGACATGGACTCAAGTTGTGGACGAGGCTTCTGCAAAGCCTTATCTAGCTTCAGGCAACGACCCGAGTGACGCTTACGATTATTTCGAAGCCGGAAGCTTTCAAATAAATATGGATCTCGGGAAAAATGATTCAGCTAAAAGAAACCCCTTCAGGGTCGCAGTGGGGCTGAGGTTGAATAGTGACCCTTCAGATCTGTATGACCAAGACGATTACGTCTCGCTTAGTTACGACATCATCGCATCAAATCCGAACCAAAACCGTTACGATGGGCCGAGTTCAATACAGCGGCATGATATCTTTACGATCGGTGGTACTGGTATTGATGATGTGAGCTACATGTTTCCTAATGCATTTTCGGTCGATGTCGTTTTGGGAAGTGGGTTTGAATATGTTGATAACGTCATGCAGAGTTCAAACGCTGGATTCTTTATTCGAAATCGATGGAATGTCGGTCAAAACTTTCGTGCTCCTTTCAGTGGTCCTAGTTCCATCGATCCAGCAACTGGAGGTAATTCTTCATTTGGGGCAATCGGTAGCTATCGCCATTATGACTTGGCAGGTTCTATTGATATGCATGTTCCGGAGATCTCCCTTACATTCTCGGGAGAAGGCGCATTTTTCGGGTCGGGGATCGATGTTACCGGTCAGTCATCGCTTTCTTATTTTGATGTCCCACAGCGATCTGTTGGCGTATTGTCGCTTGGAGCTTTACAGCATCTTCCAGTTGCTGAATACAGTTCTAGCCATAGTTATGGTATTAGTAATGGGATTGCTAATCCGCGGGTAGCAGATACTGGAAGTCTGTATCCTAGCGCCAGTTCTTTTTCAGACACAAGGGGAGGCGAGCTGCTGCCGCTCGACCAGAGCTTTCTTCTTAATCAATCGGTCTGGGATGCATATTACTTTTCCGGTCATACTCGAGAGTTGGTTGCCGCTGACCTCGTTACATCTGAAGGTCCGTTGTATAATAGTCGTTATCGTTACAGCTCAGAAGCTACAGGAACAGGCCTGAATCATCCTCGGTTCGCAGCTCAGAATTTTTTTGTGAACGGCGCTTTTAATATCAACAGTACGTCAGTTGAGGCATGGAAGGCGATTCTTTCAGGGGCGAATGGGTTGAGCTTCAATCCTGTCACTGGTAGTCATAGCGGTAGCTTAACTTTTCCGTTTTCACGTATGGCGCAGCCGATCGCTGGAGCCAGTGACGAATGGAAAGGATATCGCGAGCTGAGCAGCGGGGAAATTGACCGTCTGGCGGAAACAATTGTTGAACAAGTCAAAGAGCGGGGGCCCTTCTTGTCTCTTAGTGATTTCGTGAATCGCCGCTTAGTCGGAGGTAACGTAGAAGCTGGCCTGCGAAGTGCATTGGAAGTTGCGATCGACAAAGCTGGTATAAATACGGTTTTGGAAAGTACTAGTGGCAGTTTTAGTTTGAGTGATGTTCCGACTAGTATTCGACCAGGCAGTGACTTTATTGAAGATGTAAGCGAAGGTTCTTTTTATGAAGGGATCGCAGGTTGGCTCACTCAGGGAGACATACTTCAGCAGATTGCTCCCTTTATCTCGCCTCGCTCTGACACATTTACTATTCGTGGATATGGAAGTGCTATTGATCCCACAACTAATGAGGTCGACTCGGAGGTCATTTGCGAAGCAGTGGTACAGCGAAAGCCTCAATACGTGGACGATTCCGACAATCCCGAGGATCGGCTTCTCAGTTTTAATTCCGTAAATGGCGAGTATCAAAGAAACAGTCTCGATCCGATTAATGAGCGTTTTGGGCGTAAATACGAAATTATCTCCTTTCGTTGGGTTCAGCCTTAATCTCTTTTGTGTATGATGTTGCTCAATCTGAAATTGAATATGCGTAGTTTGACTATTTTGGCCTTGGCCTTTGTCCTTTCCATTGCAACGGCTCAAATTGAGGAAGAAGATTACGTTCAGCTTAGTTTTAGAACCTTTGGATGGGGGATGGAGGCCGATCTAGTCTCCCCATTAGTGAATGAGGTGATCCAGGTGCCCTGGTCATCTTTTTCTGAACAGATACGCTATAGCGGTCCTCCTTTGATGACCTTGTACCAAGATACTACGGCGCTGCTGGACTCCGAAGGTTTGATGCTAACTCGCGAACGACGGGAGCAGGTTGTGTCACAGCAGCAAACCGGCGATAAACCAGTCGATATCATCCCAGTGGCACAGGTGCCACTGCCAAAAGCTGGAGGCAAGCTACTACTTGTGTTTGTGCCAAATCCGCAGTCGAATAAGCCGCTTTATCGTGTCATCGTTATGGATGACTCACTGGCCGAGTTTGATGAACCGAATGTGCATTTCTATAATATGACTGATACCGAGTTAGTTGTTCGAGTGGGCTCGGAAGCGAAGACGATTGCTTCTCGGCAGCAGGCAGTCTGGCCTACTGAGATTGGAGGTACTCAGGCTTCAATTGCGATCGCTGTACGTAATCCGGAAACACGGGTTATTTATTCATCACGCTTCCGCCTGCGTGAAGGACGACGAGCAGTTTTCTTCGCTAGACGAGTGGGCGAAATGGAGATCGATGGGGTGAATGTTCCGAAAATCAATGTCCTGCCTAGGTTTGAGGACATTGGTGAGAAGCAGGAACAGTTGTTAATTCTGGAAGCGCCGGACGAAATGGCGGACGGTGTGGATTGAAACGAATTTTTAAATTAATGAATTTATATTACAATACTATGAAACAAAAACGAACAAATTCGATGATTTCTATTTGTCGTATCTTACTGTTGGTAGCTTGCTTACTGCCTTTTATTGCGGAGGCGGGCCCTGTGGCTTTTAGTGGAAAAGTTGTTATTGATGGTGCCGAGGAGGAGAAAGTTATTTTGGATAACGGCGAGCATGTACTGGCAGCAAATATTCGAGGTGGCTTACCGCTTCCCGTGATCGAAGGAGTGCCGTTTGAGCAGTTGAGCTTTACAAATATTGCATCGGGATCAGGGGTGGAAATACGGCTCATCGATATGGGCGGTGCAGTCACTTATAATGATTCGGAAACGGTCGCCAGCTACTTTTCAGATAGGACAGATCTCCTGTCTATGATGAGTACTGGCTATAAGTCTGAATATTATAAAAATGGATTACGACTTGAAATGAGCGGTTTAAAGCCCGGGATGACATACCAACTTCAAGGATTTTTTTGGGATTCAGGCCCGAACACGTCATTTTATCTGTGTGATGGGAAATACCCAGAAAATCGAAGTCGTCCAATTATGTCCACCGAGCCTGCGAAAGGCTATTACTGGACAGCGCTGTGGACTGCAAATTCAGAGACTAAGACGATTGAACTGAGACCTAGTAGGCGCAGTCGCGCGACTTTGGCTGGATTGTCTTTGAGTATTGTTCCGGATCGCAATGGTGAAAATTTTAAGACAACTTTACCGCAGGGGAATTGTTCAGATGGCGGGCCAGGTATGTGTTGTATTAATGTGACGCCTCAGATGCGCGAACGGCTGGATGCTGCGATCGCAAATCATCCATGGGAATATGATCCTAACATGCATTTGCTCATCGGTGCGAATCGCTGGAACGGCCCTGCGACGAATATGCCTTTGGGGGAGCCTGTGCATCTTACGATGTGGAGTGCGGAGTATGCGCTTGCATTACTTGATTCGCTACAACCGGAACATATTCAGCGAGCGTATCTAGTTCTTGATGCGGTGTTAGATTATCAGGACGTAGATCCCGCAAGCCCGACTTGTGGGCTTTGGCCTTATTTTACGGAGGAGCCTCTTATCGAAATGCCTTATCCGGATTATAATTGGGCAGATTTTATCGGGATTACACTGCTCGATATTCGGCATGAGCATAGTTCGCTCATTGAGCCGGATCTTTTGGTTCGGATCGATCAGGCGATTGAGCGTGCCGCACGTCTTGTGATGCATCGGGACGTGACCGCGTCATATACAAATGTCGCTACGATGAGCTCGTATTTTCTCTTGGCTTCAGGGGAATTGGCAAATGATGAGGAACTCTTCAATAAAGGCTTGGAGAAGCTTCGCGCATTGCATCAATATCAGCAAGTGCACGGAGGCTTTGGCGAATACAATACGCCGAATTATAGTATTGTGACTTTGGATGCATTAAGGCGTCTCATCTGTAATATAGAGAACCAAGAAGCCGTGGCGCTTGCTGGAGATCTCTATGACTATGCCTGGAGTGAATTATCGAGCTTTTACCATGCGCCAACCAATCAATTGAGTGGCCCGCATAGCCGTTCGAGTAATTTCCTGAATGAGCGCCGACGTGAGGTCATTCGGATCGCTACTGGAATTCAGGATGAGCCCAGCCCCTATCCGAATGAATACAATGTTCATGAGATCAAGTTCATACGCCGTAATCATAGTTGTCCAGAGCCTTACCGAGCTGCCTTTAAGGAATTAGATGCCCCGCGTGAGGTATCTCGAGTCCTTCTTAAAACCAAATACCCGATCATTGCCGGCTTGCAGGATAAACCAGTGCCAGAGGGGATCGAGTCGCAACTGCCGCTAGATGAATACGAAATTCGTGCCTCTACGTATCTACATCCTCTGTTCGCGCTGGGAACCGCGAACCGTTCAGTGCTTGGGCACCAGCGTCGTCCTATTATCGCCCATTTTGGTAGTTCTGAAGATCCCCTTTCACTTACAGTGCATTGCATGAAGGATGGCCGGGTTTTTCATGCGGCACAGTTCTTTTCGTTGCATGACAAAGGCTCCGCTTTGGGCGTTATTACTTTTGCGACAAACGGAGGCGATAAGCACATACATGTTGATCGCTTGGACGAGGGGAAATTCTCCGCGGAACGACTTTCCTTGCAATTCAAAGTCTCAGCAATGCGAAGTGACTCGGATAATCTTCGCCGTGTTGTCGAATCCTTGACCCGTGGAGATGATTCTGTCCAATTCTCTCTGGGGGATTTGGAAGTGAGCATCAAGAAGCTCCTTTCAATATTTGGCGAAACAAAAACGAGTTTGATAGTTGAGGAAAGTAATAATAGCTTGCTAATCGATTTTGAATTTTACGATGGCGAGACGCGCGATTTTGATCTTACAGAGATCGAGTCAGCTGTCTTTGCTTTCGCCGTGAATTTATCTACAGATGAAGCGGAGGCTCCGACAGCACAAGTTCACGTCGAGGGCGATCAATTGAAAGCATTCCTTGGTCGTCAAAATCTAGTCACTCCGATCAAACCAGCAGTCGGCCAACTTCTTCGCGGAAATACCTTTTTCGAGACAGATGTTAAGTAGAACTTAAGCTTACAGATTAAATTATTATAAATGTATGAAGCAATTTAAACCTCTATCTCTAGTGACCGTCATCGGAACGGCTTTGTTGTTGTCCTGCGTCGCTGCACTTGCTCAAAACGCGGATGTGAGCAATTCCGAAGCTCGTAAACCGAATATTATTTTCCTCCTCGCTGATGATTTGGGGTGGGGGGATTTGAGCTGCTACGGGCACCCTGAGCTCAAGACCCCGAATATCGATCAGTTAGCGGCAGGTGGAAAACTCTTTACGAATTTCTATGCGATGTCTTCCGTTTGTTCTCCGAGTCGGGCAGCCTTTCTGACGGGGCAGTTTCCAGTTCGTAATCGAGTGTATGGTCATTTCTCTGCCCCCGAGGAGAATGCGGAGCGAGGGATGCCAAATTGGCTGGATCCCTCGGCGCCTAGTTATGCACGCCAGTTACAAAAGGCTGGCTACGCTACAGCGCATTTTGGGAAATGGCATTTGTCTCTCCCTTCGGGTGTAGGTGCTCCAGCACCTACCGAATACGGCTTTAATCTTTCAAAAGCATATTTAGCCTCAGGCCCACAGCTTCCTGTTGCGCGCGAGGAGAATCCATATTTTCGAGCGCAATCGACTGAAGCCATTGTCGACGAGACCATTGAATTTATTCGAGCCAATCAGGGTCGGCCCTTCTATGTGAGCGCTTGGACTTTGACGCCGCATACAGTTCTAAATCCTACTGATGAGCAAATGGCACCGTTCATCGATGAATTTGCGCCGGATCCAGAGCATATCTCTCACGTAGGGGCAAAGGTTGTTTATTACGCAACAGTTAATGATTTGGATATTCAGGTTGGGCGACTGGTGGCTGCGCTGGAAGATCTGGGACTCGAAAAGGATACACTGATCGTTTTTTCCAGCGACAACGGTCCGGAAACAATGTGGATCGGAGGAGCATCGCACAGTGGTATTGGGAGCACTGGTCCTTTTCGAGGACGTAAACGAAGCCTTTATGAAGGGGGAATTCGCATGCCCTTTATTGTTTCCTGGCCCGGAACGATTGCTCCAGGGCAAGTGGATCGTGAGTCTGTGCTTGCTGCTGTGGATCTGATGCCTACCTTTTGTGCCCTTGCTGGGGTTGAAGTTCCATCGGGGCCTGCGGCTCCCGACGGCGAAAATGTGTTACCTGCCTTGCTCTCCGGGCCGATGGAGCGTAGCACTCCCTTGTTTTGGGAATTTCACTACGAAGTCGACTTCGGCCACGTTATCCATAAAAGCCCATACACGGCGCTACGGGTCGGTGATTGGAAGTTTCTCTCGAATCCTGGGGGAGGGCGTGTCGAACTCTACGATATCCCCAATGATCCGACCGAGCTTAATAATCTAGCGGCTTATGAACGCGGAGTGACTAAGGAGATGCAGCAGCAACTGAAGCACTTGCGCGCTGAAATGCCTCAGGTATCCATTGAAGCAGCGGCCGGGACGGACCATTACCCCTGGCCGGAATGATGGGGCAGCCAATAATGTTTTGCTCTTTTTGCCTCTGCGAAGATTTTATACGCTAGGTTTCCTTCGGTTTATCCCTGTGTTGGGGAGAATCTATTCTATACAGTAAAATAATATATCAAAATTGCGCCAATTTAATTACCATTAATTTTCATGTAAAATTATAGGGAATTAAATTGACATGGTGGTGAATCTTACTGGTATATGGTTAATCGTCTTTACGATTACTTCTTGTTCTTAATCACAATTAAAATCCCAATAGATATGATTCCCCTTAAAAATCTCGCCTTTTGTGCTTTTCTAGCTCTACTTCCCGCCGTTGTCTCCGCGCAAAGTTTCTCTGATAATTTCACTGGAACCGATGGTGATTCTCTCGGTTCGGCATGGAATCAAGGCAATGCCGCAAACCTAGAAATTCAAGGTAACCAAGCAGTACCCGTACTGCCTGATGGTGTCAGTTCATTTGATCCGTCGGTTTTTGGCTTAGATCCTTCAGTTGCTAGTATTGAAGATCCCACGGACTTCTCCATCTCAGTCGATTTTACAACTACAGGCGGTTCTTTGGTCGGTATCTGGTTTCAGGGCAGAGATGATGTCGCATCGAATGACCAGTCCGATGCTTCTGGGTATGCGATCCGCTTCCGTTCGACTGACGGATATTTACAAGCCATTAATTTTAATGGTGGAACAGCTGTGACTGCATATTATTGGAATTCGACTGTAACTCCTAATACGACTCTTTTCAACGAAACGGATGTTTTTCGCATGACGGTGTCTTCTGGGTTGTTGGCGAATGACGTTGATGTGATTGTTGAGAGCATCACTAGTAATGTAACTGTAGTCGCAGCGACGATGACTCGTTCGAATAAAAATACTGGAGGTAGTGTCGGTGATGCCTTCGGACTCTATGTTGGCAGTGTTGCTGGTGTTACTTTTGACAATTTTACAGCCACTGTTCCAGAGCCTCAAAACTATGCTTTGTGCATTGGTGGGGGTATGGCATTGCTTGTATTAGCACGTCGCCGTCGCTAGTTGATTAGTCGAAACTTTATTGTTCAATTCATTTGAAGATCCTCGTCGTGTGTCAGTTCGGCGAGGATCTTTTAATTTAAGTTAGTAAGATATTTTTATGCTTTTTGGTTTACTTTGTCGGGTGCGGGACTCTGTCCAACTTTTATTAAAATTAATTGTTTCCATGAAAAATAATTTTATACGAAATCTGTCGATGCAGATATCTTGCGGATTGCGTTGTATTGCGTTTTCTTGCCTTGTATGTGGTGCGATTGTTCAAGGCGGGGAGTTTGTCTTCCAAGGGCCATATCCAGTTGAGAATGATAACGAGGGGAGTTCGCTACTGAAGGACGGGATCCCTGTTCTAGCGGGCAATGTCAGGGGAGGGCTGCCGCTACCCGTAGTGAGCGGCATCACCTTTGAGCAACTTTCTTTTGGGAATCCGATTTCAGCGAATGGGGTGACTGCCGAGCTCATTGATCTTGGCGCTTCGATTGACTACAGTTCGATGGATAAAGCCGAGGCCCAATACGATGAAAATGTAGACTTGGCTCGATTGATGGGCGTGGGATATAAGTCGAAGTATTATGGCAACGGGCTGGTATTAAATTTCTCAGGTCTAACGGTCGGAAAGATATATCAACTTCAAGGATTGTATTGGGATTGGGCTACGAGTTTTTACTTGAATGATCCTGATGCGCTGAATTCAGGGCGATCAAAGAAATTTGAGTCGCAGGAAGCTCAAGCGGGCTACTATTGGACGACTAGCTGGAAGGCTGATGCGTCGAGTCAGTCCATACAAATCTTGCCTGGTCGTAGCAGTCGTTCGACGCTTGCTGCCATCTCCCTCTTGGAAGTTTCGGACTTGCCGTCTAAAGAAGTTGAGCTTGTCACTTGGGATGTTCTGAATGTTGGCGATCTATCATGGTCTGAAGAATTGGGATTATGGGGACGTCCCCTTAATGGCAAAGCCAAGGAGGCAGAGGAAACTCAAATGGTGCATGAATCTCGGCTTGCATCGGGATCCTTGTTATTGGCTGCACGTTATGGTTTGCTGGCGGATGCACGGATCGAACGTGTTTTGAGGGCACTATTGGATTTGCAAGAGGCGGGAACGGGCCGAATGAAGTTTAGGTATGAGGACCCTGCGCCCACAGACTCAAATATTCCATTCTTTGTGGCGCGGAATTTGATTTTGCTACGGCATATGCATAAAGAGGCGATGACAACTGGTGCGCTTGATGTTTTGGATACGTTACTCGAAAATTTTTACCCATTGTTTTATGCTGAAGCTCAAAAAGACTCAGCTTTTTATCCAAACAAATATTTAGGCGATCTGGTGGGAGCGCGTTTGATTCAGGAAATTTATGGACAGCCGGATTACGAAATCGAAGTAATTGAGCAGCGCATGCTTGGAGCTGCAGATTACTGGAGAGAGGAAGGATGGGGATGGGGTGAACATATGAGTGATACATATGCAGGTGTGTGCTTAGATTTGATCTCGCTTTATTTGCTTCTGTCAGAAGAGCGTGAAAGTGATGTATACGCGACTTACCTAGATTTGATGGAGGAACTGTTGGTCATTGAAAGCCAATTCGGTGATGGCCCACGTGTCCCTGCGCTTCGAAGTTATTCATTTACCGCAAGAGGTAGCCGCAAAACATATATGGAGCGTATCGAAGCTTGGAATCAGGCAACGGGAGAGATTACTAATCCTTTCTGGAGAGAGAGCGCACTGATTCAGACATTCTACTACGATTTAGACTGGCATTCTGAATTTGAGGAGGTGCTGCCGGAGTTTGGTCAGTCGACGATGTTACGCATCCCTTGTTTTGATGATACTGAAGCGACTGCATTTTTAGCCGATGATGTTAGATTGGGTGCCATGAGTCACTTTCCCATTATGCCCGAGGCCGAGCATATTTCTTGGGGCTTGGCATGGCAAAGTTTTCCAGTTGCGCTATGGAAGCCATCCGGTGATTGGGCCTTCCTG
Organism: Thalassobacterium sedimentorum; assembly: GCF_031127905.1. Lineage (GTDB taxonomy): Bacteria > Verrucomicrobiota > Verrucomicrobiia > Opitutales > Coraliomargaritaceae > Thalassobacterium > Thalassobacterium sedimentorum. Next base: position 11,481 of record NZ_JARXIC010000009.1, on the reverse strand, counting down.
CAATGGGAGGTCGAGGAAGCTGGCGAAGCGAAGGCCCATCCCGCGAACACAAGGTCTGGTGCACGTGCTTTGACTAATCAGGTGAACCCGCCCTTACTCGGGCAAACGTATTCTTTGCAGCGTGGAGGGAATCTTTTGGTCGTCAGGATGATGCCGGCCATTTCAGCATCATGGGGGCGTGTCTCTGATCGTTTTAAAATGCTAGATATTACCGCTGATGCCTACAAGGAGGCAAATGGAGCGCGTTTCCAGCAGATTCTTTTGGAATATCCGGAGCGTAGTATTGGCTTGGCTAGTTTTTCGATGGTGGAAGACTGCTACCCGGTCTTGGAAGAATTGGGTAAGGAGAGCTATTGGGGATATAATTTTCCAGTTGAAGTTCAACCGAGGAATGAGCGAAATCATGTAATTATTAATATTTGGGGATTCTCTTTGGACGGGGAAATCGTGCAGGAACCTGTTCTGACTAAGCTCGATGACTATGGAAAAGTGACGCGTAGTGAAATGGAAGAAGTCACTCGCTTGGTATGGCAATGGCCCGAAACTGATTGGGATGTGATCATTGACCCCATGTCAGATAATGTGCTTAGGTTCTCTGGGAGTACAGATCTTAAATAAGACTGATTTCAGTGTGAGCGGTACTGTTTTTTTATACCAGCCTCGTCGATGATCGCCTGTGCTGCTTCGGATGCTTGATTCTCAAAGAAATTGTCCTTCCAAGTGTGCCATTCGTGTTTACTTTCGTTAAAGCGTAGCGCACTACCTGCAGTTTGATAGACAACGTTTTGTTCGAATAAGAAGCCGCTGCTGGATTGATCCATGAAAAAACCGTTGTTGGGCCATCCGATTGCCTCGGGGCGGCGTTCTACGTCGTGGATATGATTGCCTCTGAAGGTTGTTTGCGGCTGGACGCCGAGTGTGTATATTGCACCTCCGTCTGCGAGTTGCTTCATCACGTTGTGGATATGATTGTTTTCGACCAGGCAGTTAGTTTGAGTTGACGATTTAGGACTCCAACGAAAGCCGATCGTTACCCCTGTGTAAGGCATGTCATGGATGTGATTGTGTGCGATCCGGGTGTTCGCCGTAAAAGCAACGAATATGCCGCAACTACCACGGCTATCCTGACCGCATTGCCTGATGTGGCAATTGGAGACTTCATTGCCGGTCGGCGCGTCTGAAGGATCCGCCCAATCAGATTCGAGCCTACCACCGAGAACGCCCTCGAGTTCACCTTTCCCCCGCCAACCAATCATAATGCCATTGCCGCCGATGTCTTCAATCTGACAACCGAGGATAGAGTTGTTATGCGCCCCGGGCCCAAGCCCGATTGCGGAGGAATTAAAATGAGCAAAGCGGCAGCGTTCGAACTGAATGCCCTCCGCCCAAGAACATTCGATCGCTACGGGGTGTACATAGATTCGCTCATCAATCGTGGTGCCATAATGAGCCGCCTGAATTTCGTTGTATCCGATGTCTGGCAGCGGAAAGTCGGTATCCTCAAACTGAATGCCTTGAAAATGAATGTTACGCACTGGGCTGTCTTTTGTGCCTTCAATAACGATGAGACGTTCCAAATGCGGTGCCACGGCGATCGTATTCGACCGAGTTTCGCCCTGCCTGGGAATGTAGTGTAGGGTCCCACTAGTGCTGTCGAGAAACCATTCCCCAGGCTTATCTAAGCCAGCTAGCGTATGTTCGATGTAACTGTATCTTTCTGGAACGGTGGTGGTGTGGGGACCGTGTCCGATCCAACCCATGGGAGTCGCTGTCGTCACATGCTGATTGTCTGAGGCAATGACCCGTCCGCGGCTGATTGACCAGTGCTGGAAAACGACCAGTTCTGCATTCTGTTCAGATAGGCTTGCTGAGGGCAGGGACTGATTAAAGCTAAAGGTCTTCACGTCTTCGCTTACCGTTTCGATACTTAGATCACCATCTGTATTCGGCCAGCGTGCCCGAGTGGCGCGTTGGTCATTGACTACCAGTTGACGGAAGAACCATTTGCCAGCTTTCACCCTGGGCAGATCTGCGCTCCACCTCCCAGTCTTGTCTGCTTTCCAGTTTGTTACCTGACGACCACCACTCAGTATGACTGTATCCTGCTTATGAGCTGTATATGTGATCGAAAATACTTCGGTGCCAGAATCCTCTGGGCTAAAGATTAATGGCTCTGATAGCTCATAAACTCCTTGGTGGAGGCTTATTATAATATTCTGTCGGAGGCCCTTGGCAATTTCCTTACGAACTTGAGCCTTGGCACGGCTCACGGTTTTAAAAGGTTGATCTATAGTTCCAATTGATTCATCGTCACCTAATTGCGCTACATGAAATTCCAAAGCAGAGGCTGGTAAGCCACAAAATAATCCGGCAAAGCTGAGGAGTGTAGCGAAATGCGCTATTCTTGAAGGCATTATAGTTATCTATTGAAGCTTTGTAGAAAGAAGCATTTATCTTTTTGTAGAAGAGACTCGGCTAGAATTCCTTTATAAACTTTTTGTTCTGTGTCTTGGGATTCGAGAGTTGTGGTATAATCGATGCCCGCGGTCATCGGATTCCATTCGGAAAAATCTGTTGTCCAGTATAAGGCATATTGGACATCCGTAGCATTGTTTCGAACTACGAACTGAAAGCTTTCTCCGTTGAAATTGATACCTCCAGTTGGAGCTGAATGGCTGGGGTTGAAGCCCTGGGCATAATTTAAATAATTGGATTTTCCGTCTAAATTCTCATCTGCTTCCATTAATAAGTAAGGAAATAGAGTTTGAAAGCTACGTTCTGCGTAGAAACTGACTACAGTTATGCTGAGCGGTAAAAGCTCCATCGTGAAACTATTTCCACTAATACTGACTCCCTCCGCAGAGTTTGTATAGGAAGCAACTAAGGAGTGGGGGGAATCTGCTGAATAAGACCTCACGGAGTAGTTCTCGGGGAGATTCATGCCATTAACAGTAACGTCTATGGGCTGTCGATTGCTGTCTTTATTTAAGAAGAACAGATTGATGCGGTCATTGGCTGAATTTAGTGAGGCGTATGTGCGAAGCCTGGAAATGGATGTTTGAGACTGAACCATTTCATCTAAGGTGTATTCATTTACGAATCGTGAAATCTCTGCTCGCATTGATAGGGTGGCATCATTTTTTAGGAGAGTATAACTTTCTTCATTTGAAAGACCTCCATTTTGGTAATTCCATGGATCAGATGTTCCCCAGTAGTAGGAATACACGGCATTCTCGGCGTGCACCTGTTGCATCAATAGCTCAAACCAGCAGAGTGCTTTAAGAAAGTTATTGACAGTGTTTCCTTCGAGCAGAGCGGCCGATCCGTAAGCATTGGTTTCAGTTATTAGAATGGGCATATTGTTGTATTCGCGACTCACAGTCACTGCGTTGTCGATCGCTGGGATCATATTGCCTGTGAAGTCGCGCCATTTTTCGTAGGTATCGATATCCAAACTCCAGATGTATTGGTGTGCACTTAGAAAATCGACGTTGTTTGGATTCGCATCAGTCACCGCACGCATGTAGTTCATGTCTGAAAGGATCCCCGGCCCCGTTAGTATGTCGGGATTGATAGCTTTCATCGCATCAACCATTTGATGGTAAGCTGTGACATATTCTGTGCGGCTGAGCAGATTCGAGTGGTGGTCGATTTCGTTGCCAATTTGCCAATAAGCAACTTCGTAGTTTTTGTCTTTAGCGTACTGCACCCAAGCGGCAGCTGTATCTATCAGGTGTGATAGACTCGGTCCATTACTATATTTATGGGAAAGCATATTAACGACAACCAGCGGCTTAATTCCTAATTCCGTGCAGATGGACATGTATTCATCGAAGTCCATGGCATTGATGAATGTGTCGTCGTTAGATGTGGCCCAGCTCCAGCCTGCTGGGGGCTGAGAGGTAGAGGCGATGATAGGGTGAAGTCCAGCATGAGGATTTCCTGCATCAATATCGTGCCAGAGGTAATTGTCTGATAGGTGACCGTAGGGAAAACGGAGCGACCCAGTTCGCATCCGTTCCAGTGAAGGCTTAATGTCTTGTCGTTCGGAGGAGTCTGTAAGCCAGCATGTGACTGCGGAGGCAAAGCCATCGGAGATTGAGTGCTTTAGGCTCGTGTTGGTATTGATCAATACCTTATTGTTGCCGGCAGCGTAGACTGCTACGTTGATACTGATTGTGGCGCTTCCTTGAGCGTTTCTAACAGTTATAAGATGGTCTGTTGGATGGGCAGTGACGGTCGGAGTGCCCCACATACTGCCTTCGTTCAGACTCGTGTCGGTGACAAAGGTAATGCCCGCAGGTAGGGGAGGGGTTATGGAAATTGAGGTGGCTTCAGCGCCATCGTATTGGAAAAAATTGTAGGGGATAGTATCACCCTGTGTGTACACTAAAAATTCTCCCTGGCTATAGCGCAGATTTGAGGGAGCTTGGGCATAAGACTGTGTCATGCATAGCAACCATAGGATGAGCAGTTTGATTGTATTTTGAGTTTTCAAGATAATTAATCAGCAAGATTTAGTTGATATATGTGTTGCTGGTAAAAGACCGCTGTGGTTCTGATGACGGAGCGAATGAACACATTCGATTACATTTCATAGGGCATAAGATATTATTGTCTACCGATGCTTTCGAAGGGGATTGGCTCAAATCCAGGTATTTTCTGATAGACAATAGAGTTGCTCTTCAGACCGAAATTCATGGTTTCAGCATTTACGAAGCCAGGGGCGGTTTCAGTTTTAAAATTATCTCGTATATTGGTGTATTCCTGCACTCGGTCTTCTGCGAAGTCGACTTCTCCTCGCACCCATATAAATGTTTTCTCTGAATTGATAAAAACATTCTTTGTTGATTGATTGTATTTGGGATGTCGAGGTTCGTCATCTATGATATTGGTCATATTGGGGTATTTATCGTAGGGTGCTTTATCCCATGGAACAGCAGGCCCACCTTGGCTGGTTATATCATCTCTTCTTGGGTCGAATTTTAGCCCATAGGAATGATTCTTCCAGTGTTTCTGTTGCCAACTCATGAATCCAGATGTAGCTATTATGATTGGTTTATTGGATATATCGATGAAGATGTTATTGCTAATATTGTGATCGCGTCCGCCGTTGACCATTACACCGGTTGGCATGTTTTTGAACACATTGCCAAAGACGGAGCAGCCTGAATAAAGGTCGTCAAAATAGATGCCATGAATCAGGTATGGATGACCGCCTTCAACACCGTTAATATCGTGTATGAAGTTATGCCTTATAATTGTTCCACGTGCTGTTAGGTCTCGGCCTGAGTATATTGCTCCCATGTCCTGAGATTCATTTACGACGTCGTATATTTCATTAAACTGTATGACATGGTCGTTGCCAGCGAATATTAATCCAGCATGTGGGCCATTGTGTATTGTATTGTGAGATGCGCGATTACCTACGCCACTAATTTTTATTGCTGGCTTATATGTTTTAGCTTGTTGTCCGAAATTATGTATGTGGCAGTTTTCAATATAATGACCAGCCGGTTCCAATGTGTGTCTGTCGCCGCCTTTTATGTGTATGCCGTCAGCAGCTAAATCGTATACGTGGCAGTTAACGACTCCGTGTGCCTTACCTCCTTCAATTGATATTGCTGTCTTTCCTAGTTTGCTGATTGTGCTGTTTTTGATGAGGCAATTACTTCCTCCGCTGATACTAAATGCGCTGTTTCTAGAAGTTCCGATATTGATTCCAGAAAAGGTTACGTTTGAGACGTCTGTCAGTTGTATCATTGGCTGCTCTAGCAAAGATATGGTGACTTCTCCATCCTTCGCGCCTTCTGGGGGATAAAAGTACAAAGTGCTGTTCTCTCGGTTTAGATACCACTCTCCAGGCATATCGATTTCTTCCAAGAGGTTGTATACATAGAAGCGTTGTTCTTCGCGAATACCATAGGCGCTCGGTTGTACGCTGGAAATTTCACGAGTTTGAGTGTCAATATTTTTGATCTTCACGCTTTGGTCTGACCAGTCCCAATACCAATACCCAAACATCCAAGCATCTTCGGCCTGTGCCCATTGTTGCATACGATCGTTATTGAGTATGAATTTAAATCCTAGCGGAGGGTTCTCTCTTTCTGCAGGAGGAATATAGGTGGCCAGTACGCTTTTATTCTCAGAAAATTTCATGTCATCCATCCAGTGTCTAGGTACGGATCCGTTTTGAGTGACTTGGTCAACCTTTGCGAAGTCATGGTTGGGCCATCTGGCTATTTGCATTGACAGTTTGTTGTAATACAGTTGTGGCGTTGGTGTGCCGTCTTTGTAAGGAGTAACTGCATTTAGGAAGCCTGTGCTGTGGCCGAATTGTGACATCTTGCCAAGTTTGCTAATGCCTCGTTGCTCAAGGTTTATGCTCAGCACTTTTCCTTGGGCTGTTTCTGGTAAACGTGAGAGGGTTGTAGGCGAAGTGACCACTTCGAAATCTCGTAACGGAATGCGTGTGCCGCCGATAAGATTCACTTCTTCGTCTTTATAGGCTGCGTAGGTTATTGGGTACTGTTGCGTTCCGGAGTCATTTATATTAAACTCCACAGTTTTTTCCAAAAAATAGTCCCCTTCGCGAATGTAGATCTCGATGGGGCCATTTAATGCATGGTTTTTTCGTTGTTCACGTATCGCCTTTTTTGCTGCTTCTAGTGAGGTGAATGGGTATTCGAAGGATCCATCAGAAGAACCTGACGATTGATTCGATATGTAATAGGTTGTGGCCGTTTTTTCTGCTGCGTGGCTAAGCGCCGGCAATGAGCTTGTGGCTAGCCATAGCAGTAAAGGGATGCGAATTCGATAGAGTTTATTCATGCTTTTTCATTGATACCATTTTTGGTACATTTCGATTATGATTTATTAGCGTACATCACGTTTATTACATTGTGGGGTAGCGATGGACGGTTTGATGTGCTAGTTCACTTGTCCTCTCTGCATTATTTACATTGGTGTTTCAATGATGTGCGTCAATTGATATTTTGATCGGTTAATTTTTTAATGTAACAATATTGATCAATTTTTTTTGACGTGATTTATGTAGTGCTTTTTGTTTGTGTGTGTGTGCTTATTATATCAGCAATAAACAATGAAGAGTTTTCTTTGCTTGTCTAACGTCTAATGCTTGGTGGTCTATGATTGATGAACGATTTGTTTCTTTGGGTGCTGAACTTTCTGATTGGAGGGGCTATCGGTGCTGGAATTTTGAATTTGAAGGTTTGCAAATGCGAGTCGTGTTGCCTCGAGATCCTGCACGTGGGCGGCCTTGGTTTTGGCGACCTGAGTTTTTTAATCAATTTGCGGAAACGGATGAGCTTTTGATTGAGTGCGGTTGGGTAATGGTTTTTCTGGACCTGCCAGATCATTACGGGTGTCCTGTCGCGGTTGATATATTTACTCGGATGTATGATTTTGTAACTGCTTTCTTGGGGCTCGCTGAGAGGATGGCCATTGTGGCGCTAAGTCGAGCCGGCCTGTCCGCATATAATTTTTCCTCTGTTAACTCTAGTAAGGTTTGCGCGATTTATGCCGATAATCCAGTTTGTGATTTTCGCAGCTGGCCTGGCGGTGCGGGTGCTGGAGTTGGGAGCCCTGAGGACTGGAATAAGCTAATTGACAGATACCAAATGTCTGACTCGGTGGCACGGTGCTTTGAACGTCAACCCCTGTCTCGTGCTGTCTTGGAGCCTATTGTTGCAGCTGGTATTCCAGTGCTTCATGTGTGCGGCGACGCAGATGAGATTGTGCCTTATGAGGAGAATTCTGCTCGTCTTGGGCGGCGCTTTTCGGCTCTTGGGGGGCGTTACGAAGAAATTGTTGTGGCTGGCCGTGGGCATCATCCGCACGGGTTGAAGGATCCTAGTCCTGTTGTTGAATTCTTTACGCGTGCCTTCGCGGATTAGGGCGTATGGCGATTCCTTAGGACCCATTTGATCGAATGGAATGCTGAAGAAGTTTGATGGGGGTTCTTCTATGTGCTCATTGATGTTGAAGTTGCCATTCTTGCCATCTTGAACTGGAGTGCCACTATTCTGGTCATTTCCATTGGGGCCAATGTAGAATGTAGCTGCGCTGGATGTGGTGGCGCTTAGTAGTGATGTGAATGCGACTCTATTTATCTTAATGCCGGATCGATCTGCTCTGGGAGTATCGATGCTGGGGGGATTGCTTCCACGTGATAATCAGCGTAGAGCACATTGGCTTTGTCATTGTGCCGAGCTCCAATGTTTTGTTGGTAGGGCCAAATGTTGACATCGAAGTAGGGCCTGGTTTGGGGGACTTGATTGTCGGCGGCGTTGTCTGCGCTCAGTATTGTATCGCCGGGGTGTATGAGATTGACTGGTTTGATGGATTCGTAGAGTGGATTTTGCTCTGGGAGACCCCAGCCCATGACAACGGCATTTAACCCGTAGTCTCGGTAGGTGCTAGTTGATTCAGAACTCGGGCAATTGAAAATGTGGTTAGCATCCCATTTTGTGAACTCGTCAGCTGGGAAGTCTTCCTCGTCGTAGCCTGCTTTGGTCGCAATAGCTCCGCGCTGTGAGAACGCTGAGTAGCTGCCTTCAACTGCAAAGGGAAATGCGTTTTTCTCGGCGACGATAAGGCCTATCGTTTGTCCTATTGATCTTAGATTGCTCGCGCATTTCGTGGTATTTGCCGACTCACGGACCTTGCTGATTGTTGGTATTAATATTGCGGATAATATCGCAATAATGCCGATCACACTAAGTAATTCAATCAGGGTAAAAGCTGACTTTTTTGAGTTTGCTTGGGTATTCATTGGGGGGTGGGTGTTGGCTGTACTTCGATAGTGTCAGCTCGCTTGGAATTTTCGTGTGAAAATGTAATTTAGAAATGCTTTAGTCAAGCGAAATTGGTGAGTCGTTAATGCTACATTAAAAGATTGCATGTAGGGTATCTTCTGTTTTGCTTGTCTGCACGAGCTTTTATTGCTTGCTTTATGTCTTTATTAAGAGGGAATGAGTCATTCATTGATTTTGTTTTATTGTATTGCTGCAAATTGATCATTTATATGTTGGGATGTCATTTACGCTCATTTTCGTAGCTCTATTTGCTTATTTATAGAGTGTTTCTGTATGTTTTGACTGCGATTAATGATCGCTGAATCGAGAGAAATTTTAGCATGGTTAAGAAAACAGATAATATTGCTGATATTGCAACGGGGGCTTCCTTGCTGGAGTGGTTTACACGCTCCTGTAGTCGTCAAGAAGTGTGGTCGTCCTGATTGCTCATAGTGGGTAGTTTTTCGAGGACATCGGTCATATAGGCGAGCGGGTCGCCGCCATGGTGCACGCAGGAAACGATGATCGAGTAGATGATCGCGCTGCGTTACCCGGCTTCGGGTGAGCCGAGGAACAGGAAGTTCTTTTTGCCCTTAGCGTTGTTCCACTTGCGCTCGAAGCCCTCCAGCAAGGCAGTCGCATGTTTATGTTCAGCGCGATGTAGGCAATCAGCTGCGCGGAAGCGTAGCCGCCTTCGATCATCCGCTCCGGAGCCGGAGCCAGATACGGCGGCAGGTTCCGGTCCAGCTTGTGGCGGAACTTTGGGCGGATGTATTTGCGCTTTCATAGCAGAGGCGGAGTGATCCGCACTTCAAAAGTCTCTTCGGTGATTCCGATACGTTCATCGAGTTCAGGATTGGCGCGGACCTCGTCCGGTAAAATCTCGATGGTCTCTTTGACCGGCAGATCCGCGAAGCGCTCGGCAGAAGGCTCACGCTTGGACGCTTTGAGGCGTTCGTAGCGAATCGTTTCCTTCTTTACCTCAGGCGCTTTGCAAAGACCTACACGCCACTGCCGTCCCAGCCACGCTACCAGCGTGCCGTAGCGGATGCCTTCCCGGCGGCTGAACGCTTCCTGCGTCAGACCGCTCGCGTCGTAGCGCTCCAATACCTCCGCCACTCTTTCTCACTGCGAATCCGGCACCCCTTGCGGTCCGACTCCGCAGAATCCATGCATAACTCAGTCTCGATTGATTCCATGTCAAAAAAATACCACGATTACTAAATCTGCAAGCAAGGCACTTCGTCGGACGCCTACACAAAATTCACATTATTTGTGTATCGTTGACCTTCATGGATTCCTTCAATCTTCTTCTCTGGGATTTTTTAACCGCTGAGATCGCCGAGCCCGCTGAGTAGTAGGGGAGTTCCTTTCCTCTGCGCTCTCCGCGTGCTCTGCGGTTAAAACTACGTCTGATCAGCTTCCATTCTCACGTCGCTAAAACTTCCATAGAGGACAATAAGCTCCAAGTGCTGGTCAATGAAGGAAAGTAATTCTTCCTGCGGCAGCAGGAACTCTTCGCTATAAAGATATTGAGTTGTTCCGTTTCGGTCTCTGGTAATTGGTGCAACCCCAATAGCTCTTGAAAAGGAGAGATTCTCTTCTTCATCGAAGCTGAAGAGAGTGATGCTTGTGGGTTGCTCCAACTGTGTCGAAAAATTCAGTCTGAAACCATCGGTGGTTAATTCTAAATTCGCTCCTGCAGATAATCCCGAAGTGCGTAGATACTCACTATCATCGGGGATGAATGGGATGATATCCTCTTCGAGTTGTGCAGGCCACCGGGCAGCATCCTCAGGACTCGTTCCGCTCCAACTCATCGACACCGCGTGTGCAGTTGTAGAAACAAGAAGTGCCAAGGCGATTGAGATTTTATTTTTCATTCTCTTCTCGACATCAAAGGTAGGTATGGAGTGAGGCACGAACGGAATTGTCCTATCCTGCCTGGTTGGCAATTCAATCGCCATAGTGCGTCCATATTCGTAAAATCTTTACGACCTTTTCTTCTTCGTAAACCTGATAGACCAGTCTGTGTTGAATGTTGATTCGCCTTGAATAAGCGCCTGAAAGATCGCCGACCAATGGTTCGTATTCTGGTGGTTTCCTGAACGGGTCTTCCTTCAACAGATCAATCAGCTCAATAGCTTTCCATTTTAAGTTACTACGAGAGATTTTTTTCGCATCCTTCTGAGCCTGCTTGGCGTATACGATACGATAATTCACCACTCAATCGTCTCACTGCAGTCCTCAATTTTTTCCTTCATTCCTTTTTTGATGGAATTCACCATCCCGGGAATTGAACTCAGATGTAACGTCTCAGAAATGGCTTTCCAGTCATCCTCTGAAACAAGCACAGCATTGCCGCGCTTACCTGTTATCTGAATGGGGATGTGTGAATCGTTTGCTTCGTCGATAAGCTTGTAGAGCTTATTCCGAGCGGTGGTTGCGGTAATCGTAGTCATGACTGAAAGCGTGCGTAATTGCGTGCGTTTGTCAATTCCTCATTTTTGCCATCGTCGAGCGTAGTCACAGATGAGCGCCAGCGAAATCTATTGAGTCGCTCGACTGGATGAACAAAGCCGCTACGCGGCGCGTGTGTATTTTAAGGTTTTCTAGAGTTAAAGGTGGGAGCCGAGCGGTCAGGCTCAGCTCCCTATGTCTAACA
>NZ_JARXIC010000099.1 GCF_031127905.1 Thalassobacterium sedimentorum | reverse complement strand
AACTATGGTAAACGTAGTGCGCCTGCGCGCAATCCGAGCACTCGTAACGGTGACCGCCCATGCGGGCGGTGCGACACGCTAAGACCGCTTCGACTGCACGCCAGTGCGCCGTGGGGATACGATGCGCGCCGACTTGTGCCACATACTCCGGCCAATGGGCTCGAAGGATTTGGGCGAGCGTCAAAAGCGCAGTGCTTCTTCCAGGAGTTGGGCCTGCGCTTCACGGCCAATATCCTCGCTGATCTCGGTGACATGCAGGTAAACCAACGTCGCCTTGAGAGAGGCGTGTCCGAGATAGCGGCTCACTTGCCGAATCGAGACACCGCACTCCAGCAAATGCGTGGCAAAACTATGTCGCAGACTGTGGGAACTGAACGGCTTGTTGATCCCCGTCGCTGCCCGCGTCGCCTGCATCGCCAACTGTAGCGCCGACGAGCTCAGCGGCTTTTTGCTCACATACATCGCCTCGGCCAGCGACGCGCAGTCGCCCCGCCAACTACGGCCCACCGCTGGAAACAACCAACGCGGATTTTTATGATACGCATAGTAAATGCGCAAGCGCCGGAGCATGTTCGCACAGAGCGGCACCTCGCGAGGCTTGCCGCCCTTACCCTCGCGCACACGCAACACCAAGCGCTCGCCATCGATGTCCGAAGGTCGCAGCTTGAGCGCCTCGCTAATACGCAGGCCGCAGTGGTAAATCAGTGCGAAGATGATCTTGTAGCGATTAAGCTTCACGCAGCTCAGGAAATGACGCACCTCCGAACGACTCAGCACGATCGGTAAAGGCTCGGCTCGCCGCAGCTTGAAGTTAGTCCAGAGCTTCCAATCGCGTCCCAGCATATCGCGGTAAAGCATACGGATCGGCACCAGCCCTTGGTTGATGGTGCTCGGTGCCATACCGCGCTTATCGCGCAAATGCACTAGATAGTCGAAGATCTTACGCTCCCCAATCTGTCCCAGTGAATGTTTCGGGTAAAAATCCGCCAGACGACGAATCCACATTAAATACGTCGCACGAGTGCGCGGACGTAGCGTTTGGGACTCGACGTAAACGTAGAAGTCCTGATAGGTTTTATTTTCTCTTATGTTAGACATAGGGAGCTGAGCCTGACCGCTCGGCTCCCACCTTTAACTCT
>NZ_JARXIC010000098.1 GCF_031127905.1 Thalassobacterium sedimentorum | reverse complement strand
GCCATCCAAAACTTATTAGATCCTTTTCATTCAAAGTACAGATATTGTTGCTGGCTTATCATATTTTTAATATGCAATGGCATTGTCACAAGTGACAGCCCTACGTTTTACACGCATCCACACTTGCTGATATTCTCGATAAAGCTGCTTAAGTCAGTGCCATTCTGACATGACCCGTTTTAAGCTCCTAATTGCTGAAACGGAATCCCAAGCCCGTGAAAAGCTGAATCTTTATATTTTGCGCGCGCTTCCATTCTTCAGCTTCGTCAAAACCAACTTAACGATTCGCGATTCGCGAATAGTGTATCACCCTAATGATCAAGCCACAAGACATCATAGTCGCGCTCAACATGTGTCAAAGCGCCCCCTTCTCCAGCTACGCTGAAAAGGCGCTAGCGCTGGGAATGAGCGCCTCCGAAGTGCATGCTGCGGAACGTCGACTAGTCGAATCGAGGCTGTTGAACCCGATGGATAAATCCATTCAGAAGAAGGCATTCTTAAATTTCCTGGTGCATGGTGTGCCCTATGCCTTCGCAGTCGCTCCGAAGGAAATGACTCGTGGGATGCCGACAGCTTGGGCCGCACCCGCTTTAGCCAATCAATTTGCCGGCTCCAATCAGCCCATCCCTGTCTGGCCCGACCCAAATGGCGATATGCAAGGCGTCGCCATCAAGCCACTCTATCGCAGCGCCCCACAAGCGGCTCGCAACAACCCAGAACTTTACGAGCTACTTGCCCTCGTCGATGCACTACGCACTGGCCGCGCGCGCGAACGTAAGCTCGCGGAAAAACTCTTAGAAGAAAAACTAAAACGACATGCCACCGCTTAACATAGGCGCCCTCCGTGCGGTTGCCTCAAAACTGGATCCAAAACTCAGACGCGACACGCTGCCTCTCAAACCATGGATTGACTCATGCAAGCGATAAGTTTTTCGTTTACACTGTTCGCTAATATTTAGGGTTCGTCATGATTCAATCTTTCGCAGACCCCGACACACAAGCGCTTTTCCAGACGGAGAAGAATCGAAGGTTTGCTGCGATCGGGCGCGTTGCCCTGCGGAAGCTCATTCAAATGAACCGAGCCAGAGACCTCGCGGATTTATCGGTGCCGCCAGGAAACCGTCTGGAAGCACTCAAAGG
>NZ_JARXIC010000097.1 GCF_031127905.1 Thalassobacterium sedimentorum | reverse complement strand
ACTCATCATTCCATTTTTATAGATTCTCTTTTTTAACACGTTAGCGCAAGGCTGGAATCATCCAAATTGGATTCGTTCTTTCTTTTGCATATCGTCAAAGGTAGGCACGGAGTGAAGTCGCGAAGCGACGTAACGGAGTTGACCTATCCTGCCTTGTTCGACCCTCATTTGGATTTATATGCTCATCGTGGCAATGAAGTATTCTCCGATTTTAAGTGCTGGCAATATTATCACGAGTGCAAGTGGAACTAACCATAATAGACTTCTTTTTTTGATGTATTTATATTTCAGAAATATGCTCATTGGCCAGTAAGCTAAAATGAATCCGATACCTATTTCTTTATTTATTCCGAGTTCGGCGAGGTAGTGGCCGAATGCTACTGGAAGGTAGAAAAAACCAAAAAGATAAGCGCCTATGATCGAATAATATTCTTTGTGAGGATGCTCTGAAACGACTATAAAACTGAGTAGCGCCGAACACCCATAGAGTAAAATGATCACCGCATATGGTGCAAATTTATGGGCTATGTGATCTTTATTCACTTCTTTTGTCGAACGTCGAGCTCTGGCGCGGCGCGTTAGCGACGTTGTCCAGAAGCGTCTTGTTCTGCTTTGGTTGTTGCTATTGCTACATCTTTTAAACCTGCCTTCGCGCATAGGTCCATCACTGAAAGCAATTCTTTATGGGCGACCGCAGGTTCTGCCCGAATCAGGATTTTTGTATCATCAGGTAGTTCCAAAAGTTTTTTCTCTAATTCTTTGCTTGAGATTAGATTGCCGTGAGCGTGCAACTCTTCCTTGGTAATAGAAACTTCAAAAGCTTTTTTTTGCTCTAGTGGGGCGAGCTTTTGATTGGCACCTACATCTGGTTGTGATTTGTTCACTGGCCGTTTAAAGATGTAAGTCGGAAGATGCTCTTCTGTTGTTTGTTTGATCAACACGAGTTCCCATCCATTGCGTCCAAGTTCGTTTAAGTTACCTTCTGGTGTTTGTTTCGAATTCCCAAGTCTGTGGATAATCTTGTATTCCCATTTCTGATTCTTAGCTTCCTCTACTTCTTGAAATCCAGCATCATTAGAGTAAGCTAGGGCAAAGGTGGACAGGCATGTAGCCATAATTGCGAAGGATATTTTTATCTTAGTTGGTTTCATGTTTTTTGCAGAACGGTGAGGCCAGGCACCCAGCCTGAGGGATTCGTATTAGTGAGGGTTATCGGATTTCTAGCGCGTAAAATGGGTTGACCTGTGCCGTCTGGATATGCTCCCGCCCAT
>NZ_JARXIC010000096.1 GCF_031127905.1 Thalassobacterium sedimentorum | reverse complement strand
CTCTGAAGTTACCAATTAGCGAAGCCTAATAGGTAACTATAGGTTGGACAAACCCGCGTAGGATTAAAGGGGGCGTTCGACGACTCTAGTGCTTTGCTTTTCTTTCGGCTCTACCACTGGGATCGCGCTCGTGTCGTCTTGGGCAAATTGATCCGCAGAATGCCCTTTGCTTGGGTTGTTTTTGATGGCCGACAGGCGCGAGTGATTCTCTCGCGCGGATCCCCCCGCACGAGCTTCAAAATGGTCATAAACACCTTGGCCGGCATCAAGTGGAGTCCACGAAACTGGCGCCAGAGCAAGTGCTTGCCAGTCGCGATCTTTTGGACCGTTGTATGGGAGATTAGGATACATTTTTCTTGCGATTCATATTAGACTGATGAACCAGGCCGAGACTCAGCGGCGGGCCACGGGCCGGGTGGATTTTTTGAATGCGCACGAGTTCGCCCTCGCATTTGGCGCAGCACATTGGCGGCAGATACGGCAACTCAAGATGAGCCGGTTTAGCACCGAGTAGGAGTTGCACACGGGCGAAGGCTTGCTTGGCGGCAGAACTGAGCCAGCCGTAGTAACGCAGTCTGACGAAGCGGCGTGGCAAGACATGCAACAACCAGCGGCGGATAAACTCCGTCGGCTTGAGCTTTAGACAGTGGCGGCGTTTATCTTTACTGCGGGTGCACCATAATCGGATGAGTCCATCGGCATCGTAGCCGCCCAGACGGCTCTGGTTGAACGCTGACTTCGCCACGTAGGCGGCGACATAGCGCAGCGCGGTTTTACCTCGCCCCACAGGCTGGCAGTTGACGTTCCACTTCATCTTCCAGATCTCAGGGTCGACCTGGTTGTAGAGGCCGCGGTGTCGAATCAGCAGGCTCGCTGCGAACTGATCGCGTACCTCATCCGCCATTAAAGCATGTGGCACCAGATAGCCCTCGTAGCGTGGTTGTACCAAGGCGCAGCCGCTGGCATCGAGCCCGACTGCGGGCACAATCATATGCACATGCGGATGATGCAGCATCTCGCGCGTCCACGTGTGCAGCATTACCATGAACCCCGCTTGGCCACCCAAGTGCTTTGGCTTGGCGCAGATCGACTGTAAGGCACCCGAGGCGGCACGAAAGAGCGTATCGTAGGCCGCCGCCGGGGCATGCAGAAACAGGCTCCGTAATTGCTGCGGAACCGTGGGTGTGAGCATGTAGTAAGGCACGGGCAACAGCCGCGCGGTTTGCTTGGCAGCCCAGACTTGCTGATCGTGACCGCCGCACTGCGGACAGGCACGGTGATTGCAACTAT
>NZ_JARXIC010000095.1 GCF_031127905.1 Thalassobacterium sedimentorum | reverse complement strand
CACTGCTGTCCAAAACAGAGGATTCCTCGGTAAGATGCCTTGATTTTTAGCGTGTTGAGAAGTGATTGAGGTGATTTTTCAGAAGTATGCCTAGGATGCTTGGGTTAAGTTGAGGCGATGCCGTCCAAAACGGTCTGGTATGACTCATCCTCTGGCGGCGGGTGGCTATGCATGAACGGATCATCGATCCACTTCCATAGATTCCTGTGCGTAAAGAGGTTCCAGCGTAACAGAGCGACCAGATTTGAGAGCGCCCAGGACATGCGGCTTTTGAACTGGAGGTATTTGATCAGCAAAATAGCGATCAGTGCTGTCCAAATCTGTATTCTGACTGCGTTGGCGGAGGTGCCGACAAAGGTCTTCACTCTCAGGTTTTGCTTAATGGCCTTGAAGAACAATTCGATTTGCCAGCGCTGTTTATAGATCTCTGCAATCGTGGCCGAACTCAGATCAAAGCGATTGGTGAGCAGCTCCATGTGCTGCTGTTTCTCTTCAATCCAAACGACAACCTTGCGGTAGGTTCCTTTGATTCGTCTTCCCGCTTCAAAGCAATTGAACTGGCCGGTATGATCAGAAACGACGACGCCACCCGGCTTTACAGGATAATCTTTGAACTCATAAAACTCGGCATTCTTTTTCAGGCGCGTGACGAAGCCTACGCCTTCAGCGGACCAACGCTCATACATATAGTAGTCCGTATAACCGCGATCCATAACGACCAATGAGCCCTTTGGCAGCTTGAGCTGCTGGGCCACTGTCACATCGGCCACTTTACCCTCAGTTATCCTAGCATAACATGGAAGACAGCCATCGTGATCCAAGAGCAGGTGTAGTTTGGCGGCGCCCTTAGTGGAACGGAACTTTGCCCAATCGAACATTGAAGCGCACAAGTCGATCACCGTGCTATCGAGCGAATAGAGCTTACTCTTAAAGCGAAACTTTTTCTTCGGTGCACCCTCACTGACTTTAGCCAGCAACTGGTAAAACAGTTTTTCGAAGAGCTCATGTGGACGATGCGCATTGGCATAAGAAAGCGTTGATCGCCTCGGAGCACCATTCATCCCCAAATGCTGTAGCTTGCCTTCGCAACTTCTCAAGCCGGTGTCGATCTCCCGCAGACTCTTAGCCTGAGCTAGCTGACAAAACAGCATTGAAACGAAGTGGTCCCAGCTTCCGAAGCCCTTGCTGCGAGCTTGGCTACCTGTATCGCGCACCAATCGACGAAAATCGTCACGATCCACTAAAGAAAGTAGTTGGCTGAATAGACTACTCGTGCCAATGTTCATGATAGCCTCCTTGCGTTAGGTTATTCTTTTTCATCAAACCTATTACGACGCAAGTGAGGCTATTTTTCAAAACCTGTTTTGGACACTAGTGC
>NZ_JARXIC010000094.1 GCF_031127905.1 Thalassobacterium sedimentorum | reverse complement strand
TGAAGCCCCTGCTATGTTAGTTTGTGTCAAGAACGTAGAAGCTGTTAGTTGGTTTTTACATATAAAAGTTTGGTTTCTCTTAGTCTCAGTGTCGTTCGTACGTCCGCCAAGCAAGGGTCGCGGTATCTTTTCATGAACCGGAATAACCTGCTATCCGTGTTTCCGCTTTTCATTGGAAGCGCACATTATGACCTATCCATGGGTCATCAAAAGCTTGGTGGCGAAGTGGCCCACTCTACAAAATCGTCGCTCATAGCGACAGGGGCTTCATCGGACTCACTCCGCACGAAGTTGACTGAAAAAGAACGTTAAATTGTTAAGGGATCTACCTAAGAGGGTTGAGGATTAGTTGGCTATTTTCATGGCCAGCCCTAAAGACTCGGCGGTGACTTGCCCGGTGCGTACACGCCACCAGTCCACGGCAAACTGCCTGGCGATAGCCACAACGATCTTCTTGCGGCTGGCTTTGGTCGCCTTGGCGCTATCGAGCCGACTCTGCCATTTGGCGATAGCGACGTAACCGGGGTTCCAGCGTATCAGCAGCCAAACGCTCTCCACCAGCATATGCCGCAGACGCCGGTTCCCGTGTTTATTGATCGAGCCTTGGAAGCGGCGATTGGCACTGGTGTCTTCGCTCGGACACAGCCCGGTGTAGGAGCTGATCTGCGTGCGGTTTTCAAAGCGGTTCCAGTCGCAGATCTCACGCTCGATCTGTTCATACAGCACCATCCCCATGCCTTTGGGCAATTGCGCTTGCGGTTCGAGCTGCGCCATCTGCGCTTCCACGTCTTTGAGTAATTGGTCAAAGTGCTGGCAACTCGCCCGTAGCGGCTCCAGTAGTAGGATAATGAACTCGTCCAATTCTTCGATGAGTTTTGCCCAGTTTAGTGGCTTCCACCAGCCCGACGGGAGCGGGCGCTCGTAATATAGCCCCATACTTAAGCCGCGCTTGGCCGAGCGAGCGCGTTCTTTGACGAAGGTCTGCCGCAAACGCGTCAAACTGCGTTTATGCTCCTCCGCCTCGCTCGGCACACGCACGACAGTAAAGCTACGGTCATTACCCCTCAGATAGCCGTCCAAAGCTAAGGCCATTTGATAGGCGTCGCGGGCGTCGGTTTTTACTTTTTGCCCGTGAGTGTCCCAATTGATTGGACGAATCACATAGTTGTTCACGCCCATAGCACTGAGCTTACGGTGCAAGCTATAGCCGAACGGGCCAGCTTCGTAGCAACTGTGCAGCTCTTCGCACTGCCCTCGCAGCTCATGGACCCAGCGCAGGAACTTTTCTGGCTTCATTTTCTTCGCCCGCGCCGGAGCGCTAGAATCGACCTTTATCACCACCACGTAAGTGGAGGCATGCACGTCGATACCGAGCTTGATCACTCTGGGGAGTGTGTTCTTATTGATGTTCGTAGATGATGTGGGGTTTTGCATAAGTTTGTCACTGTAGCGTTTCCACGCTCCTGATAAACTCCCATGTCATCTAC
>NZ_JARXIC010000093.1 GCF_031127905.1 Thalassobacterium sedimentorum | reverse complement strand
GGGTTATTGGAATTTGTATTATTTGAGCGTTCATCTGAGCAGAATGCCAAGATAATCATTGTGGATATGATAGTGAGAATTTTTTTAGCATAACGATGAGATGTATCGATGGAGTGAAGGCGGAGCCGTAACGGAATTGATACTATCGACTGGTTGGCTGATCGTTTCCTAGAAGGTGTCTGGATCTGTCTTACCCGCTGTGGCGCTTGCCATTGTGAATTCACTGTCAAAATGAGTTAGAACCATATCAATGAAGCGACCATGATATAAGCCGTAAATCTGGCTAGATAGTTTCGTGTCTTTGGGAGCGACGATACCCAACCTCAATTCTCCTGTGTAGGTTTTAGGTCTTAACCAAGCTTCATCTTTCCATTGTTCTGCATCGTGAGTAAAGTCCCCATCTTTGTCATAGGACCATGAGCGAACGGTGTTTTCGTCGATAGCTTTCTTTATTTTTTTGAGTAGCTCCGAAGGATTTTGTGTTTTGATTATTACAGCCATGTTCAGGTTTTTATTTTTTCGTTTATTTAGCCAACGTTGAGACCAGACACCCATCCTGTGGGCTCAGTCGTCCTGTTGATTTTTAGAGTTTTACGGGCGGGTTAAATGGGTTGTCTGTGTCGTCTGGATCAGGACTCGAATGTGTAGGAAGCCTAGACCGCTCAACCGCTCTCGTGCTCCGTTTTTCCAGCTCCGACCTTGTCGGGAGAGACCGCAGCGTAAAGGACCTTGTCCCACGCAGCAGGCTTTA
Source organism: Thalassobacterium sedimentorum (assembly GCF_031127905.1). Taxonomy (GTDB): domain Bacteria; phylum Verrucomicrobiota; class Verrucomicrobiia; order Opitutales; family Coraliomargaritaceae; genus Thalassobacterium; species Thalassobacterium sedimentorum. Next base: position 743 of record NZ_JARXIC010000093.1, on the reverse strand, counting down.
TTTTCACTAATTTACGCTTATAATGAGGATTCATTTTTCGTTTTTAGCGTCGGGTTAGATAAGCGGTCATTAGCGGTAATAAGCGGTTAAAAAATACGTCTAATAGGATTTCCTTTTTCAATTTTATTCCCTGATCGTCAAGAGGTGGCACGGAGTGAGCGCAGCGAACGGAGTTGTCCACTCTCGCCTGGTTCAGATCTTTTTTAGTGACTGGATGAATTCAGCTGGAAGTGCACTAAGTAGCTCAGATGGTATAGAATCAGAGTCTTTAATTTCACTTATGCTGTCTTGATATTTATTGGGTTCAATCGTTCTGAATGTGTATTCCCAGAGGCGAGAGTCTCCGTCGAACATCCAAATTTTGTTTCTACTTTCGATCCAGAACATCCAAGGCTTTCCTTGCTGTAATAAGCCTGCTTTGGGTCCAATGGATTTCTTTCGCACTGGATCATCTAGCGAGATCGAAAATTGTAGTCGATCGTTGTTCTGTTCGATTAGCACAATACGCTCCGAATTCGACCATTCATATTCGCCTGTGGTTTCAATGAATGATCCAACCGATTTCGTTTCACTAGCCGCATTCGCTAGAGTAGTTAGAGCGGCAAATAAGATTAGGGGTATTATTTTGTATTTCATTCTATTTCTGAACGGCGAGGTGTATCACGCAGTGAGCGCAGCGAACGGAGTTGATACGACCGACTGGATATACCCTCGGGCTGTTCCAATGCGCTCAATCTGCTCCG
>NZ_JARXIC010000092.1 GCF_031127905.1 Thalassobacterium sedimentorum | reverse complement strand
AAGGGGAACCGGGGCGATGCCGACCGCCCCCCCGAAACAAAGTTTCGAGGCTACGCAAAGCCCAAGCTTATAGATCATATATTCTTAGAAGTGGTCTAAAGAGCCGCTACTTGGGGGCGTCCGTCCTACATTCAAAATTGGACGTTGGACGTTGAGCGTTCGATGTTCCCAATTTCCTCATCGCCCGACCTCCATTAAACTCTCCACTTCCCTCTGCTTGCCTCGCGCGATCACTCCCAACTGGACGGATCTACCGCCAACCAGTAACGGGTGTGTTTTAGGGTGCCTGTTTTGCGGAGGGCTTCTTTCTTGACTAGATCTTGCAAATCGCGGGTTGCTGTGGCGCGTGAGGTGTGGGTGAGCGCGATGTAGTTTTCGGCGCTGAGGCCGCCTTTGAATCCGTCGGGGCCTTCGCGGTAGAGTCGTGCCAGGACTTTTTCCTGGCGAGGGTTGAGTTGGCCGGCGAGTCGCTGGAAGTGTTTGGCTTTGATGATGAGCCATTCAAATTTGCGCAAGCTACTGGCTTGGGCAGTGAGGATGGTATTTGCAAAATAGTGCAACCATTCGTCTATCTTCAGCTGGCGATTAGTTGTGTGGAGGGCGTGATAGTAATCTTTACGCGTGGCTTCGATCGTTTGCGCAAGTGAGATGAGGGTGGCTTGACCGGTTGCTTCGGCTAGCGCTTTTTCCGAAAGTGCGCGAGCAATACGTCCGTTCCCATCGATAAACGGGTGGATTGCTAGGAACCATAAATGTGTGATCCCTGAACGGGTGAGTGCTGGTAATTGATCCCCGCTCTGCTGATACCAGGCGAAAAATTGCTGCATTTGCTGTGGCACTTGCGTGGCTGGTGGCGCTTCGAAATGCACCTTGGGCTTATGGATGGGGCCTGAGATGATTTGCATTGCCTCGCGACTCGTTCGGTAGGCTCCGATATTCGGGAGGTCTCGCCCTTTCAGTAATCGGCGGTGCCAATGAAAGAGGGCTGCTTCGGTGAGCGGCTCTAAGCTGTTTTTGTAAACCAGCACCATCATTTCTGCGACACCTTTTTCAGCGGCGGGGATGCGGCGTGTGGCTTCACTTTGTAGGCCGAGTTCCTTACGGATGGACGACTGTAAACTTTCACGGTTTAAGTATTCGCCTTCGATTTCAGAGGTTTTGAGCGCTTCATCGCGTAGTATTTCAACGACTAGTTGAGTCTGGTCCGCCTGCGGGAGGTGCCGGCAGGTAGCGATTAAGGCACCTGCCTGTTTCAAAAAGCGCTCCTCGAGCGGCTTGAGCGCTGCAGGATCGTAGTCGAAATGAGGCCAATCAGCCTGTTGCCAGTTCCATGTCATGAGTTATAGGGAATGTTCTTATAGCTCAATAATCGGCGAATTATGAGTTATAGCAAGTGTGTTTATAATACCACTTCTAAGAATATATGATCTATAAGCTTGGGCTTTGCGTAGCCTCGAAACTTTGTTTCGGGGGGGCGGTCGGCATCGCCCCGGTTCCCCTT
>NZ_JARXIC010000091.1 GCF_031127905.1 Thalassobacterium sedimentorum | reverse complement strand
GAATGGCACGGACTTAAGCGGCATAATTGAGTATAAAAGCTCAAATAAAAAGCTGACGTAAAGGCCGTTGGTAAGTAGCGTTTTTGTATGCAAAAACTAGAACGCTTCTTACCCGGATTTAACCATGTTTTATATGGCAAACCACCTAAGACGGCCTTTACGCAATATCGAGAAAAACTGCTCAAATTACGGCAGTCAACGCTTTCCGAATTATCTTCAATTTTCGAAGGTTTAATCCCACTTGATAAGCTCTCGCCCAATGCTCGCGGGGCGCATAGTCGCACCCGGGTTTACTCTCGAAGCGTGAGTTTCTTTGGGTTCCTGCATCAAGTGCTCTCGCCCGGCATGCCTTGCCGAGAAGTGGTGCGTAAGGTGCAGAGTTTTTGCAGTGAGAAGAACCTGCCGTTGCCCGATTCCGACAACGCGGCCTACTGCCGTGCCAGAGGCAAACTGGATGATGAGCTCCTCGATACGATTCACACGCATATAAGCGAGAAGGTTCAGCAGCGTGTCATGCAGAACCAGCGCTGGAAAGATCGTGACGTAAAAGTGATCGACGGGACAGGCATCACTTTGCCCGATACAGTTGAAAATCAAAAAGAGTTCCCGCAACCCAGCCGTCAATTACCAGGTTGCGGATTCCCTGTGATGAAAGTGGTCGCTTGCTTTTGCTTAGCCAGTGGAGCTTTGCTCAAATGGGTTGAAACTGAGCTCAAACGTCATGAAAGCCGAATCATGGTTAAGTTCATTGAACACTTCCGCCCTGGCGATGTCGTCTTGACGGACCGTGGGTTCAGCTCCTACGGGAACCTGGCTGCCTTATGGATCAAGGGCGTGGATGCGGTCATGCGAGTGCATCAGGCACGTAAGCTGGATTACCGAAAAGGAAAGGTGCTCAGGCCGATGGATCGTCTCGTTCTATGGGAAAAACCAGCATGCCCGAAAGGATGGGATGCGGATCATTGGGCAAGCTTACCTGCGACTATGATGCTACGTATTGTGCGTATTCGAATTGAAGTCAAAGGCTTCCGAGTGCGTCAGTATGATCTAGTCACCACACTGCTGGACGAGCAGACCTACAGCGCCGATGATTTGGCCGAACTCTACTTTAGACGATGGGCAGTTGAGTTATTCTTCCGTCACATCAAAACCACGATGGGAATGGAAATGCTACGCTGCAAAACACCAAAAATGGTGCGCAAGGAACTGCGCATGTTCATCATCGCTCATAATCTGATCCGAGCCTTAATGCAAGAGGCTGCAAGCCTTTACTTGTGCGATCTGACACGCTTAAGCTTCAAGGGCACAGTCGACACCCTACGGCAATTTTCCTACGCCATTTATGCCACCAAAGATGCGCCTCAAACTCGCGCTAGAATTTTTGACGAAATGCTTCTGGTCATTGCGAGCGAGAAGGTTCCATTAAGAGAGAATCGTAGCGAACCAAGAGCACTCAAGAAAAGGCCTAAACCTTTCCAAAGATTGATGTGTCATCGATCAAAATTTAAGGTCTCGAAATCCAGAAAAA
>NZ_JARXIC010000090.1 GCF_031127905.1 Thalassobacterium sedimentorum | reverse complement strand
TATACGGTAAATTTTTCCGTGGTAAGTTTGGCGTATGGAATCAATCGAAACAGAGTTGTGTGTGGATCGTTCAAAATCTGATCGCCAAGGTCGCCGGATACGTAGTGCCGAAGAATGGGCACAGATACTTGAGCGGTATGACTCAAGTGGTCTGACGCAGGAAGCATTTTGTCGCTGTGAAGGCATTCGCTACGGGACTCTGGTCGCGTGGTTGGGGCGTCGCCGTAAGCACGGAGGAGATCTGCGCGGCTTAAAGCCGTCGCCGCGTAAGTTTCATGAGTTGGCATTAAGTGGGGACGGTTCAGGTCCATCCGAGCATCGTCTGGAAGTTCGCCTTCCAGACGGGACGAGTGTGTGCGGTTCAAGTGCTGCAGATTTAGCGCAACTAATTCGGCTGCTGAGGGATTGAGGTATGTTTAGTTTCCCACACCAAACGAAGGTCTACTTAGCGGTCGAGCCTGTGGATATGCGTAAGAGTTTTAATGGGCTATGGACTGAAGCGAGCGATGTCCTCAAAGAGGATCCGTTCAGAGGGTCGTTGTTTGTCTTTGCGAACAAACGACGCGACCGCATAAAGATCCTCTACTGGGATGGTAGTGGTGTCTGGGTATTTGCCAAGCGTTTGGAGAAAGGATGCTTCAGTTGGCCCAGGGGCAGTGACGCATGCAAGCTCTCGCTGACGCCTCAAGCTCTTGGAATGCTATTGGAAGGTATCGATCTGAAGGATGGCTGTAAAAAGACGTGGTATGAGCGATAAAAAACTTGATCCTCATCGTATCTGTTTCTTCGATACGCGGCGTTATGTCAGCGGCGCAACTCATGGAAAGACTCAGCACTCTAGAGAAGAGGCAGGCCGAACTAGAGTCGAAGAATGAGCAGTTAAATGAGCAGAACGCCGAGTTGCGCGCTCAATTGGAGTGGTTTAAGCGCAACTTGGTCGGGACGGGGAAAAGTGAAACCTTCGACGCCTTGCAGACTCGCCTGGGGCTCGATGACAAGCCCGCAGAGCAACAATCAGAATCAAAAAAGGAAACGATCACTTACGAGCGCCGCCGCAAGGGCAGTAAACGTCCTACACCCGCGGAGCATTTTGCCGACTTACCAGTTCTAGAGACTGTTGAGATTTTACCCGAGGAGGTTAAAGCAAACCCCGAGCTCTACGAGCGCATCGGGATCGCTGAAGAGACTTTCGAAGTGCGGATCACTCCGCCCAAGCTATGGAAGTGCGCAATAGTGCGCCCAAAGTTTCGTCATAAGTTCGAACGCATGCTCCCTCCCGTGTTGGCACCTGCACCCAAGCGAGTGATCGACGGAGGCTACGCTTCCGCTGAATTGCTCGCTTACATTGCGCTGAATAAATATCTCTATCACCTGCCGCTGTATCGCCAGGAAAAGATGTCCACACACTGGGGCGCTCAGATCTCACGTAAGACGATGGCGAGTTGGATCGAGTGCGTGGCCAACTGGTTTAATCCGATTTATGGACTGATGCATCAGAACCTCTTAGACAGTGGCTATGTGCAGGTCGATGAAACTCCAGTTCGTTTCATGGACCCGGATCAGAAAAAAGGTAAAACCACTCAGGGCTATCTCTGCGTAATGGGAAAACCAGGAAGCGATGTTGTCTTCGACTGGCAGCTTAGTCGTGC
>NZ_JARXIC010000008.1 GCF_031127905.1 Thalassobacterium sedimentorum | reverse complement strand
GATGCAGCTGACTCCGAGTGGGTGCTCTCCTGTGGCGATGAGAGCATCACTTTCGTGAGTTTTGAATCCGGTTTTGATTCGAATAAATCATTTCAACCGGGCCCTCCGCGCCAGCGCAATTTTGTGGCCACACTGGGGGTCTTGAATATAGCCAAGACAGGCCTGAATCACTTGGAGCTGACTCCTCGCAAGTTGCTGGGCCAAGGATTCAGCGTGAAGCGCATTACACTAACGCCATATCGATAGGGGGTATATGTCTGGCAATTTGTGTAACATTTTATCCAATTGTCGTCTGTCTATTACGCTACATCCATTATATTAAGCAATTCAACTAACAACTATTATCATTAATATGGAGAAATCTAACATCCCCGTCATCCCCCGTCATTTCTTACTTTCCTTTATCTTAGTGACGTCATTGTTTTCCTTGTGGGGCTTTGCTAATGATGTCACTAATCCACTGGTTGCTGTTTTTAAAGATGTGTTTGTAATTACAAATGCGCAGAGCACTTGGGTGCAGATGGCGTTTTATGGTGGTTACGCAACCATGGCCTTACCCGCTGCGATTTTTATTCGTCGTTTCTCTTATAAATCGGGTATTATTGTTGGTTTGGCTCTCTATGCGCTGGGGGCGTTGATTTCCATTCCTGCGGCGGCGGGGGCTAATTTTAACCTCTTTATCATTGCGCTCTATATACTGACTTTTGGGCTCGCCTTTCTCGAAACCACTGCAAATCCCTATATTCTCTCAATGGGGCCGCCAGAGACTGCGACGCGACGTTTGAATCTTGCTCAAGCGTTTAACCCAGTTGGCTCGTTGACGGGGATGTTCATCGCTGGCACAATTATTTTGTCCGCAATACAAGTGGAGGACTTCAAAAACGACGTGAATGGCTACGCTGGGAGTCTTGAAGCGACGCCGGTTGTTCAACGAGAGCACAATATTCCCTCCTTTCTCCAAGCAAAGCCTCGTGAACGCGTTTACGATGAAAACGTGAAAGCATATGTAGCATCGGTAGGCGTGGGTGCGCCTGTAACCGCCTTGCAAGATTTCAAAGATGGTAAGATCTATAGTTTTCAGGGAATGACTCACCGTGAGCTTCAGCAGAACGATTTGAAGTTGGTTGCTATGCCTTACACGGCAATTGGTTGTGTGGTCTTGGTAGTTCTAGTCATATTTTTAGTGACCAAACTACCTAATACCAGTCCGCCTGATGCGGATCATGATGTGCATTTTGGTCGGACTTTAAAACGTTTATTAACGAATCCAAATTACGTTGGTGGTGTGATTGCTCAAACCTTTTATGTTGGGGCGCAGATCATGACTTGGACATTTATTATTCAATATGCTGAGAATGAACTAGGCATCGATAAGGCAACCGCACAGAATTTTAATATTATGGCGATGGTGATCTTTCTTTGTAGCCGTTTTATTTGCACATTTTTTCTCAAGTATATTGCACCCAGTAAGTTGTTGATGATACTCAGTGCAGGTGCGATAGCTTTCACATTAGGTGCTATTTATATTCACAGTATCACGGGGCTATATTCCTTGGTACTAGTTTCCGCCTGTATGTCTCTGATGTTTCCCACTATTTATGGCCTAGCCTTAGATGGAGTGGGTGAAGATGCCAAACTTGGTTCCGCCGGTCTCATTTTTGCAATTATTGGCGGAGTTTTTATGACTCGTTTTCAGGGGCAAGTCTTGGACATGGATAGCTTTATGGGCACGACTGCTACGCGTGGTTCGTTCTTCTTGGTGATTCTTTGCTTCCTTATAATTGCGGTCTACGGCTTTCTGTCTTCGAGGTTTAAAGAGAAAGCTGTTTAATGGCCTGTGTTTTTTCTTCTTTGGCTGTCAGCGCAGGTAAATATTTCTCGCGTGCTAGGCGCCAGAAAACGAGGAAGAACGCGGTGAGTGGAATGGCGAGGATCATGCCCAGGAGCCCGCCGAGGGCCGCGCCCCAGAAAAATACGGAGAAGATGATGAGCATCGGGCCCATTCCTGTCTTATCTCCCATGATGCGTGGAGTGAACACGTAGTCTGTCAATAATTGCCCAATTGTGAAGACAATGGCACAGGCTATGATCAGTCCGATGCCTCCTTCTTCTTGTAAGTAGGCAATGGGGAGAACAGTCACGATGCCGAGCATCGTGCCTAGATAAGGGATGATATTTAGTAGGCCGAGTATCACGCCGATTGCGATGCCGAATTTAAGGCCGACTATTCCGAAACCGACTGCCAGTACGAGCCCTAGTAACAGCCCAATAATGATTTGACCTCGGAAAAAGGAGACTAAAATTTGACTGAATTGTTTGGCGAGGAATACTAGGTCTTTTTTTCTTTCGTCAGGGAGAAAGCTTAATTGTTTGTCGATATCCTTCCATATGTTGCGATCACCATTTAGTATGAAGAATAAGTAGACTGGGATAATCGAGTAGGCGGCGATTTTGCCGAAAATACCTCCGAAAAATGCAAAAAAAGCAACTAGAGAGCCAGCAGAAGCCTGTAAATGTGCGAGTGCTTGCTTCAGTAGTTCGGAGTTACCTTCCAGTGCATTCATTAAGTAAGTCTCTGGTGATTCGCCTAATTGTTCCGTTAACCACTCCCAGATTGAAGGGGCAAAGCCCTGTATGGATTCCAATAGACGGCTCAGCATGTCGGGAGCTGCTTTTAGAAATTCACCTGCATTTTCGAGTGCTGGAGGGACGACAAATACAGCAATGGCTACGAGTGTCATTAAAACCAGCGTAAACAAGAGTATGATACCGCCGACACGGTTGAGACGTGTTTTGGTTTCGCAGAGGGTGATGATTGGGCGTAGTAGGGTGGCGAGGATTGCTGCGATCGCAAGTGGCAGGAGCACGTCTTTAAACTGAGTGACTAGCTCACGCAGTAACGCGAACAGAAAGTAAGCGGTTGCTGCGAGGAAAACGGTTGCCAATGCCGTGCCTCCGGCTGCGACTATGCGCTTTTGCGATGGGGACAGAAAGGGTGCATTATTCTCGGGCATAGTGTCTTACCCAAGCTTTATGTTGCATAAGCGCAATCTCGTAATTTGAGCGACTGTGACCGGTCGCTCACGCATGAGGCTGAATCTGTAGAGGAGTATCCGGCGAGTAGCAAAAAAAAGTCCCCGCTCGTTTGAACGGGGACTTGGTTAAATTTTGATCTCTGGCGGTGGCAGAGCTTTAATGTCAAGCGAAGGATTTACTTCTTTTTTGCTTCTTGGCGCTCTTGTGCTTCCTTGATCACTTGATCCGCCACGTTACGTGGAGTGGATGCATAGTGCGAGAATTCCATTGAGAACTGACCACGACCGGAAGTCATGGTGCGAAGTGCGCCAATATAACCGAACATTTCGGAAAGTGGGGCGTCTGCCTTGATTCGGATGCCGCCATTGCTGGTTGGCTCCTGTGTCTTGATCATGCCGCGGCGGCGGTTCAAGTCGCCGATCACGTCGCCCATCTTGTCCTCTGTGCAGAAGACGTCGAGCTTCATTATGGGCTCGAGGATCTCTGCACCAGCCTTGGGCATGGTTTGACGGTAAGCAGCCTTGGATGCGATTTCGAAAGCAACCGCCGAGGAGTCCACTGCGTGGAAGGCACCGTCGTCGAGTGTGACTTTGAAGTCCAAGCAAGGGTAGCCTGCGAGCACGCCCTTTTCTGTGGAAGCTTTGAAGCCCTTTTCAACTGCAGGCCAGAATTCACGAGGCACGTTACCACCGACAACTTTGGACTCGAATTCGAAGCCAGAACCTGGCTCGAGTGGCTCGAGTGTGTAGTCGATCTTCGCATACTGACCGGAACCACCAGATTGCTTCTTATGGGTGTAGGAATCGGAAACAGTCTTCGTTATACCTTCACGATAGGCAACTTGTGGCTTACCGATAACAGCTTCAACGCCGTAAGTGCGCTTGAGGATGTCGACCTTAATGTCGAGGTGAAGCTCACCCATACCTTTAAGGATGGTTTCGCCCGAGTCTTCGTCGGTTTCGACGATGAAGGTCGGGTCTTCCGCAACCATCTTACCGATCGCAGTGCCCATCTTTTCCGCATTGCCTTGGTCCTTCGGCTTGATCGCGATTGAGATCACAGGCTCAGGGAATACCATCGGCTCGAGTGTGGCCGGGTGTGCAGGATCGCAGAGTGTGTGACCTGTTTGCACCGACTTCATGCCGAGGAGGGCGACGATGTCGCCCGCTTGTGCGGATTCCACTTCATTACGCTCGTCGGCGTGCATCTCAATGATGCGGCCGATACGCTCTGTCTTACCTGTGAAGGTGTTGAGCACACTGGTGCCCTTAGTGATCTTACCAGAGTAGATGCGGGTGAAAGTCAGTGCGCCATATTTATCGTCCATGATCTTGAACGCAAGTGCACGGAGTGGCTTATTGACGTCGACGATCGCGAATTCACCTGTTTCTTCACCTTCAGCATTCACTTCAGGTTGTGGCTTCACTTCAGTAGGAGAAGGCAAATAGTCTACAACGCCGTCGAGAAGATTTTGGACGCCCTTATTCTTGAAGGAAGAACCACAGTAAGTTGGGAAGAAGTCGAGGTTGATGGTGCCCTTGCGGATGCACTTTTTGAGTGTCGCAAGGTCAGGCTCTTCACCTTCGAGGTAAGCTTCCATTGCTGCATCGTCTTGTTCTACAGCAGTTTCGACGAGCATTGCACGGTATTCTTCTACCTTGTCGACCATGTCGGCAGGCACTTCCTTCTTCTCGTAAGCAAGAGGATCGCCAGTCTCATCCCATACCCACGCTGTGCGTGTAAGTAGGTCGACAACGCCCTTCAGGTTGCTCTCTGTGCCGATCGGTAGCACCATTACGAGAGGGTTGGCACCTAAGATGTTCTTACATTGGTCGACAACCTTGTAGAAATCAGCTCCGATACGGTCGAGTTTGTTGACGTAGATCAAACGAGAAACTTCGGAATCATTGGCGTAGCGCCAGTTAGTTTCGGACTGAGGCTCCACACCGCCCGAACCACAGAATACGCCGATACCACCGTCGAGCACCTTAAGTGAACGGTAGACTTCCACTGTGAAGTCCACGTGCCCAGGAGTGTCGATCACATTGAAACGGTGTGCATCCCATTGTTGTTCCGAACCAGGCCAGAAACAGGTGGTCGCTGCTGATTGAATCGTGATACCACGCTCTTGCTCTTGTTCCATGAAGTCAGTGGTCGCCGCACCATCGTGCACTTCACCCAACTTGTGGATTTTACCAGTGAGCTTCAAAATACGCTCGGTTGTCGTTGTTTTACCAGCATCCACGTGGGCGAAGATACCAATATTTCTGTATTTTGATAGGTCGGTCATGATCGTATCGTATGTGTGTTAAGAGTTTGTTTGTGTGTGGTTTAGAAGGGCATCGGCGGGCTCATTACGAGCCTTGAAATTCCAAAAAAGAGGCGGAGATTAGGCCTCCTTCGCCAGACTGCAAGGCAAGAAAACAGCTGATTTGCGATCCTGGGCGTTTTGCAAGCACTCCTTTGAAGTTCGTGCCGACTTCCTTTTTTAGTGATAGGGGAAGTTAATATGTATTCTTCTTTTATTTAAGGCAGTATTTTATACTGATTAATAGATGAGCAGTCGGGAGGCATTAAGCGCAATAGCGTGCGATTTTATCGCGAAACGACTGAATATTAATCGGTTTGCTGATATAGTCCGACATCCCATGATCCAAACAGCGCTGTTCAATAGATGTTTCGACATTCGCAGTGAGTGCGATGATGGGGGTTGCTTGGTTGGTTTGATTTCGTTTGATTTCCTCGGTTGCATGAAATCCGTCTAATAGGGGCATACTTAAGTCCATGAGTATCAAGTCATATTGATTCCCTTTGGCGAGTTGCACTGCAATTTGTCCATTGGCAGCTAGCGTGGCTTGGCAGCCCAGCATCGAGAGGGTGCGTTCCATTAATTTGGCATTAGTTATTTCGTCTTCGACGACCAATATATTGAGCCTGCGATCTAGCTTTGCCAGGCTCGTGCTTACAGGTTTTTCGCGGGTCGTTTTCAGTGGCAGAGTGACTTTGAAGCATGTACCGACTCCTGCTTGGCTAGAGGCTTCAATCTGTCCCCCCATGATGTGAACCAGTTTGTGGCAGGTGGCGAGACCAAGCCCGATTCCTTGATAATTGCGCTTATAAGAGGCATCTACCTGTGAAAATGGTTTAAATAGTTTTTGCAGGAGAGGTTGCGCGATACCAATGCCAGTGTCTCTGAAAATGAACTGATACTCGAAAGGTGTGACGGCTCGGTTAATACGCCCGACTGTAAGTTGTATGGAGCCTTGCTTTGTGTATTTGCACGCATTTTCCAGCAAAATGTTAATCATGTTGCGGAGCAAATGACCGTCAGCCTCAACTTGTAAGTTTTCGTTGATGGGGGTTAATTGATGATTCCCGTTGTGGAATTGCAGGTCTAAATGAGGGGCATGTTGTCTGGTTTGATCGAACTGCGTCTGGCATAGTTCAAGTAAGGCCGTTGGCTCTTGGTCTGGTTTGATGTTTCCGCTGTTCAGGCGCGAATACTCTAATATTTGGTTAATGAGGCTCAGCATGCGTTCGCTTTCGCTGAGTATAGTTTGCAGCATTTCCGCCGGTTCACCCTGCGAATCGGCCAGCAATATTTCGGTATAGCCCATTATAGGATTGAGCGGTGTGCGCATTTCATGGCTCATTACGGATAGAAATTCGTTTTTTGCTCGATTGGCGTTTTCTGCGAGTGCCTTAGCATGTTCCATGGCTTGGTAAGCACCTTTGTGCTTTTCATGCAATTTTAGGTGGTTGATTGCCTGACTCAGGTGGTGCCCAATTTCTTCGAAGAAAAAAGTCTCTTCTTCTTCGGAGAGTGCGATTATGGGAGTCGCGACTGAAAACAGTCCGTAATATTCATTCTTAAATGATAGTTTGATTGTTAGGCGTAATAAGTGGTCGCAGTCGTGCGGGAAAAGATGCCTAAGGCTTGTTTGCTGTCCTGGGAGGTATTGCAGGCGGTTGTCTGCGTTTTGGTCTAGCTTATATTCGCATTCTGAAAGAACAGCGTTCGATAAGCCGGAATTCGTGTGTCGTGAGGAAGCCTGTGTAGTTGCTTCGTAGTGAAAATTGAGGCATTCTGAATCTCCTCTTAAGACACAGCAAACGCGTGTGGATGCATACTGTTGTGTTAATAGGTCGCAACATTGTGTGATGAGGGTCTCTACATCATGTTGATTTGCGATGACTTTATTAATCGCTCCACTGACCTTGAGTTGATTGTTTAGCTGCTGGTTGCGCCGTAAATGACGGATATTCGAGTGATTATTTGCCCATTGGCAAAAGACGTATTCCAGTTCGCCTGCAGGTGTGAGGATTGGATAGAGTACGACATCTACCGTATTTGGAGTTGTAAGTGGGGGCGGGGGGGCGCCGTGGGCTGTTATTTGACTATCGCAAAGTGGCCATGGAATCTGGAGGTGGACTGTTGCATGCGTTTCAAAAACTAATTTTACCTGCGACAACAGGCCAGCTTTCTGAAACATCGAGGAGCCGAGTAAATGGTTACTTCCGATTATTTCCGGTTCACTCTGCTTAAGTGCCTCCCGCAACGCTTGATTGCTGCGAACGATTGCGCCATCAGCTGCGGCAATCAGGGTCGGGCTGGGGCAGTTTTGTACGATGGCTTCCAGTTCAGGGCGCAATGTATAATCTTGATGATTCAGATTACTCAAGTTACTCTGGACAGTTTCATCCTGAGTATTTTGAGAATCATTGTCGCCGTTGCTGGGATGGTGGTCCTGAGCCATTTAATTTAACAGGGATAGTTGATTAAGGGGTAGTTAGGGTATAATACCTAACTTGACTTGGGAATTCGCTTATGTCCAGTATTAGCTGCATAATTATGCCCCATAAGCATTGCGTTTGAGCTTGTGATCAATATTGAGCTTGCCGAGTCGCTCGAGCGATCCAGTCGCGACTGATTAATGGCAATGACGATTCTGACCTGATGTTGTATTGAAAGCACCGCATTCGTTAGTCAGACGGCAAGTGTAAGATGTGGAATCGGGTTTTACATCGATGGCAGTAGCTCAGATGTCAGCCAGTATTTCACGAAGTTCTGCAGCAGGATCTTCATGATGTTGCGCGATCGCCAATTGCAATGAGGTTTCCAGTATGGGTTTGGCTTGTATTACTTGGCCATGCTGTAGCAGTGCTTTACCTAGCAAAATCCGGGGGAGCATCCAGTCCGCCCGCGAGTCGGCGCACTTTTGCAGGTGTGGAATCGCGGCTAAGCTGTCCCCTTCCTCATAAAGGGCTTGTCCTAAGCTGAAGCGGAAGAGCATGTTATCGGGTTTGGCTTCGACTTTGGGAAGGAAGATTGAGGATTTTTTCATTCTGATTAGATCTTTAAAGTTATTAATAATTACGATTGGTGTTTTTTTGCTTTGGTCGCCGATTGCTGCGGATGCTTTTCGCCCCGGAATTACGAAATATACACGACGATTAGGGTGATATTGTCCGGACCTTCGTTCTCATTAGCCATGAGTGTGAGTCGTCGACAGGTTTCCCGGGGGCTTTGTGGGCGGGCAAGTTCTTCTTTGATGTGGTCGGCTGAGAGCACTTTATTGAGTCCATCCGTGCAGAGTAATAATCGGTCACCTGCCTGGACGCTGATCTGTCTATTTTCGACCCGTAGTGGATTGCCCTGACCGATACAGCGAGTTAGAGTATGCTGATATTCGGGGGGCATAATGGCCCGTGCTGCTTCGCCTTCTCGATCGATTAGCTCCTGCTCCATTGTGTGATCGATTGTCAGCTTTTCGAGGTCTTCGCCACGAAGTAAATAGGCGGCGGAATCACCTACATGGCCAATGAATAATTGATTACCCACGATTTGCCCGATGGTCAGGGTGCTGCCAATGCCGGTAAAGGGATGTGCATCGTTACCTTCTTGAGTGATTATTTGATGAATGCCAAGCATGAGGTCATTGAGATCGACGCGTTCTTCGGCCGAGTTGACTTGACTCATTGTTCGCTCAAGCAGTTGGACGATGCGCTGACTGGCTTCGGCGCCTCCTGGAAGCCCTCCCAAACCATCGGCGACGGCATAGAATTGATGCGTGTCGTTTAAGAAGAGGGAGTCTTCGTTCGCTTGGCGAACTTTGCCTTGATCAGATATGCCGTAGGAGCTGATTTGCATTAAGAGTAGTTAGATGAATGAAGACACACTATGCGAATACGGAATCCCGATTTTCGCGATTGAAACGCTGGTAGTTTTGAACTGGCAGAGCTTCGAGGAAGCGCGCACCATATGGTTTGTTTAATATCCGCGAGTCCAATATGACAATATTGCCGCAATCTTCGTTGCGCCGGATTAAGCGGCCGATGCCTTGACGGAATTTAACCAAGGCCTCAGGTACGGTCATTTCGGCAAAAGGGTTGCCGCCGCGCTCACGTATGTGTTCGCTGCGGGCTTCGCTGACCGGATGGCTTGGGTTTTCGAAGGGGAGGCGCGCTATGATGACCTGCGAAAGTGGCTGTCCTGGGATATCGACTCCCGTCCAGAAGCTGTCGGTGCCGAAAAGCACACCATTGCCGGCAGCAGCAAATTTCCGAGTGATTTCTGTACGCGCCATTTGATGACCTTGGCTGAAGAGAGGGCGTTGGATTTTGTTGAAGAAATTTTCGGTGCGATCGCGAACTTGGCGTAGATCGAAATGGCTGGTGAACAACACTAAGGTGCCGCCTTCGACGCGGCGAGCACACCAGCAGATCATATTGGCCAAATAATCGAGATCGAGGCGGCCTTGGCCAGGCTCAGGCTGGGGGGCATCACTGGCAATGTAAATGTGGCAATTGTCTTGGTAATTGAATGGGGAGTCGACGATCTCGCTATCGGCGATTTGGCCGCCAACGGTCTCTTGAAAGGCATCCATATGGTTGCCATCCGAGAGGGTGGCGCTGGTTAGCACCGCTGCGGTTCCTCGCTGGAATATGTGCTTGCGCAGGTAGGGGGCGACATCGAGTGGGGCGCTGCGTAGGGTAATGATTTGGCCCTTCTTTCCTCCGCGCTCAAGCCATTGCACGTGGTCCTCTTCGGCGAAAGTAATAAAGCCATTAATGGCATCTCGATAACTTAGAATGCGACGGCGGTGATCGCGCAGTTCATCTTGGGCACGTTCGTCGTCGCTCTTCTGTATGAGAGCTCCTAGGCGTTCGGCCACTTCTTTGAGGGGACCAGTGAGGATATTATCGCAGAAGTCTGGTTTGTGAATGCGTTGGATGGGCTTTCTTGCGAGGAAGGTGTCGCCTAGGTAACTGAAGAATTCATGAGCTGCGTCGATCGCATTTGTGACTGCATCTTGGTCCCAGGCTTGTCCATGGCGTCGAAGGCTGCCGCGATTGGTGCGTTGGTTATAGATGCGCTTGAGTGCGCGATCTACCGCGAAAGAGCTTACGTGGGTGCCAAAATGATCGGTGGCGATTGCCGGAATACGGTGCGCTTCGTCCAGCACCACAAAATCATCAGCGAGCAGAATGCCGCGTACCTTACCTTCTGGCTGCATGCCCGCATTGATGAGTGAGAAAAGCAGGCTGTGGTTAACGATGACGCAGTTGGCGGAGAGTAGTTGTTTGCGGGCGCGCTGATAAAAACAAACTGCAGGATCACAATTCTTTCGGGAGCAGGTGGAGCTGTCGGCATTGACAGCATCCCAAATGTCAGGCAGGGGGGCGGGAGAGAGCTCCTGGATCACTCCATTCTTGGTGGTCGCTGACCAGGTCGCAATGCGCACGAGGTCTGCTTTTTCGTCGTTTTTAAACAATTCTGTTTGTTTAGTGGATTGTGCATCTTTGAGCGCATTGCTGAGGCGGGTACTGCAGCAGTAGTTGCCCTTGCCTACCATGAGCGCTGTTTTGAAAAGGGCATAGCGTCGTAGTGCGGGCACCCGGGTAAAAAGATCACGGCAGATTTTGAGATCTTTTTCACGAATCTGCTCCTGCAAACTGATGGTGTGGCTGGAGATAATAAAGGGGCGCTCACTGTTGACTGAGTGAATGATACCGGGAACCAGGTAAGCGAGGCTTTTACCCACTCCGGTGCCTGCTTCGAAGAGAAGTGGCTGATCGGATTCCAGAGCCGTGGCAACCGAGAGTGCCATCGCCTCCTGTTGGGGGCGATGATCGAGATGCATTTCCGTTTGTAGGTAACCGCCCGCCTTGAAGATGTTCTCGACTAGGGTGACTAGGTAGCCTTTGGCCATGGGGGCACTGCCGGAGCTTTCAATGAGGCCAATCATATTATGGAGTCGTGATATTTGTCGCGACGGCTTCCGCACAGCGAATTCCGTCCAGTGCGGCGCTGACGATTCCGCCGGCAAATCCTGCACCCTCACCACATGGATACAGGCCGGTGACTTCGGGGTGTTGTAGGCTTGCGGCATCGCGGGGAATACGCACTGGTGAACTGGTGCGGGTTTCAAATCCGATTAGGTTACATTCGTCCGTTATGTAGCCACGCATTTGCTTGCCGAAAATATCGAGTCCACGACGCATGCGAAGGGTGATCCATTCGGGAAGAATTTGATCGATGCGTGCGGGGGTGATGCCTGGAAAGTAGCTGGTTTCAGGCAGGTTGGTGGAATTGGCGCCTTTTAGAAAATCAGTCACGCGTTGTCCGGGGGCAATTTGGCCGCCGCCGCCAAATTGTTTGGCGGCCTGTTCGAGCGATTTTTGAAAAGCAATGCCAGCGAGCACGCCGTGTTCGGGTCGTTGAGCAGCGGTGTCTTCCGGCTCGACGGTGACAACCATGCCACTGTTTGCGAAGGGAGAGTCGCGACGCGCGAGACTCATGCCGTTTACGACCACTTCGTCATTTTCAGTTGCAGCTGGCACTATGAAACCGCCGGGACACATGCAAAATGAGTGTACGCCTCGGTTGTCAATTTTCGTTGCGAGGCGGTAACTGGCCGCGGGGAGTAAATCCGGACGGGCTTTGCCGCGGGCTGTGTGATATTGCAGACTATCGATGAGTGCTTGTGGGTGCTCAATCCGCACGCCTACAGCGAAAGGTTTTTGCTCCAATCGGATGTTTTGCGCGTATAGCTGAGCATAAATATCACGTGCCGAGTGTCCGGAGGCGAGAATGACTTGTTGGCTTAGGAATTCACGGCCATCAGTGGTGCGTACGCCGACAATACTTTGCTTATGTATTAGAAAAGAGTCTACTTTGGCGCCAAAATGTACTTCGCCACCTGCGTTACGTATTGATTCCCGCATTGCCATGACCACTTTAGGTAAGAGGTTGGATCCAATGTGTGGGTGCGCGTCGATTAAGATGCGTTCCGGTGCGCCGTGAGCGACCAGTGTTTCGTAAATCGTGCGCACAGGTCCACGTTTGGTCGCACGGGTATAGAGCTTGCCGTCGGAAAAGGTGCCCGCTCCGCCTTCGCCAAAGCAGTAATTCGAGTCTTCGATGACACGGCCTTCTTTCAGAATTGGCCCTAGGTCGAAACGGCGTGTCGAGGCGTCTTTGCCGCGCTCAAGAATAATCGGGTAGAGACCCAGTTCAAGACAGCGTAGGGCGGCGAAGAGTCCAGCGGGGCCACATCCGACGATAATCACTTTGGATGCATTGGCTGGAACTGGTTGATAGTGAGGGGCTAATTCTGGCTCAGGCGGTAGCAGCTTACCGAGGCCGACTTCGAAGCGTAGCTGCACCTTTATGGTTCTTTGGCGGGCGTCGATTGAATGCTTGCGTAGTCGTAAATCCACGACTTGCTGTACTTCGCATCCCAATTTAGCCGCGACTGCAGTTTTTTGTGCACTTGTGTCTTCGGACTGCTCCAGTGGCAAAATGATGTCGATCAGCGTCGGGGCTGTGGAATCTGAGGAGGCGTTTGTCATGTGTCAGTTCTTATCTCTGCGCTTAAAAACCTATGAGACAAGGCCTAATGCACTTGCATCCAGGTAGAATCTATTAACCTTTAGTTAACTTATGAATAATCATGTTTTTCAAATGAATTGCTGGTTTGAAGGCCATGTGCAAGGTGTCGGTTTTCGCTATCAGACAGTGTCAGTGGCCAAGGGCTTTGATGTTACCGGAAATGTGCGTAATTTGGTTGATGGTCGAGTGCATCTTTATGCTGAGGGAGAGCAGTCGGAGGTGCTTGCCTTTCAGGCTGAAGTAGCGTCTGAATTACAAAATTATATCCGTGGAGCAGAAATTAAGACTGATCGGGGACCGCGTGCTTGTCAAAATTTTCGAATCGAACAATAAATTATAGTGTCTTCGCTTGCACAGCCTTGCGTAGTACATAATCCAGAATGTTTAGCCTGTGTACCACACTACTTTTCAACCCTCCTTTAGTATATGAACAACCCCGCAATTCGTATTCAGAATTTAACCAAAGACTTCTCGGTCGGTATTCGAGGCGTGAAGCTTCGCGCCGTGGACAATTTGTGCTTGGAAGTCGGCGATAACGAAATTTTTGGACTACTTGGGCCCAACGGGTCGGGCAAGAGCACGACCATTAAAATTATCCTTGGCTTACTCGAGGCTTCCACGGGGACGTGCGAAATCTATGGTAAACCAAGTAAGCAAGTTGATGCGCGTCGAAGTGTTGGTTTTTTGCCGGAGGCACCTTATTTTTATCGCTATTTAACTGGCCGTGAGCTGGTGCGTTATTACGCGCGTATTTGTATGGTGCCGCGAGCGCAGATTGGCGATGCCGTCGACTCAGTGATCGAACTCGTTGGTATGACCGAAGCTGCGGATCGGCGTGTTGCTACATATTCCAAAGGTATGTTGCAGCGTATCGGCTTGGCGCAGTCTTTAGTGCATGATCCACAATTGGTGATGCTGGATGAACCCACCGCTGGTGTGGACCCTCTCGGCTCAGCAGCAATTGCTGATATCGTGCGTGAGCTTAAGCGTCGTGGAAAAACTGTGCTGCTTTCATCGCATTTGTTGGCACAAATCGAGGGACTGTGTGATCGTGTTGCAATCTTGCACCGGGGCAAACTTGTGCGTGAAGGTCGAGTCGCTGATTTGGTTGAAGAGAAAGATGCGGAATCGCTGGTGGTCGAGGGCTTGAGCGCCGAAGGACGAGCAGCGGTTCAAGCTGCAATTGAAGCTCAGGGAGCGCGTCTGGCTCGTGTTGAAAAGCCGCGTTTGAGTTTAGATGCCTATTTTTTGAAAGAAGTGCATCAGCGTGAGAGCGAACACGCAGCGAATAATGATAGTGAAGGGAGCAATTAGGTATGAGCATCTTAGATTCATTTACACGTATACGTTTGATTGCGGGCACGACTTTTCTCGAAGCGGTGCGGCAAAAATTCTTTAATTCACTTTTGATTATATCGATTGCTCTGGTGGGAAGTTCGACTTTCTTTCAGCAATTTGATTTTGGTACCGGAGAATTGAAGTTTATTACAGATTTTGGTTTCGGTGCGCTTTTCTTTTTTGGTTCCATCTTGTCGATCACCGCGACTACCCAGCTCTTCTTTTATGAGATGGAGAACCGTACTGCACTAACGATGTTGGCTAAGCCGGTGTATAAGCTGGAATTCCTTGCTGGTAAGTTTTTGGGCGCTCATTTGCTAATGCTGAGTTTTACTTTTGTTATTACCTTAGTTTTGAGTGCGATTTTATATTGGCGGGATACCGCACTGGTTGCTCGGCTAGGTGATGAAGTGATTTTAGATGGCCCCTTGGTTCGTTATGGAGATGTATTTCTATTTGGTTTCTTACAGTGGATGAAATTCGGTATTCTGGCAGCTATGACGCTTTTTGTCGCAAGCTTTTCCAATACCAATTTATATACTATTATTGTTTCTTTTTTCTTACTGATCATTTGTCAGCTTCAGTACATTGCACGTGATGCCTACTCTGGAATGGAGGCTGGCTGGGAGCGTTTTCTTGTCTTGGGGCTTGGTTTGATTTTTCCCAATTTCCAACTATTTAATATTGGGGATCAACTCGTATTTGATGTGGATCAAGCCTTACCGCTTAGTACTGTGCTGCAACTTGTAGGCTATGGTGTGATTTATACGGTGGCTTTTCTGTTACTTGCTCAAGTTAATTTTCGTCGTCGGGAAATCTAGAGATGAGTTTACTCCAACATCCTCTTACACTTCGGCTCAGGCGTATTTTGTTTGTTTTGTTGATATTGTCCTTACTGGGTCTATTGACACGACCGCTTGAAGGCCCTGCTTGGCGGGTCGTTAAGTCCGGGCAGCCTGAGATGAACTTGGAGGCCATTGAAGGTGCCTTGGGACAAGGTCTCGTGGTCGGTGTGTTGGGAGGCTTTCGAGCTATTTTGGCTGATTTTCTTTGGATCCGAACAAATACTATATGGGAGCGGCGCGATCGTGTAAAGATGGATGCAATGGTTCGTTTGGTGACAACCTTGGATCCCCGTCCCGAGTTTTTTTGGATAAACGGTAGTCGCATGATTGCTTATGATGTGCCGAATTGGCGAATTCGGGAAGAAGGGGGCTACAGCGAGGTGCCGGAAGCGCGACAGCGGGCTATTGACTTGGAGCAATCCCATCAAGCCTTTGATTTGCTGGATGAAGCGCTTGAGTTTCATCCAGACCGAGCAAAGCTTTATTTGGAAAAAGGTCAGATTTATCTCAATCGTTTGAAAGATGATGCGAATGCAGCCAAGTGGTTTCTTCAGGCATCCAAGCAAGCGGATGCTCCATACTATGCAGCTCGAATTTATGCCGAATTGTTGCGCAAACAAGGTAAGAATGCAGAGGCTTACACATATCTTAAAGATTTACACCGTGAGCTGCCAAATGTGCCTTATGCACAAAAAGGAATTATATTGGAGCGTATTCGCGAGCTTGAGAATACGTTGGAGATTCCTTTCTGGGAGCGTTTTCAGGCTGTAGTAGAGCCAGTTTTGGAAGCGCCTAGGAAAGCACCGGCATTTGATGTGCCTGAGCCGCATGACCATGCGGGACATTCTCATTAATGAATCGCCAGGCTAAAGCACACCTTGATAGTCAGTTGCGTCATCGTATTAATGCGGGGCGTGTTGCGGTACGTAATCAGATTGCTTTTTTCGAGAGGCAGTTTGGCGACGTTCGATCAGAGTGGAAAGAAGATGATACACGGGTGACCTTTGCCGACTTTGCGATTTCAGAGAAGCTGTTTGCAGAGCTGCGACGTGATTTTCCTCGGGACGATTATTGCAGTGAAGAGGCGAGCCCACTGGATGAGACCTTGGCACTTGAGGCTCGTTTTGCCTGGGTTGTGGATCCGATTGATGGCACAAATAATTATGCCTTAGGCTGTTCTTTTTGTGCGATATCACTGGCGCTATTATTAGATGGAATACCAGTCTATGGTTTTATCTATGATCACAGTAGTCGAGATTTACTTGAAGGTGGACCTGATCGTGGATTATTGCGTAATCAGAAAAAGGTCGATCGTAATGCGACTGTGGCCGATGCCCAGGCGATGGTGGGTTTACATTTCCCGATGCCAAGTGAACAGCTGCAGAAGCTCGCTCCTTTGCTGGCAAAATTCCGAGTCCGCTGTATCGGGAGTGGCGCCTTAACGGCTGCGTATGTTGCCACTGGATACTTAACTGGTGTGATTGATTGTCGCGTTAAAGTATGGGATATTGCGGCTGCCTATGCACTCTGTCGGGCAGTTGATCTGCAATGGACCTTTGTTGGAGATTCACCGTTTCCGCTTCGAAGCTTTCATCCGCAGATGGGGTTCTCTCCTTATTATGCGGGAGCTGAGTCGTTTATGGCAGAGTTACAGAACTCCCATTGTTTTTAATAGTGAGGAAATGTAGGGAATTAATTGTTTCTTGCGGCTGACGATGCCGGATAGTTCGTAGATATTACTATGGCCTCGTTGCGGGTAGTTAATGGAGCTTTTGAGTTCATCATTACCTGCGACAACTAATAGTGAGTCCTGTGAATTGATGTCGGTGACCAGTAGGAAACTAAAGTAGAGTTCTTCTTTAGCCCGGTAAGCTTCCAGCGCTTGATCCAGTGCTTCTTCGTTCTTCCAGAAGTTATCGAAGCCCAGTTCTTCAATTTGTGATACTGAGAAGCGGAGTTCACCCTCATCGTATATTTTACAGTCGGAGCTGATGACTTGAGCTGGCTCACTATTGATAACGACGGATCCAGCAGTAAAGATTAGATCGGCTAAAGCTTTAGGCTCGATACCAGCGATTGGGGAAAGCCATTCAAGTAACTCACTCTCCAATGGAGTTGTGGTCGGGCTGTTTAAGAGTAAGGTGTCTGAGATGATGCCAGCCATTAAAATGCCTGCTATATTGGGTTCGGGGGTGAGCGATTGTGCCCGAAAGAGATCGGCGACGATTGAACAGGTAGATCCTACTGGGCGATTAATAAATAGTATAGGTTGGTCAGTTGGTATATTGCCAAGCCGGTGATGGTCTAATATTTCAGTGATTTGTACCTCTGCGGCTCCATTGACCGCTTGCCCCAACTCGTTGTGGTCTACCAGGGCGATCCGAGTATGACTTGGGCGCAGAATGTCACTTTTAGAGAAGACGCCGATAAGTTGTTTGTTGTCGTTGACGACGAGATAGAGGGGATCGTTGTTATTGGCGATACGACGCTTAACCGAGGAAATCCGATCTTCCGCACTAAAGCAACTGACTTCGGGGTCAATTAAGCCATCGATATGAGTCGCGGTGCGAATAATCCAAGAGGTGGTTGCCGAATCGTAAGGGCTGACGATGAGTGAGACGTTGCGCTCTTTTGCACGAGCGATGACATCTTCATCCACTTCCAGTGCGCCGGTAATGACGAGTAGGCGCACGCCGAGTTGTAAGCAGCGTTCTTGAATGTCCCAACGATCGCCAACGATGATAATGCTTCGATCGGAGGGGAGACCATGTTCCTTATGGTGACTGCCGAAGGATCGAATGTCCATGGCGCCAATGCGCACATAAAGCTCTTCGAGCTCGTCTTGATGGTCGGCATGTAGCACTTTGGCGTTTAGTGAGTCGATGATTGACTGGACGCTTGTGTGCACGCGACGCATTGCGCGAGGCTCCCGTGGCTTCGGAATAAAGAATTCGCCTAATTGGAAAATGGATACCAAGCCTTCGATTTGCCCGTTTTGATCCACCACGGGAAGGGCGCGCACGTCATATTTGTCGATGAGCTCCAAGGCTTCAGCGCAGGTACTCTGCCGCGTAACTGTGAGCGCTTCGTTTTGCATTATGTTGCCCACGCGTGGTGTGACATCACCGATGAAGCGTGGTAGTGCGGTTTCGAAGCGCTCTAAAATGGCGTCGATTCTAGCGTTGGAATTGCCACAACGTGCGGCCACATATTCAGTCTGCCCGATCGCATGTTTGTAGGCCTCGTAGGCGAGGGCGGAGCAAATGGCGTCAGCGTCAGGGTTCTTATGACCAAAGATGTAAATGGGATCAGACATGTTAAGTCTCTAGTAAAGTGCCTCAGCTGCTTTCAACAATGCCAAAGTCATACATTTATAAAAAGAAAAGCCCCAACCTCTTAGTGAGGTTGGGGCTTATTAGATTAATCGTTTGTTAGGCCTTATTATTGGGATGAATTCCCGGTGTATTCGGGTGCTAACATGATGTCTTCAGAGTCGTGGATCTCTTGAATGTTGACTGTTAAAGAGCCATCATCTGGATCTACCAGCTGACCGTCTTCAGTGCCTAGTTCAGTATAAAAGGATACGTGACCGTCAAGGTATGCGATATGGCCGCCCAAGCCCCAAGGTGTGTATTGTCCCCAAGTGCCAGAAGTGGTGAGTCCGCGTGTCCAAATTAGAGGCGTGGTTGAAGTCGGTGCGTTGCCGCTGACGCCAATTGCGAAGTCGTAACCAACGGGGACTGCTTGTACCCACTCAGTTGCAGTTTGGAATGCATTGTCACTATCGCGATAGCCGACAATGGCAGGCAGTGTAGCGGAATAATCTGCAACAGCTGGGTCAGATTCGATGATCCAAATCGAGGCGTCGGTCAGGTCCGAGTTTTTCGCAAGAAATTGAGCGACTCCAGCGACATTATCCAAAGTAATGTCTGTGTCTGCATCCATTTTTGCTTTCGTCAGTGTGCGAACACGACCACCAGATGTTGAATAGGTCGCGTAGGAGACTGCGATTGAACGCATATTTGAAGATGATTTCGACTTATTGGCGACTTCCCGAACCTTACCAACGGCAGGAATAAGGATAGCGGCCAAAATACCGATAATCGCGATAACAGTGAGGAGCTCAATCAGGGTGAAACCTGAACGGGGGGTGGATTTAGTTTTCATAATAATAAACTGATGTTGTTGATAGGGGGTAGAAGAAGTTCTTAAAGACTTCAATTCATGATACAGCCTTCAAATTAGGCATGTTCCGTGCTCAAGTCCAACTATTTTTTACGAGATTATTGGGGTTATTTTTTAACTATATAAATAGTGTCCTGTCATAAATCTAAATTGTAGCTTGCATGGGATTGGGTGCCAACTAAGTTCCCTGAGCTTTGAGGATAGAGTCCGATTTGACGCTGAAATCAACATGCAAAAAACAAACGTAGCCTACGATAGCAAAGTGGAGGGTGAAGTCATTGTCACTCAAGCGGATGCTGTGATTAATTGGATTCGCAAGCATTCGGTGTGGCCGATGCCGATGGGTCTCGCATGCTGTGCGATTGAATTGATGGCTGCAGGTGGTTCACGCTTCGACATCTCTCGTTTCGGCATGGAAGTGATGCGGTTTTCGCCACGTCAAGCGGATTGTATGATTGTCGCGGGCACGGTGACTTACAAAATGGCAGAGGTGGTGCGACGTATATATGAGCAGATGGCCGAGCCTAAATGGGTCGTTGCCATGGGTGCCTGTGCTAGTACCGGCGGGATGTATCGCTCTTATGCCACTTTACAAGGGGTGGATCGTATCATTCCCGTCGATGTCTACATCAGTGGTTGCCCTCCGCGTCCGGAGGCGCTGCTGGATGCGATGATTAAATTGCAGGACAAGATTGGCCGGGAGCGCTCGGTCAAGAACTTGACCGAACGAAATGCCAAAACCGCAGACGCGAAACTGGCAGGAGCTGGAAAGGAAAGCTAAATCATGGCCGAGAGCGAATTTGCTCAATTGAAGGAGCGTTTTGACTATTTGACTGAGCGTGAATCTGCCGATCATTTGGCGGTGAATTGTCCCGCCGATCATCTGGTCGGGTTTTGCACTGCCTTGCGCGATGAGCTGGGATACGATCTTTTGCTGGATGTTACTGCAGTGGATTGGGATGCACAAAGTCCACGTTTTACTGGCATTTATCACCTGTTATCGACGACTAAACACGAGTATCTTCGGATCGCCGTGAATTGTGTGGATAGCATACATCCTAGCTTACCGTCGCTCAGTGGTGTATTTGCTGCTGCAAATTGGCATGAGCGCGAGACATTCGATTTGATGGGAATTCATTATGAGGGGCATCCGGATCTACGACGTATTCTGATGTGGGATGATTATCCGTATCATCCATTGCGTAAGGATTTTCCTCTGGCTGGTATCGAAACACCTCTTCCTGCGGATGATGTGGCTGAGGCGACCAATGCCAAGGTGCTGCCTGCGCCAATGGCTGGGGGCCCCTTCGTTTCATCGGCGGATGGTCCTATGAGTCAGACTGAGCCCCGTGCTCGCGATGAAAGTTGGAATGAGCAACAGGAGAAACCAGTAGAGTAATCTTTAGACATGGCAACGACCACAAAAGAAATTTCGATCGGCGATCTCGGGGCACGCAGTCACGGGGCCGAGCCTACGCTGCAAGGAGAGACGATGGCGTTAAACGTGGGACCTTCACATCCCACCACACATGGTGTGTTACGCTTGAAGATGGAACTGGATGGTGACATCGTCAAGAGCTGCGACCCCGTGTTGGGTTACTTGCATCGAGGCGATGAAAAAATCGCCGAGAATATGACGTATAATCAGTTTGTGCCCTATACAGACCGATTGGACTATCTTGCACCGCTGGCCAATAATGTGGCTTACGCCATGGCGGTAGAGAAACTCGCCGCCCTCGAAGTACCTGACCGTTGTCAGGCTATTCGGGTTTTATGCTGTGAGCTGGCGCGTATTTCGTCGCACTTGTTAGGAATCGGAGTCTATGGTATGGACGCTGGAGCGTGGACGGTTTTCATGTATACTTTTACGGAGCGAGAAAAGCTATATACGCTCTTTGAAGAGCTGACTGGTGCGCGCTTCACGACTAGTTATACTCGTATCGGTGGGGTGGCACGCGATATTCCTGATGGATGGTTGGGGCGTGTGCTTGAATTTTGTAAGGGGGTTCTACCTGTGTTGGATCAAGTGGATAAGTTGCTAACACGTAATCGTATCTTTATGGATCGTACGGTGGGTGTCGGTGCAATTTCCAAGGAAGATGCGATTACCTATGGTCTGACTGGTCCTAATCTGCGTGCCTGTGGGGTCGACCTTGATTTGCGTAAAGATAAACCTTATCTTGGGTATGAAAAATTTGATTTTGAAGTGCCAGTGGGTACCGCTGGAGATTGCTACGATCGTTACCTGATGCGTGCCGAGGAAGTTCGTCAAAGTGTGAGCATCATTCGCCAGTGCATTGACCAATTTCCAGAAGGCAGTTATTATGCGGAAGATGCTAAAAAGATTTTTGCACCACAGAAGGCCAAAGTGCTGACTAGCATGGAGGAACTGATTCAGAACTTCATGATTGTGACCGAAGGACCACAGATTCCTGCGGGTGAAGTTTATTTTGAGGCAGAAAACCCTAAGGGAGCCCTAGGCTTTTTTATCGTTTCCAAGGGGGGAGGTGTGCCTTACCGTTTGAAGATTCGTGGTCCATCTTTCTGTAATCTGAGTATTCTCGAAAAGATGATTCCCGGTCATTATATGACTGATATTACGGTGATACTTGGTTCGCTCGACTTCGTGATGGGGGAGTGTGATAGATAGATTGGGAATTAAAAATTAGGAGTAAAAAATAGGACAAATCTGATCTCTATCCAGGCAAATGAATTTAAAACCAGAAACAATCGAAAAGATCGACAAGCTTGTGCCACGCTATCCGACTGTGCGTAGTGCAGCGCTGCCGCTGTGCCATTTGGTGCAAGAGGATCAGGGCTACCTTTCACAGGAGGCGATGGAGTGGATCGCCGAGCGTCTGGGACTGCAGCCGATTAACATTATCGAAATCGTCACCTTTTACCCCATGCTACGTACCGAGCCTACTGGAGAATATCACGTGCGCGTATGTCGTACGTTGCCCTGTGCGCTGGCGGGTGCATATCAAACCTGCAAAAGCTTTGAAAAGGAGTTCGGTTGTAAGGTCGGCCATACGAGTGAAGACGGTAAAGTGACGCTTGAATTCGTCGAATGTCACGCAGATTGTGGCAAGGGACCAGTAGTGATGGTTGGGGAAGATGAATACACTGACATCGATCCGGAAAAAGCCGCTGAGATGGCGACTAAAATGAAGAACGGGGAGTTTCCCAAAGGCCTCTAACTCCCCTTCATACTTATAATTTTTTAATTTTAAAAATGGCACCTCAAGAAACCAGATTAATTTTCAAACATATCGACGAAGAAGGCTATACCAACGATATCGATTGTTATGTGAAAAACGGCGGCTACGAGCAGCTTAAGAAAGCTGTGACGATGAAGCCGGAAGATATCTGCGCGGAGGTGCTCACTTCTGGCGTACGTGGCCGTGGTGGTGCCGGTTTCCCCGCGGGGATGAAGTGGAAATTTCTCGACCGTAAATCGGGCAAGCCCATTTACCTTGTCTGTAATGCTGACGAATCAGAACCTGGTACCTTTAAAGATCGTCAGATCATTCATCAGGACCCCCACCAGTTGATCGAAGGCATGATGTGTGCTGCCTTTGCGATTCAAGCGAAGCTGGCATTCATCTATATTCGTGGTGAGTTTTTCCAAGGTTACAAAATTCTGGAGCGTGCGATCGAAGAAGCGCGTGAGAAGAATTTTCTGGGAGATAACATTCTTGGCTCGGGCTATTCCTGTGATATCATTGTGCACCGTGGAGCTGGGGCTTACATTTGCGGCGAAGAAACTGGTTTGATTGAGTCTTTAGAAGGTTTCCGAGCTAATCCACGCATTAAGCCACCATATTTTCCTGCGGCACTGGGTGCGTATCAGTGCCCGACCATCGTCAATAATGTGGAAACACTTTGTGACGTGAAGCACATCATCGAGATGGGCGGCGAAGGCTTTGCGAAGATCGGCACACCTGGCAATACCGGCACTCGTATTTGGTGCGTATCCGGGCACGTGCAGAAGCCCGGCTACTATGAGTTTGCCTGCTCGGATGTGACGCTGGGGCAACTGATATACGATGTATGCGGTGGCCTTAAGCCCGGACGCAAGCTTAAGGCTGTCATTCCTGGTGGTTCGTCCGCTAAGATTTTACGGGCGGATGAGCGTTTCACAGGTAAGCTGAAAGATGGCACTGAATTTGATTGGGGCATTGAAGATATTCCGATGGACTTTGATAGTTTGATGGCTGTCGGTTCGATGTCTGGATCGGGGGGGGTAATCGTCATGGACGATACCACTGATATGGTGGAGGCCCTGGCGAATATTAACTATTTCTACGCTCACGAGAGCTGTGGGCAGTGCACTCCGTGTCGTGAAGGGGTGCCTTGGATGCGTAAAGTTACACAGCGTATGGTCGACGGGGAGGCTCGCGAAGAAGATGCCGACCTGCTCAAATCCATTGCTGATCAGATTGCCGGTCGCACCATCTGTGCCTTCGGTGAGGCGGCTTCATGGCCGGTCCAAAGTTTTATCGCGAAATTTAAAGACGAATTCGTCGAGAAAGCCAAAGAGCAAGCAGCCCGTCGTAAGGAAGGCCAAGAAGTCGCGAAGGAGACTACTTTAATTTAGACCATGAACATTCAGAGCATCGTCGAAAACATCACCATTAATATTGATGGGCAGGATGTCGAAGTCCCCAAGGGGATTAACATCATAGAGGCCGTGAAGATGGTCGGCAAGGGCAAGGAAGTGCCACACTATTGCTACCATCCGAAACTCTCTGTGGCAGGTAACTGTCGCATGTGCATGGTTGAAATGGGCATGCCGATGCGTGATCGTGGCACTGGCGAACCGATTCTGGATGAGAACGGAGTGCAAAAGATCGGTTGGATGCCGAAGCCGACGATTGGTTGTGCTACCAATGCCTCGCCGGGCATGCATATCCGCACTAATTCTGAAATGGTCAAGGAGTCGCGTAATGGAGTGACGGAATTTTTATTGATCAATCATCCCTTGGACTGCCCAATTTGCGACCAAGCAGGAGAGTGTCGCTTGCAGGAGTTCTCCGCAGAGCATGGCCGTGGTTATAGTCGCTTTATTGAAAAGAAGAATGTGAAGCCCAAGCGCACGACGCTGGGGCCACGTGTCACACTCGATGACGAGCGTTGCATCCTTTGTTCGCGCTGCATTCGTTTTAGCAAAGAAGTGGCTGGCGACGATGTACTCGGCTTCGTCGATCGTGGTACTTACTCGACGCTCACTTGTTTTCCCGGGAAAGAGCTCTCACACAACTATTCACTAAACACAGTGGATATTTGTCCCGTGGGCGCACTGACTAGCACTGATTTCCGCTTTAAAATGCGGGTTTGGTTCCTGAAACGCACGCATAGTATCTGCACTGAAAGTAGCGTGGGAGCCAATACTGAGATCTGGAGTCGTGAGGGCAAAATTTATCGTATCACGCCGCGCCGTAATGACGCTGTGAATGATACATGGATGACGGATTCCGGCCGTGTGCTGTATAAAGCCATCGAGTCGGATGATCGTTTGACTCAATATACAATTGAAGGGGTACACAAGACAGTTGATGAAGTCGCAGCTGCGGCAGTGGAGCTTTTGCAAGCTAGGGAAGTGGCACTCGTGGCCTCTGCGCATAGTTCAGTTGAAGAACAGTTCTTTTATCAGAGCATTGCACAACGTAGTGGTGCGACAGTTTCCCTAGTCAGCCATTATGCTGAAGGTGATGGCTTGCTATTGTCAGAAGACCGGACGCCTAATTTACGGGGGGCATTAGTGACAGGCTTAATTCATCAGCTACCCGAGCGTGAGGCTAAGCTTGAAGCTCTTGCCCGTGATATTAATTCGGGTGCTGTGAAGACTATCTTTGTAGTGAACGAAGATTTAACCAAACTGGGCATCCATAAAGAGATGCTAGCTAAAGTTAAGGTGATTTATGTGGGGACGCACGCCAATGAAACCAGTGAAGTTGCGAATGTGGTGATTCCATCGCTGATGGTCTACGAAAAGGATGGTACATTTATCAATCAGAGTTTCCGTGTACAACGTTTTAAAACTGCCGTGCCTGGGCCGCGTGGCGTATTATCAGACTTTCATGTGCTTGAAAGAATCGCAGCACCTCTGGCTCAGGAAAAAGTGGCGCCTCTAAGTATAGATGATGTCTGGGAACGTATGGTCTCGAGAATCGCACAATTTGATGCTGCAATACGCTGGAGTGCACTGCCTGAAGAGGGAGTCGCTTTGGACGCATCTGCTTTTCTCGATCTTAATTTTGTGGAAAGTAAAAATCTTAAATTTGATCCCGTTGCGTTTAAAGAAACGTCCGCGGCACCCGCTGAAACGTCCGCCACTATTGCGACGGAGGCTTAAGCTATTGAACCAGTTTCTGATATGGAATTCTTAGACGCATCTCTGCCTTACATCATGCCGATTGTATATGCAGTCCTTATGATCTCTGTCTTTATGGGCCTTTGCAGTTACTCAGTGCTTGCTGAGCGCAAAGTGTCCAGTTGGATTCAAGGTCGTGTGGGGCCGAATCGTACTCGCGTGCCCTTAGTTGGGCACATTCCGATTTTAGGTAATGTTATGACTGGGCTCGGACTATTTCAGCCTGTTGCAGATGGTCTTAAATTTCTTTTTAAAGAAGAAATTGTTCCTGGGCATGTCAATAAAGGCTATTATTACTTGGCACCTATTATCGCACTTGCGCCTGCATTGACGACTATGGTTGTTTTACCATTTGGACGTTATGTTGATGCCGATGGCATTACGCAGCCCCTGGTCTTGGCTAATGTTGATTTAGGAATGTTGATCATACTGGGAATCTCCTCGCTTGGAGTCTATGGCATTGTACTGGCTGGTTGGTCATCGAATAGTAAATACCCCTTTCTCGGAGGTGTGCGCGCTTCCGCTCAAATGATTTCTTATGAGCTCGCAATGGGCTTGGCGCTGCTGCCGGTCTTTATGTGGGCGGCCAGTCCAGGTTATTACGATTCAGAAGGGTTATTTGTTGAAGGAAGTCGTTATGGAATGAGCCTGTTTGGCGTGGTGCAATCACAGCAGGCTGCATGGACGATTCTGTGGCAACCACTCTCTGCGTTGCTATTCCTGGTTGCGCTTTTTGCGGAAACCAATCGCTTGCCCTTTGATATGGCAGAATCGGAAACAGACCTCGTCGGCGGCTTCCATACTGAGTATGGCTGTTTTAAGTTCGGCCTTTTCTTTGTGGCTGAATATGCCCACATTATTATGGGATCGGGCATATTTGTATTACTCTTTCTCGGTGGTTGGAATTTTCTGCCATGGGTCGCGGATCCTTGGGGAGATGGCATCTTCGGGAGCGTGCTATCAGTTGCTTGGTTCATGGCCAAGGTGTTCTTTATGATCTTTTTCTTTATATGGATGCGTTGGACCTTGCCGCGTTTCCGTTACGACCAAGTGATGTCGCTTGGTTGGAAAATTCTACTTCCACTTGCTGTTGGTAACTTGGTGCTGAATACCATTATCATCGCACTTTACGATACACTCACCCGCTAAATCTAATGGCTAAGACAAAAGTTCTAGAACGTAAGCCGCTGTCCTTTGCGGAGAAAACCTTTTTGCCGCAGATTGTTACGGGCTTGAAGACTACCTTCACCAGTATGTTGCAGAAGGGAGTGACACTGCAGTACCCGGAGGAGCGTCCAACCATTCCTGATAACTATCGTGGCGTTCCCACTTTGGTTAAAGATCCGAATGGTCGTGAAAAATGCGTTTCTTGCCAGTTGTGCGAATTTGTTTGTCCCCCCAAGGCGATTCGTATTACGCCCGGGGCGATCGATACGGATGCGGAGCCTGAGCGTGCACATGTCGAGAAGGCGCCACAGGAGTTTGATATTAATATGCTCCGTTGCATCTATTGTGGTCTCTGCCAAGAGGTTTGCCCGGAAGAGGCAATTTTTCTTCAGGATATTTTCTCACTCTCTGGTTATTCCCGAGAGGAAATGATCAATAATAAACAGAAGCTTTATGAGCTTGGTGGCACATTGCCGGATAAGCACTTTAAGTGGGATAAAAAGAAATCCGCCGAGGCCGCAGGTAACGCACATTAATCAATTAAAATGATAGACATACTTTTTTACGTCTTTGCAGCAATTACGCTGACTTCGGCGCTGCTAATGGTGGTGAGTCCGAATGCTGTGAATAGTGCTATGTGCATGATCGTGGCATTTGTAGGCACGGCCGCATTGTTTGTGTTACTTGAAGCATACTTCCTCGCAGTGCTTCAGGTTCTCGTTTATGCAGGTGCGGTTATGGTGCTTTTTCTTTTTATTATCATGTTGTTGGATGTGGATAAAGAGACCAACCAGATTCTTAAGGATAAATTGACGCTGAGTGCATCGATTGCCGGTTTTGCGCTATTAGTTGTCTTGATCTGTTCCGCTTTTGCCGGAGGCCAACACTTGCCAGAGACTTCTTTGATGCCTGTGATGGAAAATCCTACTGGCGAGGGAATTGGCATACCTTTCACTACATCGGCTAAATCGTTTGGCTATAGTTTATTTACTAAGTATATGTTGCCGTTCCAAGTGACGGGCTTCCTACTGCTCGCTGGCATGATCGGTGTTATCGTCGTCTCTAAAAAACACTCTGCTAATTCCTAATTCTCATGACCGTAGGTTTAAATGCTTTTATATTGGTTGCCGGATTGCTGTTTGCAATCGGCTTGCTCGGAGTGATTCTTCGGAAGAATACGCTGATCATTTACATGTCCTTAGAGCTCATGCTCAACGCGGTGAATCTCGCGCTAGTCGCGTTTTCTCGCTATAACGGTACCATGGACGGTAACCTGTTCGTCTTTTTTATTATCACTGTGGCGGCTGCTGAAGTCGCCCTCGGCCTTGCTATTATTGTCGCGCTTTTCCGTCTGCGTCAGACAGTAATGGTTGATCAACTCACCGCCTTGAGTCGCTAGAAATATGACCGCCGCTCAATCTCTTCTCGCAGTTCTTATCACGCCCTTGCTTTCGGCAGCATTGATTGCATTTTTCTGTCGTCGTTTGGGTACAGTCGCTTCCACCATTTCGGTATTGGCTGCAGCTGGTATTTTTGTCTTTTCACTGATCGCCATTCGTGGCGCTGCTGGAGAGGATGTATCCATTTCCTGGACTTGGCTAAGACTTGGCGATTTCGAAGTCTCCATGGGCTTTCTCTTTAATGGTGTATCGGCCACTATGCTCACTATGGTGGGCTTTGTTGGCTTTCTGATCCATGTCTTTAGTCTCGGTTATATGGCTGAAGATAATGCGCGTGCTCGTTTTTTTGGTGGGCTTTCTATTTTCATGTTCTCGATGCTCGGCATTGTTCTAGCAGATAACTTGATAATGATTTTTGTGTTCTGGGAACTGGTTGGTTTCAGTTCTTATATGTTGATTGGTCACTATCTGAATACAGAGGAAGCGGCAGCGGCTTCCAAGAAGGCCTTTATCGTGAATCGAGTGGGAGACTTTGGCTTCCTTATCGGCATTGTTTATGCCTACTGGCACTTCGGCACCACTAACCTTAGCGAGATGCATGGCATCGTCGCAGGTAATCGCGAACTGATTAGCGCATGTATTGCTGCCTTATTGATGTGTGGCTTCATTGGTAAGTCAGCCCAGTTTCCGCTTCACGTTTGGTTACCCGATGCGATGGCAGGTCCTACGCCAGTTTCTGCTTTGATTCACGCCGCTACCATGGTCGCCGCGGGTGTTTACTTCCTAATTCGCATTCAATTTTTATTCCCGTCCGAAGTGCTCACTTTCATCGCATGGCTTGGTACCACCGTGGCAGTCTATGCCGGCTTCTGCGCATATGGTCAGAATGACATTAAGAAGATTCTTGCGTATTCAACACTCTCGCAGTTGGGGTACATGTCAGCTGCTTTTGGTCTAGGTTTTCCTGGTGTGGCACTCTTTCATCTGATTACGCACGCATTTTTTAAAGCACTTCTTTTCCTTGCGGCAGGCTCTGTTATTCACGGCTGCCATCATGAGCAGGATATCTTCAAAATGGGCGGGTTGCTCAAGAAAATGCCAATCACCGCGATTACCTTCCTGCTTGGTACACTAGCTCTTTGTGGTGTGTATGGGCTCGCTGGTTTTTACTCGAAGGATGCGATTCTTATTGCGGCTGGATTACAGCATTCGCCAATCTTCATTTTGCTCACTCTCGGGGCTTTTTTAACTGCAGGCTACATGGGGCGGCTTTTCTGGATTGCTTTCCTTGGTCAACCAAAGTCGGAGGCAGCATCGCATGCTAAAGAGAGCCCGCTGACAATGTTGGTACCATTGATTGTCTTGGCTGTTCTCTCTGTCGCTGGTGGTTGGATCGGATTCTGGCCAGAACAACTTGGTGGTTTGATTCGAGATAATCTTGAGCACTTACATCATTTGCCTGATTATGACACGATGCACCATCGAGTGCTGATTCTGGGCTCCGCAGCTTGGGTGCTTGGGCTGGTTCTTTCTCTATTCTTTTATCGGGCTGGGGCAAAAGAGGACCGCCTCGAACAGCAGGCGGCTCCAGTATACCATTTTCTTAAATCGAGACTTTGGTTTGACGAGATTTATGGTTTTTATGTAGCCAAAATTCAGCAACGTTTTGCACTTTTTCTCAGCTTTATTGATGTCTTTATAGTTAAAGGTATCTTCGTGCGCGGTAGCGCTGGCATCGTTGGACTCGTGGGTATGTGCTCTCGATCCCTTCACGATGGTAACATTCACAGCTACGTTTATTGGTTCCTAGCTGGCCTGGTTCTTCTTTGGGCGGTCGCTTCGGGACTTCTGTAAATTCAATTTTTCTTAGGTTAGATATGGGAAACCTCGATACGAATTCACTCTTTTTGCTTACTGCAATAATCGCCCCGCTCTTAGCGGGTGTGGTGTTGCTTTTAGGTGCACGTTTTAGTCCAACTACTATGCGTGCGATCGCTGTATTTGGTTTTGCTTGGCCGCTTATTATCGGCCTGTTGCTATATAGTCGCTTCGATCCGTCTTTAATTGGTGCATATAATTTCGAACTATGTCTGCCAACCGGTTTGGAGAGTATTGGCATTTATCTGCACTTGGGCTTGAATGGGATTTCTATGCCGCTCTTTTTATTGGCTGGGACTGTCGGTTTGGCCGCTGGTCTTTATGCCATGTATTCTAAGGCGGAACGGCCACATCTATACCTTGCTCTATTACTCTTTATGTTGGGTGGTTTGATGGGGACTTTTGCTTCGATTGATGTGTTTTTCTTCTACTTCTTCCACGAGTTTGCACTCATTCCTACTTTTTTGATGATTGGTATGTGGGGGGGCGTTGGTCGGCGAGGAGCAGCGATCGAGATGACGATTTATCTCACTTTAGGAGCGCTTCTTTCCTTACTTGGTTTGATTGCCTTGTATGTGCAAAGTGGTGCCGATTCTTTTTCATTAATAGAATTACGAAACTACTTAAGTGCACAGCCGCTTTCCGACACGGTGCAAAACAATATCTTTGCCTTACTTCTATTCGGTTTCGGTATATTGGTTTCGTTGTTTCCTTTTCACAGTTGGGCACCCAAGGGCTATGCGGTTGCACCAACTGGAGCAGCGATGCTGCACGCAGGCGTGCTGAAGAAATTTGGCCTCTATGGCTTATTGCAAATCGCGGCACCTTTGCTGCCCGCTGGAGCTGACCATTGGTTTCCATGGATCGTTTGGCTGGCACTTGGGAATATTATTTTTATTGGGCTCGTGACTCTGGCTCAAAAGGATTTGAAGATGATGCTTGGTTATAGCTCCGTGATGCATATGGGCTATGCCTTTTTAGGACTGGCTTGTTTTTCTGTCATAGGTGCGGGTGGTGCACTACTTCTGATGGTTGCACATGGTCTTTCAGTCGCGCTGCTTTTCATGCTCTCGACTTGTATTTACCATCGCAGTCAAACTTTCGACTTATCGGAGATGGGCGGGCTCGCGACTAAGGCACCCGTATTGGCTGCCTTTTTTGTGGCTGGCTCCATGGCTAGTATTGGACTGCCTGGATTTGGGAATTTCTGGGGAGAGTTTACTATCTTTGCAGCATTAGCGGAAACAGAACTCACTCGTTGGATCGTGGTGCCCGCTGCTACCGGGATTATTATTTCTGCGATTTACGGTTTACGTGCTGTAGCAAATATCTTCTTTGGGCAGCCTAAGGCAGCCTTTGTTGAGCGTTTACAGAGTGATCAGATTACTGATCTACAAGCCTTCGAGAAATTGTCTGCTGGTATTCTCATTGCCGCGCTTGTTTTGACAGGTATATTCCCACGAGTTTTTTCCGACGACGCTAACAGAGAGTTGCTGGAGCTGTATCCACAGCAACAAAGCCATTTGCCAGTCATCCATTCGGCCGTGCTATCTACTGACGTGGATACACACAAGGAGCTTACACACTAATGAACAAACTTCTTATAGAATTTTTGAGCGGTTATACCGCAACAAATCAATGGGCCGCCATTTTGCCTGAGATTATGATGGGCGTATTGGCGCTTTGCTTGTTAGCTGCCGAGATGGTTTTACCCAAGAATAGGCAAGCTTGGGTACCACGTTTGGCGATTTGGGGGCAAGTGCTGATTCTGATGATTGCCTTTGGTTTTGTTGGACGTTGCAGTATCGGGGAGTTTCAATACTTTAGCGGACTCATTACGCAAACAGATGTGACGCAAATTATGCGAGGCTTCTTTCTGGTGAGTTCGATTGCCGTTTGTTACCTCGGCCACATTTATTTGTCTAAACAGACTTTGCCGCAGACTGAGTTTTATGCCTTAGTACTGATCATTTCAGCTGGCATGATGCTATTGGTTCAAAGCACACATTTTGTGATGCTATTTGTTGCTTTGGAAACCGTGACCGTCGCTTTTTACGTATTGGTTGCCTATAGTCGCACCAGTCAATTTTCACTTGAAGCAGGTTTAAAGTATCTAATTCTAGGTGCGCTGAGTTCGGGTATTTTACTTTTTGGTATTGTACTGCTCTATGGTATTGCAGGCAATCCAGAGCTACTTGGTGCTAGCCGTGATTCGCTTAATTATGGAGAATTGATGAACTTTGTTATTCTTAATATGAATAACATGATTGTGAAGATTGGTGCTTTGCTAGTGATTGCGGGTGTATGTTTTAAGATCGGTGCTGTTCCTTTCCAAATCTGGGTGCCTGACGTCTATCAAGGAGCGCCGACACCAGTTACTGCATATTTGGCGGTGGCTTCCAAGGCCGCGGGTTTTATCGTATTGATTGAATTGGTACGTGGTCCTTTCTTTGGACTTCAAGATTTCCTAGTGCCCGTTCTTTCAGTCATTGCAGCTGCGACTATACTATTTGGCAATATTGCTGCAGTCGCACAGCGCAATGTGAAGCGTTTGATGGGCCTTT
Organism: Thalassobacterium sedimentorum; assembly: GCF_031127905.1. Taxonomy (GTDB): domain Bacteria; phylum Verrucomicrobiota; class Verrucomicrobiia; order Opitutales; family Coraliomargaritaceae; genus Thalassobacterium; species Thalassobacterium sedimentorum. The sequence continues at coordinate 136,436 of NZ_JARXIC010000008.1, read as the reverse complement.
CCGGCATTGCACATGCAGGTTATTTATTACTTGGAGTTATTGCCGTGATGCGAGGAGTAGATTGGGCAGTCTACGCAGTAATTTTTTATTTGGTGACATATTTGTTGGCATCCTTTGCTGTTTTTGGAGTGATGTCGATTGCTGCTGGGGAAGAAGATGCAAATCAAGAGCTTGACCACTACGAAAGTTTTGCTCGTAAACGCCCTTTTCTTGGAGGTGTATTAGCATGCGGTCTTGGTTCTTTAGCAGGAATTCCTCCTCTGGGAGGCTTTATCGGTAAACTGTTTCTTTTTGTGGCTGCCTTTCAAGCGGAACTCTATGGCTTACTCATCATTGCCATCGTTGGTGTGGTGATTTCAATTTACTATTATTTCGGGTGGATACGAGAGTGTTATTTTTCCTCTTCATCCACAGCAGTGGTAAAAGATATTTCTTGTGGAGCTACATCAAGTGATCGCTTTCTATTAGGCGCACTGACAGTCGCTTCCATTGTGATTGGTATTCTGCCTGCAGCGCTTCCGATTATCCGCTAACGGGTATAATTTAATTATGTTCGACGTCTCTTTTTGATGCATATGCATTTAAAAGATGAACGTTGTTTTCCATTAAGACTTTCTCGCTTAACTCTTCTCCATGGGGGTACTGCACATTCAGGCAGAAATGATATGATAAAAACAAGCATCGGGATATTCGTTTACGAATTGTTGGCCCTATAAAATTCTGTTGAAGACTCCTATGTGGCTGAACCCTTGTAGTTCAGCGTCAATCCTCGGTTGACCTTCTGATTATTTAGGCTGTATATTTAAAATGCTTTTTCTTTACCCCTTGTTTGAGATTTTAAATGCATTCTATTGCCCCTTCAGCTCCACGCTATGAAAAGCGTTCTAAAGCTATTAATTGTTGCCATGAGGTTCATGAAGCGCGACTGCCAGTATTTGATTGTATCTATCATTTTCATCCGGAAATTGAGCTAATAGCTATACACAGTAGTCATGGTATCTGTCTGATTGATGGTCATTTGGAGCGTTTTCAAGCTGGTGATGTATTTTTGATTTCATCAAATGTGCCACATTCTTTTACGAATCGTCTTCGGGACAGTACAAGTGATAGTTGGACTCATTATACGGTTCTCCATTTATTACCGAGCTTTCTGGGAACGAATACGACTTTACTTCCTGAGTTAAGCCGTATTCGTAATCTTTTGAATGAGCAGGCCTCCAGGGTACTTATGGGAAAGCTACGTAAGCATGTTTCCAGTCAGATACGGCAATTATTTGCTAGCTCACAAGCACGCTCAGTCTTGCATGTTCTGGATATTCTTGTGACAATTACAGAGAATTTAGAGCTTACGCAGTCATTAAAGTCTATGGAGCAAGTTGCTCTACATGGTCATGAAGCAGATCGTCTTGCTCGAGTGCATCGATTTATTAATGATCACAGTACGGAGTCGTTGAGCCTTGAGACCGTCGCATCGTGTGCCTCAATGGCACCTAGTTCTTTCAGTCGTTTCTTTCATCAAAAAACAGGTAAGACTTTTCAGGAGCATCTTGCGGAAGTCCGCATTTTAGATGCGTGTTCACGATTGATACTTACTGATGCTTCCGTGACTAATATCTGTTACGACAGCGGCTTTAATAATTTGTCGAATTTTAATCGACAATTTAGGCGCATTAAGAGAACCACTCCTTCGGAGTTTCGCAATGCTTGGAAACAGGAGGAGGTCAATCAGGGGCGAGATATTGGTCAAAGAAAAATGAGTGTGTCCTTTGAAAATAAGGATTTTCGAGTAATTGCTAGTGAATAGCTGACTTTTTTTTCGGCGCTAAAGTGATTATCTTTATAATTGTGTGTTAAGATAATACATATGCTGGTTATTATCTAAGGAGTGTTAGTTGGGTGATTACGTTACAATCAAGCTTTTACATAGTCGATCATGCCCAATACACACACATTTGATAATGAATTTCAGCATCGTCTGGGAGTTCTAGGTTTAGGCGAAGGGCGTAGTATTTTGTCTGCGGCTCAAGGAAGCTCTCGTTGGTGCGTGACTTGTGTGTGTGATTTGAGCGAGGCACTTTGTGTCGCTCGTCAACGTGAGTTTGACCTCGAGTGTGAAAGGACAACTGATTACACTAAAATGTTAAGCCGAGATGATGTAGATGTCATTGGTGTATTTACCCCTGACGATATTCATGTAGAGCATATTATGATGGCACTGGAGGCAGGGAAGCACGTTGTGTGTACCAAGCCCGTAGTCGATAACCTCTCACGTGGAACGGAGCTATTGGCTGCTCAGCAACGTTCAGGTTGCCAGGTTTTTGTAGGACACAGTTATCGTTTTTTTCAGACTTTTCTTCGGGAACGTGAGGATTTTGAAAAAGGTGTTCATGGTGACCTTATTTCATGCGAAGCTTGTTATAACGGTGATAAGAGAAAAGGTTCAGCTGGGGCCCGCGGTAAAAAGGGGGAAGTTAACTGGCTCTATTCTGGACTTGGGCATGCAGTAGACCTAGTCTATTGGTACCTCGGAGCGATTGATACAGTGAGTGGTTTTTCTAAACTTAGTAACGCTGGTCGTAAATTGGGATCTGAGTTTGCGGATTGCTTCCAATTTGTGCTTCAGTCTGAGCAAGGTGTCTTGGGGCAGGCTTCAGGGATTTATGGGGCACCTCGGGCGCATCCAAAAGCAGCTCCAGTAGCGGGCTGCACTTTGCGAGGTGATTTTGCGACGACGACTGCGACGAATCCAACCTTTGATTATTTTACAATGATCGATGGTCATGCACCAACTTGTGAGACTTATGTGGATGATGGTGGTTTCTATTTTCGTTGGGGTGGTTCCGGGTATCATGCTGGCGAATTTCAAAATTATTTAGAGCACTTTGCACAGTGTCTAGAAACAGGAGATCGTCATAGCCCGAATTTAAGTGATGGGCTTTATGTTATTGCGATTTTGGAGGCGATGGAGCGTTCGCTTGAGACGGGGCTGCCATGTCGGGTGGATACGATTTTAGAAGAGCGTAATTTACTCAGTTTAAAGGAAGTAATCGCCAAATGAATATAGCTATGAAACTGTCTCAAACTGCTGTTCAATGCATTTTGCTCAGCGTCCTTATAATCGGCAATTACTTGATCGCTTCCAAGCCTAATATCATCTATATTAATGTTGATGACCTCGATTTCGATGAAATCAGTGTATACGATTATCGTGAATTTCCTAGTTACACAGGCATGCGCGCGGCTGGATATTTTATGGCAGATGTACCACTGCCAATCGTCCAAAACCTGCATTCTTTGATGGATGATGAAACGCTCGGTTTTGAGGATCCTCGAATGCTGACGCCCAATGTCGAAAAACTCGCTGATCAAGGAACGATTTTTACTCGATTTTATGTTACTTCCGCAGCTTGTACTCCCAGCCGCTATACCTCTTTAACGGGACGTCTCGCAAGTCGTAGCCCAGGCTTGTTAGCTACGATACCTCAGGATCAGCAGGTAAATATTCGATGGAATACATCCATTGCTCCTGAAGAGCCTACGCTGATTAAAAGTTTGGATGCCTTAGGATATACCACCGGGATTTCTGGAAAATGGCATAACGGTATTAGTGAATCCGCGGCTCATGCTATTGCAAATGAGATGGATGTAGAGTATCCCTTCGATGTTGAAGCAAGTGCCAATATCCATGACTCGGAAGTGCAACGAAGGGTGCGCGCAAATAATACCTTACTGACACGTTACCTAGAGGAGTATATTGGCTTTGATTGGGCGAGGACGGTTTCTAATAAAAATAAGGAGTTTTGGCCAGTTCCTGAGACCTTAAAAGTTCATAATTTAGAGTGGATTACAGGCGGTGCTTTGGACTTTATTGATGCTGTTCATGGTGAACCATTTTTCCTTTATGTTTCAATGCCAGTGCCTCACGGGCATTATTACAAAGGTTGGGAACAGTCAGATGTTCGAGCCACTCCTGGCGGATTTTGGGATCAGGAAGAAGATGCGCAGCTTTCCCGCGATTCGATTTTTGAGCGTTTGCAAGCGCTCGGTATCGACGAACGCAGCAGTATGGGAACTTGGATTGATGATTCTGTAGGAGCCATTTTAGAGCGCTTGGATGCTTATGGTTTGGCTGAGAACACGATTGTCATTTTTACTTCAGATCATCAAGCGCGTGGTAAAAATACTTGCTATGAAGGTGCTCGGGTTCCTTTTATCATTCGTTGGCCCGGCGTTACACGTCCAGGATCTCAAATTGATGCACTTTGTGTGAATGCAGACCTTGCGCCAACTTTTGTTGAGGTTGCAGGAGGTTCTTCGCAGATGGGGGCGATGTTGGATGGTATGAGTTTGTTGCCTTTGATTCGAGGTGAGCGTCGCGATCAGCATCCGTATGTGTTTCTTGAGCTAAACAACTCGCGTGCACTAGTCTCGGAGCGTTGGAAGTTGTTGCTGAATCGTGTTCCTGAATACCAAAAAGTGGTGAATCCTCAGGTTTGGGAGCGCGAGCCAGAATCGATTGCGTCTGCAATGGCTTTTGAGCGTGTCAATTATGGGGACAATCTGTTGCGGCGACGAGTTGCTTGGGATGGAGTCATTGGCAATGGTATTTGGGAAAATGTGGGTGTTTGGTTTTATTCTGCGTATACATTTCCAGCCTATTTTGAGCCCGATCAGTTATACGACTTAAGTGAAGATCCTTTTGAGCAGCACAACTTGATACATGAGCCAGCAGTGCAGTCCACTGTGGTAGATTTAAAATCCAAAATGGCTGAGGTGATTCGCGAATTGCCACGACCCTTTGGAGAATTCGAATCCAATGTTAATTAACCTGAATATATTAGTTTGATGCACAAGCCTCTTATCATTTTGTCCTCATCCCGTACGCCGTTTGCTCTCATTGCGGTTTCGTTTTTTACGATTATCTTTTCAGGATGTCAGCCGTCTTCTACTGACGAAGCGAGTGCAGGCATTGAAGACGTTTCAGCTTTCAGCGAGGCTGAATCGACCAGCTACCTGCCGCCGTCAGTTATTCCAGAATCCGTGGGAGAGTTTTCCGACTTAAGTCCGACAATCTCTGAGCAGGCAGTAAATCCCTATGTGAAGTATTTGAGTGATGCTGCTGCCGCCCTGCCGGCACCTGTTAAAATCCCTGAGACAGGGAAGCAGAGTGATGTTGTTGCTGCTGCGCGCGATCTGGAACACCGCGTTTGGGCCGCATTGGATGCGCGTAGTACTGTAGATGCATCGGTCCGTGAGCGTTTGTTGCATGAGTCGCTTGGAATGATCGATGCGATCACTGCGCGAATGGAAATCCCCGGTACTGAGGGAGACCCTAATATGGGGCGTTTCCTGCTCGCGCCGCTTTTAAAGGCGATTTATGATATTCGAGAAGCTCAAGCAGCGCCTGCATTACAGATAGATACTTGGCTACTCGCGCTTCGACCTGCAATCGATTTTCAGTATGTTGAATATGGTGGGAACACCGATGAAAACTGGGATACACGTTTGGCTGGTGGGTATCCCAATATGGACGCGGCTTATGTCTTTGTCATGGGCCTTGCGGCCAGACTTTATCAGGAGCCTGTTTTTGCGGAATCCGCCGAAACTTTTGTCGGCTATCTCCAAGAGAATATTTTGCCAGGTGGTTCTATCCGCTATACGGGTAGTAATCGTGGTGAGGGGCTAAATGTAAATGCTGCCCCTGTGTATACTGGAGTGGTGATTCGTTTTGTGGGCCAATATCTTGATCTAACGGGATCTGCTGCTGCTCGTGAATTGCTGATGTCTATGGAACCACACTTCCCACGTGCTTGGGAGATGCCGGGGATTCCTGAAAATACGACGGCTCCTTGGTGGAAGCATACAAATTATACTAATCGTCTGGCTTATCCAGGGACATTTGAAATCATTGCCTCGGTGGCGAATTCGTCTGAAAATAAATATTATGCGGATGAGCTTGTTTCAAATGGTCGTTTACAAGTAGGTGACGCACTGTCGGCGGTGAATTTTTATGATGCATCTTTAGTGCCTCAAGCACCCGCAGACAATACCATTTCGCTCGACCCTGACATTAATGGCTTTCGTGGACGCTTTGGACATTTTAGTTGGGTCGGAGCGTTGGGGCCCATTCAGGATTCTCTTGTGGGGGCAATGGCAGTTGTGCCGAAATACGGTGCAAGAAAAATTAAAGAAGGCTCAGCGCCTGCTTATGATTTTTATTCTTTGTTACTGGTTACGCCCGAAGTTGGACTGGATGGGCGTAGTCAGCCGAAGTCGCCTCTTTTTCAGAATGCACTATTTGCCACCGGAGAGGATTATGCCGGTAGCTCCATGGTTGCAAAGGACGCGTCTATGGCTGTTCTCGGAGCTACTTATTCATTGCGACAGCCAGGGATCTATCAGCCAGAGAATCCGGATTCAGATTGGGAGGTTGATCAGGTATGGTTGTTTTTAGATAATTATCTAATTGGTCGTTGCGTCATGCGCTATACGGGAGAGGAACGTGATTTGGCTTACGCACGCATGCGAATTCGTACAGAACATCGTAATAAACTGCGGCCAATAGGAGACGGGGCTTATCGCATTGGTCCACTGCGGCTCCGCGTTTTGGAAAGTAGCTTTCCGAAACTTAGGCATGGTCTTGCTGAAATTACTGATCACCGCAGAGATCAACCCAATGCTGACGAAGTCTTTCTCGAGGAAAGTGGTGGGCGCCCATTCTCACACAGCGCACTAATTGATTTGAGCTATCAGAATGCATCAGTAGCAAGTTCCTTTACTGAACTTGATGGGGGGGGGCTTATGGGGTTTTCTATAGAGATTGATGGCCATAGATATGCGGTTTGGTTCAATCAATCGGATAAATCCGTGAAATTGCCGGTTTCGATCAAAAAAGCTCGTGAAATTCGCATTTACACGGCAAGTGGTAAGGGCGTCTTGGCTAAAGAAGCTTCTTTTACTGAGACGCCCTTGTTGCCGCCTTTTGGTGTCGCTTGCGCCATCCGATAAAAATACTGAGCCGTAATCAATTAGGTAGTATTATAGTATAAGATGTGATTTGTTATCTATAAGTTAAGAAAGTATCAATACAGGCTATGCGAGTTGAAGTGAAAATGTTTAATATCTTGTAGTATATGGGCGTGTTACATTCGCTTACTCCTATCCCCATTAACAAAAAGTTTAGCCACAATCAAGGCTTTGCGTTGATCATTGCTCTTGGCTTGATGGCATTTGTTCTTTTGTTACTGTTGTCTATCACCACTTTTATTCAGGTGGAGTCACAAAGTAGTGCGAATCAAGAGAGCCGTATGCGAGCGCAGCAAAATGCGCTTTTGGGACTGCAGATTGCTTTGGGTAACTTACAAAGTATGACCGGGGCAGATACGCGAATAACCGCAAGTGCAGAAATTGTCCCTGCGGTGGCTCAGGCTGCGGAGGCCTCTCCTCAATTGCAGGGGGGGAATCGTCATTGGACTGGGGCTTGGCAAAGCGATACTGGTGTGTTTCTCGGTTATTTAACTTCTGGGTATGAGGATGCAACAGATGAAAATACGCTAAAAGATTTTTCTGCAGATTTTGATGTTGAAGGAAATCTTACAACAGGCACAAATGCAAAATTAGTTGGGGGGGGCTCGGCAGATGTTACTGCTGGTTATATTGCGGCCCCGAAAGAGAATCTCACAGGCCTAGAAGATAATTCGGTCGGTAATTACGCTTGGTGGGTCGGGGATTTGGGGACGCGTGCTCAAGTTCATTTTGAAGAGGTGCCCACACGTGTTCCGGCGAAAACGAATGAATTCGTATTTTACCCGAGTTCGTCGGGTGCATATAGTCTTTTTTCTGGGGTGTCTGACGCATCTGTCTTTGCTAAGGCAGCTTCTTGGGGAGATATGGATCTTGCACTCGAAGCAGGTGGTTTAGCTGCCCCCTCCGATTCGCGTAAAAGCTTATTTTACGATCTGACTACGACTTCAATGGGCTTATTGACCAATACTAAGCAGGGTGGTTTGCTGAAGAACCTCAATGCTGCTTTTGAGGGGCAGATGGCTGAGTTAATTAATTATCATGGTGACGACCAAGTGTTTGGCTCGCAGTTGGGTGGAGGCGATGATTTTGGTGGGCCTAAGTGGACGCAGTTGCAGAATTATTATAATTTGCCAGACAACCTCACTGGTAGCGATTTTAATGCGAGTATTAGCGCGCGAAAAATGACGGACGATGAGGGTGCTATTGCTCCGGTTCTTTTGCATATGCAGTATGCCATTCATGCTAGTATTTTAGAGCGAGGAGGCGATCAATACGGGCGACGCCTACATGTATTTCCGCTGTTTTCTTTTTGGAATCCTTACGATGTCACGCTCAAAGGAGGCACTTATTATTATGGATGGATGAAGAGTTTCCCACAAGTAAAAATCGTCGTTAGCTTTACCGATTCAACCGGAAGTCAAACTTTAACACCGACAAATCCTCTGAAGCTGAATTCGGCCAATTACGCACTCAAACTTGAGATTCCAGATTTGGCTCCAGGGGAAACCGTGGTTCTCACGCCAAGTCAGAATGCTTCTAAAGATGATAATATTTCTCTGACTCCAGGAGATCGTGACACATATATTCATTGGGATTTAACCAGTCCTTTCACTATGTTACCAGGGTGGTCAGAGTTGGAAATATCTCTAATTGGAGAAGATAATTCTAATTATTCCAGCATGGGGGTAGCTCTGGATGCGGCAGATCTCAATTATAATACTGGGACGCTGGATGATTTTGTCTTTTTTATGCAGGATATACCTGTTTTTGGGCATAAATTTATTGAGGAAGATTCGGGTATCAGTGCGCTGACTTTTACGCCCGCAGACCCTTACCCGGAAACTACTTTGCCAGACGCTACGTATTTGTTTCAGGACCCTAGTGGAAGCACTAATGGACCACTCGGAATTTTTATGGTTCGTCTGCGGCAACCTGACTTGGCAAAAGCTTCGCCTAAGGCTTGGGAGCCGATTCGTTGGTTGGCTAATTTTAATCCACGAGCGAGTGCGTTTGGACGTGCGCCGCAGGAATTACAAACTGGAGGGCACGGTGGTTTTAATGCGATGCCTAGCTATTTAGGTGCATTTTCGAATGATCCGAATGCCTATAATGATTTTCGAGTGCCGCAGGTTGGGCTCTCGCCTGTTACATCACCCGATCGCACTGTGCTTTATGCCTTGCCGCGCACCAAGGAGGATGTGACGAGCATTGGTGATTTGCGCCATGCCAATATTTCCATGCCGGGGATCGGTGATATACTGCAAAAAGATGCGTATAAAAATATTGCTCTGGATAATTTTCGTCCGGCGTATGTGATCGGCGAGTCACTCGCGGATCCTCGCCTGCTATCGAATCAGACTTTTCGGAATAGCTGGCCTATGTCTCGCGACACTATGGAGCCTGCGGCGACTCATTATGATTGGTCTTACCTTATTAACGAAGCCTTATATGATAGTTATTACCTATCTACTGTGACTAAGGATTGGCTCGATGATTCATGGGACGACTGGGCGATTGGAGATGATTTTCCGGAATTACCAAATTCACGACTTAAGGTCATGCAAAACGCCTCTGACGGAAACATGGATGCGAGCGATTGGAAAGAACGTTTGGCTGATATAGATGCTGCAAGGAATCTTTATATTGATGGTGCTTTTAATATCAATTCAACATCAGTTGCGGCATGGACTGCACTACTGCGATCATTTACAGGGATGGACATTGAAACCGACGAGGACGGAACGATTACTTCTTCTGATTTAGGTAGTGCATTTCTACGCTCTCAGTATCCAAAACTCGGTGACTATGATTCTGGCCCCTTTGATTCATTGGAAGCCTATGCAGGCTTCCGTCGTTTGACGGAGGTTCAAGTGGCTGCTTTGGCCATGGCAATTGTGGATGAAGTTAAGGCCAGAGGGCCTTTTTATTCGCTTGCGGACTTTGTTAATCGTGATCCGGATGCATCTATTTCGGAACATCGTTTAAAAGGTGCTTTGCAAGCTGCAGTTGATGCAAGTGGCGTGAATGATGATTTGGAGGATAGTAACTATGTTACAACAGTTGCTGACTATGATAGCCCACCAGAAAGTTACGCATGGTTTGATGATTATAATATGGAAGCATTGGCAGGACCTTTATTGCAAGGGATTCCTGGCTTTCTTAGCCAAGGGGATCTTATTTCTCGTTTAGGTATTGTTTTACGGCCACGTTCTGACAGTTTTATTATTCGAGCTTACGGGGATACTGTGACATTGAATGAGGTCGCCAGTACTGCCGTTTGTGAAGCTGTTGTACAGCGCGTTGTTGAACCAGTGAATGCTTCAGTCTCAGAGCCCTTGGAGCCTGCGATTGGTTCGATTTTCGGGCGTCAATATCGAATTGTCAGTTTTCGCTGGTTATCAGAGGAAGAAATTTAACGAGTATATTATCCATGTCATACAATTCGAATCGTTTCGTCTGCTACAATGCATTTACAGCTATTTATCGCCATCTGCTGTTGGTGTTTTTTTTATCATTTTTCATTGGATTGGCGCCTTCTGGGGCTCAAGTAAAGCAGGAATCAGATGAAGCAATCGTTTCAATCCAGTTTTCCGTCTACTATTGGCAGAATCAGCGTTATGCTGAATACGGTTCAACGCAAACGCCTGCGCCTAAGCTTCATTATCGAGTCAATCAAGAGTGGAAGAGCTTCCAAACACGGGCTGCTTATCGTACCTCTAAAATGCGTTATACGGGACCTGATCCACTTATTCTGTATACGGAAGAAGAAGTTCGAAATCCTGAAACTGGGGAACTGATGACTCGTATGGAGCCTTATTGTGTAGTCAGAATACCCCAGGGGGCAACAAATCTTATGGCTTTCCTTTATCCCGGAGCAACAGAGACAAGTGAAGAGTGGGGGGAATTACAGCGCGCTCAAGTTATTAATATTGGCTCTACACACTTTAAGCCTGGGGAACCCGTTTTCGTCAATTTATCAGATCAGAATGTGGCTTTTCAATATGATGATAGACGAGCTATGATTCAGGCTGGGGGGATGCAGAGCTTAGAAGCTCCAAAGGAAGCAGGGCGTCATGTCATTAAAATTGCGACTAAAGTAGCGGACAGTTGGAAGCCAGTGCTTACGACTTCCTTGGCCCTTCCTTCGGAGCGTGTTAGCCTGGTCTTCTTGGAGCCGGTTAAGGGGAGCTCACATTGGCAGTTGGTGCGTGTGTTGTTAGATTAAAAAAAAATGTTATCCTGTTGCGGAGGAATGGGCTGCGATTAGCCTGGATCAATGAGTTGATGCAACTATTTTCTGAAGCAATTGTAAGTTGCCTTGGAATGGTCCAAACCTAGATGATTCATTTTATGCCTGATCGATGACCGATTCGGAGCGTCTAGACATTGATGTGTCAGTGATGCGTAGGTTGCCTGAATTTGAACAGGATTACCCGGTAGTGACTTTGCACCATTTGCTCACGTTTACATCAGGACTGTTCGCAGATGAGTTTACCCCGTTTAGAATTACTGATCTTTATGATGAGGTGCTACAGCTGTTTAAGCCAAATTCTGTAATCGGGTGAGGGCACTCTTGTCATCCTATTAATCTGGGTTAAATATTTTCGAATGGTTACATTGCGATTCGAGGTGATAAGATAGTATCAGCATGTGCAAACTCAACGCTATCTTGTGGTTTGTTTTTTCGTATAATAGTAGTTCAAGATCCCTACCTGTTAATCTACTCTATACTTTCTGTTCGTGCTTCTGTTATTTCGTAGCATTCGATTCAGAGGAAAGAGACTACCCCCATATTAATATTATGAGATTCCCTATTCCCCTGAGTGTTTTGAGTGTCACTGCTGTCCTGGTATTACAGCTGAATGTAGTTCATGCGAATGGCGTTATTTTTGGATTAGAAGCGAATCCTACTACAAGTACATGGTCGCTTGGTTCGTATTCATTTAATAACGGTGTCGCTAGTTACACGGATTCCCTATCGGTTTCTAATGTTGAAGGAAATTCTGCTCCGTCGTTGTGTCAAAATATGCGCTATACTGGTAATAGTAACGCAAATATAGCTATTTATACGACGGCGTTTAATAGTAATTGGTGCTATGATCCTTCCACCGCTGGAGAGATTGAATCTGTCAAATTGGCTGGTGATTTTAAACCTGAACAAACTGTAAAGCTCTTTATTGCGGCAGAACAGGATGGAGTGGAATACATTAGTAATGAAACGGGGTATAATGTGTTGCTCGATCATGGGGACACTTGGTGGGAATATACGATTGATAATGCCTTAGCTTCTTCCTTTGTCCGATTGGACGGTGGTTCTGGGACGCTCGACTTCAGTTCGACGGGAGGGGAGGTTTGCTTTGGTTATGCTTTTCGGCGTGGACAATCGAGCACTACGAATACTGCAGATTTGGATTTTTACATCGATAATATTGAGCTCGAATTGAGCACTAATCAATTAGTTTATATCAATGCAGTTAGTAGTATTCTCGACGAGAGTGGCGAGCCATGTGTGCTAAATGAAGGAGAATTACTTGCTGCTGTGAATCTGGGGCCTAGTGGAGCATCCAATGTCATTGTTAATGAGGTTGAGTTTCATGCTCCAGGAGGGACTAACACAACAACCGCAGTATCAACGCAGAATGGGGTTACGGTGACCGTCACATCTTCAAGTGGCAGTGTGCGCGGTAATTGGGCGACGTCTATGTACTCTACTTCAGAATGGAACGGATTGCTCACTGGTCATGCGAGCACGGCTTTTGCCGGTCCGCAAACTGCATATATCGACATCACTTTTTCAGGTCTGGTTCCGGAAGCGAAATACCGTCTGCAAACATTTCATTTTCAAGAAGGAGTTTCGCCTCAAACGCGTGCGATGATTTTTTCAACGGATGATAGTCCAGGTGTTCAGTCACCTGCTTTCTCTTACGTTTCCGCTGATGGACCTGCTGTTAGGCTTTCTACGATCTTTACTGCAAACAGCACTTCACAAACTTTTCGCCTTTCTTCTGCTGTAAATGGTCGTGCTTTGCTTAATGCTTTAGCATTACATGAAGTCGGCGGAAATAAATATGCAGATTGGTTGAATGATAGTTTCGAACAGGGAACTTTCACAATTCCAGATATGCCTGATCCCAATCTGGATGGAAGTTTCACTATTAATCCTGATTTTCGAAAAATAGCTGAGGATCTTCGTTACCGGGTCTGGGCGCTCAGCCATGATTTGGCGGAAATTGAGAGTGCAATGAAGTCTGATATACTCAGCTTGGTTGGAGAGCAGATTGACTATCTCTGTGATCATCTCGGAGGTACGATTAGTGCTGGGAATCGTTGGTGGTGGCCCAATAGTGGGCGTTCAGGTGATTCGAATAGCGACCGTTTTGTGCTTGCGGCCTTGATGCCAAGTCTTTGGGAGTTACAGAAGGCGAACGTTTTTGATGAGACGATAATGGCCGAGTGGATGTCTGCACTTCAGCCTGCAGTAGATTTCCAGTACGATGAATATGGGCAGAGGACTCAATTAGACTGGGGGACGAAGCTCTCGGGAGCATATCCAAATATTGATGCAACGTATGCGACAGGCATGGGAGCCGCGGGTAAACTCTATGCTGAGGATGATTACTTAGAGAGTGCCGAAGAGATTGTCGGTTATATTCTTGAAGAAGTGATGTTGCCAGGTGGATCGGTGCCTTATACGTCGAATTGGACTAATGCGTCTATCTCGAGTAATGCTCAAGCGGCTTATTCTAGGTTAATTGTGCGTATGCTTGCGCAATATATACTTCACACGCAATCGTTAGATGCTCGCGATATTCTGGACGCTATGAGTGATCATTTTGCAAAGGCATGGTTGCAGGGAGTTCCTGAGAATGCGACAAGTCCGGCATGGAAGCATACTATGAGTCGAAATCGTGTGGGATATGCCGGTGAATTTGATATTGTTGCGTCTATTTCAGGAAATAGTATTGTTCGAAGGTTTGCGCAAGATCAGTTCGCATTGGGTAAACTTGACAAGGCTGATGCCATTCTAGGTTTGGAGTTCTGGGATGCGAGTGTTGTTGCGGCTGATCCGGCCACAAACGCGATGGAACTGGATCCGGATATCGGAGGATTTCGAACGCGAGCGGGCCATGACGTAGGTAATTGGCACATCGGGATGGTTGGCTCTCTTGGGCCAGCTCAGGATAGCTTGGTCGGGGTTTTGAGTTTAGAAAAAGATTCGAGTAATTCGACGCAGGATATCAATGCTTATGCTGCTAGAGGGCTGACTATGGTCAGTCCGGAAGTCGGCTTATTGCCTCTGGATGTTTCCAAGTCGTTGCAGGGGCGTGCGGCGTTTGTTACAGGACAAAACTATATAGGGAGTACGATGGTCTCGGCGGATGAAGATACTCCTGTTGCAGTCTTGGGTGCAATATATCGTCCACGAAAGCAAGCGACATTCCTGCCCGAGAACTCTGAAACTGATTGGGATGTGCAACAGATATGGCTAGGCTTAGGTGACCACTTGGTTGGTCGAGTGCTGATGCAATCCAGCAATTCCACTCGGACAGATGAGTATGTGCGTATTCGAATTCGAACAGAACAGAAAAATTGCTTGAAAGAGGTTCCGACAGACTCGGGAAGCATTTATAGCAAGCAATACAAATGTCGCGGACATAATGTAGCATCGCGTCTGCGAATTGGCATTCTCGATACGACTTTTGATTCCGTCAGTCATGGCAATGCCCAGATTACCGATAATCGTGGAGACCCGGATGCGGATGAGATTTTTCTTCAAGAGGATGCTAATTGCGAAGCCATCCTGAGTAATCTTGATTATGAAGCTGCAATTCATGTTCGGGATCAGAGTGGTGGCGAGGTGTCTCTATATGATAAGCTCGACCAGACTGGCTTTGCTGGATTTCGTGTAGAAATTGATGGGAGGACCTACGATGTATGGCAGAGTACTGAGTCGAGCAGTCAGACACTCTCTTATACACTTCCGAATTCCGTGGTTTACGATGTTATGATCACTGATGAGCGAGCTAAGTCAGTGATCCCATCTAGTCATATTGGGCAGCAAATTAGTCTTATCGTTCCAAGCCACGGGTTGATTTGTATTGTTTGGGATAACTCTACAGCTGGCACTATCGCTTTGGGGCCAGATCCCATGGTCAATACGTGGTTTCTTGGTGACTTTTCCACTAATCAATAGTGGATGGACTACAGTTAGCCTTTCAAATCTTGTCACTGAGGATTTTAGTGAAATTGGGGGCGGTAATTCGATTGATTTTAGCAGTAACGGAGGAAATATTACCTTTGGATATACTTGCCGACGTGGTCAAAGCGCGTCTGGCGGCACAGTTGATTTGGATTTCTACATGGATAATGCCGGGATTGTTCTCAGGCCAGAGTTGTAAGCCTAGGAGAGATTATTGATACTGACTCAGGTGAAACGTTACATCGGAAGTTAAAAGAGATCTAGTGCGCTATCCTAATTAACTGATCGATAGTGTAGTAGTGCCATGCTCAGCGCAAGTCTACCTGATATGAGTGGGATAACGTTTAGCTTAGGCTCGGGGTGGCTGAGAGCTAATGGGATGTCGCTACAAGCTTGTTTGAGGCTTTGAGTGCAGTTTAGTTTCAGAGCTAAATGGAGCTCTATTTATGGTGCATACAATCGATTAGTTCGATTTACGTATATGTATGTTGATTGAAACTAACGGCAGCGGCGGAACATAATGGCCGAAAAGGCGAGCAGGCCAGCAAAGGCTGCATAAGTAGCAGGCTCAGGGATTGAATGGAGGATGGCAGCATTCAGGACGGAGCGATCAAATGCCCCTTCGCCATCTAGAAAAAAGCTTTGAGTCGTGCCGACCGCAGTCCACGTCGCCGTGATGACGACTGCATTTAAAGCAATGTTACTTGAACTGTCATAATATGTGAAAACTCCAGTATTGTTGAGCAAATCGTCTGCATTATAGAGATTCATTTCACGAGAGTTTGGTTCAACCCCTGGATCATAATGCAACAATTGTAACCGATATTCTTGCCCGTCAGTGAGTCCACTTAAAGACAAGGTGATGCGAGATGACGCAGCATTGGATGCATTCGACATCGCAAAGCTGCTGAATAACGTTTCTAAATCTGGGTTATTAGAATAAGTTGCTTCACCTCTCGAAGCGAACGCATTATCTGGCGACACCGTGAGAGAGACGCCGCCCCCTGAGACTGTCTGGGTTGCACCACTAATGTCTGAACCAGTGAAAGTCAATGAGCCCTCAGACCTATTAGTGTCGACTATTACATCCGAAGCACTACCGACATTCATGCCCAAAAGTAGTGTGCCATCAGTGTCAAGTGTCGTCGCGGGGTCTGAGTTGAAGATACGTACAGGTCCGTCAAAAGTGACAGTTGCTTGCCCGTATGAGGTCACAGCAAATACGAGCGCTGCTGCTAGAATGATTGGGGTCTTTTTCATCGTGATTCTTTTTTTAGGAGTAAGGTGAGGTGATTTAGGGATATAGGATTTGAATGGTCATATACTGTATATGATAGTCTCTTATTTTAGCAGATTAAGTGCTCCGCGCATACGCGCTGGTTGACATCTACTAATATTATTTTAGCATCAATTGTCTTGAGACTGATCTCAATTCGCGCGTTAATTTGGGCAAGTTCATCGGAGCTCAAGTTCATTCGTTTGTAGGCTCTAGATCGTTTGCCAGTATGACGTCGAAAAGCGTCTGAAAATGCATAAGCGTTGTTTTAGTCAACTTGCTTTGCAATCTGATGAATCTTCAGTAGAGTAAATGTGTTAAAAGACGATCGGTTCCCGCTAGGTAAGCTTAGTGTAATTTTACGATCTCCACGTGTGTATGTCGAATGCGGATAATGGCAGGTGTGCTTGAGTTCTGAAAATTATGCAATAATAGTATCTACTCTAGGTAAATAGTGCAAAGCCTTCTGTCGTCAGATATTGTAAGTTGTTAGATATGTATAGATTATCCACCCCTTATTATATTGTATTTGCGATCTGTTTGAGTTTATTCATATCATTCAGTAGTTTACTGAATGCGAAGCCATGGTTGCCCGCGATCTATGGCGATAATATGGTGCTTCAGGCGAATAAACCTTTGGCATTTGCGGGTAAGGCGAATGCTGGTAGCGAAGTGGTCGTGAGTATCAAAAATGCGGCAGAAGCGGTGATCGCCTCGGGAAAGGTAAAAGTGGGGGATGATGGGAAATGGGAGCTTGAGACGGCTGCGATTGATTCTGGATTGAGCTTAAGCGTTGAAGTGGATGACGGTTCAGGCGAGCGCGTTGAATTTGTGAATGTGCTCTCAGGTGAAGTTTGGTTATGCACGGGGCAGTCGAACATGCGCTGGCCTGTTCGTAATGCCAATGATGCTGAAAACGAGATCAAGGCTGCAAATTATCCAGAGCTTCGCCTATTTGCGGTTAAGCGGGACGCAGCTTCCGCGCCTTTGGAGGATCTGACAGGTGAGTGGTTGGTTTGTACGCCTGAAACGGTCGCAGGTTTTTCAGCGAGTGGTTACTATTTCGGTCGAGGATTGCAGCAGTCGCTTCAGCAACCTGTAGGATTGATTCTCAGCGCTACTGGGGGCACTCCTGTTCAAGCATGGATCCCCAAAGAATCCATGTTGGCTAATTCCGATTCCGCAGTGCTCTTAGATGAGTTGAAAGCTTACACGGATACTCCCCGCGAGCAGCGAGCGAAAGATGGCAGAGGCAATTGGATCTATGGTGCCAAATATGAAAAAGCTCCAGCTCGTTCCTATAATGCGATGATACATCCTTTGATTCCTTACACCTTTAAAGGCGCGATCTGGTATCAAGGCGAAGCCAATGACCGTGAAGGTAAGTGGGGTGGACCCAGTTTGTATAAAACCACTTTCCCTATGTTGGTTGAATCATGGAGAGCTGATTGGAAAAACGACTTTCCATTTATTTATGTTGAATTAGCGAATTTTATGGCACCACAACAAAACCCAGTTGATGAAGAGGCGGCTGTAAATTGGAGTTATATTCGGGAGGCTCAAGCCTCTGTCTTAGAGTTGCCCAATACATTTTTCGCCACAGCAATTGATGTGGGGGATGCGACAACCATTCACCCGGGTAATAAGCAAGCGGTCGGTGCGCGTTTAGCTCTAGCCGTGCTGGGCGGAGTGTATGCCGTCGAAGAGGCTCCTTACTTGAGTCCGCGATATACAGGCGAATATTCGATTAAGGATGGAAAAGTCTTTATTCAATTTGAGAATGCCGAAGGTGGTCTACATACGGTTGACGGTAAAGCGCCGAATGCTTTTGCCATCCGAGGTGAATCGGGCCCTTGGTATTGGGCGGAGTGCGAAATTGACGGTGGCCAGATTATCGCTTGGCATCCTGCTGTTTCAGCACCGGTTGCTGTTAGACATGCTTGGGCGAGTAACCCGGACGTGAATGTATATAATCAGTCAGACTTACCACTGATGCCATTCCGTACTGACAAGGACTGATTTTTCCTTACCCATGAAATTACAGCGAGCATTACAAATCTGTTGCTTCATCGTCCTTGGGGGGATTTCCCCACTGTACAGTTTTGCCGGCGAAGAACCCGTTCTCTCGTCTCAACCGAATGTGATCTTAATCATTGCCGATGATCTAGGTATACAGTTGGGATGTTATGGTGACCCACAAGCCCTGACGCCAAATATTGATCAGCTGGCATCCACGGGGACTCGCTTTGAAACTGCTTGGGTCACTGCGGCCAGTTGTAGCCCTTCCCGTGGGAGTATTCATACGGGCCGATATCCACATCAAACGGGGCTCGTTGGGCTTGCTCATCATGGCTTTTCGATGGACGACCATTATCCGACGATTGCTTCAGAACTAAAAGCACGCGGGTATCGTACTGGGGTGATTGGCAAATACCATATCGCACCGCATGATCTATGCCCGTGGGATTATCAATTGACGCAAGAAGTTAATCGAGACTTGGTCGCTAATAATCGTGATGTCGTTGCGATGTCTGAAATTGCTGAAGGCTTCGTGGCTGGCAATTCGGGACCGTTCTTTTTGGTCATGAGTTATATCGATCCGCACGTCCCTTTATTCGACCAAAGATTGGGGCTGCCTGAAGATCCTGTCAGTTCCGAGCAGACGGAGGTGTTCCCTTTTTCTGGCTATTCGAGTGCAGCCTTGAAACAGCGCACGGCAAGTTACCTCAACTGTATCAATCGTTTGGATACTGGCATTGGTCTCTTTATGGACATGCTTGAAGATAATGAAGTCATGGATAATACGCTGATCATCTTCATCGGGGATCATGGCCCACCTTTTCCACGGGCGAAAATGTCATCCTATGACTTAGGCCTTCGAATTCCGTTTATTGTGAGCGGTCCTAACCTCCAATCAGAGGCTCTGAGTCAGCAACCAGTTTCAACGGTTGATATCTTACCCACGATATTGGATTATGTTGGTGCGCCGGTGATCGATGATTTGCCCGGTCAGTCCTTACTTGGCATTCTTGAGGGAGAAGCAGTGGCAGATGTAGAAAGGCCTCTCTTTTCAAGTTATACTGCACACCAAGCTGACGCGACTTTCCCTATGCGTGTCATGCGATTGGAAGATTTAGTTTTTATTGAAAATTTAAGCTCAAATGCGGTTCGTCCGCGCCCTGAAACGGACGGAGCACCCTTATGGCCAGGCGATTCAGGGTATCCGCTTGAAGGCGTGGATACGGATACTGTGTATCAGACCTATCGTCAGCCTCCTAGGTATGAACTCTACAATCTTGCTACGGATCCGAACTGTTTTGAAAATCTTGCGTATCGAGGTGATTTCAAAGATCGAGTGGCTGATTTGAACAGTCAACTTCAACTCTGGCGTAAGCAGACCAATGATCCAACGCTTAAGCCTTAACTACTTTCTGGCGCTGCAACTTGTATCGTTTCAATTTCTATTTATAAGGTTAAACAGAGCGAAGGTTTGGCTAGGTTTTGTTGTTATAGGATTCATTTTACGGTGTGTTCACGCCTCCATTGATCTCGAAATTCGGTGGGACTTTTTCCCTTTAGTCTGCGAAAGTGTCGATTGAAGTTGGATAGGTTATTGAAGCCCGTTTCATAACAAATTTCTGTCACATTTTTTTCGCTTTGCATTAAGCTAATACTCGCTTCTTTGATACGGTATTCGATTAGGTAGTTTTGAAAAGTGCCTTTTGTTTTTTTGCGAAAGAAACGACTAAAGGAGGCTGGAGCCATTTTGGCGATATCTGCAATTTCGTTCAGACTGATCGTATCATTAAAATTTTGCTGAATATATTCAAAGACTCGATTCAAGCGCCTAATATCTTGATCGTGCATCGCCGAGCTGCTAGATTCCTCTCCATCAATGGCGGGCATGTCCTCTTGGGGGGCCTGTGATAGGGCCTTTAGGATTTTCAATAATCCGATCATACTATCGATACCCACTAGCTTACATTGGCGGATTAAGAGGTCTCGAATCACTTCACGCGTCTTACCTTTGACATGCACACCAGAATTATTAATACGGTCAATGATCCGGCGTATGTCGCTCAATTCAGGAGTGCTGAGTAAGTGCTCTCCTATGGTTTCGCGTGGGCGAAAGACGAGCACGATGCTTTTTGCCCATGTCGGCCCTTGGCTGTCTTCGGGTGCATTGTGGAATAGGTGTGGGATATTTCGACCAATAATTTGAATGTCGCCTGTGTTCATTCTATAGGATGTGTTGCCTACCATTGCATTGCAGAATCCGTTTTCTATATATAGTATTTCAATTTCTGGATGAAACACATAGGGGAAGTTGAAGTCGGGATTGGCAAAACGACCGACAAAGAAAGATTGGTTCGGCCTTAAGCTTACGCGTTGTAATTGAAGTGTCATTGTGTTTTGCTGTGAGTGTTGCGTATTTATTTTTGTAATAGCAAGTAATTATGGTATGAGCAAAAGTTCGACTTGATTATTGAGACGTTTCAGATTCAGCGGCTTCACTGATTGTTAAATTGTGGTATAAAGCGGTTCGCTGGTGCATGTGTCTAATGCCGATGCGTCCTTGATTGAGGGCAGGCATATCTGTGAGGTCCCAGTAGAACAGGCGCGACTCCTCGGGGCTTTGAACATTCATGAATAAGTCGTTCTCTTTCCGAATCACTGTTACATGGTGCAGAACCCCCGGTTCAAATAGGCCGACTGCAGTGTAATCTGGTGGTATAGCCATTTTATGAAAACTACCGCCAAAGAGTGAACTAGGATAGCGTCTGGCTCGTATGTAAGCGGACTCCTTGCCCGTATCTACTGAGTTGTCGAACGCGGCAAAACTGATGTGGAGCAAATTCATGTGGTTGAAATAAGAGCTCATATAGGGGATTTGGCGAAGATCACTCCAAGCTTCAATATCTTCTACGTAGGGGGCAGGCCCTGCGCCAGTTGCATAGAGGTAAAGAATATTCACATATTGGTAGATGGTATCGAGCCGAGTATAATCAAACTCGATCTTAAGGTCGCCTGCAAAGTTTTCATGTGTCCACAGCACTGAGTGGGAGGCATTGTCGCCCGCGATCGAGCCTGACGCATAGTAGAAGCCTTTCTCGGTATTCTTTAAGGTTGCCTTATACCCATCGATAAACCAGTTTTGATTCCATTCTTTGTGAGTGGAGTTTGTCAACTTTACCTGCCAATGGCTATTGATTGCCTGTTCGTAGGCAGGACGGTGTTTTTCTGCATTGGTTTGAGCGATCGTCAGGCTTCCAGTTGAGAGGAGTAGAATCAGGGGCCTTAAATGATTTAGCAGAGACTGTCGTATGTTTTTTTTGCTTCTTATTTCAAACAAAATTCTCCTGCTTGATAAGAGTTGTCTTGTAGCCTTGTGGATGCTCACTGATTGGTTCATGCTTGTATTTTTACCAAGCGGTGTGTTGTGTCCAGATTGTATTAGGTTTGAGTTGCTGGGAATCGTTGATAATATGAGGGGCTAGGTTAATTCAGTGTTAGTGTCTGTTAACTTTATATTGGTGCTTTAGTGGAATCGATGTATACTAAGTACATGAGAATATCCTATTACCTCCTAACTAGTCTCGTAGTTTCTACTTCCTTTGTCACCATCAATGCTGCAGCTAACGTGACCTTCGGGCCTGATGCTGCTATGAGCACAACGAACTGGACTCTTGGCGCCAGTGCAAATTCAGGTAATGTCATTGTCGATACGGTTGTTGTGTCGGATGTAACAGATCCAGATATGGGAACTGCATTGCAGTTAAGTGCCCAGGTTGATTTTAGTAGCACTAATAATAAATGGTTTGCGACCTCTGTTTTCAATGATAGCTATACATATGATCCATCGGTGAGTGGGGAATTGACTTCGTTTAGCTTTAGTGGGGATTTTACGGCAAATTATGGCACGGCTCTTCGTGTGTTTTTGGAGCAGGGAGGAGAGACTTTCTGGTTAACTGTAACACCTCCTGAAGGTGTAGCTGTTGTCGCAAATTCAGGAGTCACTTCCGTTTCTTATGCAGTTTTGGATGCGGATAATTTTACGGCTTTTATCGGTTCTTCGGGGAGCTTGGATTTCAGTGAGACAGGCAGTGAAATTACCTTTGGTTACGGCCTTCGCTATGGGTCTGGGGCAGCTTTCAATAATCGTGTTCTGGAGTTTAACGCAGATAATGTGAAGTTCGGTTTGTCGACCATTCCTGAGCCCGCACAGGCTGGTGTTGTCCTCGGTGCGATTGGATTACTGATCGTTGCTTTGCGCCGTCGTCGATCATAGTCGAGCCGCTTTTACTGCGGATTTTATCGACATGACGTATCAACTTTCAAGTTTGATTGCGCTTTCTCTGTAGAAGACTGCTCTTACTTATTTTCCGCCAAGGAGCCTAGCTGCTCCTTGGCGGAATTTTTATTTCTGATGATTTGATTGCGGACGATAAATAAGTATCAGCTATTGTTAATGAAAAGGTGGGTCTCGTGATTGCTTGGTGGTAAAATAAGCTCAACATTTATGAAACCCAACATTATCGTCTTTCTTACGGATCAACAGCGGTGGGACTCTTGTGGCTGCTATGGCCAGCAGTTGCCTGTTACGCCTGAACTGGATCGCATGGCTCAACATGGAACGTGTTTTTCACATGCATTTTCTCCCCAGCCATTATGTACACCTGCTCGCTCTTGTTTACAAACTGGACGCTATGCTTCAGAAACTGGGGTTTTCATGCTGGATATTGCCTTGCCGACTGACGAAAAGACGATCGCGCATCGTATGTCGGAAGTTGGCTATGATACGGGCTATATCGGCAAATGGCACTTAGCCGCGACGAATCTGCGCTATGCAGATCCAAAAAAGCGCCCAGGGCAACAAGAGCCGTTTGAGTGTTTTGTGGACCCGATCCCCGAAGATCGCCGTGGAGGCTATGACTATTGGTTGGCTTCGAATCACTTAGAGTCGACGACTCAGGGCTATGGGGGGCATTTATTTGATGGAGAAGGGAAGCGTCGTGAGTTTCCCGAGGGGCGTTTTCGCGTC
Source organism: Thalassobacterium sedimentorum (assembly GCF_031127905.1). Lineage (GTDB taxonomy): Bacteria > Verrucomicrobiota > Verrucomicrobiia > Opitutales > Coraliomargaritaceae > Thalassobacterium > Thalassobacterium sedimentorum. Next base: position 112,892 of record NZ_JARXIC010000008.1, on the reverse strand, counting down.
GATGCTATGACCGACTGGGCCTTGGAATATTTGGATTCCCGCACGGAAGAAAAGCCTTTCTTCTTATTTTTGTCTTTTATTGAACCGCACTGGCAGAATAATCGTAAAGCTCACGATTCGCCCTATGGCATGGCGGAGCAGTTTGAGGGCGCCGAAATCCCAGGTGATTTGAAAGATTATCAAGGCCAGCCAGCTTGGCTCATTCCGAATTGGCGGGATGAATATTCACACTATTTGGCTTGTTGCCATAGCTTGGATCAGAATCTGGTCCGTATTCGCAGTAAACTGTCTGAGATGGGTGTTGCTGATAATACAGTATTGGCCTTTACCAGCGATCATGGTTGCCATTTCGGCAAGCATAATACGGGGGCGAAGGACAGTTGTCATGACGCGTCGATTCGAGTGCCTTTGGTGATCGATGGCCCGGGGTTTACAGGCGGTGGCAAAAATGGGCATATGGCGAGTTTGATTGACTTGCCGCCAACGCTGATGCGTGCCGCTGGTATTGAAATTCCTGATACGATGCGTGGTCGCCCTTTGCAGGAAGCAGTTGATGTGAATGCGGATGCTTGGCGCGACGAGGTTTTTTACCAAATTAGCCCGTCAATTTTGGGGCGTGGTATCCGTAATAAGCAGTGGAAGTTTTCAGTCAAAGCACCTGACAAGGATGGTTGGGATGAAGTTTCGAGCCCCGTTTATGTGGATGAGTTTCTTTTCGATTTAGAACGAGACCCTCATGAGTTAAACAATTTGGTGGATGATCCCGATTATGAGTCCGTGCGGGTTCAGTTGCGTGCGCGTCTCGTTGAGAGAATCGTGGAGGCCGGAGAGCCGCGTCCTGAAATTACTTCATCATTAGTCGAAGCTTAGCCTGGTCGCTACCGCTTTTACTTTGAAGATGACGGCACTACTGCGGAAGGCGATTGTCTCTACGTATCAATTATTATTGTATATCAAGCATTATGAAATTCTTATCTCTGTCCACTTGTATTCTTTTGCTATTCGCTAATGCGCCTGTTCTCTGCGCTGCTATTTGGCTGCCTAGTATTTATGGGGACAATATGGTGCTCCAGTCGGAGCAAGGTATTGCCTTTCGGGGGACGGCGATGCCCCGAGAGCAAGTAACTGTGTACATCTTAAGTACTGACGGCAATGTTCTGGTTCAGGCTGTAACCAGCGCCGATCAGGATGGTGATTGGGCGCTGACTTTAGATGCTGTACCAGCTGGTTTAAACGTCACCGTTGAGGTGCGTGGTAGTGAGAGTGATACGGTCACTTATCGCAACGTGTTAACGGGGGAGGTGTGGCTTTGCTCGGGCCAGTCTAATATGCGTTGGACAGTGGCTAAGGCTAATAATAGTGCCGAAGAAATTGCCAATGCAAACTATTCTGAACTTCGGCTATTTATGGTTGAGTTATCGTCGGCATCTGTGCCATTGGGCAACCTGCGTGGCGAATGGGTACTTTGTTCTCCTGAGACGGTGGGTGATTTTTCAGGAGTGGGGTATTACTTCGGTCGCGATCTGCATCAAGAACTACAGCGTCCCGTCGGGCTGATTAGTAGCAATTGGGGGGGCACGCCCGTGCAGTCATGGATCCCTGGGAGCGCGATGAACACAAATGCAAGTCCGCGGGCTGCGGCCGAATTAACTGCGTTTCAGCAATATCAAAATACACCGAAAGATGAACGAAAACGCGATCGTCATGGGGATTGGATTTATGGCGCAAAGTTCCAAAAGGCTCCGACATTTCTCTATAATTCTATGATTCATCCCTTATTGCCTTATGCGATTCGTGGAGTCATCTGGTATCAAGGTGAATCCAATGATCGACTGGTGGCTTGGGGTGGGCCTGATCTTTATCGTATTCTCTTTCCCATGTTAGTCAGTTCTTGGAGAGATGCGTGGGGACATGACTTTCCTTTTCTCTACGTTGAACTCGCTAACTTTAAGCAGCCACAAACGGAGCCAGTTGAAGAAGAGAGTTGGGCAAATATTCGCGAAGCACAATCAAGTGCCTTAAGCTTGAGTCATACATATACAGTTCCCGCAATTGATGTGGGGGAGGCTGATAATATTCATTTTGGTGATAAGCAGACTGTCGGGGCACGTTTAGCCATGGCAGCATTAGGGCAGGTTTATCATCAGTTGGATACATCTGGTTTAAGTCCCCGTTACGCGAGTTATTCTGTGGAAGGCAGTGCGATCCGACTCGCATTTGATAATGTTTCTAGTGCTTTGCATACAGATGATGGCCAGCCTCCACGCTGTTTTTCCATTCGAGGCGAAGGGGGCGAGTGGCTATGGGGGCAGGCGCAAATTGCAGGCAAAGAGATTGTCGTGAGCCATCCGGATGTCGCTAATCCAGTGGCTGTCCGGTATGCTTGGGCCAGTAATCCGGATGTAAATGTGTATGATGCCACAAATCTGCCTCTCATGCCATTCCGTACGGATGTCCCTGATTACGAGGCTATGTCTGAAAGCAAAGTTTCCTCGGCTACATTAATTTATGATGATCCCATTTCTGTGCCTAATGACTCAGGTTCGGTCTTTTTGAATAGTGGGACGCAGGTCTTCGGAATGAATCTGGGCAATGGTGCTTCGGGCACTGTGTCGATTAATGGGGTGAATTTTGCTAATGGAGGCCGATCTGGGCTTACTCAGACTCTGGCCCAGAATGGAATTACTGTGACAATGACTGTGGATACGGCTGGTTCTCATCAGACTCAGGCAGCTGGCGGTGTGTCGGCAGGTCTTTATACCAACACCTCTTCACCAAGTGATATTTTCGATCTATTGAATGTCGGCTATCTATCGGGGGCGGGGGATGGAGCGATCCAATTGAATTTTTCAGGCTTGGAAATTGGCCAGACCTATCGCGTGCAAACTTTCCATATCATAGGGAACGGTGGGCAAGGCTCACGTGAAATGCTCTACAGTGTTGCGGACGTGAATCAATCGATTCCCTTCGAGCAAACATATACCGGTGGTCGTTCGTATGAGGATATCTCGAATGCAGTCTCTCAAGTGTTTACCTTTACTGCAGATGCTTCGACTTTGACCGTCGATTTGCTGCCTAAGGATAAACGAGCTGGTATTGACCGTTCTTATATTAACGGTATCTCAGTTTATGTGATTCCTAGATCTTAGGCCTCTATTTGATGTGTTTTGTTAATATAGTATCAGCTGCGGCAAATTCGTTGGATGTGCTTGTGCCCTCTGTGTGCTATGATTATCACTGTTTTGTTGCTGAATGTTCTTATGAGCATTACAATTAACCCATAATTACTATAATGAAAAATATATCCCTATTTGCTTCGGCGCCCCTCTCGCTTGTTTTGGCCTCTGCAGCTACGGCAGCGACTATTAACTACGATATACCCGTATCTGTATCTGATGATACAGGGTCTGTTTTTCAAAATAGTGGCACTCAAATTTTCGGAATGAATATTGGCAATGGTGGTGCAACTACCTCGACGATTAACGGTGTTTATTTTAATTCTGGAGGCCTGAATAAGGCTACGGATACTCAAGTGCTGACTCAGAATGGTTTGACGGTAACGATGACTGCCACCAATTCAGGTGCTGAACAAATCACTGCTCAAGCTGTTGGGTTTTACACCAACACCTCGTCATCCGACGAGGTGTTTGATATACTCAATGCAGGCTATATGTCATCTGGCGGAGGTGGCATCACATTGGATTTTTCCGGGCTAAGTATTGGCCAAGAATACCGTGTGCAAACTTATCATTTAATAAATACTGGTGATGAGAAAACGCGTGAAATGTATTTCAGTGGGGGAGATGGCGCCGACTCTTCAGTGTTTCAACAGACATATACTGGCGGAACGGAAGTTGGAAATATTAGCAATGCAGTCACTAGAACATTTACGTTTACAGCTGATGCAGCGACTCTATCTGTTGACCTGCTTGGCCTCAATGAGTCGGGTGGTCTTGACCGAGTATACCTGAGTGGTATTTCTGTTCATTCAATTCCTGAGCCTAGTTCTGCTGCAATGCTAATGGGGGCTCTTTGTATAACTACAGTCATGACTTTACGCCGTCGTCGATAGCGATGCTCAGGTTGATCCGCTACATCTTAACAATAGATCTAGCGGATTAGCTTTTTCTAGTTTGCAGGCTCAAGCTTGGAGCTTGAATTTGTTTTTTGTTTAGCACTTTCTGCGTTTTTTACAGTGAATTGCTCGCACCAAGCTAGCGGAGAATGATTCGTCATAGTTTGTTACTTTGAAATACGAAGAGCGTTTTGTATTGGGGCAAGGTCGTATGCAGGTGTGCTTTTTTCAGATCGCAAAGTTTGATCTCTTAAATCAGCAGCATTCTTATTTTACTTATATAGGGCTATATAGCCCTTCAATTTAATCAATTATGTTCAGATCTTTTAATTCGTTTACGAAATGCTTTTATGTGGTCAGCACGTTGTTTTACACTTTCAACGCGACAGTTTCCGCTGCGGGGGAGTTTTATCGCGAAGACTTTGATGAGGGCTATAATGCAGGTTTTCTAGCTGGACAGAATGGTTGGAAGAGCACGCGAATACATGTGTCGCCTGTTATTGTCGATGAGGGGGAGAGTGTTTCTCTTCGTAGTTTAAAATATGGCCCAGATCACCAGGTTGAGCTTCCAAATCAGCTTTTTGATTTAGACTCAGATGATGTCATTATTTTGGAAATGGTAGTCAATGGGGATATTGAATCCAATTATGGACTATTTTTTGGTATAGGCAAAAACGTGCCTCGAGAGCCCACCGCATATTTTGGTATTAGTCATAAGGGAGTGCATGTGCGTGGGGCGACTTATAGTGGTTCAAAAAGTTTTGGTGTGAATGTGTCTGGCGAACCCTTAACGACAGGGAACGACCGAGTGCGCTTGCGCAGTGAATGGGATTTGCAAACCGGTCTAGCCCAAGTTTGGGTTCAGAATTTGACGAAGGGGGACGATTCGTTTGAACAAGTATATTTCGACGCTGAACAAACTCAAAAGACTGCAGATATTGGAGACACATCCAATGCCAGTGAATGGTCGGAAGTGTATCTCCGTATGAGCGGATCGACCGATTGTTCAATTGAATCAATTTGTGCTTACGTAAAAGGTGCTCAGGTGGATGATCCCGTGGTGAGTGAGGAAACAGTTGTCCACACTGAAAAAATTGGAAAACCCTCACTCTTCCCACTCAGTGAGGAACAAAAAGCGCATTTAGTTCAGGTTGTCGACGCGTGGCGTTTTCCCTATGATTCTGAGAAAAAGCTTCTTTTGATCCCAAAGCCGAAAGCAAAATTTAAAACTAATTTTATTACGACTCCGATGCATTCAATTCGTTGGAGTCTTGAGTACGCCGTGACTTTGATGGATTCAGGCGATGAAGCCTATCGCCAGCGTGCACTAGATATTATCGATGTGGTGCTACAGTATCAAAATACCGATCCAACAGATCGTCACTATGGACTGTGGCCCGATTTCCTTGAAATCAGTATGGAAGACATGCAGAGGGTCGATGGTAATACCGCCGACTTTCTTGGTATCGCATTGATCGGGATTCGTTTTGTACATGGTGACCGTATTCCAGATGCACTTAAGGAACGAATCGATGTCGCTATAAAACATGCAGCAGTTTCTGTTATGCATCGTGATATTACTGTTACCTATACGAACCCAGCAATGATGTCATTGGTTGTGACATTGGTTGCAGGTGATGCCTATGACATGAAAGATGTGAAGGCATATGGATTAGCCAAAGCGAAGAAGATTTTGGATTATACGGTGGATCAAGGTAGTTTTACTGAATACAATAGTCCTAACTATCTCACTGTTGTCATTAATGCACTCCAGCGCGTGCGTAGTTATGTCCGCGATCCGCGTGCACTGAAAATCGTCGATCAGTTGTATTATATGGCATGGAAACATGCGGCTGTTCGGTTTCACCCTCCGACACGGCAGTGGTCAGGGCCCAATAGTCGATCTTATCAGGAGCTCTTACCGGAGGGGTATCAGGCCATGATTGATAGTGGACTGAGTGGACAATTTAAGCCGACAACTGATCTATCCTCATTCCAAGCTGGTTTTGAGCACCGATTATTCAGTGAAATCCCCGAATCACTACATTCGTATTTCACAATTCTTGATGAACCGCGTGAAGTGGTTGAGCGATTTGAAAAGTCTGCTTACGATTGGATGCCTGATGTCATCGGAACCACGTGGTTAACTCCTGAATATAGCATCGGCACTGTCAATCGGGGTGATATGTGGGAGCAACGCCGTAACCTTCAAGTTTTTTGGGGGAATAGTGAAGATCCAGCCTATTTGCGCACTCGCTTTATGAAAGATGATTATGATTTCTCATCAGTTAATTTTTTCAGTGCACAAGAGAAGAATAGAGTTTTAGCAGCTCTCAATTTTTCTACAAACGGTGGAGATCGACATTTATTCCAAGATGCAATTCGGAGTGGTCGATTTGATGCCAAGAGCTTGCGATTGCGTTTTGAGTTGGGGGGCAGCGCAAACGAGGCAGAAGTAAAGTTGCCGGATTCTGTTAATGAGCCCGTAGTAGTTAAAGCGAATGGTATGTATCTGCGTTTGCAATCACCTTTTGCGAAGCTTCAATCTTATGAAGCACACTGGGAAACTGGGAGTGATGGAAAGGTGACTTGGTTAGATCTGGTTCTTTATGATGGTCCTAAACAGTCTTTCTCTCTCGCTGAAATCAATGTTGCTGCACTAGGATTTAGCTTCGCTATAACTAATCAATTTGAAGATCTTTCGACAATGACTACGCGAGCTAAACTACAAGATGGACGACTCTATTTAAGCGAGGATCAACTTTTACTCTCTATTCCTGTTGTTCCTAATCCTAAAGAAGCGCAGCAAGCTTCTGTTCACTTTATTGAAGACAAATAAATTATAAATAAATGAAGCGCCGAACCAATACGACCGCTCTAGCTGATAGAATTCCGACTAAGGAGAAGTTTGCCTACGGCATTCGAGCCTTCGCTCAACAACTCGGTAACAACGGGATGAACATGTTTGCCTTTCCGGCTTACGGGATCATCTTGGGCCTCGATCCTGCTTTGATTGGTGTGGTTTTTGCACTGATGCGTATATATGACGGGATTACGGACCCACTAGTAGGCTGGTTGTCTGATAATACGCGGAGTCGTTGGGGGCGTCGTCGTCCGTGGATTTTTGTTGGTGCCATCTTGGGGGGCATCATGTTTATGCTGCTTTGGCAAGCCAGACCTGACTGGTCGGATACGGCCAAAACCATCTACTTCATCGGTTTTAGTATGTTATTTTATACTGGTTTTACGATGATGACAGTGCCGACAGATGCATTGGGTTGGGAGCTTACTGCGGATTATTCGGAGCGCACTCGTTTGATGACTTGGTTTTCAGTCACGGTCAAAATTACTTTGCTGATATTGCCTTGGATGTTCGCCCTTACGCAAATGGAGGTTTGGGAGGATGAGGCACAAGGGCTTCGCATGGTCGGTATCTTGTTTGGATTTGGATTTATTGTTTTCGGAATGATGCCCGCACTTTTTTGTAAAGAGCGCCATAAAGCGATTGCATCCAGTGAAGGTCGGCAAAGCTTTAAAGAAACTCTCAAGCTTACTTTTACCAATAAGACCTACTTACTTGTTTGTATGGTCGCCTTAAGCTGTATTTTTGCAGGGCAGGTTTACATGCTTTTTGGCACACACTTAGGGGTCTATTACCTCTTCGACGGCTCTAAGGCGATGGGAGGCTCATTTTTTGGTTGGATCGGCAGTCTTGGATCGATCATTGGGCTGATTACGGTGCTCACGATTAGTCGTTATTTTGCAGAAGCTGATAAGAAGAAAGTGGCCACGTTTGGTATTAGTATCGCGCTGATTGGTTGGTTTATGGCAATCCTGCTAGTGACACCTGTTATGCCTTGGTTGACCCTAATTCCCGTTTCTTTGAATGCAGTGGGTGTGGGCACATTTTGGCTACTGCTGGGGTCGATCTTGGCCGATGTCGCCGACGCAGATGAGCATAAAAACGGTTACCGCAGAGAGGGCGCGCTCGCCGCGATTATTTCATTTCTTTCGAAGGCAGCAGGCACGATTGGTGCCTTGTTAGGCGGCTTCGCCTTGAGTGCTACTGGCTTTGATGCGGAACTGCCAGCTCAGCCTGAGTTGACACTGACAACTATGAAGTGGGTCTATGTTGGATTTCCTATCTTTGGATACGCAGTGGCTTTATTCTTCCTTAGGAAGTACCCTTTGACAAAAGAGAAGATGATGAAGATTCGTGTCGACTTAGAGGCTCGACGTGGCAGTGCTGCCGATTCTGCCGCTAGTGTGGATGAGTCTGCGAGTTGAAGTGACAATTATGTCGGGAGTGAGGCGTGTTATAAGCTAACGACTATTACCCCATACTCGTTTTTCAGCGTTTTCAGGCCAACCATTAATATTGTGAAACGATATATCGCTTATAAACATCCGCAGGTCGTAAAAACTACACTGATTTTACTGAGTCTCTTCACAATCAGTTTAAGCATCGCTAGTGGCAATCCCACACCGCCTAACATTGTAATCATCTATGCCGATGACCTCGGCTTTGGCGACTTGGGGTGCTACAATTCCGGTTCTCGTATTCCAACTCCCAATTTGGATCGACTTGCTGGCAGTGGCTTGCTTTTTACCAATGCACACTCCCCAGATACGATCTGTTCGCCTAGTCGTTACGGCATTCTGACGGGGAGGTATTTTGGGCGTCGGGTCGGGGTCGAGCAAAACAACCCGCTTCCAGGCGCCCAACCTGAAATCGATCCCGAACGAATGACACTGCCATCAATGCTGCGAGATGCTGGTTATGACACCGCGGCGATCGGCAAGTGGGGCTTAGGGGCCGACTGGGCCGCTGCGGCCAAACCAGGACGCAAGGGATATGATCCAACGCCTACTGCAATTGATTACTCCAAAGCGATATTCGCGGGGAAGCCTTTCGGCTTTACCTATGAAGCACTTCACTATTGGTATGGTTACGAGTATTACGAAGGGACAGACTATGACGGTGACTTTCAACATCCTTTTACGGATGGGGGACGGTGGCATTTCGAGAATGGTATCGCTCGAAACGGAGGTCCAAATTTTTCAGAGTTTGACATGGTGCAAGCGCAATTGGACTACTTGAAAAACACCGTCGATTACATTGACTCCAAAAAAGCTTCAGAGCAGAGCGAAGCTCGATTTAATCAACAGTCCGATGCACCGTTCTTCATTTATTACGCCCCACATATTCCTCATTTGCCCTTGGCGGTGTCCCCGCAATTTATTGGGAAGAGTGAAGCTGGCCTCTACGGAGATTTTGTCTACCAGCTAGACTGGTCCGTGGGGGAAATTATAGACGCATTGTCTCGCAATGGGTTGCGGGAGAATACCCTAGTCATTTTCGCTTCCGATAATGGTCCAGAGCGCGTCGCCTATCCACGTATCAGCAAGTATGCCCACTTTAGCATGGGCACTTGGCGAGGGCTCAAACGTGATCTATGGGAGGGAGGGCACCGTACTCCTTTCATCGTCTCGTGGCCGGGGCAGATCGAACCCGGCGCTACGGAAGAACTGATTAGCCAGGTCGATGTCTTTGCCACCATAGCGGAAATCCTAGAGCAGGCACTACCCAACGAGGCCGCCGAAGATAGTATTTCTTTCTTACCAGTGCTTCAAGGTAAGGGCGGGCAGCGTGAGGATATCTTATGTCGGTCTGCCAGCGGAAACCTATTGATCTCGCGCGGTGAATGGACTTACATGAACGGAGTCGGAAACAGTACTCCTGAACTGGATTGGTTTCGCGAAATGCGCTCTGCCGCATTCCCAGCCCCTGAAGGTGAACTCTTCAATCTCGCGGATGATCCACAGCAAATCCACAACCTCATCAAAAAGGAGCCGAGTAAAGCAAAGGAGCTAAAAACCTTACTGCAAAAGCAAGTTGAAAATGGACGCAGCGCTCCCCATCGTTAAACATTAGATCATAATGTTCACCAGATAGTGTTAGGTTCCCGATTGAGCCTTGATGGAACCCAAACTATGCAATAACGATGAGATGTGGGCTCCGCAACCAAAGGGCAAGGGAGCGTATAAACATACGTGACTACAGCGCTGATGAAGCGCGACCATCACGTAGATGGTAAGCCGCAGGCTTGCCCGCAATGTAATGGAAGGTGACTGATACCGCTTTCAAATAGGTTTGCCCCCCTTCAGGACCTTCTTCACGTAGCCTCGGTTCTCTGAACCGAGGCTACGTGAAGATCGAACCCCGAAACAGAATTTGAGGCCACGGGTTGACTTAACTAGTCGTGCCTTAAAAAGCACTATGCGGCTTTAAGAGCCGAGTAAAGTTCGCCGCAAAAATATTGCATGTAAGGATCGCGTGCCCAGGCCGCGCAGACTCGTTCGTCGGATAGATTCTCCAACTGCTTTAAAAGTAAATGACCAGTTTTTTAGCGTTTCAGCGAGTTTACTGGTCGATTAAAACAAATCTATCTGACGCATCAAGTTGATAGACAGTTAGATTTAACTTTTTAAGGGGCGACTAAATAGTGCTGTTTTTCCTATGGTGACGGCTAAAAAAGCCCCCGACTTTCGTCGGGGGCTTGAGGAGTTGGGTTGTTGGCTGATTACTCAGCGAGCAGAAGCTCAAGCATCTTCTTCGCGGATTCGGGGATGACTGTGCCGGGTCCAAAGATGGCTTTGGCCCCATGCTCGTAGAGGTAATCGTAATCTTGAGCGGGAATCACCCCACCACAGACGACCATGATGTCACCTCGTCCGAGTTTTTTGAGTTCGGCAATTAGTTCGGGCAGTAGGGTCTTGTGACCCGCTGCGAGTGAAGACATCGCGACTAGGTGGCAATCGTTTTCCACGGCTTGGCGCGCGGTCTCTTCCGGAGTTTGGAAGAGGGGGCCGATGTCCACGTCGAAGCCAAGGTCGGCGTAGCCGGTGGCCACGACTTTCGCGCCACGGTCGTGACCGTCTTGACCCATCTTTGCAATCATGATGCGAGGGCGACGGCCTTCTTCAGTTTCGAATTTTTCGATGAGTGTTTTGACGTCTTCCATAACTTGAGTGGTGCCGAATTCTTTGGCATATACACCGCTAATCGAACGTATTTTGGCGCGGTAGCGACCGACGACGTTTTCGACGGCATCGGAGATTTCTCCGAGTGAGGCACGGCAGCGTGCGGCTTCGACTGCCAGCTCCAGCAAGTTGCCTTCGCCGGTTTCCATGCTGTGGGTGATCGCCTTGAGGGCGGCTTGGCAGGCGTCGTTGTCACGCTCTGCTTTGAGCTTCTTGAGACGTTCGATTTGTGAATCGCGCACGGCGGTGTTGTCGATGTCGAGGATCTCCAGTGGGTCTTCTTTTTCGAGGCGATACTTGTTGAGGCCCACGATGGTTTCCTTGCCGGAGTCGATCCGTGCCTGGCGACGTGCGGCGGCTTCTTCGATCCGAAGTTTTGGAATGCCTTCTTCGATCGCCTTGGTCATGCCGCCGTATTGTTCACACTCTTGGATGTGCGCCCAGGCTTTGTCCATGAGCTCCTTAGTGAGCGCTTCGACATAGTAGCTGCCACCCCATGGGTCGATGAAGCTAGTCATGCCAGTCTCTTCTTGTAGGAAGAGCTGGGTGTTGCGCGCAATACGTGCAGAGAAGTCGGTCGGCAGAGCAATGGCTTCGTCCAGGGCATTGGTGTGGAGCGATTGGGTGTGTCCACAAGCAGCGGCCATGGCCTCGATGCAGGTCCGTGTCACGTTGTTGAACGGATCTTGCTCGGTGAGTGACCAGCCGGAGGTTTGGGAGTGTGTGCGCAGTGCCAGTGACTTCGGGTTCTTGGGGTTGAACTGCTTGACCAGTTTCGCCCAGAGGCAGCGCGCAGCGCGCATCTTGGCGATTTCCATGAAGTAGTTCTTACCGATGGCCCAGAAGAAGGAGAGGCGTGGTGCGAAGGCGTCGATATCGAGGCCTGCTTCGGTGCCGGTTCGGAGGTATTCCAGACCGTCAGCCAAGGTGTAACCAATCTCAAGGTCGGCAGTGGCACCGGCTTCTTGCATGTGGTAGCCAGAGATGGAGATCGAGTTGAACTTGGGCATCTTTTGCGAGGTGAACTCGAAGATGTCGCCAATGATCCGCATCGATGGTGTGGGCGGATAGATGTAGGTGTTACGCACCATGAACTCTTTTAAAATGTCGTTCTGAATGGTGCCGGCGAGCTCTTCCAGTTTGCAGCCTTGTTCCAGACCGGCCAGGATGTAGAAGGCCAGCACGGGCAGCACCGCACCGTTCATCGTCATAGAGACAGACACCTTGCTGAGGTCGATTTGATCGAAGAGCACATTCATGTCCAGGATCGAGTCGATGGCAACACCGGCCTTACCAACATCCCCGGTCACGCGAGGGTGGTCGGAGTCGTAGCCACGGTGAGTGGCGAGGTCGAAGGCGACCGAGAGGCCTTGTTGCCCCGCGGCAATGTTGCGGCGGTAAAAGGCGTTGGACTCTTCCGCAGTGGAGAAGCCGGCGTATTGACGCACGGTCCAAGGACGGAAGGCATACATGGTGGCGTATGGGCCACGTAGGAAGGGGGCCACCCCAGCAGTGTAGTCGAGGTGCTCCATACCTTGATAAGCATCCTTACCATAGAGCGGATCGACGTCGATTTGCTCCATGGTTTCGGTCACGAGCTCTTTGACGGACTTGCCGGTTTCTTTTTCTACTTGAGCTGCCCATTGTTCCCGTGTGGCGGCTGGCTTGGGTGCTTCGTAGCTGATGTTTTTGAAATCAGGTTTCATTTTCTTAAAGTTGATCGGTTTACAGTTGTTTATTGACCAGTTTATTAGAGAACGCCCAGCCCCGTAAGGTAGCGACGGTTGAGTTCGTAGTTGTCGGACTTTATGAAGATGTAGTCATCCATTCCGGCTTCCTTGTAGGCAGCTTCTTTCTCTCCAGGATAGCCGGCAAGGATGACCTGCATCTCTGGAAGTGCTGCTTTGATGGCTTGTGCATAGTCTGCAAACTTTTCTGCGTAGTCGTCGTCAGTGCCGCAGACCACGGTGATCCCTGCTTTAGATTCTGCGAGAGCGGCAACGGCGTCTTGGGGGGATTCAAATCCTGTCGGTGACATTACCTCAAATCCGCCGGACTGGAAGAAACCCTTGGTGAAGTCGGCGCGTGCCTTGTGGCGACGGAGGGGGCCTAAGTTGGTCAAGAAGATCGCTGGAGCGCGTCCAGTTTTCTCAGCAAATCGAGCAGAGGCCGCACGCAGGGCTTCGTATTTACTTGCGAGGCGTGTTGTTGGTAGTGGGGTTATAGCATCGTCTGGATGTACGGTGGCGCGGATCGTTTTGCTAATTTCGCCGATAGTGGCGCCTGCTTCGACTGCTTGTATCAGGATTGGAAGTAAGTCCTCTCCGCTAGAGTCAACAATCTTGCCCAGTGCTTCCATGACGGTTGCGTCTGCAGCTTCATCGAGTTCCATGCGCGCCGCTGCGATTTCGCGGGCGCGTTGATCACGTACAACGACGTAGTCTGGTATGCGTGTCTCGAGCTCTTTCTCTTCCAGATTTGGATAGACATTTGTGCCCACTAAGCTGGTGCGACGTGCGCCGAGGAGTGCCTCGTTCTGTTTCGCTGTGGCATTAATTGTCTTGTGGATATATCCGTTTTTGAGTGCTTCGGTCATGCCGCCTTCAGCTTCGATTGCTTTGAAGAGTTCCCATGATTTTTCGCTGACTTCATTCGTTAACCATTCGACGGCCCATGAGCCACCGGCTGGATCGACCACTGAGGTCAGTTCACACTCTTCTTGTAGGATGATCTGCGTGTTACGTGAGATGCGGCGGCTAAAGGCGTCTGGCAGGCGAGACACTTCATCGAAGTTCCCTACGCACATACTGTCAACACCGCCGATAGCACCACTCAAGGCTTCGGTTGTGGTGCGGAGCATATTCACGTAGGGGTCTTTTTGTGTTTTATTATAGAGTCCCGTGCGTGCATGCATGACGATCTTCTGAGACTCTGCATTGCCACCAAAAGCTTTAACGATTTGTGCCCAGAGCACGCGCGCAGCACGCAGCTTTGCGATCTCCATAAAGAAGTTTGGACCAATGCAGAAACTGAAGCGAATTTGTTGTGCTGCGGTGTCGACTGACAGTCCTCGCTCAATCATTTCATTGAGATAGGTGACCCCAGTGGCTAGACAGATTCCGAGCTCTTCGACTGCTGACGCGCCTGCTTGGTGGTAGGGCAGCGAGGAGACGCCGACTGCACGGATGCCTGGTGCCTCTTGAGCGCAGTAGTTTGCCATAATGGCTTGTTCACTGAGTAGCTCGGACATTTTCGCCGGCACCTGCCCCGCTGCAGCTTTTACTGCGATAGGATCCATGCCGAGGCTGCCTTTGACCTTCTTTAGGTCAACTGCTTGTTGTTTTAACCATGCGAAAAATAGTGAGCCGACAGAAAGTCCGGAACAACCGGTGCGGAAATGGAAGCTGACCGCTTCTGGCATAATTTCGTCGAAGGCGACTTCAATGTCCTTTAAGCAGGCGAGGGAGAGCCCGCAGGCGCCGACCTCACCCGATTGAGCCGAATCAGGATCGAGTCCTTTTAGAGTGGCAATATCTAAAAGCACGTTGAGTGCATTTTGGCCACGCATGAGATCGGCTCGCGCTGCGGTGTTAAATTCGATGGGAGTGCCGTAGGGGAGTTCTTGCGCAATTTCCCATGGCTCCTTTTGGTAGCCAGTTGCTGATGTGCCGCGCAAATAGCCGTCGAAGCCGGGGAATGTTTCAGCCGCTGAAAGCCCATCCAGTACTTCCTTGCGGAAAATTGGCTCCAGGCGAATGCCTTCTGGAGTCTGGCGTGTCATTACTTTATCGAAAGGCTTACCTTTGAGCAGCTTTTCGGCAGCGTCGCGCCATTCTTCAGCACTGGTCGCAGGAAACTCGGTGAGGAGTGGTTGTGTAGCTTGTTTATCCGTTTTCATAGTGATTAAGAAATGTGATGCTAAGACCTAAGATAATTAGTATTACTTTGTCAATAAGCTTATTTAATATAAAATTGTATTGACGTAAGTTCTACTAATTTGTAATTCTAGCTGCATAAACCAAAAAGGATAGCTTATGATAACAAATATCGATCACTTGGGAATCGCGGTGAATAACCTCGAGGAATCCATTAAATATTACGAAGAAGCTCTGGGGCTTCATTGCCATGGTCAGGAGGAGGTTGAGTCGCAGAAAGTGAAGACAGCCTTCTTTGAAGCAGGTGATGTTCATATTGAGTTGCTCGAGCCAACTTCTCCGGACAGTCCCATCGCTAAGTTCTTGGAGAAGAATGGGGAGGGGATTCACCACGTTGCTTTCGCGACAGATGGTATTACCGGCCAGTTGAAACGGGCATCCGAAGCCGGGGTTCGGTTGATTCATGAGACCCCGATAGATGGTGCGGCAAATAAGCTGGTAGCATTTCTCCATCCCAAGTCTACTCATGGAGTTCTAACTGAATTTTGTCAAGCCAAGTAGCGCTCGGCATTTTGAATTTAAAGAATAAAAACTAACAAATAATAATTATGGCAATTGATCCTAAACTACTCGAAGATCTTAGAGAGCGTCGTAAAGCTGCCCGTAATGCGGGGGGTGCCGATAAGCTTGCGAAACGTAAAGAAAAAGGGCTGATGGGGGCCCGTGAGCGTCTTGAGAGCTTTTTTGAACCAGGTACATTCCAAGAGTTCGGCATGCATGCGCAGCACTCCTGCCATCGTTTTGGTATGGAAAAAAAGAGCCTGCCTTATGATGGGGTCGTTTGTGGTTCTGGTCTAGTTGATGGGCGCGCGGTGGCTGCGTATGCGCAAGATTTCACTGTGAGTGGTGGATCACTTGGGCGAATTCACGCGAAGAAAATTTGCGATTTAATGGATTTTGCTCACGAGGCTGGAATGCCAGTGGTGGGAGTGAATGACTCAGGAGGCGCACGCATTCAAGAAGGCGTGGATTCACTGAGTGGTTATGGTCAAGTGTTCTTCAAGAATGTGCTCCTTTCGGGCGTGGTGCCACAGGTAGCCGTGATTGCTGGGCCATGTGCAGGAGGCGCGGCTTATTCGCCTGCACTTACGGATTTCCTCATCATGACTAAGGAAAACTCCAATATGTTTATTTGTGGCCCTGATGTCATTAAGTCAGCCACGGGTGAAACGGCCCAATTAGAGCAGTTTGCCTCAGCTGCCGCGCATGCGAGTATCTCCGGTAATATTCATTTGGTTGCAGATGATGATTCGCATGCGATGGAACTGACTGCAAAATTGCTGTCCTTTCTGCCCAGCAATAATATAAGTGATCCTCCCCACGAGTTTCCAGATCTTGATATGAGTGAGGATTTGCAAATGAATGAAATCGTGCCTGCATCAGGTAAAGAGGCCCTCGATGTCATGGCTGTGATTGATCGTCTTGTCGATGATGGTGATTTTTTTGAAATTATGCCTGACTTCGCTCGTAATATTGTAGTTGGTTTTGCGCGTATTGAGGGCTTGGTCGTTGGTATTGTGGCTAATAATCCCATGGTGAAAGCAGGCACGCTCGATATCGACAGTTCCGATAAGGGGGCACGTTTCATCCGTACCTGTAACATTTATAATATTCCTATTGTTACACTGGTGGACGTGCCCGGCTTCATGCCAGGCCTTGCCCAAGAGCAGGGAGGAATTATTCGTCACGGTGCAAAGATGCTATTCGCATACGCGGCATCCACTGTGCCTAAGATCACGCTGATTATGCGTAAAGCTTATGGTGGTGCTTATCTTGCAATGTGTTCTGCAGACCTTGGTGCCGATATGGTCTTTGCATGGCCGACTGCAGAAATCGCTGTAATGGGGGGAGAAGGTGCAGCTAGAATTCTTTTCCGTAAGGAAATTAAAGAAGCTGATGATCCCAAGGCTAAGGCAGCTGAACTTTGTGAAGCCTATCGCAATGAGTTCTCTTCACCTTATCAGGCCGCCTCTAATGCAATGATTACTGACGTTATTGAACCGTCACAAACTCGTCCTGCCATTGCTTTGGCTTTGCGTAATACTCTAAACAAACGTGATACGCGTCCGCCTAAGAAGCACGGTAACATTCCTCTATAAACCGTCATTTCTAGCACTTAACCAAAGGCTTATACACATGTTTGCAATTTACACAACGCTCGCACAAATTAGTGCTGCAGCGCCAACGGGCAGTCCATCCACGGCAAGTGTCGTGGTCGTCGGCTTCTTGTTCGTTTTGATCGTCCTCGCGCTATTGGCTGCGGTGACTTCAATGACCGGCGCTTTTTTTATTAAACAGGCTGCTCGTGATGCCGCTAAGGCAGCCGAAGCGGCTCAAAAAGCAGTTGAGGCGAATTTGAAGTCATCCGGATCTGCAGACGCTGGATCCACGACAGTTGCAATTGCAAGTGCTGCGAGTAGTGATGATACTGAAGATCCAGCAATTCTTGCAGTCGTTGCTGCAGCAGTTCACACGGTGATCGGGGATCGGCCACATCGAGTGGTTTCCGTCCAGTCTACTGGGCCAGGATGGGCTCAAGAAGGACGTCGTCAAATCTTCTCGTCGCACAGAGTTCGCTAAAAAATTACAAAAAAAATTATAAAATATAAATCATTATGAAACGTTTAAAAGTTACAGTCGAAGGGAAATCCTACGAGGTTGAAGTTGAAATCCTTGATGAAGGAAGCGTTGCACCAGCGCCTCGCCGCGCGAGTTCGGGTGGCGGTACACGAGTGGCCGCACCGGTGGCTGCGCCTAAACCTAAGGCAGCCGCGCCAACTGCTGCGGCCGGAGGTTCGGTTGCGAGTCCTTTAGCGGCGGTTGTTGTGTCGATCGATGTCAACATTGGTGACATGGTGGAAGAAGGCCAAAAACTCGTTACTTTGGAAGCGATGAAGATGAATACCATTGTGGCTGCACCAGCTGCAGGTAAAGTCACGGCCATCCACGCCAAAGCCGGCGACGGTGTTGAAGAAGGCCAGGCTCTGGTCGACGTCGCTTAATCTATATTGTCTAAGTTGTCGTGGTGGTCACAGCCACCACGACAATGTCTCCATTTTCTCATCCTTTCCCGCTTCATTTTACCACCACCACTACAATGATCGATCTCCTTCATCGACTCTATGGAAACACCGGATTTGGCTACCTCGATTGGCGCATGCTTGTCATGTGGGCTGTCGTGGGTGTGCTTCTGTACCTAGCTGTTTATAAGAAATTTGAACCGCTTTTACTTGTGCCGATAGCCTTTGGTGCAATTTTAGCCAATTTACCTACTCAGGGCATCATTAATAAACCGGCATCAATTGTGCGCAGTCCGGATTCTGGTGAAGTTATCTATGTGTCTGTCCAGGCAGGGCAGTCAGTCACTTTGAATGCGGTTGAAAAGGTGATGCCTCAGACCGTGGGAGAACTCGACCCCGATACGCTGCAATCGATTCTGTCTGGCGAGGCGGTCGAAGGCTATGGAGCAGGTAGTCTGCTTTATATCTTACGTGTTCAAGACGCGGTGGCCAGTGATAAGCAACCGATCGAAATTAAAATAAACGATCAGAGTTTTCGCTTGAGTGATGAATTGGTTTGGGCGGAGGCCTCTGGACGTGTTGTGAGTAATTCAGTCCAAGCGGGCGATCAGGTCGTCAAAGGGCAAGCAATCGGTGAGTTACATAGTGATCATTCGGGGGGACTTTTTCACTACATTCAGATGGGTATTTTATTGGAGATCTTTCCTCCGCTAATCTTTCTTGGGGTTGGCGCGTTGACTGATTTCGGACCACTCATTGCGAATCCACGGGTATTGTTGCTCGGGGCGGCTGCACAGTTTGGTGTATTTGGCACGTTTATGGGCGCTCAAATTCTCGGTTTTTCAGCTGGAGCCTCTGGAGCGATTGGAATTATTGGTGGAGCCGATGGTCCAACCTCTATTTTCTTAGCCAACGCTCTAGCGCCTGAACTGTTAGCACCTATTGCGGTGGCTGCGTATAGTTATATGGCACTGGTACCGGTGATTCAGCCCCCCATTATGCGCGGGCTAACAACAGTAAGCGAGCGCAAGATACGAATGAAAAGTTTACGGCCTGTCAGTCGCCTTGAGAAACTGGTGTTCGGTGTGATTGTGACGATTGCCTGTATTCTCTTGGTTCCACCAGCATCGCCGTTGATCGGTATGCTCATGTTCGGTAACTTCTTACGTGAATGTAAGGTGACTGAGCGCTTGAATAAAGCAGCGCAGAATGAGCTAATTAATATAATCACTATCTTTCTTGGCACGAGTGTAGGTATCACTATGACTGGCGATCGCTTCTTGCGCACAGAGACACTCGGTATTCTAGTGCTAGGTGTTGCGGCTTTTGCGGTCGCGACGGCTTCAGGGATTCTTATGGCTAAATTGATGAATGTATTTTCCAAGAATAAGATCAATCCGCTCATCGGATCTGCGGGAGTGAGTGCTGTGCCCATGGCTGCACGTGTGAGTCAAGTTGAAGGCCAGAAGGCTGATCCTGGCAACTTTTTGCTGATGCATGCAATGGGCCCAAATGTCGCGGGTGTGATCGGTACTGCGCTAGTTGCAGGCTTCTTCCTCACGATGTTTGGAGGCGCACATTAGTCTTCATTTAGTCTGTCAGAACATTTCATATAAAAATATATAATATCTAACCTGAAAAAAGTTATGCCAACCGTAACGAGTATACCAATTATTACTGCCACTGAGGCAGCTGCGCTTATTAACGACCGCGATATTATCGGATTTAGTGGTTTCACTCCAGCAGGTGCTGCTAAAGACATTCCTACTGCGATTGCTGCACGCGCTAGCGAAGAACACGCACAAGGACGTCCATTTAAGATCGGCGTTGTGACTGGAGCTTCGACCGGAGATAGTCTGGATGGCGAGCTTGCGCGTGCGAATGCGATGCTCTTCCGCACTCCCTATCAGAGCTGTAAAGATTTACGTGTTCAGATTAATAAGGGTGAGACCTGTTTTTATGATATGCACTTATCAATGTTACCACAGGCGGCACGCTATGGTTTTTTGGGCAAGGTTAAGTATGCAGTTGTGGAAGCTGCCTCGGTCAGTGAGGAGGGTGAAATTGTACTCACGACTAGTGTGGGCGCCTCAAATACATTTTGTAATGTTGCAGATAAAATTCTAATTGAACTCAATGAAGCGCATCCCGCGGAGCTGCAGGGACTGCACGATATTTATGAACCACTGGATCCGCCGCATCGCCGTGAGATTCCATTGTATAGTTGCTCCGACCGCTGCGGTAGTCCAGTGCTCAAAGTGGATCCAGAGAAGATCATAGGTATCGTGAAGACCAACCGTCCGGATGAAGTGGGTGGGTTTAAAGATACGGATGAGGTGACAAAGCGTATTGGTGAAAACGTGGCTATCTTCCTGGCCGAAGAAATTAAGGCTGGGCGCATTCCAAAAGAATTCTTGCCGATTCAATCTGGCGTAGGAAATATCGCGAATGCCGTACTTGGTGCATTAGGCGAAAATCCTAATATTCCTCCCTTCGAAATGTATTCTGAGGTTGTGCAGGATAGCGTGATCGGTTTGATGCGTAGTGGTGATGTAAAGTTTGCAAGTGCCACTTCGCTGACTGTATCTCCTCCTGTATTGAAGGAAGTTTATGAAGACCTCGAGTTCTTCAAACAGCGCATGGTATTACGTCCACAGGAGATTTCAAACCATCCGGAAATTGTGCGTCGCCTAGGTATCATTTCGATTAATACGGCAATTGAAGCGGACATTTGGGGAAATATAAATTCCACTCACGTGATGGGCAATAATTTGATGAATGGGATCGGAGGCTCGGGCGATTTTACCCGTAATGCATACATCTCCATATTTACATGTCCCTCTGTGGCTAAGGGAGGCGCAATTAGCACCATCGTTCCTATGGTGGCTCATTTGGATCATAGTGAGCACAGTGTGCAAGTCTTGGTGACTGATCAGGGGGTTGCTGATTTACGTGGTAAGGACCCTGCAGAGCGTGCACGTGAGATTGTCGATAAGTGCGCACATCCTGAGTATCGCGATCAGCTACACGCTTACTTTGATGACGTTAAAGATGGGCATACGCCACAGACCCTTCGTACCGCATTTGCGATGCATGAGGCTTTCATGCAAAAGAAGGATATGCGCGGCGTTGATTGGTCGAGTAAATATTCGAAATAAGTAATTTCTCTATACGTTGGGGCTTCACTTACTCAGACTGCGTGAGTGGATAACAGTATCGTACGAATGCTAGTTAGCGTTTGATCGACTCGTGTGCTAGGGCAAGTGGGCCCCGACGTTCTCTTGATCTTTTATTGTGGTGGATTAAGAGTATGAGTTAGATTAGAATGAAGATTTAGTCATGCGTCCACTACCTGATATTTCGCAACTCATTGCTGGCATTCGTGCCAGTGATCGAGCATCGCTGGCCCAAGCCATCACTTTGGTGGAAAGCCGTGCTGTCAAGCATCGTGCTTCTGCTCGTGAGTTGATGCAGGCTATCCTTCCGTTTACGGGAGGGGCACTGCGTGTCGGTTTGACTGGTACGCCGGGGGCAGGGAAGAGCACTTTTATTGAAGCGCTGGGAATGATGCTTTGTCAGCAGGGCAAGAAGGTTGCAGTGTTGGCAGTTGATCCTAGTAGTTCTCGCACTGGTGGTAGTATTTTGGGTGATAAAACACGCATGGAGGACTTATCTCGGCATGAGCATGCGTTCATTCGTCCATCGCCCTCTGGAGCCTCGCTGGGAGGAGTGGCTGCACGGACCCGTGAGGCCTTGCTGCTGTGTGAGGCGGCTGGATACGACGTTGTTTTGGTTGAGACCGTTGGTGTGGGGCAAAGTGAGACAGCTGTGCGTACCATGACGGATTTTTTCTTGTTATTACAAATTGCCGGTGCAGGCGATGAATTGCAGGGGATAAAGAAGGGGGTCATTGAACTCGCCGATGCGATCGTTGTGAATAAAGCAGATGGCGACAACAAGGTGCGTGCGCAACTTGCTAAAGTCGAGTATACGAAAGTTCTGCATTTTCTACATCCCTTTACGCCAGGTTGGAAGCCTAAGGCGATGACCTGTTCAGCGCTTCATTCGGAGGGAATTGAAAAAGTTTGGAATTTGATAGAATGCTTTCGCGATCAACTCACGGAAACCGGCGTTTTTAACACACGACGCAGTGAGCAAAATGTAGATTGGTTTGATTCGCTCTTGAAGTCAGCTGTGATGGATCGCTTTGCGGCTAAGCATGGAGCGCGTATGGAGCAAATGGCTGCAGCTGTACGCGATGGTTCATTGCCGGTATCGGTGGCTTTGGATCAGTTGCTGGATACATAGTTATAGGCTGGCCGCCCCGTATTTTATTTCCTTCGCTTGACTCCAGTGCTGCTTTAAGACCTGCTGCTGGCTTAGAATAAGATGGCTAAAGAACAATTGAATAACCCACTCCACGGGCTGACGCTTGAGAAAATTTTAATCAGCCTGCAGGAATTTTATGGCTGGGAGGGGCTGGGGGCTCGCATTGAGGTGCGTTGTTTCACTCATGACCCATCTATCAAATCGAGCTTGAAGTTCTTACGGCGTACGCCTTGGGCTCGTAAGAAAGTCGAAGAATTGTTTGTCTATACTCTGGAGAAATATGGAGACGAAAATTAAGCAGATATTGAAATATCTGCGCTCAAGCGGATATCAATCAGTCCGTTTTCGTTCCTCGTTGTGATCAATTCCATGCCTGCGGTTTCGGCTAAGTTCTTAGAGGTCGCCAAGTGCAGCCCTACGCCGGAGTCGAAGCTGCGGCGCGCAAATTTTGAAGTGGTATAGGGGGAAAAGACTGTATCCGGGTCCTCAAGTATACCAAAGCGTGACTCTAGGTTGAGATTGGTCACGTTAAAGATTAGTTGTTTGTTCAGCATTTGAACATTTATTCGCGCAGGTGCATTTTCCGGGCAACTTGCTAGTATCAATTTTGATAAGATTGCTTTGATCGAATGGAAGGATCCGCGGACTGACTGTTGGCCTTGCCAGTCCTTTCCAGCCAGCACAAATTCGCGTCTCCATTCCTCACGTTTCGAATTGAGGTATTGGTTTAGTTCGAGCAGGGTAAAGGAATCTTTGACCTCTGGTTGTGCGGGCAATTTACTTTGAACATGATCAAGGATTTCCACGAAAACGCCGTGTAGATCCTCCGCGGAATTTTTAATCAATCCCGCCATATGCTTATTCTCTTTGTCCTGTAGTTCATCTTCCAGAATGGAGGAAAATCCGATGATTCCATTCAGAGGAGTATTGAACTCGTGACACAGCAATGAGAAGAGATCATCGTGCATCTCAAGTAAGCGTTTTCTCAGTTCTTCTGTGCGCAGTTGCTCTTCGAAGTATCGATCATGGGCCTGAGAAAGTACTGACCTAAGCTCACGGAAATTACAAGGTTTAGTCATGTAACTATGAGCACCTAAATTGATTGCTTCAATCGCGGAATCCATGGATTGATGGGCTGTCAATATCACAACTTTCTGATGCGCGTCTTTTTGGCGAAGCTTTTTCAAGGTGGCGATACCGTCGAGCCCCTCCATTCGTAGATCAAGTACAACGACGGGGAATACCTGCTGTTCGCTCAATTCAAGTGCTTCAGCTCCAGAGCAGGCTTTGACTACCCGGAATTCATCGCGCAAGCTCAGTTCTAAGGCTTCCCGCATTAATGATTCGTCGTCAACGACTAGAACGTCTTTTAGTAGCATGTACGATTACTCAGTGTGAATTTGATTTTAGAGCCATAATTGCGCTTGTACAATAAAGAATCTAATGCTAAGAGAGTCAATTCGCAATTCCGCTTCGTAATTTGATATCTGATCTATCCGGCTGGTTTATCGGGAGTTCGAAAGTAAATCGTACGCCGCCGCCTTCGCGCAAACTGCTATGCATGCTTCCGCCGTGACTGCGAACAATTAAATAAGCACAAATAAGAAAGACGCCCATCTGACGCGGATCGCCGCTGCGTACATTGAAAGGGTAGAGCAGGTGCGAGGGCGCGACTTGATTGGGGACGGGGCCCCGATCTTCCAGGGTGATGCTGATCGCATCTTGCCCAGGCAGTTGGGAAATGTCTATGCTGGCGGAGGAGGATTCTGGGAGCGACACCACCTCTTCAGCAAGAAGGAAGTTGAAGAGATCGACCAAGCGTTCACGATCGCCCCAGATATGACAGGTTTCTGGGCCAATTTGATGCTCGATTCGTATGTTTTTGCCATTCATCAGCACTTGGTTTGCAGTCATGGCTTGTTGCAAGACTTCGACTAGATCGATCCGACTGAAGCTGTCGGGGACTAGAGGAGAATTTGCCTGGTGTAGTCGTGCAATTTGAGTGCTGGTCGAGTGAATATGCACTCGAATGCGTTTTAGAAAATCGAGGTAGGTTGCTCGATCTTCAGATTTAGTCAGTGTCTTTGAATCTTGGACTAAATCATCTTCAATTTTAGAGATGAGTAATTCAATCGGGCATAGGGCGTTATCGACATAGTGACTTAGATTGACGGCAACATTGCCTATTTCCATTATCTTCTCGTCGAGCACGGCTTGTTTGAGTTCTTCGATTCGCCCTGTCAGTAAACTTTGTTGTTCGCAGGCAGTGGAATAGGACTCAATTGCAGATAAAATCTCTTTGCGAAGATTGTTCAAATCCCAAGGCTTGGAGATGAAGCTATAAACTGCTCCCTCGTTGATGGCGTCGACCAGTGTGTCGACTTGTGTATAGGCGGTTGTTAGCAGGCGTATTTTTTCGGGGTAGAGTCGACGGACTTCTGACAGCATGGCGATACCGCTGCGCTGTGGCATGCGTTGGTCGCTAATGACTACACTGATTGTTTGCGCCTCCGACTCGAGTACTTTCAAGCCTGCATCGACAGACGAGGCTGTGAATACTTGAAAATCCCGCTCAAAGGCTCTGCGAAACACCTTGAGTGCATTTGCCTCGTCGTCCACGAAAAGGACGCCCGGGCGCTTGTTAATTACGTCTACCATTGTTGGGCCGCGTGAGCGGTGCGGAAAAATGAACTGAAACGGGCAGTGAGTTGCCACGGGAAAATTAGAATCCCAAGTTTGCAGAATCCCAACGATCATAGAGTTTGGCAAGGATTTCTTCTAAATGTTCCGCATCTTCGTTGCTTTGGGCGGAAATCGAGAGCAAATCACTGTCCTCGGCACCAGCCTTCGGGCACAGTGTCACAGATTTGCCAGCATTTCGTGCCGCTGCAAGCAGTTGGAAGAAATTAAGTGCGAGCGGGGAGGGTTCCGCTTCACAAAGAATACCCAGGCACTGGTTGAGCACTTGCTGCGGGGTGTGGTCACCTATGGAGCAATGAATCGTCAGGGAGTCGCTGTTTTGTTCGATCGTCAGTTGTATCGTTTGGCTTGCATCTGTATCTTTTGTTGCCGTGTTAAGCGCTGCGATGCGTGTCTCGAGTTCGAAGTCGGCAGACTGCCAGGCTTTTAGGATCTCAGCGTTGGCGCTGCGCTCTTGTTTAATGAATTTGGCGAGACCGTGTTGCAGCATGGCAGCGCCTCCGGAGGCGGGGTTTAGATCGAAGCTATGGGGTAAGCCCTGAATAATGCCCAAAAGGGTGTCGATAAAGAGTGCCGTTTCTTTGATGCAACCGGAATGAGCGACACCAGTAAGGGTCTTTAAGCGATCGGCTAGAATGATGCGTTGCAGGGTGCTCATCTTGAGCCTCATGAGCTGATCGCGCTCAGAGAGGATACTATGGTAGTCGTAGGCTCGTTTTAGCACCATCTTGAAGTCCTGTAAATCCCAGGGCTTCGTGACGTATTGGTAAATCTTACCTTCATTGACTGAACGGATGGCACTTTCCAAGTCCGAGTAGGCGGTGGTGAGAATTCGCACTTTACTTGGGTGGCGAGTGCGAACTTGCGAGAGAAAGTCGACTCCTGTCATTTCAGGCATGCGTTGGTCGGATACGATGATCGAAATTTCGGAGTGATGCGCATCCAGTATTTCGAGCCCGGTCTTGCCGTTGTCGGCCGTGAAGACGCGGTAGTTCTTTTTGAAAGCCATCGCAAAATACTTGAGGGCTTGGGTCTCGTCATCGACGTATAAGATGCCGGGTAGTGTGGGGGAGTCGTTTTTGCTCATTTTGGATCGTTTGCCTTCGTTACTGGAATATGGATAGTGAAGATAGTAAAGTGGTCAACTTTGGAGTCGACTGAAATAGAACCGCCGTGGTTTTCGATAATGGTGCGGCAAATTGATAGGCCCATGCCCATGCCTTTACCGACATCGCGGGTGGTGAAGAAGGGTTCAAAGATACGCTTACGAATGGTTTCCGATATACCGATGCCGTTGTCGTGGAAGACGAGTTTGATGGTGTCTTCGATGCGTTCTGCGCTCACCTTGATTTCTTTGGGACGCTCGCTGGGGTGCTCGACCAGTGCTTTGCCTGCATTGGTTAGTAGATTGATAAATACGTGCATCAACTGAGTCTTTTGTCCCTTAACAATTAATTCACTGGGTAGATCGACCTGGACGTCGACGCCCATTGTTTCTTTAGAAGTGATTTTCTCGGCGGCTCGAAAAGCTTCGATGAGGGGGAATTCAGACACCTGCCCCGGCTTTTCGGGGTAGGCGAAGGTGGTGAGGTCCTTCATCACATCGTTCACCCTCACCAGACCTTCCTTGATGTCACCAATCATTTCCTTGGTTTCATCATCGAAACTGTCGTTTTGCATCTCAAGAATTTGAATTCCTGAGAAAACGTAATTGAGTGGATTGTTGATCTCGTGCAGTAGTCCTGCAGAGAGTGAGCCGAGTGCATTCATTTTTTCGCTTTGAATGAGGTGCGCTTCGGTCTCTTGCAATCTTTGCAGTGTTTCTTTCAGTTCTAAGTTAGATTGCTTGAGGCTGATTTGCAGTGTGGCATTGCGTATCAGGTTATTAATACGTGTAATGAGCTCGATGCTACTGAATGGCTTGAGCAGGAAGTCATCGGAGCCAGCTTCGAGTGCGTGGACTTTGGAGGCTTCATCGACGCGTGCGGTCAGCATTACAACCTTGCGTGCATTGTTGCGGTTATCTTTACGAATTTCTCGGCAAAGGGTGAGGCCGTCACGGCCTGGTAGCATCCAGTCGAGCAGGATTAGCTGCGGATCATAGGTTTCGATTAAGTATTCAAGATTGCGCCCATCGCGTGCACTTACGAGCTTGAAGTGTTCGTTCAGCAGACTGGTGATGTAACGCATCATGTCTGGCTCATCCTCGATAATCAGCACGACTTGATCACCGCTGCCTGATACGGAAATCTCATCACTTTCAGAATTACGGTTAACTAAGGTGCGGTCGGCCGAGCGAAAGGCTTGTAAGAGAGGCTGGTCTACATCGTTTGTAAGTTGCGGCGAATTTTGAACTGCGTCAGGGGAGCCGTGTGCTACGACGTCGGGCGAACGACTGCTCAGCGGCAGTGAGCCCGGCAAGATCATGGTGAAGCGGGAACCTTTTTGCGGCTCACTTTCGACTTCGAGTTGGCCGTCGTGTTGTTTGATCAGTTCTTTGGCCAGAGCGAGGCCGATGCCGACGCCCTGTTCACTCGAGCCGCCTTCTCCTGAAACTTGATAAAAGCGGTCGAAGATCTTGTTCAGGTCTTTCTGGTGGATGCCGGCCCCGTTGTCTTCTACGTAGATGGCAATCTTTTCTTCAGGAAGCGTCTTGTAGCCAACTTTGATTGCGCCTCCTCGACTTGTGAATTTGATCGCATTGGTTAACAAGTTAAGAATGACCTTTTCCATCCTGGCAGGATCGGCTTCGAGATAGATGGACTCACTGTTGGGCTCCACGCTCAAGCTGACGCCCTTGGCCGTCGCTAGGTGGCGAACGGAGTCGACGATTTCGACTAGGTAAGCTTTTAGCTTTAAGGTCTTTTTAGAGAGTACGTTGTCTCCTTGCTCCATACGAGTTAGGTCCAGTAGATCATTAATGAGTTTGAGCAAGCGTAGCGAGTTTCGTTGAGCCACCAGTAGGTTTTCGTGGTGACGGTCGGCTAGCTTTTCACGGCCTTTTAAGACATTGTCGATTGGGCCAAGGATGAGGGCGAGGGGCGTGCGAAGTTCGTGTGTGACGTTAGAGAAGAAATTTGTCTTCAGTCGGTCCAAGGTTTGCAACTCGTGGTTGCGCTTGTCTAGACTGTGGCGGAGTTGGAAGTCACTGAAGCGTGCACGCGTTTGTAAGTGGGCAGAAATTACACAGATTACACTTGTGATCGTTAGAAAATAGGTGTTGTTGAAAAAACTCGAGAAGACGCCAGTTTCAGAGAGATTGCCTTCAAGCATACAAGCAAAAGCATAGAGCGCAATTGAGCCGAGGCAGACTGCGGAAGTCTCTTTCAAGGTCCAAGGTAGCAGCACGGACATAGCGAGCAGTACCAAGTTGATCCCCGCATAGTAGGGGGACGTTGCGCCGCCAAGATAGAAGACCATCGTCGTAAATGCGAGGTTATCTACAAATGCCATCGTGATGCCCAAATTCTTAACTAGAGCACGATCAACCTTTCTTTTTTTTAAGACAAATAATAGTAGAAACAGGACCAGTGTAGCGACGAGTCTTATTGAAAATAACGCTCCCAGATGTTCGGGATAGACGAAATAGTCGAGTGTTACACCCGCGAGCATGCCAATCGTTGAGATCCAAATGCCGATGTGTAAGCGTACGCGTCTGCGTTCGGTATCCGTTTCTCGGTACGCAGCCATCAGTTCGCTGTCCGCTGGCTCCGTTTTACCTAGCAGGTTCGAGAATCCGTCTAGGATTTTGCGAATAGAAAGTCGTCCCTCCAGCAAGCTTTCTGTATGAGCGGTCGACATTAGTTTTCTTTGTGAATCGTCAGGAAGATGTTGACGCCTGTTTCGTCCAGTTCGATCACAGGTTGGGTGCCATGGGGGGCGAGCGATGCCATCGTTTCTTCATCACGATAGATGAGATACCACTCCAGCAGATGTTCCTGTGTGTAACGCTCAGGATTACTTGGCGTTACGTTGGTGGCGATCAAACGGCCGCCTGGCTTTACCCAGCGGTAGTATAAACTGATCAGATTACGACACACATTGTCAGGAAAGTAGTCAAACAGCCCGGCACAATACACGAGGTCGTAAGTCGGCACGATTTCGGCATCATTGTCGTGCACGTCCTTTAATAGCTCGTCAATGGAGCGTTTGATCATGTTCACTACTGGTTGATGCCCTGATTTGGCAATGGCCTCTTTGATGCGACCATTGGTATATTCGAGTGTTTCTTCACTGAAATCCATTAATGTAAAGACACATTCTTCGGACAGCTCATTGTCACGAATGAAGCGCTGAACTTCAACCGCTGGACCACAGCCAACGTTGAGAATATTGCAGACACGCATTTCTTCCTGCACTTGGTTGACTACGTCACCTAATGATTCGACCAAGAAGTCGATGCGATTACAGTGGGCGATACAGGCTGGTACATTGGTATGCAGATCGTTGACGATCTGAGCGTAGGCGTTATTGCCCTTACTGGGCGACTCCTTGAGCATCATATTCACCATTTCGTAGTCACCCGCGTAGCCCAGCGGTTTGGTGAACGAACGGTGTGCAAATGGAGCGCAGAGGATAAATGGATGTAATTCGCGTCGGGCAAAGGCTTTATACAGGCTGACTTCTTCTTGAGGAATCTTTGCAGCTTCAGCTTCGAAAAGACGATAAAACTCGATCATTTTCTCCAGCACAGGCTTTTCGACACTGTTCTTGAATTGAATACTTTCGGAGTCGTTGCTATCGAAATCCTCTAGGAGTGCGACTTCGACTTCTTCTAACCAGCGACTGATCTCCGCAAAGAAATTGGACATTTTATTGACGACTAGCTGATAAGACGCCGAGAGGTCGTGGCCCTTTTCCCAGCCATCGATAAAGGTCTCTATTTCATCCTCAAGTGTCTTGTTGGGGCGTAGTGCACCAGGGTCTTTCCAACTGTCAGTAAATGTTGCCGAGACAATGGTCATTAGGCCTGTAGTTACAATACTGGTGACCACACCTTTGCCGCGATAGATGATCCGCTCGCCGCGCATGATCACAATTTCTTTTAGCACCTCACTCAACTGCACGATAGAGAAAGGATTATACACCTCGAACACTGCCATGGACCGCGAGACGTGCACGAGGGTGCCACGGCCTTTTGCACCCTGATTGTTGGAGAAGGAGACGACACTGTCGATGCCAGAGATAGACTGTTCCACGATATTAGAGAGAGGGATGAATATTAGTTTTCGGCGGAAACCGAAGAGTAGAGTTAGTTTTGAGTCGGGGTGGTAGAGGTATCTTGACCGGTTAACCTGGTTAGCAGCACTTGAGCCAATTCTCGGACGTTGGGGCCTTTTAGCAGTTCCATCGCTGTGAATGGAATACCGGTGCGTTCTTTGAGGCCAAGGCTTAATTCCAGCATTAGAAGTGAGTCGACGCCCATATCGGTCAGGCGTGCTTCAGGTTTGACACTGTCAGCGGATACTTTGAGCACGTTGGAAAGAACCTCGGCGATTTCCCGCTCGAGCCGTGCGGATTTTTCATCCTGTTTGAGTTCGATGATTTCCGCAAGTAATTTTTGGGCGGTTTTGTTTTCTAGGCCGTGAGCAGGTGCTTCGGCATGCTCTAGGAAGCGAGGGTCTTGCGCCAGCTTGGGGTGGGCTTGTTTCCAGACCTGCCAGTCGAGGTCGATTGCTGCCGCGCGGGCGGTATCCGCTTGCAGCACGACTTCGAGGGCAGCTAAGGCTTCTTCATCACTGAGTGCTCTAACACCGGCCGCTTCGAGTGCGCCTTCGAGGCTTGCCGAGCGTGCCACCACACCAGAATCCTTCAGGGCGCCCCAATTGATCGAAATTGCTGGCATGCCTCTTTGTCGAAGGCGTAGGGCATAGGCATCGAGAAATGCGTTGGCTGCGATGTAATTTGCCTGACCGCGATTACCTATGAGCGCTGAGATCGAGGAGTAAAATACGAGGAAGTCTAAAGAGGCACCGCCGAAGACGGCCTCCAGTGCAAGTGCTCCCGCCACCTTGGGCAGGAAGCCTGCTTCAAAACGCTTAGCATCCATCTCATCGAGAAATGCATCTTCGAGTACCATGGCACCGTGGATGATGCCTGCCGGTGTGAAGCCATCGGTGCTCATCGCTGTGCGTGCTTGCTGTAAGTCTGCGACAAGGGTGGCATCGCCTTTGATCACGACGACTTCGGCGCCTTCTTCTTCGATGGCCGCACGTTTATCCGCCAGGCCTGGCACTGCATCACCGCGCCGGCTGAGTAGCACAACACGACCGGCACCTTTACGAGCCAGCCACTTGGCTGTTTCCAGACCAAAGCCAGAAGTGCCTCCTGTGATTAAGTAAGCACCTGTCTTACGAGCCACCGACTTGCTCGTCTCCGCTGGAGTCGTTTCGACACTGCCGTTTAAAAAATCGATCAGTATCTTACCCTGATGCTTACTCTGTGCCATTTTGTTAAAAGCGGCTTCAATCTGAGCGGCAGGGAATGACTCCGTGGCGACGCCTTGGAAGCTGCCTGATTCGAAGTCCGCGACGATGCCTTGCATCAGACCTCGAATGTACGCGGGACGTTCTACCAGTAGGCGATCGATGTCGACCGCAGCGAAGAGTAGATTGCGATTAAACGCGCGTAGTGGCAGTCCGCTATCGTTGATGATGTCTTTTTTGCCAACATCAATGTAGCGACCACCTGGTTTGAGTAGGTTCAGGCTTTCTTTTTGCGCCAGTCCAGTCTGCGCGCTCAGAATCACATCGACCCCTTCACCAGCGGTGGCGGAGAGTATGCTTTCTACAAAGGATAAGTCGCGCGAAGGGAAGACGTGCTGAATGCCTGCCTGCTGTAGCCATTCACGTTTCGCTTTACTGCCCGCGGTTGCGAAAATTTCGGCACCGGCTTTGCGAGCCACGTCAATTGCGGCGAGCCCGAGTCCGCCAGTGGCTTGATGGATCAAGACACGTTCGCCTGCTTGCAGTTGTGCCAACTTCTCTAAGCCATGCACTGCGGTTAAATAGACTACAGGAATCGAGGCGGCGTTTGCTCCCCAACCGCTGGGGGCTTTAACTACGAAAGTTTCTGGCACGGTCGCAAAGGAGCGAAATGCATCTGGAAGTAGGGCGATGACAGGATCGCCCACTTGCAGTTCATCACTGGTGTTGCTGCCTAGGGCGATGACTTCAGCATAGACTTCCATGCCGAGCGTTTCGCCAAAGAAGGTGTCACGTAGGACCAGTGGATGGAGCTTACCGTAGATCTTTAATAGATCTTTATAGTTGAGTGCTGAACTGTGGATTCGTAATTCGACTTCGCCTGCTTGTGGCACCGCACGTTGGCAACGTTGGAAACTCAGATCACTTAGTTTTTTGCCGTCATTGGCGACGAGGTGTACGGGCTCCGAGAGGGACACTTGCTCGGGTGCGATTTCGATCGCTTGCGGCACCTGCTTGGTTAAGCAAGGGCTGCGACGTTCGTCCTGATCAAGCCAGACTTCGCCAGTGGCTTCTTGCGACAGTTCGGCCTCTAAGGATTTGAGTGCTTGTTTGGAATCACTGGTGGCGAGGTAAATACAACGGGTATGTAAACCTTCGATTTCATTTTGCCCCAGTGCAGCCAGTGCCGAGATGGCGTTCACGCTCGGGCTAGCTTCGTGAGGAGGACTGTTGGTGATGAGGACGAGTTGCCCTTCAAACGCTTGTTGTTTCAGTTCCCGCAATAGAGCGAGGAAGCATAGGTTGAGGGCTCGTATGCTTTGATAGGGATCGTCGCTTGCGTCGATTGCTGGTAGCAGAAACAACAGTTGTTCCTTGCCTTGTAGATCTAAGCAGCTGCTTTGTTCGCTGTCTCCGTTGGACTTCGTAAAAGGTAGTTGTTGGACGCCAGCATCGCACAGTGCGGCTTCGAGCGAATTAACCGAAGCAGAGGCTTCTGCGATGAGCTGCCAAGCATTCCAGTCGAATGAACCTGCGACAGCCTGCACTGGCTCGGGCGCACGCCAATCGGGCAAATAGATGGGAGGTAGCGCGGATTCGCTAGAGCCGCCTATGGACTGGCAAGTGATGCCCTCGATTGTGATTAGAGGTTTACCGGTTTCATCGCAAACAAACACATCGGCATTCAAGCTCGTGTCGGTCTCGTGATTAATACAACCGAAGGCGATGATTTTATGCGTACTTGGCGATGCGTGAAAGCGTAGGCATGCGATGGATACAGGAACCATTCGTTCGCCTTTGGCAACATAGAGTACCGGTTGCAGGGCTCCGTCGAGGAGTGTGGGATGGATCAGGTGCGCTGGATCGGCTGTCTCAGGCATGCCCTCCACTTCGGCTAAAAAGTGGACCCCATCTGTCTGGGTGGACTGAACCGGACGAAAGTGAGGGCCATATTCTAAACCACGACGCTGTAGCCGATCGTAGAAAGTGCTACGGGGCACTTCATGTTGGCAGCGATCGTGCCAAGTTTGAATATTTGGGAAATAGGCGGTTTCCGCTTCCAAGGGCCTGGGTGAAAGGCGTCCGCGGGCATGGCGACGAGTGCTTTCTGCATCGCCCTCGATACGACTGGATATGGTAAACTCTCCTGTTTGCTCGTCTAGAGAGCTGACTAGTCGCTGCAACTTATTGGGGTTCATAATCAGAACCGCCTCGAAGTCGACGTCGCGTAAGCAGGTGGAGGCTTCGCCCATTGCTGACTGTTGTAAGAACAACGCGCTTTCGATGTAACCCATGCCAGGAAAGACCGTCTGCCCTTGCACTCTATGATCTTTCACGAAGGGGAAAAAGGCATCGTTGATTTCAACGTCCCAAGTCTTTTGCGAGGCGTGGATGCGAGTGTTTTGGTAGACCGGGCCGGGCAGGCCGACGCGGTCCATTTCGGAGTCCGCAGTCTCTTGCCAGTAGAGTTGGCGTTGCCAAGGGTAGCTGGGTAGGCGCACAAAAGAACCATCACGTGGGCCGACGGCGTTCCAATCGGGCGTGACGCCCAGAGTGAAGAGCGCGGCTAGGTTGTTGTGCAGGGTCGCTTGCTCAGGCTCTTTGCGGCGCAGCGAGAAGACGGTGCGGCAACGCTTGCCCGAGTCGGCGGCGACCTCTTGTATCGAATTTCCTAATACGGGGTGTGGGCCCACTTCCAAGAAGAGCGAATGCTCTTGTTCGATCAGTGCTTGAATGCCACTGGCGAAGCGCACGGGCTGGCGCACATTGCGCCACCAGTAATCAGCTGTCCATTCGGCTCCAGTGCTTTGCTCCGCACTGACGGTTGAAAACAGTGGGATGCGCGCGGGCTTGGGATCTAAGCTCGCCAGTGCTTCGAGAATGGGCGCCTCGATGGGGTCCATCTGTGGACTGTGGTAGGCGACCTCCACGCGCAGAGCGCGGTGGAAGACTTCGCGCGCTTCCAGCTCAGCTGCGATCGCTTTAAGCTCCTCGTGATCGCCTGATAGCGTGACTGAAGAGAAACTGTTGACCGCTGCGATGGACACACCTGGGCGTCCTGTTAACAGCTCTCCCACTTCGGCTTCCGGTAGGCCGACGGCGAGCATGCCCCCCTTGCCGGCTTCCTTGGCTTGCAGGCGACTGCGGTGGTAACTGACCAATACGGCTTCTTCCAAGGTGTAGACGCCCGCCACTACGGCCGAAGTCACTTCGCCCACACTGTGGCCAATGACTGCAGCGGGCTCAATGCCCCATTGCTGCCATAGGCGTGTGAGCGCGAGTTGAATCACTAAGTTGGCTGGTTGGGCCACCTCGGTCTTCATCATCGGCGAGTCGGCTTCTTTGGCCAGCATGGCTTCTTTGAGTGACCAGCCACTGAGCGGACGAAAGATGGCTTCCACCTCGTCCAGCACTTGCGCACAAACAGGTTCTGTTTCGAAGAGCTCACGGCCCATCGCCCACCATTGCGGGCCCATGCCGGTATAGACGAAGACCGGGCGTGTCGCTTCGACGGGTTCGTTGCTAATGCGTAGGCCGTCCTGCTCATCGCCGTTGGAGGCGAGCATGAGTTTTTGGCGTAAGTCCTTGGTGTCGGATGCCACGATGCCGGCACGGTAGTTGAGTAAAGATTTACGATGCGCCAGGGTATGATATAAATCACTCAGGGAGGCGGTCTTGTTGCGACGCACGTAAAATGCGAGTCGACTGGCGCTCTCACGGAGTGCTTCCGGACTGCGAGCAGATAGCGGAAACAGAGTGAAGGGCGGCTCCGCTTCCTTGCAGGGGCTGGCGCTTGGTAGCTCCGGTGCGGAGGATAGCACGACGTGTCCATTGGTGCCGCCGTAACCGAAGGAATTCACCCCTACGTGTAAGACCGGCTTTTCGCTGATAGAGGGCAGGGCCTCTTTGGCATCCGCGATGCGGAATAAGTATTTGGAAAAGGGGATCTTTGGATTGGGCGTTTTGAAGTGTAGGGTGGGCGGCACTTGCCGATGCTTGAGTACGAGCACCGCTTTGATCACGCCCGCTACACCAGCCGCGGCTTCAGTATGCCCGAAGTTGGTCTTAATCGAGCCGACCAGGAGTTTCTGTTCGGCATCGCGGCCTTCACGAAAGACGGAGTCCAGCGCTCTGGCTTCGAGCGGATCGCCCGCTTGAGTGCCGGTGCCATGGGCCTCGACGTAGTCGACCTCTGCAGGTGCAACGCCCGCGCGAGTGTAGACCTCGCGCATCAATTCTTCCTGTGCCTCGCTATTGGGCAGCGAGATACCGGGTGTGCGCCCGTCTTGGTTTACCCCCGTGCCTTCGATGACTGCATGGATGCTGTCGCCATCCGCGAGTGCCGCGTCGAGCGGTTTGAGTAAGAGCAGGCCTGCACCTTCGCCACGGACATAGCCGCCTGCCGATGCGTCAAAAGCGCGGCAGTTGGCGTGCTCGGAGAGGAAGCGCCCCTTGCTCATCATTAAGGGGAATTCCGGACGCATCATGATATTGACGCCTCCGGCGAGGGCCATGGTAGTCTCGCCACTGATCAAGGATTGACAGGCACAATGCAAGGCGACCAAGGAGGAAGAACAGGCCGTATCGAGTGTGAAGCTGGGGCCTCGTAAATTAAAAACATAGGACAGACGATTGGAGAGAATCGTCATGGTCGCACTGGTCGCCGAGTGCGAGGAAGCCAATAGACGGTTGGCCGGATGGTTGATCTGTAGTAAGTGATCGAGGCAAAAGCCGCCGACAAAGACGCCCGTGCGAGCACCATCTTGTCGCTCGATCGGGATGCCTGCATCTTCAAAGGCTTCCCAAGTCGTTTCCAGTAGCACCCGCTGCTGGGGGTCCAAGCCATGGGCTTCCCGCGGAGAAATGCCGAACACTGCGGGGTCAAAGAGGCGCGGGTTCTCCCGTAGGTAGCCGCCCTTAGCGACGTAGTTTTTTCCGGGGCGATCGGGGTCTTTATCTGTAAAACGACGTGGATCCCAGCGATCCTTGGGGACGGGGACAATCGCGTCGCCGCCAGTTTCTAGCAAGCGCCACAAAGAATCCAGGTTGTTACAATTTGGTGGAAAACGTAGGCCAATCCCTAAAATCGCGATCTTCATGTTAGTTAAGACAAGGGATCTAGTTTAAGATGACTATTAAAATCGTATCATATATTAAAAAAACAGTCGTGTTGAACTCCAACTATGCAAACGCGTTATTGAAACGAGTATTCAAAATGTATAAGTGATTGTAGTGTCATTAGATTTCTAATGCATCGCATTTGAAATCAATTCACGCAGACGGTGTTTCAAAAACGCTTCGGCGACAATCGCACATCGTTCTCTTGTTTCTTCGGCCGCCCTAAGGGCACCCGTTTCAGTCACCCTTCATTGCATTCTTGGTAAGCCTGCGGCTTACCAGCATGGATCACTGAAAAAGGACACGCCGAAACACTGGCGACCTAATTGCCTCACGATGCGGATGGCGTTCAGGGCGCGTTTGCCATCGTCTTTCAGGTGGATTTTGACGTGGAGGAGAAAATGGGAGCCATCATCCGTCGCGACGAAGGCATGTTCCGAGAACGATGACCTCCTAAGTTCTTCTAGAATTTGTAACGAAGAGCCAAGTTGACCGCATGATTAAAGGTTTCATACTCACCGTCCGCAGTTTCTCCTGCGGCAGAGGGAGCATTCCCACTGATAGTCTTTCCTCCGTTATAGGCAAAGTGATAGCCAAAGGACCAGCTCCATTTTACGCCTTTACGCCCAACTCCGATACCCCATAGGTGGTAATCCGCATCCGGGTTGAGTGGAGTGAATGTTTCGTCTGGAACAGATTGTTCGCTAAAAATATACCCTGTACTAATATAATAGCCGTCATTGAGGTAGCGAGTCACTCCGAACTCGTATGTGAAACTGGCTTCATAGTTTAATGGAAAACTCACATCACCGAGCGGAGTCGCCTCTATAATGCTGGAATTAACGACATCGAAATCTGTCCAATCAATGTTAATCTCAAAATTCCAATCCTCATTCGGGCGATAAGAAACCCCGATGTCAATATTTTGGGGCAAGTCGAAGTTGGCGCTCGAATTAGATTGATAGGTTCCTGCGGCAGGAAATGCAGGAGCAATAGCGATCGGAGTTTTAACTGTCGAATCTCCATCAAGTTCGACCGAAGTTGCCGAACGGAAATTGAGCCCAAAAGACCAATTTTTGTTGGGCTGATACAAGAGACCAAAGTTAAAGCCAACGGTCGTTCCATCTCCTGCAAACTCGAAAGTCCCTAGATTGTTGGGAAATAGAGCCTGCTCGACTTCAAATTCAGCATAGTCGAGAGAAACACCAGCTCC
Organism: Thalassobacterium sedimentorum; assembly: GCF_031127905.1. Classification (GTDB taxonomy): domain Bacteria; phylum Verrucomicrobiota; class Verrucomicrobiia; order Opitutales; family Coraliomargaritaceae; genus Thalassobacterium; species Thalassobacterium sedimentorum. The sequence goes on along the minus strand of NZ_JARXIC010000008.1, from coordinate 75,033 downwards.
CAATGAAAGCTCGTCTGAAATTTGATAAGCAACGACTGGATTAATACTGATGTAACTTAAGCGACCGTTCCTCGCTTTACTAGGAAAAGGGGAATCATCTCCCCAGTCGATAGATAAACCAAATGGCGCAAATACCCCGATCCCAAAGGACCAATTCGAATTATCTAAAGAGTATGTGTAATAGAGCTGTGGAACGAATTGTGCGGTGGAATCCGTTTTGCCAGAAGTTCCATTTCCGGTAAATTCTACGTTGGCGCTAATGGCATAAAGGCCCAAACTGGCATTTTGGCCCTCCAGCTGGGTGATTCCCGCAGGATTAAAATACACAGCTGAAGGCGTATCCGCAGTGGCAACGAAAGCATTTCCGCGGGCAATTGCATCCGGATCCTGATTTGGCAGCCGAAATCCGATTGCTTCGGCATTCGAAAGAGCAAGCAGAAAATACGAAGATAGCGGAAGAAGGAATCTGGTAAAAGTCACAGTGTAGAAACAATGGCGGCGTAGAGCCTTGTTAAAAGAGATCCAATTCAATGTTTTCAATCCAATTTTGCATGAAATCTTTGGCAACCTCGGGATCTGTGGATAAGGCTGGATGCAGTTGCAAGAGCAAGCTCATTCTGCCTCGAAAAGTTACACAACCTGCACCCAGCCTTTGCCCTTCTAAGACAGGCGGAGCAAATAACCAGAATCCTTCACCCGCGCTTCCTTCAAGACGTTTTTCTTTATCCCAGTCGCCTAGATTAGAAAAACAACCTATATTCCAACAATAACCAGCACGGTCAGCTTTTATCAAATTGCAACGAATTCTATCAGGAAGCTTTCCACCATATTTGTAGGAGTACCAGTTTGCCCAATGATTTCCATGATCTAACTCGCGGTATAGAAGCTTGTGAGCATCCTTCACTGTGTGAGAAGCCTTTAAAGATATATTGATGCAACTAGAGTGATTTGATTCATCTACATGGTTGCAGACTTTGCCTCGCAAATTTACGGGAATCATCCACGGAATACCCTCGGAAGGATCTTTGATTGCGCTGCGAACAGAACGATCTAGGTGCTTCAACAGATAGGTGTTGACCGTTACATCCATACTGCGGCTCAACTGCTTTATTTTTGATGTTTCTTCTTCGCTGAATAAATGCCAGGAGAGAGATTTAGGCGGACCGAACTCATGGTAAGGAACCTGAGACCCATCCAAGCTTTTCCATTCTAAACGACGAGGGCTTTGAAAGAATTTTGGGAGAGACTTAATCAAAGGCATTACGGAATCGGGAGATTGATGTGAAATCCGCGGCAGTTCATGAGTGGGTAGGTTACCGCCACGTTCTCGCAGAATTTGTGCGAATCCCCCAATGCCATCGTAATGAGTGTGATCTATGAAAACCCAATCAACTTCACCGCTGCTTTTAGCAACATTTCCAAATCTAATGCCAGTAAACTCACCTAAACTTTTGAGAGAGGTGAACCAAGAGGTCAAAATGTCTCCTGGAAATATGTCTTTGATTTTTTGCATCAAAACTCAGTCTATATTTTTGTTTTCCTAGCTTATACTGCATCAACGGATGTGGTAGTAGATGAGAGTCATCAGCCTGAATGATCTTTTCCACGCTAAGGTGTGGGTAGGTGGTGTAAAGCGTGTTTACTGGGAAAATTTCATTGTTTTCGGCTTATTCATTTGGTTTCACAGATAAGAGTGATGCACAAAAAAATCTGCCTGGGCTGAAAAGCCAGCAGGCAGATTTGTATGAACTATATTTGTTGGTTAGTTCAATTTAGCCTTTGTAGATACGTAATAAGGCGTCGGCAATTTCTGACGGGTTACGGGCGATGGAGACGCCAGCGTCTTCCATTGCAGCAAACTTGGCTTCGGCTGTTCCAGCGCCGCTTGCAGATACGATGGCTCCTGCGTGGCCCATCGTGCGCCCTTTGGGTGCAGATGCGCCTGCGATGAAACCAGCGACTGGTTTCTTCACGTGCTCTTTGATATAGGCGCAGGCTTCTTCTTCTGCACTGCCACCGATTTCACCGATCATGATGATTGCATCTGTGTCAGGGTCTTCGTTGAACATACGGATGGCGTCGGTTTGTGAGGTGCCATTGATTGGGTCACCACCAATGCCAATACAGGTCGACTGACCATGGCCTCGTTGTGTGAGTTGCCAGACAGCCTCGTAGGTTAGTGTGCCGGAACGTGATACGACACCAACACGACCTGGCTTGTGAATGTAGCCAGGCATGATGCCGATCTTACATTCGCCGGGGGTGATGATCCCTGGGCAATTGGGCCCAATTAAGCGAGTTTTTGTATTGTGGAAGTAAAGGCGACGACGCACCTCAGCCATGTCACGAACGGGCACACCTTCGGTGATGCAGATTACCAGGGGAATCTCCGCTTCGATGGCTTCAAGGATCGAGTCCGCAGCGAAGGCGGGCGGCACGTAAATGACCGAAACATTGGCTCCGTGCTGCTCGACAGCTTCGGCCACTGTATTGCAGACAGGGACTTTTCCGTCCCAGATTTGACCGCCCTTGCCGGGAGTCACGCCTGCGACGACATTGGTGCCATATTCGATACATTGTTGTGTGTGGAAGGTACCAGTCTTACCGGTGATCCCTTGAACGACGAGACGTGTGTCTTTGTTAACGAGAATACTCATTGGAATGTGTTGTTAAATGTGATCGTTATTGGGATTAGTCAGCATTCTTGACTTGCTCGACGATGATTTCCGCAGCTTGTACCAAGCTGTCGGCTGGTGTCAGAGCCACGCCGCTTTCACGGAGGATCTTTTTACCAGCTTCAACATTGGTGCCCTCGAGGCGAACCACCAGTGGCACGGTAATTTCGACATTTTTCGCAGCCGCGACAATGCCGTTGGCAATCACGTCACACTTCATGATGCCGCCGAAGATGTTGACGAGGATACCCTTCACGTTCGGGTCAGATAGAATGATTTTGAAGGCTGCAGTCACTTGGTCTTCGTTGGCACCACCGCCGACGTCGAGGAAATTGGCCGGCGAACCACCAAAGCTCTGGATGATGTCCATTGTTGCCATGGCGAGGCCTGCACCGTTCACCATACAGGCGATGTTACCATCGAGTGCAATATAGGCGAGATTGTGCTTGGAGGCTTCGATCTCTTTAGGATCTTCTTCGTTGAAGTCGCGCAGTTGCTGGATTTCCGGATGTTGGAATATCGCGTTGCCATCAAAGGAGACCTTGGCATCGAGTGCCATGAGCTGGCCTTGCTTAGTGGTGACTAAGGGATTGATTTCCACTAGCATCGCGTTCTTTTCCCAGAACATTTTGTAGACGCCTGTTAGGATACGTGCGAATTGCTTGACTTGATCGCCTTCAAAGCCGAGCGCAAAGGCAACACGGCGGCAGTGGTAGTGTCGAAGACCCATGGTGGGGGAAATTGGCACACGAATCAGTTTCTCCGGAGTCTTTTCTGCGACTTCTTCGATATCCATACCACCTTCCGTTGAAGCGATCACGACAGATTGTGCTGTTTCGCGGTCAAGTACGATGGCTAGATAATATTCATGCTCGATGTCACAGGCCTCTGTAAAGTAGAGCGTCTGCACCTTACGGCCTTCTGGGCCCGTTTGTGCTGTGACCAGCGTGTTATCAAGCATGTGGTTCGCCGCATCTAGGGCGGACTCACGATCCTTGACCACCTTGACGCCACCTTTGTAGCCATCGGTGAAAGTTCCCTTGCCACGTCCACCTGCGTGGATTTGGGCCTTCACAACGATCATGTCGTCGCCAAGGTGGGAGATAGCGGTTTCAACTTCTCGGGAATTGGTGGCGGCGTAACCGCGCGGGACGGGAACTCCGTATTCCTGAAGAAGGCGTTTGGCCTGATACTCGTGGATATTCATCTGTATTTCTTAGTTTATGTTAAAGACACGAAAGGTTCGTAAATGCCAAAGCTGATCATTAGGTGCAATAACTTTTGATCTATTTTCGCAAAAGAATGCTAATAGGGACTTAATCGCTCCCATACACGTGATGCAGGCGCCAATTTGTCGTGGCATGGGGTATTTTTTGAACTAGGAGCCTTTGAGCCATGGATATAAAGAGAATTGCAATAATTTTTTTTATATATTTATAATAGGCATGTGTAAATCAGATCGTGAGAAGATTGAGTATTCGGTAGATCCTTTTTTCGAAACCTCTCCGAATCTTCTTTGTATTGCAGGGTTTGATGGTTACTTTAAAAGAATCAATCCGGCTGTTTGCGATACGCTGGGGTATTCTGAGGCAGAATTAATGGCGCGCCCAATTCGTGATTTTATACATCCGGATGATTTAGAACGGACTGCCCAGCACCGCACTGCTGCCTTGAAGGGGAAACGCTTATTAAACTTTGAGAATCGTTACCTGCATTGCAATGGGCGGGTGGTTTGGCTTTCATGGAATTCTATACCGATGGTGGACAGTGAATTGGTCTACGCCATCGCCAAAGATATTTCACACATCAAGTCACGTGAGGCGCAGCGCGACCAATTGTTGACCGAATTGACGAGAACGAATCAGAGGCTTAAGCATTTTACGAATGCCACTGCTCACGATATACGATCGCCTGTGGCTGGACTGGTTGCCCTGAGTGGTCTTATCGATACCAGTAAAATTGAGGATCCAGCGACATTGGAGATCTTAGAAGTGTTGGAGCATTCCGCAGAAGATTTGATGAAGATGCTGAACCGCTATGTGGATAATTTGAATGCAGAATCTCATCATTCTATGTTGGAGGTGCTGAATTTAGAAGAGTCGTTTAAGCAGGTTACAGCATCGATTCACTGTCTAATCGAGCGCTCCTGTGGTCGGATTCAGCTGGATTTTGAAAGTTGTCCAGAGATCTGTTTCAACCGTAGCTATCTCGAAGGAATCTTTATGAATTTGCTCAGTAATTCTATAAAATATGCGCATCCTGGCCGTGAGCTGTTACTGCAGCTGCGATCGCGTAAATTGGAACGAGGGGTCGAGCTCGTATTTAGTGATAACGGTGTGGGCTTCGATTTAGAACACAATCGTGAGCATGTTTTTCAGATGCATCAGAAGTTTCATGACCGTGCGGATAGTAAGGGGGTGGGACTTTATCTGGTACATCATTATTTGACCAGCCTGGGAGGTGAGATCTCTGTGGCCAGTCAGGTGGGAGAGGGCACTACCTTTACCTTGGTCTTTCCAGATTGTGGGACTGCTGCATAGTGATTGCTGTGGCTGCTATCCTGAGTGCAGCATGGTCTGGGGGCTGAGAAGCTATACTCTACGCTTGGACATATCGCTCAGAGCTAGGAGCCTATACTCAGTGAATAACGCTAGTCAGTGCTCGGTCGTTTACGATAGCTGCGCGGGGATTCACCATGGCGCGCGTTGAACCAATTGGAAAATTGTGAAATGTGCCGAAAGCCAAGCTCGGCCGCGATGATTTTAATGGGGATTTCATGCTGTCTCAGTTGCTCGCAGGCGTAAGTCAGTCGTTGGCGGTCACGGTATCGACTTGGAGTTGTCTTTAACTCTTTGCGCCACAGGCGATCGAGTTGTCCTGCAGTTAATCCTACACCTGCTGCGAATGTATTACGGTCAAATTCTTTATAAATTTCGAGGCTGGCTAAATTGCGGTGACTGGTGCGCACCCGAGTATCTTGGATGCGGGGTACTTCGTAGTGCATGCCAGATTGCCTTGAAAAGGTGAGGGCCCACTGTAGGAGCGAGAAACTGTATTTTTTAAGTTCCAAGTAGTCATTTAGGGGCACGTTGAGCGCGCGTAGATTTAAGCGCTGCGCCTGGGGAAGGTCTTGGAGAACCGGGCAGTTGATGAGCTGACTCAATGCATTCTCCGCGTGTGTGTGGGTCGGGGTGCATATAATTGGTTTGCCTGTCCATTCAGCACCATTCTGTGGGGTGCCTAGTGCGAAGTGGATCGAATAAATTTCTGCATCGTCTGAGAAGTGCTGCGTGCGTGTGCCAGGCATACATATAATCCATTCATTTTTGGTCGCATTGGTGGATACCTCATAGCCATCTTTTTCCATTCGGACGTCTCCGTTTAGTAATTTCGCTATGGTTAATACGGTACCTTGAAAGGTGCCGGATATGCCTTGTGGGCGCCCTTGATAACAACGCTCAAGCACTGGGTTGAGTGCTTGCCAGTCAGCCGATTGAGGCGGGAGATTTGTCATAGTTCTACAATAGGTAAGCCCATATTTGTTAACTTTAAGCTGACTGCTGTAAAGCGCTTAAGTTTGATCGTTGGATTTGAGCGCTTCAGCTTTGAATTCGATCCAAAAATAGATTATTATGAAAATTACCTCAATTACTCCATATATTGGCGATTGCTTTCGCACTAATTGGGTCTTCTTAAAGGTGGAGACGGACGAAGGGGTTTATGGCTGGGGCGAAGCTTCGCTCGAGTATCGTGAAAAGACTGTCGCCGAAGCTATAAATGAGATTGCTCTTACGGTGATCGGGCGCAACGCAGGCGACATTCAATCTATTTGGGATGACGTCAATCGCGAGGTATATTACCGTGGTGGGCCTGTTTACATGTCTGCACTGGGTGCGTTGGAAATGGCACTCTGGGACATTAAAGGAAAAGCACTGGAAGTCCCTGTTTATGAATTATTGGGTGGTAAGGTTCGTGATTCGATTCAATGTTACGCGAATGCATGGTTTGTTGGTGCGCGAAAGCCGGAAGAGTTTGCAGCTAAAGCAAAACTGGCAATTGATGCAGGATACAGGGGCTTGAAGTGGGACCCCTTTGGCTCGGCGTATTACGATTTACGGCCTGAAGTGATGAAGCAGGCAGAGTCTTGCGTCGCTGCGGTCGCGGAAGTTGTCAATGAGCGCGCGGAACTACTGATTGAAGGGCATGGCCGTTTTAATGTGCCGACTGCGGTGCGTATTGCTGATATGCTCTATAATTATAATGTAGGCTGGTTTGAAGAACCGTTGCCACCGGGGAATCTTGATGCATTAGCCGATGTGAGGCGGCGATCACGCATCCCCATCGCTGCAGGCGAGCGTTTGTATAGCCGTTGGGATTATGTGCCGTTCTTTGCGCTCAAAGCAGCCGATTTTGTTCAAGCTGACGTGATTCATGCTGGGGGGATTATGGAGTTACGTCGTATTGCTGATATGGCCGAGGCACATTATATACCCTGCTGTCCACACAATCCCTGTGGCCCGGTGGCGAATGCGGCGACACTGCATGTCGCTGCGGTTTCGAATAACATTATGCGTTTGGAAACTATGGCGACGGATGTGGACTGGCGGCAGGAAGTTGCGCGAGAGGATACCAGCTTTGAAAATGGGACCTTAACTATTCCAAGCACTCCGGGCTTGGGCGTGGATATTGATGTCGAAGCATTGGCGAAATATCCTTATCAACCGCACGAATTGCGACATTATGATGGCACGTTGACTGATATTCGCCCCCTGGGGAGTGGATTTATTTTTAAGAAGTAAAGGGTGTTCTGATGACTGCCAGTATTCATGATATCACGGCCTTTGCCGAGCCTTACATTTGTGATGATGCGCATGTCGGCACACATTTTTTAATTCCGCTAACGGATTATCCTTTAGTATTAACTGATCGATCACTTTTTTCGACTGTTCAATAGTATGCCAATTGATTCAACCGCTGGTCTTTCTTTTAGTGGACAAACCGTTTTAGTGACGGGCTCCTCTCGCAATCTCGGCCTGGCTATCGCTATCGCTTTTATTGAAGCAGGAGCACGTGTGGTTTTGCACGGTTGTGAAGCAAATTTCCAGGCTACATATGATGGCTTACAAGCCTCATATCCCGAGGCTGAATTGTTGCAGCTGGCATTTGATTTGTCGGATGCAACAGCCATCGATCGCGCATTTCAGCAACTGGACGCTCAAGACTGGATGCCAGACGTATTGGTTAATAATGCTGCGCATTTGGGACTCAATGATGACGGGGTATTGGGGCAGAGTCCCGAATTTTTTAGAGAAGTGCTGGAGGTCAATTTGTTTGGGGCATTTCGCTGTTGTCAGCTTGTTGCCCAGCATCAGAAGCAGCATGAAGGAGGGGCCATCGTGAATATTTCCTCGTTGGCCAGTCAGCAGGGAATTTATGGGCGCAGTGCGTATAATGTGAGTAAGGCGGCGCTGGATGGGCTGACGCGTTCAATGGCGCAGGAGCTCTCCGGTGATGGTATACGTGTCAATTCATTGGTGCTTGGTTATGTATGGACTGAGCGCTGGAACCATTTGCCTGCCGGTGTTGAAGCGCGTCGTCTGAAAAACATGCCGGCAGGCGCGCCAAGTTCGCAGCAGGAGATCGCGCGTACGGTACTCTTTTTGGCATCCGCGAGTGCACCCACCTTGGTGGGCGCGCAGTTGATACTAGATGGCGGTATGGCTACGCAGCAATTGCCCCGTGATGTCGGTGTTTAGTGAGCATGACTGCTTTCGCCGCTGACGGTGGATCTGCTGATTCATCTAATACTAGTAATCGGCATTTTTCTACGTGATTTTTGATGCGCCTCTTTCCGCGGAGCGGACGCTTCGCTGGCAATGAGGCGCCTCTGCGGCAATGAGCTATGAGACTTGCATGTTACGTCAGATTGCATTCATCTGGGACTGTGAAAATAAGCAAAAAAGAGATCGAATCCATCACTTCTGTCAAATGTGCGCAGCCTCACGGATTGTTGGGGATGCACCCACATAAAAAGGGCAAAAGAGATTGTTTGATTGTGCGTGCCTATTTGGATGATGCCAAGACCTGTGAGTTGGTTGATGTCGCCGATGAGAGTATCCGCTATCCGCTGCAGCGGCTAACTAAAGACGGCCTGTTTGAGGGGGGGATTGAAGATCGTAGTGAAGTTTTTCAGTATCGGCTACGTATCGAGCGATATAATGGTGAGATTCGTCAATTTTACGATCCTTATAGTTTTTTACCCACACTATCTGAGGAGGATGTGTATCTTTTTAGTGAGGGCAGTGATCATTTCGTACATCACAAGATGGGGGCCAGGGTGCGCACTATCAATGGTGTGGTGGGTGTCTCATTTGCGGTGTGGGCGCCCAATGCAGAACGTGTGTCAGTTGTGGGGGACTTTAACCACTGGGATGGGCGTTATCATGCCATGCGTGGCCTAGGTGCTTCTGGAATTTGGGAGTTGTTTATTCCTGGGCTAGAGCCGGGCATGAAGTATAAATATGAGATCGGTGCACGCCAGGGCTTCCCGCTATTGAAGACTGATCCATATGGCAGCGCTTTCGAAGCACCACCTTATAATGCGTCTATTATTTGTGACGTTGATGCCTACGAATGGAATGATGCGGATTGGGTTCAGCGTCGCGCCAATACGGCATGGCGCGATGAGCCTATTTCAGTTTATGAAATGCATGTCGGGTCATGGAAATCTGTGGTCGAAGATGCGGCTCGACCCCTGAATTACCGGGAGTTGGCAAATGAGTTAGTGGCTTATCTCAAGGACATGCATTATACACATGTGGAGTTTATGCCACTTTCAGAGCATCCTTTTGATGGCTCGTGGGGCTATCAGGTGACGGGATTTTTTGCGCCGACTTACCGTTTTGGGGCACCGGAGGATTTTATGTATCTTGTAGATACGTTGCACCAGAATGGGATCGGCGTGATTATGGACTGGGTGCCGGCACACTTTCCGACAGATAGCTTTGCTTTGGCGCAGTTTGATGGCACGGCGCTTTATGAGCATGCAGATCCACGCCAAGGTTTTCATCAGGACTGGGGCACTCTGATTTTTAATTATGGGCGCAATGAGGTACGAGGTTTCTTGATTGCCACTGCTTTGGCATGGTGCGAACGCTACCATATAGATGGCCTGCGAGTGGATGCTGTGGCTTCGATGCTGTATCTTGATTACTCGCGTGAAGAAGGGCAGTGGATCCCTAATAAATTTGGCGGACGTGAAAATCTCGAGGCGATTGAATTTTTACGACAAACGAACGACCTGGTTCACAAATATTATCCCGGTACCTTGATGATTGCGGAGGAGTCGACTTCATTCCCAGGTGTGACTAAGCCCACATCGGAGGGGGGACTCGGGTTTGATATCAAATGGAACATGGGATGGATGCATGATACACTGGAGTACTTTCAGAAGGATCCAATCTATCGTAAATATGAGCATCATCAACTCTCCTTCGGAATGCTTTATCAGTATTCGGAGAATTTTACTCAGGTGTTTTCTCATGATGAAGTGGTGCATGGTAAACGTTCTATGCTACTTAAAATGCCGGGAGAGCCTATTTCGAATAAGGCGCATCAGCTGCGTTTATTGTATGGGCTAATGTGGATTTGGCCGGGGAAAAAGACTCTCTTCATGGGGAGTGATTTCGGGCAGTCTGCTGAATGGAATTACAGTAAGAGTTTGGATTGGCATCTTCTACAATATCCTGACCATCAAGGTATTCAGATGGTGGTGCGGGATTTGAATAAAATTTATCGCGAGATTCCGGCTTTAGCTCGGGGTGATAATCATGCGGAGGGCTTTGAGTGGATTAATTGCACAGATGCTGAGAATAGTGTACTGTCGTTCCTGCGCAAGGGGACGGAGCCTACCGAGGACTTGGTGGCTGTAGGGAATTTTACTCCAGTATTACGCGAAGGTTTTCGGGTTGGTGTGCCACATGCTGGTTTTTGGAAAGAGATTTTGAATACGGACGCCAAAGAATATGGCGGTCTCGGATTTGGGAACAATGGAGGAGTGTTGGCAGAACCAGTGGAGTGGGATGGTCGACCCTATTCGATAAAACTCGATTTACCTCCTCAATCAATGAGTCTGTTTCGATTTCAAGCATAAGTTTCCACAGAAAGATTCAATCGCGTGTTCCAGCAGTTAGATCCTATCAGAGCTACTTTTCAGCTAAGTCGCTTGCTTTCGGACTCTCAGTCTGATCGAGAGCATCAGCTTCGTCATGCTCTGCAGCATATTGCGCTTTCGGTTAACGCAGACAGGGCTTATCTGAGCTTGTGGGAGGAGTCTAAACATCGGATACGGACAGTCGCCCAATGGCAGGTAGAGCAGTTGGATCCGATGCCGGAGCGGTGCATTATTGTAGATGCGTTATCGTCTCTGGACGCTTATTTTGCTCAAAATCGTGGTATGTTTGCTTTGCAACGTGAGGCTGTTCTGATCGATCATCGATTGTGTGGTGCACTTTGTTTGGAAGCGCGCTATCCAATCGATCGACTCAGTGAGGAGGAGCAGCAATTTATTAAAAATGCGGCGCAAATGTTGACGCCTGCTGTGCAAGAAATCGGAGTTTCTTTAGCGCTTCAAGATTTGGATCTGCTGGAGTATACGCAAATTACTGAGGAAGCTGTATCTGTGGAGGTGCCATTGGAAGCACCGCAAGTCTTGCTGGTTGAGGATAATAAGATCAATCAGTTAACTATTATGAAAATGATGCAGCGTTTTGGTGTTATAGTCCACACGGCTGACGACGGTCTCAATGGAATTAGTGCCTGTCAGAAGCAAAAATTCGATCTTATTTTAATGGATCTGAGTATGCCGAATATGGATGGCTTTGATACGACTCGCGAAATTGTAACAAGTAGTTTACTCAATAAGGAGACGCCAATTGTGGCAGTCACTGCCAACACTGGAAAGCACGTGGCGAGTCGCTGTCTGCGTTTGGGAATGGTTGAGTTTGTCACGAAGCCATTACGTTTAGAACGCGTTGAAGAATTGGTGAATACTTACCTGAAACCCACTGGTTGAAGACGCAGGTTAAATTTCGTAGCCTTGCGGAAAGTTACCAAGCCGTTGCGCTTTGTTCGCTTGCTGCATATGCTTTTCGAAAATACTCTTGTTAGTCGCTTTCATGTAGGCTTCTTGTGCACTGATCTGTTGTGCTTTCAGCAGGCGTTCCAATGAGGCATCCATGGTGATCATTCCTTGCTGCATGCTACCTTCGATGATCTGACGTATGCGACTGATTTTACCACTGCGTATACAGTTGGGTAAGGCATCGTGCTGTAGTAGTATTTCGTGGGCAGCGATGCGGCCACCAGATATTTTTTTGCAAAGTATTTGTGAGATCACGCCGTTTAGACTGGCCCCTAGCATCGTCCTGACTTGGTTTTGTTCATCTGATGGAAAGGCGTCAATGACCCGATCAATTGTCATCGGTGCGTTATTAGTGTGGAGTGTTCCAAATACGAGCATGCCCATTGAGGCACAATTGAGTGCTAAGCGGATCGTTTCCGCATCGCGCATTTCGCCGACCAGCAAAATGTCTGGATCCGCCCGCATGGCTCCGTTTAGAGCCGCGGCGAATGAGTGACAGTGCTCGCCGACTTCACGGTGTACTATGACGCTTTCCTTGTTTGTATGGACGAATTCGACTGGGTCTTCAATGGTGATAATGTGCTTGCGGCACTGCTCATTTATTAAATCGATCATCGCGGCCAGAGTGGTGGATTTTCCGCTGCCAGTCGGGCCGGTGACAAATACTAAGCCAGAGCGTGCAAAACACAGTGTTTGAATGACTTCGGGGAGTGCTAGCGTTTTAAAAGATTTAATTTCTGCTGGAATCAAGCGTAGCACAGCTGCGATACCCCAGTGATTGTAGAAAAAATTCGCTCGAAAGCGATCTCCTGTCTCTATGCCATATGCGAAATCCAGTTCTTTTGATGTTTTGAATTCTGCCCATTTGTCAGATTTACAGAGCTCTTTTAGCATTCGCGTCAAGCGGTCTGCTGTCAATGGCGTGTCATCCAGGTTCTTAATTGCTCCGGAGATACGGGCTCTGATGGGGGTGCCTATGGAGAGATGTAGATCGGAACCTTCACGATCCAGGAGTTGGTGCAGATACTGGTCGATGAGCGGCATCGTTAATTAGACAAATGCGTGGGCTTTTGCAGCATAATGAGTTCACGCAGCTGTGCGCGTTTCATATCACTTCTGAGGTTTGTGAGGGCCACTTCGTCACTAATTCGATCGCTTTCCCAGAGCGATAAGATTGATTTATCCATTAAGCGCATTCCTTCCGCTGCGCCAGTTTCCATGACATTGACGAGGCCCTCTGATTTATTTTCCTGAATTAAGCTGCGAACTGCTGTGTTATTGAGTAAAAGCTCATAGGCCAATGCCATCTGCCCATCGCTGGCAGCTACTAGACGCTGGCATATGATCCCCCTGAGGGCATGAGAGAGCATTATACGTATATTGGTTTGTTGTGACGCGGGAAATACATCCAATATGCGATTCAGTGTGTTGGCCGCGTCGCTGGTGTGTAAGGTGCCGATGACAAGGTGCCCGGTCTCAGATGCGGTTATTGCCATTTCAATGGTTTCCAAGTCTCGAAGCTCGCCAATGACAATAATATCCGGATCTTGACGCAGTGCACTCTTGAGCGCCCCTGCGAAGCTATGGGTGTGAGCACCCACTTCACGCTGTGTGATTTGACAGCTTTTTGAGGTTTGCACGATTTCAATCGGCTCTTCCACTGCAATCAAATGTTCCTCACGTGCGCAGTTGATGTCGTCAATCATCGCTGCCAGCGTCACACTTTTACCCGAGCATATGGGGCCCGCGACTAGTATTAGACCATTGGGATAAGTGAGTAATTTGCGAATTGGTGCCAAGTCTTCAAACCCGAGTTCCACCAGGCGTGGCACCTTGTTGGGGATCATTCTATAGGTGCCTGCTATGCCTTGTTGGTGGGAAAGTAAGTTCACTCGGTAGCGCTTTCGCAGCCCCAGCGTGAGCGCAAGGTCTAAATCCTGTGTCGCTTCAAACTCGTTGAGTTGCGCATCGGTGAGCAGTGCTAAATTTAGAATTCGGGAGCTCATCGCAGATAAGGGCTGCTCATGCAAATATTTTAACATGCGGTTATGACGCACAAAGGGACGAGCTCCCGCGCAGAGATGTAGGTCTGTGCCACCCATTTCGTGGATGGCAGGAAGCAGTTGGCGCATCAATTCAGTTGCTTGCTGACGCTCTTCGATACTATGCAGGCGATTCATGTCGGGCATCGAATTCGGTAGCTGAAATGCGCCCTGAGGTTTGATCTCCGAAGCGGGTGTCAAGCGACTGGAGAAGGAAGTAAATGGATCCTGAGGCGCGCTTTCATTCTGCGCTTTTTCATAGGCGATTCCCACCAGCTCCTGTAACGCATCGAAATCGACACAGGCTTTTTCACGGAGTAATTCTTCGGCGAAAGGGACAATTTCTGCAGCGTCGCCCAGTGATTGAGCTACCGTCAAACAGGGTTGCAGTGAAAAAAGCTTCTGCTCTAATCCAAGAATAACCAACCATTGTATCTCCTGTTTCAATGGCCTAATCTTATTACAAATTTTTTAAAGCGTTCAATCTTTATTAGCTTTCTTCATCTTTTCAATCTCCCCATCTTATGTCTGTTAGCCACGAAACCTATCAATCCTTGGAGACGCGTATCGCATTTCTGGAAAAACATGTCGCGGAGCAGGACGCGGAAATGTATCAATTGTCTAAGCGTGTGGATGCACTGGTGAAAGTGGTTAAAGAGCAAAAGGCACAGTTAGCTGCTGCCGCTGACTTGAACGCTCAGGGGGGCGGCGATATGCCTGCGGACGAAAAACCTCCGCATTATTGAGCGCAAGACTGTTGTCTTTAGACCTTTTTCCGTTCTAGCTTGCAGCTATGAATTGGAAACAAGTCCGTGAGTTTGAAGATATTATTTATGAAAAGTGCGATGGCATTGCCAAGGTAACTATCAATCGCCCTCATCGGCGGAATGCATTTACGCCAGATACGGTCGCTGAAATGATCGCAGCATTCGCAGACGCAAAGGATGATACGTCGATTGGAGTTGTGTTGCTCACAGGTTTTAATCCACAGACAGATGGCAAATTTGCCTTTTGCGCTGGAGGTGATCAAAAAATACGTGGTCACAAAGCTGGTGGCTACGTGGGTAAAGATGGTGTGCCACGACTCAACGTGTTGGATCTGCAAAAACTGATTCGTTCCATGCCTAAGGTGGTTATCGCCTTGGTGGCAGGGTATGCGATCGGCGGCGGGCATGTTCTACATGTTGTCTGTGATATGACGATTGCGGCTGATAATGCAGTATTTGGACAGACGGGGCCGAAGGTGGGCAGTTTTGACGGAGGTTTTGGAGCGAGTTATTTGGCTCGTATCGTCGGACATAAAAAAGCCCGCGAAATCTGGTATCTATGTCGACAGTACAATGCGCAGGAAGCATTGGATATGGGCTTGGTTAATAAGGTGGTCCCTTATGAGGCCTTGGAAACGGAGGGCGTTCAGTGGGCGCAGGATATTTTACAGCACAGCCCACTGTCGATTCGCTGCCTGAAAGCAGCATTTAATGCAGATGTGGATGGTCAGCAAGGCTTACAAGAGCTGGCTGGGAATGCGACCTTACTTTACTATTTAACAGAGGAGGGGGAAGAAGGGCGAAAAGCATGGAACGAAAAGCGCGCTCCCAATTACAAAAAATATCCATGGCTCCCCTAATGAGTACAATTCGATTCATCTGCCTTTGTACGCTTGTTTGGGGGCTATGGACGGAATCTGCCATTGGAGCGCCTCAGGATGGCGGGGGCTTTACTGTTGTTACGTATAATGTCGAAAATCTCTTCGATGTGGATGGAGTCGCTTTGTTTGATGACTATAAGATGGGGCCGGATGCCGGCACGTCTGGTTACAGTCGCCGAAAGTTCCAGACTAAATTGCAGGGGATCACTGATGTACTAAAAACCATCAATGCAGGTGCTGGGCCTGAAGTGCTTCTTCTTCAAGAGCTTGAAGCGGATTTTACTCCCGATTCCACAGTCGCTGATTTTGAGGCGTTCCTTCTGCAGCATCGTGACCAGACAGTTGCGAGTATGTTGGGGGCAGATTGGTTGCCCCAGTATGCGGGATACCCCGCAGTTGCTTGGTTGCTCAAGTCATTGAGTGATGCTGGCTTGACCGGTTATGAGGTCGTGACTGCTCCGGCACGCGGAATGGATTCTGGCGTTGCGCATACTAATGCTGTATTTTCCAAGTTTCCGATACGAGCTGTCGAGCGGCACCCGCTGGTGCAAGCGCGCGATATTATCGCAGCGGAGCTCGATGTTGCAGGGCATCCGCTTTTTGTTTATGTGAATCACTGGAAATCTGGTGCTTCGAATCCAGCCCGTGAGCCGATTCGTGTGGAGAATGCACGTGTCTTGCGGCAACTGCTAGATGCTCGTCTTGCTGAAGATCCTCATGCCGATGTCATTGTGGCTGGTGATCTTAACTCTCATTATAATCATTCGATTCTGAATCCGGGCATAGAAACTGGCATCAACGATGTGTTGGGCTCCGCTGGCGATGAGAGCTTTGCGCAGAATGATTTATATAATCTATGGTTCGAATTGCCTTCGAACTTGCGTTTTTCTGAGGTTTGGCGCGGGCATCGTGGTACGCTGATGCACATGCTGCTTACTTCTGGTCTCTACGACGATTCTGGCATCAGCTATGTCGATGGAAGCTTTAGTAAACTAATTGTGCCAGGTTTGAACACAGATGCGATTGGGCGTCCCATCAGATGGAGCTTTGCTGGCGACACTGGTAGTGGTGTCTCCGATCACACGCCACTGTATGCTCGCTTCCGAGTTGGTGCTTTTCAAACCACCGCGGCCTTCAGCCGCGGAGATGACGCCCCTGATTATGAGCCTCGACTGAATGTTTCAGAATACCTCGGCAGTCTGGATTTGCCGGATGGTGGATTCTTGAGTGATTTAAATGATACGGAATTAGCGCCCTACGTCGCTCATTTATTCACAGTGAAGGCGATCGTGAAGAGCCTTAAGCCCTTTAGGATTCAGGTAGGTGAGCGAGTGTGGCCAGCATATTATGTGGACCGAAGCATGTTAGCTGAAGGTGGTTTGCCGGATTATCAGAAAAATAATGCAGGTAAGGTTCGTCTCGTTGTGCAGCCAAATTTTTACTACGGTAAAAGTCAGCTAATTGTTGAAGATATTCTCGGTGAGTGGTAGCTCAAACGATGTCCGTAAAGTTTTGTTTTACATTTACCGAATCCCGCGCTTGCGCCCCTGTATGAAATCACCCAAGTTCCACGGTTTCTTATGAGCAAAAAGTTCTATATTACTACCGCGATCGATTACGCTAATGGCTCCCCGCACCTAGGGCATGCCTACGAAAAGGTGTTGACTGATATTGTCGCACGCTTCCGGCGCTTGATGGGCGATGAGGTCAAGTTTTTAACTGGTCTCGATGAGCACGGCCAAAAGGTGCAGATGTCTGCTCAGAAAGAGGGGGTGGCTCCGATTGAGGTCTGTGATCGTTTGGCCGAGGAGTTTCAAGGTCTTTGCTCTGCGCTCCATATCTCGAACGATGACTACATACGTACGACTCAGGAGCGGCATAAGACTGTGGTACAAGAGATTCTGCAGAAGCTCTATGATAAAGGAGAAATCTATAAGGCAGATTATAACGGCTTTTACAGTGTGCGCCAAGAGCAGTTTGTGACAGAGAAAGAGAAGGTCGATGGGAAATGGCCTGAAATATACGGCGATGTGGTTGAGGTCACAGAGAGTAACTACTTTTTTAAGCTCGCACAGTATCAAGATTGGTTGGTTGATACCATTAAGACTAATGAGCAAATGATTTATCCGCGCTTCCGCAGTGCGGATGTGCTGCAATTTCTTAAGGAGCCACTCAATGATCTGTGTATTTCCCGGCCTAAGGAACGCTTGGAGTGGGGGGTCGAGCTGCCTTTCGATCCGGATTTCGTGACTTATGTGTGGTTTGATGCGTTGACCAACTATATTACTGCGGCGGGTTATGGGAGCGAGGAATTTGATCAGCATTGGCCGGCGGACTATCATGTCATCGGTAAAGATATATTGGTGCCACCTCATGCGGTTTACTGGCCCATTATGCTCAAGGCGCTTGATATTGAGTTACCAAAACACTTTCTGGTGCACGGTTGGTGGCTGAGTTCTGGCTCTAAAATGTCGAAGAGTACGGGCGAAGTGGTGAACCCACTGGATCTCATCGATCAGTTCGGTGCCGACGCTTTCCGCTATTTTGTTACCCGTGAGATGAATGTTGGGCAAGATTCTGAATTCTCGATCGAGCTCTTTATGAGTCGCTACAATAGTGATCTTGCTAACGACTTGGGGAATTTAGTGAGTCGCTTGCTTAATATGGCGGGACGTTACGCGGAGGGTGTGGTGCCTGCCGCTGAGATTGAAGAAGCTCCAGAAAAAGAATTGAAGACTTTGTGGACGACAACGGCTGCTGAGCTGGTTTCGCTCTTTGAAGATTTTCAGTTCCACAAGGCGCTGGACCGTATCTTTACTTTTGTTTCCGGTATCAATCGCTACGCAGAAACACGTGCTCCCTGGAAACTGGCCAAGTCTGAGCAGGCTGCAGATCAGGCGGCACTTCGGACTTCATTGGCGACTATGGCTGAGGCATTACGACTTGCGGTAGTGATGTTAACCCCAGTTATGCCAGAGATTTCAGACAAAATTCGCGGGCTCATTGGCGCCGAGAACTTCGAGCGACTTGAGGGGCAGTTGGTGTGGGGCGATACCTTGGCTGGCAAGGCAATCGGCGAGAAGACCATTCTTTTCCCACGTCCAGAGCGAAAGGTCTAGGCTGCTTGCCTGATTTGTATGAGCGACGCCGACACACCGTTGCAAGCTGTCAAAGACCGGGTTTTGGCCTTTGCGCGAGAGCGTGATTGGGAGCAATTTCATTCGCCTAAAAACCTGTCAATGGCGATTGCTGCAGAGGCGGCCGAACTCATGGAGCACTTCCTTTGGCAGGGACTTGAGGCTTCGCGCTCTGACGTTCAGACTGATCAGATACGTGCGAAGGTGGAGGAAGAATTAGCCGATGTGCTGATTTATGCCATCGAGTTTGCCAATGTTGCAGGCCTCGATATCAGTGAGATTATCGATAAAAAAATGCAGCGGAATGCTGAAAAATATCCCGTAGCTAAGGCTAAGGGGCGCAGTGTAAAATACACTGAACTGTAATCGTATTGGTTTATTTACCTAATTTTTTGTTTCGGGCACCGCGCCAGCTCGCGCGGTGCTTGCGAATCCAATCGAGTAGAGCCCGCTCGAAGCCGATATCTTCACCTTGCTTTTCAGATTCCAGCCATTTATGACGCAAGATTTCTTCGCGCTCTGCTAGGAACTCTTGATATAGAGTCGATCGCTGCGCAAACCCTTGATTAGGACAGACATCGGAAGTTGAATTGGGCATATCTTTATTCTCCTTGCTCATACTACTGATCGCGTATCTCGTAACACAAACTTGGAAAACTACATAGAATCTGTTTTCTGGCTAGCCTAAAACAGAGAGGGATTATTTTTTAACAAGACTGTTAAGTACTTGTCTTGCAATCTCCATAAATACTTTTGCGGCCTTGGAATCAGGATCGCTGATGACTATGGGGATGCCCTTGTCACAGCCGATGCGAATATTCTGGTCGATCGGTAGCTGTCCCAGTAGGGGTGTTTCAAGGCTTTGGGCTGTCTCGCTACCTCCACCTTCACCGAATAGCATCTGACGTGATCCATCGGGTGCTTCTAGGTAGCTCATATTTTCAATCACTCCTAGCAGTGGCACGCTCACTTTATCAAACATGCGTGCGCCGCGCCGTGCAACATTGGCTGCGGCGGGCTGAGGAGTCGTGACGATTACCGCTCCCTCTAGTGGTAGCGTTTGTACCAATGAAAGCTGGGCGTCGCCAGTGCCGGGGGGAAGGTCGACGACCAAAATCTCCAATTCACCCCAATTCACGTTCTGAGCAAATTGTTGGATTGTTTTCATGATCATGGGACCACGCCAAACTACGGGGGTGTCTTCGTCCACCAAGAATCCCATCGACATCGTTCGCACGCCGAAATTCTCGATCGGTACGATCATGTCATTCTCAAGCTCGGGGCGACCTGCCGCGCCAAGCATGAGCGGAATCGAGGGGCCGTAAATGTCGCAGTCCATGATGCCCACTCCCGATTTACCTGCTTCCTCTAGTAGGCGTTGTAGCGCACAGGCCAAATTAACCGTGACCGTTGACTTGCCGACACCGCCCTTGCCACTGGCTACTGCAATCGCATATTTTACCTTCTGCATCGCTTGGCTGTTGCTTGGCTGACTCCCAGCTGCGCCCGCTGAAGAAGGTTGCTGCTGCGGCTGTGAAATTTCCATGCGCACTTTGACATCTTGAATGCCATCTAGAGCGCCGACCGCACTTTTGATATCTGCTGCGATTCGTTCTGGAATCGTTGAATCTGCCGTTGTGATCTCGACACCAATCAGCACCTTGCCATCCTCTATTTCTACCTCGCGAACAAGGCCGAAAGAAACGATGTCGCGGCTGAAACCTGGGAATTTGATGCTTTTTAGGGCGGTTTGGATTTGTTCTTTATCTGCCATAGCTTTTCCCTAGCAAAGTGAAACTCTCTGGCGGCAATTCAACTCGAAACGTATAAAATTTGTCTTTTGTAGAAATCTATTCACAAAGTTGATTTTCATTTGCGATTTACCTGCCCTTTCGACTACTTCGTGATTATGCGTTTTATAGCTCTCTTTATTCTCACATTCTTTTCCCTGTCGCTTGCCCCTCAAGCGGCTTTTTCTGAAACAATTCAACTCCAGGATCTGGTTCGAGATGGAGAGGGGCAATTGGCCCTGGTGATCAACAGTAGCGATGCGAGTATCAGCACGCTGGCGCGCCGTGCGTTCAATTTGCATGGGGGCTATGTCGTGACATCCGGCGAGAATGCAGCCTTTGTCATTAAAATTGAGCCCGCAGGCGCCTCATCAGTCTTGTTAACTGTTGGGTCGGGGCAGCCATACACTGAGCAATTGCGCCGCACCGTTTCTGGCACGGATTTACAAAATGCAGTATTACGCAGTTGTGACCTAGTGGTTGAGGCAACTTTACAGACGAAGGGCTTCTTTGCCGGTCGTCTCGCCTTTGTTGGTAAACAGCGCGGTATCTCTGAAATTTATACCAGTGATTTACTTTTTAGTCGAGTTCGTCCACTGACTCGGGACCGTTCCTTGGTCACCGGGCCCAAATGGGCCCCAGATGGTCGTCATCTAGTCTACACCACCTATTTCAAAAGTGGTTTTCCAGATATCTACATGTTGGATATCAATACGGGACGTAAGACCCCGATCGCGACTTTTAAGGGCTTGAATACAGGCGCAGTCTTCAGTCCTGATGGCCGTCAGATTGCGATGGCACTTTCGGGAACTGGTAATTCCGAGATTCATGTTACCGACAGCCGCGGCAAAAACGCGCGTCGTTTGACTACTAATAAGAGTCTTGAAGCCAGCCCAAGTTGGTCGCCAGATGGTCGCCGCTTGGTTTACACCTCCGATGCTCCAGGTAAGCCGCAACTCTATGAGATTTCAAGTACCGGTGGGCCGGCGCGTCGTCTGCCCACCAATATCAGTAACTATTGTTCCGAACCAGTTTGGAACCCTGTTGACGAGAATTTAATCGCCTTCACTGCGGTCGTTAGTGGTGGTTTTCAAATCGCACTTTACGATGCAAAAGCGCGGAGTAGCAAGATCCTGACCAAAGGACCATCTTCTCTTGAGCCTGCATGGTTACGTGATGGCCGTCATCTTGTGTTTACTCAGCGCAACAGTGCCAGTACGCGTTTAATGCTGTTGGATACATTGACTGGTAAGGTCAGTCCATTGCATAAGCCAGCCTTCGGTGACGCATCCTCTGCCAGTTACGTTTATTAATATTTACCCCGGATAATTCATTAATAAATTACGCTCGGCTCTTAGGGCGGCCGAAGAAACAAGGGCAACGATGTGCGATTGTTGCCGAAGCGTTTTTGAAGAAACACGGTCTGGGTGAATTGGTTTCAAATGCGATGTATTATATTAGAAGTCTAATGACACTACAATCACTTATACATTTTGAATACTCGTTTTCAAAAACGCGTTTGAATAATGTGAGTTCAATGAATTCGGACCTAAATCCTTATGCAGATGAAGTGCAGCATCGGTCACAATTGCTGAGAGCTCTTCGACATTACTTCGTGGCTTCGCCTTCTTGAGAGTTATTTGTGCTGGATGCGTCTGAATTTATGGGCTGAGACAGTCAATGAGGTGTCACGCGCAATTGCGAAGTTTTCATAGCTTACATTTTTCGAGAGTGCCAGCCGGATTGGTCAAAGTGCATCAAGCGACCTAAATCTTCAGGTCGCTGTTCCCAATGCTGGGGTAATTCAAGCCCGCAATAGGGACAATGGCTGACTTCCAGCATGGTTGTCCAAAGGGCTTCTCCGACTTCTTCCAGATGGTGATTCGCCTCCAAGTCGGCCTGCGTTGCTTCACGCTGAATCTCCAAATGCCAGGTGGGGAATTCTCGCAATAGGGTAGAGCAGTCGTCCAAATAAAGGCTGACGCCCTGCGCTGGGAAATTGGGGCACTGGTGGGTCTTTGACAGATGCTTCGATTCTGTATCGTTCATCGTTAATTTTTATTCTGTGAATTTGGCCTCATTTTGGTTTCTTGTGCGTTTGACGTGATAGAAATTCTTTTTTCTCGCGGCGGATTATTTTACTGCCCACGATGGCCATATATTAGGGTCATTTTGATGAGTGAGTCCTTTAGGGATCTCGCCTTCACGAATGAGCAAGGCGACTTGTCGGGGCTCGTAAATCAGCAGTGAGCGATGGGGAGGCCTCGGTAGATTTGAGCGGTCGAAAATGTGCTTTCTAAATCAGTGTTGTCTGATAGTCCGCTTCATGCCACGCGTCGCCAATCGATCTAGGTTTGGTGGTCTGGATTACGGGATTGTTATAGCCCATTGTCATGTTGTGCTGTTGGTCTGCCGTTCAAGATTACTTCTGATTGAGGCGTGTGACTTCGAGTTCCATAAATTCGATAATTCGTAAGGATCTTCGATTAAATTGTATAGTTCTCCATAGTCGCGATTTGGATAATGAACTAGCTTATATTCTTTATTTCTTATCATCGTCATGCATTCAATATCTGGAAGTTGTGTGCATCCTCCATGTTCGGCATAGACATATTCGCGTTCCGGTCTTTTATTTTCGAGAACAGATTTTGCGTTGATGGCATCACCGCTATCTTCGAGCTGAACACCGGCGAGTTCAAAGAGCATCGGGACTAAATCCATTTGAGCGATTAATTGCTTGGAGCGTTGGCCTTCTTTGAGTCGACCGGGAGCCCATATGATTGCTGGAACGCGGATGTTTTCGTCATACATGGTCCATTTTTCAATCTGGCGATGATCTCCCAGTGAATCGCCGTGATCGGATGTGAAGATGATGATTGTGTTGTCCAGGCGTCCATTTGCCTCCTGTTTGGCGATGATCTCGCCGATTTGTTCGTCAATCATCGCGACATTCGCTGCGTAGTATTTACGCAAGCGCCTTAATTGTTCAGAGGTAGGGCGTTCGTTCCACATGATACCGTCGTGATTACCTTCGATCATAATCTGACGATACTGTTTGAGCGGAAGTATTTCATCTCCTGGCTCATATTCCGGGGGGAATGGAATCTTCGACTCGTCGATTAAGTTTAAATACTCTGCAGGTGGATCATACGGAGTGTGTGGACCGGGGAAGCCAATCTGCATGAATAAAGGACTGTCGTCGAGTCCATCGAGCAACCATTTTGCTGTTTTGGCGACGTAGTAGTCGTAATGGAGTTCTTTATCCAGAGGCCAAGCGAAGGCGCCAAGGTTTGTTGTGTAATCGGGCGCGCGTGGTGTGGTTAGTCGATTGGGTGGTGTTTTGCCAAGTTGCTTGAGATGCTTATCGTAGTCGTCATAGAAACGTGGCTCATTAAAACGATCTTTGTTTTCTACGATGAATCGCTGATCAAACCCGCATTTGGCATCGAAAGGCTGCGTATGCATTTTGCCGACATTGAGTGTTCGATATCCCGTGTCTTTGAACAGTTGCACCCATGAGGTCTTCCAGAGGTCGCCGTTTTTCATCGGGCCAATTTTGGAGGGCCACTGCATGTTGAAGAAACTGGCCCTTGAGGGCACGCAAGAGGGTGCCGCGCAGTAGCACTGCTCGAAATAGACTCCTTCATTGGCAAGTCGGTCTATGTTCGGCGTGTGTCCCCATCCATGGTCAGCGCATGTAATGCTGTCCCAACGTTGTTGGTCTGTGATGATAAGGAGTATGTCTGGCTTTTGCATTAATTGGTCGATCATGTGGGGATCCTGTCTGATTGAAATCGGGTCAATCCACCTTCGCGTTTATCTATCCAGTCGAGTATGGTCTGTATCATAACTCGCTTGGTTGCTTGGTATTCCTGTATGTTCCATAGATTGTTGGTTTCGTATGGATCGGCTGTCATGTTAAACAGCTGACCTTCCGCGGATAGGTCGTCATTGGCTTCATCGTGGTAGAGACATAGTTTAAAGTCCCCCTCACGTAGCATCGTCGCAGATACGGGAATATATTGGCTTCCTTTCGATGAATTACCGTATCCTGTGTGGCGGTATGCGCAGATCGCTGTGTTGCGAGGCGGGCAAATATTTTGGCCGGTGAGGTAAGGGAGTAGGCTTTTGGAATGAGGTAAGAATTGCTTCCTGAGGGGCGTGGAAATGCCTGCCGCTTCGACAATGGTTCCTGCGAGATCATTTAATTGAACGAATGCATTTGTATGCTGATTTCCTTTGATCTGTTTGGGCCAACGGATGAGGAGAGGGATACGCGTGCAAGGATCGTAAAAGAAGGCTCCTTTGGCCATCAAGCCATGGTCGCCGAGCATGTCGCCGTGGTCGCTGGTGAAGATTACAATCGTATTTTCCTTCAGATCGGCGTTTTCGAGTGTTTTAAGGATGCGTCCAAATTGTTCGTCAATAAACGAAATCGACGCATGGTATCCGAGGCGGAGGTCATGAATGTCAGCTTCATCTTGAGGATGTCTCGCCATATAGCCCATTCGACGCTCCAGCAAAATCCCTTTGGGCAGAGTCGAGTCATCTGAGCGAGGAATTGGTTTTCTTATTTTTGTCTGGTCGATACGGGCTGCGACCTCTTTGGGGTAATCGTCGTAAGGGTCATGCGGGTCGAATACACTGGCGATACATAAGAATGGCGTATCGCCACCTGATTGCTCGTTTAGAAAGTCGATGGTTGCGTCGGCAGTCCATCGAGTTGCATGCAATTCATTTGGGAAATGACCAATTCTTCGACCTTTCTCTCCGAGTTCTTGGAGGAAATTCGGGTTCTTTTCTTTGAGCCATTTTGCATATCCGTTGAAAGCGCTGCCAGTATGTATTGCCGGCTCATGGCACCACTGGTAAGTGTCGAAGCCATCATTTGGGTGCCGCTCTCTGTGTTCGATGACGCGACTGCTGACATGCTGTTTGCCGAAAAGGGCAGTTTTGTAACCTGCCTGTCTGAGTAGCTCGGGAAACATCATTTGGCGCTGATCTAGAACATCCTCGAGTTGCATGACCCCATGATCTGGAAGTTCGCCTCCAGTCATCAGACTTGCACGCGACGGAGTGCAAATCGGATTATTGCAATAGCACTGGTCAAAGCGTATGCCTTCACTTGCTAGCTTATCGAGGTTCGGTGTCTGCGCTTCAGGAGCACCGTATACCCCCAGACTATCCCAACGTTGTTGGTCTGTAATCAAGAGTAATATATTGGGGGAGTTCACTGGGACAACAGGAAGTTTAGAATGGATTATTGGGTGAATCGTCGATGGTTAATTCGCGGAAATTCTGAATGCGGTGAAAAGTTAGATAGTTGGCGTCGTGTTGATTTTCAGCGCCCCCTTGATCATCATCCCAGGCTGTCCGACTGGCGACGATTATGTCATCCTCTTCAAATAACCAGTCAACATATTGGAATCCGTGATACGAAGGATCCGGATGGTAGAGTGCAACATAGCGTATTTCCCAATGTCTCGCATCCTTTGAAACCATCAAAGCGAGTGCATTGCGCTGAAAGGTCTGCTTATCGCAGACTTCATGAATGCTTGGGACGGCATTGCTTAGGGTCCAGTAAAGGCCGCTTTGGTCATCTTTACGGATGCTGAACTTTGTCGCTCCTCCGGCGAAATCAATGAAATCGTTGTTGGGATCAAACTCGAGTGCTTTTCCATCTTCGCTTAGCGTGACGATTGCTGCTGTGTTCGATATCTTACGGTCGACGCGAAGTATATTGCCTAAGCGCCCGTCCGGGAGGACGACTGCATTGCCTTCCAGCCATGCGCTGAAATGACCATCCAGCCACTCTTTACTATGACGGAGCACGGGGGTTAGGCTCCAGCTGTCACGTCTGAGTAGATCTGCATCGAGTGGTGCGGAAAGCATGATCGGATTATAGCGCTCTCCCCAAACCGTGCTCGCGGTTGCATCTTCCATCGCTCGCCAAATTCGACCATTGTGAATGGTCAGTGCAGTTGGGGCAGTGTGATACTGTCCGTATGGAGTGATGAGGCCGGAGTGCGCGTTTTCGGGCTGTGTCCAGGTATAACCTCCGTCATCGCTTCGTCGTATTGCGATTAATCCATGGTGATGCGTGGTTCCCATTAAGTAAAGGGCGCCTTTATGCACGAAGAGGCCTGACCAGAAGGCAGGATCAATTGTGGCAACTTGTGTCCAGGTCTTGCCGGCATTTTCACTCCGAAAAACCAGTGTGGTTGCATGCTCGTGTTCTTTTGTTTTTGGGCCAAATAAATCATGACTGGCGACGTAGACACCGTCTTTCAGTTTTGCGATACTTGGGGATCCGACATAGTGGCCATCTTTGACATACTTATGGTTGATCACGACTCCGGGTGGAGGCGTGATGAATGTGGTCGGTTTTTGTTGAAATTCTAAGTTTTGGCTCATGGAATAGGCGAATATAAGTTTTAATGCGAAGGAGGGGGCTACCTGTGGATTCTCTTCGATTTGTCTTAGTATTCTCTTTGAAACATGAATTCTCTTAAAGCGCACTGTCTTGAACATGGCGGTAAATTCACCAGACAATCCGGTATCCTCCTGGGGCGGACTCGTGATTATTGGTTAATTTTTGAAACCTTTCATCCCTTGCCTGTAGGCTATGTGAGCCGTTGTGCACAGATTGGGCGAAGTTGGGGAATGCATCGTCATGTCGATTGTCAGCAGATGCGTGAACTGCCTTACTATTCACTGGTTTTGATCACTGACGGTGAAGGTGTGTTTTATGATGGCTCTTTTGATCGTCTGATTCCAGTTCAGGCTGGCGATTTATTATGCCTATTCCCCGGTCGTCCGCACGCGTATGCGCCCGTTAAGGGCACAAGCTGGGACGAAATTAATTTTGAATTCTCTGGAGTAGTGTTTGATTCATGGGTTGGTGCCGGTTTGTTGGATCCATCAGAGCCTGTTCGAAAATTAGTTCCTGATGGCGAGCGTGCACTCATTGCTGAATGGTTGAAGAAGTTTCACGCAGTCGCTTTTACTCTGGCTGATCGTAAAATGGCCGAGCCCGCGTTAGCTGATGCTGGACGCTTAATCGCATTAATCTCGGAGTTGTGTGAGACGTGGCAGTCGGGAAATTGTGATGCGGATGTCGAATGGGCGAACACCGCGAAGCAGCAGCTGATGAAGTTATCAGCAGGGAAGAAAGCAGATTTCGCTGTCTTGGCGCGTGAGTTTGGGGTGGGAGAGCAAGCATACCGAAAAAAATTCAAGCGGCTTTGCGGGGTCAGTCCATCCGCGTTTCGATCCCGGCAGCAAATCGAGATGGCCTGCTATGAGCTGATTTCGACCCACAAGCCAATTAAAGAGATTGGCTATGATTTGGGCTTCGGCAGTGATTATTATTTTTCAAAGCGATTTAAGCAAGTAACCGGAGTGAGTCCTGGAGAATACAGAAGGCAAGCACACAGTTGATTCGGGGGTTTGTGGTTGTTTTAAAGATGGTTCGATGATCTCGATATACCAGATTCGACAGGTGGTTTAGTCTTTTGTCTGGTGGTTCTTATTTGTTGTGTCGAAGTGTTCGTTAGTATCCTATTTCAATGAAGCAGTCATCCCCTTATAAACGCCCTAATGTTTGTTTTATCTATGTCGATGATCAGGCCGCCTGGACCATCGGAGCTTATGGCAACGAAGAGGCGCATACTCCGAATTTAGATCAACTAGCTGCCGAGGGAGCACTGATGGAGAATGCTTTTTGCTCCACGCCTGTCTGTAGTCCAGCGCGGGCGGCGATGCTCACTGGGCGATATAGCACGGAAACCGGAATTCCCGACTTCATTCCGCACCCGAATCACATCGCGCATACTGAAGCATGGCATGGTGTGGGAGTAGGGCTCGATATGAAAACCTTCCCTTCAGTATTAGCAGACAATGGCTACGAAACGGCCTTATTTGGTAAATGGCATGTTGGCGATTGGACCTTGGACCCGGATCAGCGTTTTCATCCAACTAAGAATGGGTATAATTATTTCTTTGGAATGACTGGGGGTGGAGTGAGCCCGGAGAATCCTGAATTTGAGGAAGATGGTGTGCTCAAAACCTTTGAAGGCTATTGCGACGAGATATTAACCGAACGGGCGGTGCAGTATTTGCAGACCAAAGCGGAGGATGGAGATACCAAACCTTTTATGCTTTCACTCAATTTGCGGCAGCCTCATCACCCTTGGAATCCAGTGCCTGAATGTGATATGGCGCACTACAGAGATAAGGAACTCAAGCTTCCTGATCCGGATTATCCGGATCTCGATATAGAGCACTTGCAGGAACGTATGCGTGGCTATATGGCAGGCGTGAGTGGCGTCGATCGCATGGTTGGTCAAATCATGGATGCCTTGGAACAAAACGGTTTATCTGAGAATACGATACTCATTTTTAGTGCGGATCATGGTTTTATGATGGGGCACAACGGGCTTCATCACAAGGGCAACGGATTACAGGCGACACGGACAAAGGATAAAAATCCCTACGTCCCGAATGTGAGCGAAAGTTCATTGAATGTGCCATGTCTGGTGCGTTGGCCCTCGCACATTCAAGCAGGGCAGCGTCATGATGCGATGCTATCAGATGTGGACTGGTTTCCAACAGTGCTTGAATTGGCAGGATGTGAGCTTCCGGAGGATGTGACGGTTCGTGGTTCTAGTTGGGCTCCCATGCTACTTGGAGGTTCCGTAGACGGTTGGCGCGATGCGGTGTATTCTGAATATGACATGTGTGTTTACGCGCATTCGCATCTTCGAGCGCTACGTAGTGAGCGCTGGAAGTTGGTTTTGGACTTTCATAATCCATGGAGGTCCGCTTTTTACGACATGCAAACGGATGATCCGGAAGCGGTTAATTTGATCGCTGCCAATTCCGGACCGTTAGAGTATCAGCTGGAGGTTAAAGCTGCTATTCGCGAAATGAGTGAAAAGCTGATTGAAATTATGTCAGAGAAGCAGGATTCATTTGCGGAATATTGGAATCAATGGGAGTCGAGGTAGCTTAATTCTGATCGTGTGTTAATGCAGTTGAGATGAAAAAGCCCGACTCGTATTGAGTCGGGCTTTCTTTGTTGGCTTTGAATGTTTTATTCGATACTGCTGAGTCGTGTTTGGAAGACACCACCTCCGAAGTTAGTGACGAAAATAAGATCGTCATCATTCGGGTGAAAAACTATCTTCAATGGCCGCCAGTGAGGATATGAATCGATGGATTCCCAAGTGTTTCCGGTGTCTGTGCTCATGTAGAGACCATCGCCTAGGTCTTCCCAAGAGCTGATAATTAGTTTGCTGGAATTATTGGGGGTAACGGTCAGGCTGTAGGTTGGTTCATCATGTATTTGGATCCAGGTGCTGCCACCATCGTCGCTTCTCCATATGCCGCCGCCGGGAGAGGTCGTGCTTGCCTGAGTTTGGACTCCGCAAACATAGAGAACGCTGCTGTTATTTGGATCGATGATGAATTCCGTTAGGAATGGATCCCCCGGCTCATAGAATATCTCAGTCCAAGTGCTGCCGCTGTCTGTGCTTTTGTAAAGTGCGCCGGAAATGCGTCCACCGCCGGATGGGTATTTAACGGTGGTCATCGCATAGAGTGTGCTGCCCACACCTTTTATGCGAATCACATTCAGGTTGTTCGTATTGATACCCGAATTGCGTGTGCTCCAGCTTTGTCCGCCGTTGTTGCTGAAGTAAATACCATGTCCTGGGATCGCAGCCCACAAGTGTTCCTCTTCGTAATTCACGTGGGCCGGGTCAATCCAGATGTCGGTCACTGCTCTGGTTGGTAGCCCTGTGTTGACTCCTGTTGTCGTCCAGGTTTCTCCGCCATCTTCCGATAGCGCGATACCACCCACGTAAGTGCCGATGCCGTCCTGATATTTCCAGGTCGGGATGTCGTGTGTATTCGAGCATGCGGTCCAGATTCGATCTGGCGTTGAGGGGGACATGGCAATCGCATAGATGTTATGAAACCATGTGTTTCCTTCATAATTATAGCGCCATGTGGCACCGGCATCGATACTGGACCAGCCGCCAAAATCTGTAGTTGCCAGATAGCGTTTACGGCTATCTTCAGGTGAAAAATAATAGTTCCAGACGCTGAGCATCGGCATGCCGCCAGCAGGTTGAGCGCTTACGGTTCCATTTGCTGCATGTCTTTGTTGCCATTCTGTCCCTCCATCTGAAGTCGTATAAACGCTGGTAATTGTGCTGACTGCCATGACGTTTGGATTTGCCGGTGAAATATCGATGGAAAAGGATGGATTATTCCAACCCCACTCGTCGGATAACCACGATGTATTTTCGATATTATAGTCAGCCATTTCCGAATGTTGAAAAAGAATTGTTCTCCAGTTTGTGCCAGCATCTGTGCTCAGAAAGATGTTCGATTCGCCGCCTTCAGTTGGCGAAATGTTGCTTGTTCCCGAATAGCTAACAATGACTGTATCATTATCGGCATCACAAACAGCTAGACGTTTATATTGGTTATCGGTCGTTGCCGCTGTGTAGAGACCATTTCCCGTGACTCGGCTCCATGATGTTCCACCATCCGTAGTTGTGAAGATACCAATATTGGCAGTGCTCTCTTCGCAGGTGAGATAGGCACGGTCACCGGAGCATACCATGTCGTAGATATTCAGACCAGAGCTTGGTAGTCCATTCTCTGCGGTTGTCCAAGACCAGATTCCTCCTGATTGTGTGCCCTTATAGATATTACTTGAGGTGGCCATCAGTATGACGGTTGAACTGCCTACAGGTTGAGTAAATCCTACATTCACAATATCCTCGTCTGATCCTGTGACAGTGTAGAGGTCATCCCAGTCACTGCCATTACTTGTTAAGATTAGTGTGTTATATGTAAACGCTTCTCCGTCGTTGTATGCCGAGACTCCGATATCCGAATCGTTGGGATCGAATGCGACGACCCTCGGACCTCTTGTCTGGCCTGAAATGCCATCCAGATTTACATTTGAAAAGCTTTCTCCAGCATCTTCTGAATAGTAAAAACCAGTATTTGTGCTGACATGGATGAGCTTAGGATCATCTGGATGAAAGGCCCAGACGTGCTGTGGATAGCTGCCTGTTGAGTAAGTTGAATGGAGCATTTTATGAGGAATCATTGTCCAACTGACTCCGCCATCCCGACTACGAAAAGCGCTGCCCATATCATTTGAGCAAAACATCAAGTTGCTATCGTGAGGCGAAATAGAAGGACTCCGAAAGGCGCCTCCTCCTCCGGGGGACGCGACGTTCCAATTCGATTTGGATAGCTCGAATTGATCGATACTGTATCCATTGTTATTTAGGTTCGATAGAAAGATGAATCCGATAGGATAGCCGATGACTGGGATGTTATCCGCATTGACCGTATTTTCGGTGATGTTGTATTCATATTTCCATTGCACCCATTCTCCTTCGTTAGGCTCCGGTTCTGATACAACTACTCGGTCATTAATAATACGTTCATTCCATTGGTAGAGGCCATCACGGTTTGTATCCGCCATTAATAAAAAAGATGTATTATTAATGAATTCGATACCATTCATTCGACCTACATCGAATTGTATCGAGTAGTTCCCCTGAGCATAGATCAGATCAGCATCGAAGTATTTCCATACGCCGCGATTCCCACTCCCTGATGTGAGTGCATAGAAGAATGAACTTCCTTCTGTTGGAGATAGTCCGTAAGTGGAGGAACTAAAACTTCCGCCAGTGATGGCTGTCCAACCATCATTACTTTCAACAGGATCATTGATTCCCGAGAGTAGTGGCTCGAAATCAACGGATAAGTCATCAAAACAATATCCAGAGTTATTCAAGTAGGCGAGCGTATAGCAACCAATCGGCTTACCCAACACGGGGTCCCCATTTGCAGTTGTGGTATTCTCATCAATTATATATCTGATTTGCCAAGTCGACCATGTGTTGGTTGTGGGAGTGTCCTCGGTGAGAATGAGTCTTCCTGATATAATGCGCTCGGAGTAACTATATAAGCCATCATTGTTTGTATCTGCCATCAGCATTATACCGACATCATTATCGAAGCTGATACCATCCTGATTGCCTATTTTGAATTCGAGAAGATATCGGCCAGTTGCAAAAGTATTTGTGAAATACTTGGCTGCACCTCTATTGCCGGATCCAGAGGTTTGAGCTCTGAAAAAATGGATGCCGCATTCAGGATTTAGGAGGCCGTAGTTGCTGCTGAAACTTCCGCCTGTAATGATTTGCCAGCCATCACTGTTATCAACGTCATCCTGAATTATGTTCACGCCGTAGATGCTGTTCAGCACCAACAGTAAACAGATTAGAGTCGGGGGTATTAATCTCATATTTATCTTTGATTTCGGGGTTAAAAGACAAATCACGCGACGATAGCAGATCGATTGCTTTAAGCCGGAGGGTCGGCTAACTCCTGTAAAAGTAGATGAGGATTTCTATATCATTAACTTGACGAGTGTAAAGAAAAGAAATTAAGTATATGTAAAACAGTTTAATATAAAAATACCCCAAAGGTTACTATGGTGCCTCAAACATTAAAGATTCTATTCCTATACACGACGATATCCTGTGTACTGCTAGCGGAGATTAAACTCCCTCCAATGATAAGTGACCACATGGTCTTGCCGTCTGGGGCGGACATTCCACTTTGGGGAGATGCGATCGATGAAAAGACGGTGCAGGTCGCCTTCATGTCGGATGATGGGAAGGTTTATCTCTCGGATGAGGCGTCAGTAAGTGCGAGTGGGGAGTGGCTTTGCCGATTCCCGAAAGTTGAGCCCGGTTTGACGGGGAAACTCATATTTAAAGGTTCATCGGATGAAAGACTGGAGGTCTTGGATGTGGTAACGGGGGAGGTTTGGTTAGCTGCCGGTCAGTCGAATATGCTGTATACGATTGGCCGTAAGGAAGCTCCGGAGATTAATAAAACTGCCGCCGCAGAGCAGGCAGAGCAGCTCAAGCCTCAAATACGTTTCTTTAAAGTCGCTTCTAGCAAACCATCGTCCCCGCTGAAGCAAGTGCGTGGTTCATGGAAGGTAATGGATGCAGAAATCGTGCAGACAATGTCTGCCGTCGGCTGGCATTTTGCAGCTACTTTAAATGAGCATCTGAAAACTCCGGTTGGGGTTATTGTTGCTGCTTGGGGAGGCACTCCGATTGAGGCCTGGGCGCCTCGCTCTAAATTAGAATCAGATCCTGTTGGTTTGAATGTGCTTTCACGTCAAAGCCGACTGGATGCGAGTTATCCGGATCGAATTGCGAAGTATGAAAAAGAACTCGCTGAATGGGAGTCTGCCAATCCTACACCCGCCTTACAGCATGAAAATCGCCGTTCAAAACCGAAGAAGCCATATGTGATGGCAGATTCTCATGTTCCCTGCCGGTTATATAACGGTATGATACATCCAATTGCACCTTTTGCGATCAAAGGGGCGATCTGGTATCAAGGGGAAAATAACGCCTATCGCCCCAGTGAATATGACGAGCTGATTCATCATCTGGTCAATGGATGGAGAGAACGTTGGGGATACACCTTTCCGTTCTACTATGTCGAACTGGCAAATTTATATCCGAAGCAAGTTGAGCCAGTCGAAATTGAGCGACAACCAGGGGATGGAGTTCCAAGCTGGGCTTACATACGTGAAACGCAAGCGGCGATTCTGGACTTACCTAATACCGGAGTTGCAACTGCTGTCGATGTGGGAGAGGCGGGTGATATACATCCGGCTGATAAGAAATCTGTGGGAGTGAGGCTTGGTAATCTGGCCTTGGTTGAAGTGTATCAAAAGAACTTACCAAGCCCGTATAGCCCCAGCTTTAGTCACTTCGATATCGAAGGGGCGACCCTGCGCCTTCATATCGATCATGCGGATGGCTTGAGACTGCGCGGAGACAATCTTGATGGTTTTGCGATCAAAGGTGCTGAAGGTGATTGGGCATGGGCGGAAGGAAGCATTTCTGGCGACGAAATTCTACTGCGCAATGATTCAATCGGTGAGCCCGTAGCCGTGCGTTATGGCTGGGCGACCAATCCAATACTGTCTGTTGAGAATTCGACCGGACTGCCACTGCGGCCATTCCGTTCTGATCGGGATAGCGGCGAGTGGGAGGGCTTTGTGAAGATTGAGCAATGACGTAAATCGTCATATGGCAGGGGGGCTGAGGTTAGCAGTCCATCGCCAGTCGCGCTCTGCTTTACGTTGACTCCCGCCGGACTAAGCGAACTGGAAGTGTGCGTTGATCACATTTTTTCTGCTTCTTATCTAAGAGGTCGGAGAGTAGTGAAACGGCTTCTTCCGCGAGTGGTTGTAGTGGTTCCTCAATTGTAGTCATCGGAGGGGTTAAAAACTCTGAGACACCTTGAACTTCTCCACCGATTATAGCGATGTCTTTGGGGACGGATAATTGCAGGACGTTATTGATCACACTGAGCGCTTCAAGCACCTCGTAACTCGACCCCGGAACATAGAGACTGTCGGCCCCCAAGCGTATGACGCGATTAATCGCAGCATAAAAAGATAACTGGTGGACGCCCAATACCACCAAGTCCTGATCTATCTTATGTCCTGCAGCTTCAATTGCTTCTCGGAAACCTTTTAATCGAGTCAGAGTTGATTTGGAATCAGATCCAACGAAAGCTATCCTTTTGCGTCCGCTTTTAAGAAAGCATTCGGCACTGAGTCGACCGCTCATTTCGCAGTCTGATCGAACCGTGTTGCGACCGGCTTTGTCTGAAAAATCGTCAATGTAAACGACAGGAGTGTGAGCGCTCAGTCCATCTGCGATTGGCTCAAATGCGGGGTATTCCCCCAATACGATAACACCATCCAAAAATGTGTTTTCGAAGCCCTTCAATGGATTTTGAGGGGTGACCATCGCCATACCACGTTGGGACAGCGCCAAGGAAATGCGGAAGGCCAGAGCTTGGCTGTAGGTTCCGTTGTGCAGGGAGTGCCATTGCTCGTCGGCCACGACTGCGATTTGGTGTGTGCGAATTTGTGCCTGAGGCTTAAAACCAATACTTCGTGCAACCTCGAGCACTCTGGCTCTGGTTTTTTCATGGACGCGTCCGCGGTTGTTTAACACCCGGCTGACTGTTCCAGGGGAAACACCCGCAAGATCTGCTACGCGATAGACGCTGGGTTTCGTTTCCTTGTTGGGGGGCTTCGAGCTGGAACTATTTTTTGGCATGAAAGGTAATTGGGTTAACCGTTGATTGATTTTTACCGGATAGATCCTGGAAATCTAGAAATTGAACTTTTTATTAATATTGGTTAA
This sequence comes from Thalassobacterium sedimentorum, assembly GCF_031127905.1. GTDB lineage: Bacteria > Verrucomicrobiota > Verrucomicrobiia > Opitutales > Coraliomargaritaceae > Thalassobacterium > Thalassobacterium sedimentorum. The sequence continues at coordinate 39,312 of NZ_JARXIC010000008.1, read as the reverse complement.
ACAGTCTACTATAAGAAGAACAATTTATATTTTTGTGCAACATGAATATCCCTGATGTTGTTTGACTGCATTGCTGTAATTGAGAGGCAGTCATTAGTATTGTCTTTGATTCTTGGCAAGCCACTCATATAGCAGTGATATTTACTTTGATATAGGTGTGCTAGAACCTATAGTTCTGTGTCTTTTTATTTGCGCAGAGTATTTGCTGACATCTTAATTCAATTCAGATAGAAGTTGTCATTTAGATTTGAAGTTTAAAATAAGCTTGAAAAAGTAAAACAGTTTAACAATTTATCGGAATATATAAATTGGGTGTTCTTCTTTGAATCAATGCCGACAGATCTATCTACAATAGCTTTCTTTCCCCCCCCATCCATTGATATCATCTGGCTTAAAGCTGAATCTCCGGGTGATTTCGTAGTTTAAACAAAATGTATACCCCCTTAACTACTAAGAATGTAAATGGTTCGAGCCTTTTGACATGTGGCTCAACTCGAAGAATGGCATTCTCTCTGATTGAGCTCTTGTCCGTTATCGGAATTGTCGCCATCCTTGCCGCTATTCTAATGCCCGTGGTTGGGCGAGTGCGTGAGCAAGCAAGTCGGACCGCAAATGCCAGTCAAATCCGTCAGGTCGGTTCGGCTTTTCTCATGCATACTTCTTTGCTTGATGGACGAGGTCCCAGCGACTATCGAAGTAAGGATGCGAATGGAAACTCAAGTTCATCGATTTCAGAATGGGCTCGGCGTGGGAAGTATATACTGTTCGGAGAGCTGTTGCCTCACCTTGATGTAGACATGGATCATTTTGGTTATGAGACGCCAGATGTGTTTATCAGCCCAGTTGCGTCTGATCATACATTAGATCTCGTTCGGAGATCTCAGGAAACCAATTTCTGGATGAATCCGCAGCTGACGAGCATAGCAGGTAAACTGGTATCCGATTTACCAATCGACCGTGTTGCGATTATGGATGTTTGTAAATGGTGGAGTCCCAGTATCGAGGTGAATTCGAATCGCAGCGAGGGGTTTTACGCCTTCGGCTAAGTGGGACGTTGACTTGGACTGACATTGATCAACCGATTGGTCTGAGTGGATGGGACTGGAATACGTTGGATGAGTTGTAATTGTATTTAAACTACAGAAGTGAATTAGAATGAGAAACATGTGTTATCGAATTATAATTGGATTGTTATGTGCCGCATCCGTAGCATCGGCGGATGTGAGCGTGAACCCGCTCTTTAGCAATGGGATGGTTCTTCAGCGTGAAATGAAGGCCCCGATGTGGGGTAAGGCTGATCCCGGTGAGGTGATCAAAATCCGTTCCAGCTGGGGGCTAGCGGCAGAAACGGTTACATCCGAAGATGGACGATGGTCGACGACACTGAGAACGCCTGAAGCTGGTGGGCCGCATTCGATCGTAATCGAGGGAAAGAACCAAATTTTGATTGATGATGTGCTGTCGGGCGAAGTTTGGTTCTGCGGTGGGCAATCCAACATGGATTACTCAATGGATCAAATTGCAAGAAAAGCAAAAGATCCGAAGTATCAGCCCGCTGCAACCTATGCTCGCCGTGAAATTAATACAGCAAATGATCCTTATTTGAGACATATCGGGGTGCCTCATATGGCCTCTCCATATGAGGAGCAGGATAATTTCGAGGGGCAATGGCTCAGTGTCCAGCCCGAGAATACATCCAAGATGACAGCAACCGGCTACTATTTTGCCCGTGAATTAAGGGAAAAGTTGAATGTGCCGGTTGGGTTGGTCGAATGCGCCTGGGGTGGTTCAAGGATTGAGGGATGGTTATCCGAGGAAGCTTATCGATTGAACCCTAACTTTACTTCTTACTATGAGAGGTATCTGATTAGTTTGAAACAGAAGCAGGAACGATGGGACCTGGAAGCGGAGAAAGAGCGTTTTAGGCAGGCGATGCGGAACTGGGTGGATCGTGGTAGACAAGGGCGTCAGCCGCGCATGGCCATCGAACCCGTTCGCGATCGCCACGTTCCAGCAACCTTGCACAAAGGGATGTTGTCCGCAGTAATCCCATATGCGATACGTGGTGTGATCTGGTATCAGGGAGAGGCGAACACCGGTTATAGGAATAAATCCTACGAGAGTTATTTCAGAGCGTTGATTCAGTCTTGGCGTCAAGAGTGGGGACAGGGTGATTTCCCGTTTTATTGGGTTCAGCTCGCAGCATTTCGGGATGCAAACGAATTGCCCCTGGAAGAAGATGTATGGGCCAGTATCTGTGATCAGCAGCGACGCTGTCTCGAAATCGAGAATACCGGGATGGCTGTGGCGAACGATATCGGTGAGGCGAATGATATTCACCCGAGGAATAAGGTGGATGTGGGGAAGCGCTTGTCGCTGCTCGCCTTGTCGAAGGATTACGGTTTTGATCTGTCTGCTTCCAGCGGTCCGCTCTACCGTGATCATGAAATTGTGGGTAGCAGTGTTCACATCTATTTTGATGAAGTTGGGTCCGGGCTGATGGCTGGAGAGAAGTATGTATTAGATCCAGTGGTGCCAGTGGATGGCCCACTTGAGAGATTTCAGATCCGTGGGAAAGATGGCGGTTGGCTATGGGCTGATGCAGTCATCTCCGGTTCTGATTGTGTGGTTGTTTCAAACCAAAGCATCCAAGAGCCCGTGGCTGTTCGTTATGCATGGTCATCGAATCCTGAAGGTGCAAACCTCTATAGCAAAGAGGGCTTACCCGCATCGATTTTCACGACCGAGAAATAGAAGATTATCGAATCGTGAGGACTGCTTCATCGCAGTCCTCACGGATGTATGCACAGACTTTCGGGCTGTAACGTGGTATTTAACCGACAGCCGTCTCGAATTGTAGCTCAGTCTTTTCCGTGGATGCTGGACGACTGGATGTTTTTACTGTGACAACCCCGAGGGCTGGAATAATTATGGGGCCATCAACCGCTTTGTCATCTTCCATCGAGAGGGTGTCTGCGGGGACCGTCTCCACGCATTGCTCATCATGTGTGAAATTCATGAGGAAGGTAATGCTGAAATTTTTATTTTGTCGATGGCGTGTATGCACACCGTATGGAAGTGGGGTGGGCCAGGACGCGCTCAAGTTGAATTGAGTCATCCAGTTGCCCACTAAATCATTGATAAGCTGTTCTTCTCCGCGGCATGCCAGATACATGGCATACCCATCGCCGAACTTATTTCGAGAGAGGCATGGTGTCCCTGAGATCGGGCCGCTCGTATAATGTCCTAGTGCCTCCGCTTCATGGCATTCGATGAGTTCGCTCAGTTCAATTGAGGAGTAAGTCTGTGCAGGTTGCGAGGAGTTTGTGGCGCTCGTGTTGAGTGTCACTTCTATGACTTCGCGCTCTCGATGGACAAAGGTTTCCAATGCACGGATCCCCAGCAATTTATGGAGTGGGGCCAGTTGGCCTCCTTCGAAGATTAGATCGGTATGATTGACCCACGCAGAGCCATAGGTGATAACGAGTTGGCCGCCGTTTTTGACGAAGTTTTCGAGCCTCTCCGGGAATCCGTCCTTGAGAAGATAAATGAGCGGTGCGACGACTAATTTGTATGCATCCAACGGATGCTCTTCACTGATGATATCGGTCGGGATGGATTTTAGCCAAAAGGCACGGTGCCATTTTTCGATTTCTTCCAGATATCCTTTATGATCATTACGCAGGCTTTGATTGTCTTCATAGGCCCAGCGGTTTTCCCAGTCATACACTATGGCGACTTCTGTGGGGGTGGTTGTGCCGGTGATACCCTTCAGCTTTGCAAGGCAATCGCCAAGTTCGCAGACTTCTCGGTAGACTCTGTCATGTTCGTTATGACCATGACCGATGACGGCACCATGAAACTTCTCCGGTCCACCTCGACTGGCTCGCCATTGAAAATACTGCACAGAATCGGCTCCATGCGCGACTGCTTGCAGGGAGGCTAGCTTATGCATGCCCGGCTGTTTCGCATAGTTAACCGTCTGCCAATTGACGAAGCTTGGGGTCGATTCCATCAGAAGAAAAGGACGGCCTCCTCCCAGCGATCGGTTCAAATCATGCCAGAGGCTGGCGCGGCTACCTTCTGTGATCTCGTCCTTAGGATCATTGTGCCAATTCGGGTAGGCATCCCAGGATACAATGTCTAGGGGGGAGCAGAGTTTGTGGCAGTCAATACCCTCAAAGATTCCCATCGTGTTTGTTGTGGCAGGAGTCGTTTGGTCATACTGTCGTATCGCTGCAATTTCCGCCTCCATGAAGTCAACTGTTTGCGTTGTGGTGAAACGCTTCCAGTCCAGATTCAGGCCGTGAAGCTGAAATTCCCCGTGAGGGCAGGGCGCTTCGATTTGTGACCAATCTGTATAACGATGACTCCAGAAAGTTGTCCACCAAGCGTCATTTAGTGTGTCGAGAGTCAGGTAGCGTTTTTGTAGCCAGCTTCTAAATGCATCCTGGCAGAGTTCGCAGTAGCAGGCACCTGAATACTCATTTGAGATGTGCCAAAGCATTACATGCGATCGGTGGCCGTAACGTTGGGCTAATTGTCTGTTGATTGCAGCCACCTTCTTTCGATAAACAGGAGAGCTCAGGCAGTGGTTATGTCGAAAGCCGAATCGGTTGCGTTGACCATTATTCGCGACGCGAAGCACTTCGGGATATTTCTGCGCGAGCCAAGGTGGTCGAGTGCCACTTGGAGTCGCTAGGAACACGTTGATCTGGGCCTCTTCGAGTAAATCAAGGACTTCATCGAGCCAGTGGAAGTCATAGACACCTTCAGCAGTCTCCAACCTGGACCATGCAAACATTCCGATCGAGACTACATTCACCCCAGCTATTTGCATCAACTGGATGTCCTCACGCCAAGTTTTACTTGGCCACTGTTCCGGGCAATAGTCTGCGCCATGCAGTAGATAGTCTGGAGTTTTCCAAAGGCTTTGCTTGGTAGAATGATTAATCTCTCTGTCGATCATTTTATTTCTGATTAAAATACATTTAATATATGTAAAACTTTTTTACCGTTTGGTAGTGATAGTTTCACGGCTCGGTTTAGCGTCTTAGGCAGTCGAGTAATTGATGTCATCAGCATTTAGATCATCGGTTAAGATCTGTTCGACTGCTGACTTTGTCTGAGCTTAGTTAGTTGCTTGGTGGGCTCTCTGTTCTTCTTAACTCGACACGTCCGCCATCTCTAACAAACACAATGGTTGGCTTTCGCATCTGTGTGTTGAAGTAGGCAATCGCGGTGTAGCGGATGCTCGGCAAATAACGGATTTTGGATTGTTTGAGAATGTTCCATTGGTCCTTAGCTTGGTAAAAGAAGCTGATGTCCGCCATATTATATGAATCGAGTTGGCTTATTTCTTCAATCATGACGATTTCCCCATTCGGTACTGCTCGTTTCTCTTCTCCGATTTTGAGTATGATTTGAGTTGGAAGTAGATTGAGGACCATTGTTTGAGCTAGCGGAAATACTTGTCTGCTGGCATCAAGTATACGGAATTTATAGTGATCATCATGATCTGAGCCACCTGTTAAAGTGCTTCCAGGTATGAGGAATATAGCCGCCTGCGTAATGTTTTCGGGGACGCTAATGGTGGCCACAGTTTTAAACTTTTTTTGCCCCTTCTCGTCGACTCCGTCTTCAATTCCGAATCGAGTGACTCCGTCGTATACATTGCAAGCAAAGGGACGGCCATAAGCCAGTTTTTTGACTTTGATGTTGTTGATGGGTTGTTCTAATGGATCCAGAAGGAAGAGTTCCGGATATCCTTGTATCAAGTCTACTGCGATCAGGCTGACCGCAATCTCTCTTTCTACCCATGGGATTTCTTTTGTTGATGGCTGTATCGGTGTCTGTGCTTCCAGGGAAGTGCCCAATAGGGCACTGAAGCCTAGTGTGAGCATCAGATGTATGAGATGTCGGGGTAATTGGTAAATGGATTTCATTCGCTTATGAGAGGCTCAATTTGGGAGGGTAATTGATGTAGGATAGAATCAAATGTCATCTTCATTTAGCCAACGAAGACTCTGAATCGTAAAACGCCGGCCGAGGTCGTTTGGGCTTGGAGGATCCCAAGGTTCCAGGTTCGGATCCACGTAATCAGGAGTGCGTTGAACGATGGCCTCGCAATAAGCTCGATAGGTCTCTCCGGTGAGAGGATTAACTGTATCACCGTAAACGCGGATGCGAAATGTGTCAGAGCGAGCAGATATTTTTTGGCCAATCTGTTGAAGTATATCCGCTTGTGACAGAAAGCCTGGAATCCCTGTTGCAGTATTTTCAGTCGTGTAGGACAGGTTTGGGAGGCTAAGTGAACTGATATCAATATCGACACCCATATCTGCTTTCAAGGTATCATTTATATCTGTTTGTGTAATCGCACTCTCGATCGCGCCCATTTTATTTCGCATATCGGAGGCATCCGATCCGAGTTTGCGGTTTATGAATTCCGAAAGAGAAAGGAACGGACCTCGTGCTTTGACTTCATTGACAATATTCTGTGCCAATGCATCGACTTGAGCTTCAGTCAGATCTCGGTAGCCTTGCCAAGCGGCATGAGCTGCTGGGGAAGAGCGAGTAGTTGACGGTGCTGTATTTGTGGCATCAGCGTCGAAAGAGTTATTATGATTGGTGACTCTGTATCTTGAGTAAGTGTAGCGATTCGCGGTGGTATATGAAATATCATAATCTGCGTCGTTGATTTCCTGAACCAGAGGCGGGGAGTCGATGCTTTGTGAGCTGACTGATGTCAGTAAAGCCTTCCACGCGCTGACCGAAGTGGAGTTAACATTAAATCCTCCATCCACATATTGATAGGTCGATAGCTTCTGGTAGGCGTCTGGTCTTAACGAATCGCTCTCGTCCATTAGCTCGCTTCGAATCGTCGAGTTATCATACGTTTGTGTGTTTAAGCGAATGTTTGGATTTATCAGGGGGGATCCGCTTAGAAAGTTGTCGAGATTGGAGGCTAGTGTTGGTCCGGAGGGGGCGATCACACTGCGATAAGTTGCAAGGGTCGAAAGGTAGTAGGAATCCCAGAGGGTGTAGTTGGACAAATAACTGTGATCGACTAAGTCGTAGTTTAAATCAGTATTGAATGTGACGGTACTTTCTGTCGAGATCAGAGGATTTGTTCGTGAGTTCCCTACGACATAATCGACTTTGGGTAAGTAGCCGCTGGAAGCGAGGTTGGCATGTTGCAGTGATGCTAATGACTGTAACGGTTGCAGGGGCTGCTCAAAATGCGTTCCAAATTTAGTCCCTTCGAGACTAGAGATTCCGGTGAAGGAGAATCCATGGTTCTCTGAATCAATTTCCACTGAAGGGATGGTTGGGGCTCTGAGGGTGATCTGGTAGGACTGATTGAATGTCGAAAGGTTATCGAATTTATTGATACCTGCTAAAGTCGTAGGATTGCTAAACGCCCACGGTAGTGCTGGGGTATTGTTGGACAATGTAGTCTGTGCGAAAATATCAAGCACCGCGATCGGCGTGGTGACTAATTGGCTTACGGTGTAGTTGCCTAGATTGCCGCTTCTTGGGAAAATATCACTTCCCCAGACTAGGTTTTGGTTGATGGGAAAGGTATCTGTTGTGAATTTTTCTGCGGCAGTACGAAGAATGTTGATGTCGTCTCCGTAATCGAATGTGTAACTGCCTAGTCGATTTACTGTGACACTATCGGCAAATGGATGTGCATCATATAGCTCAATTTTGAATGGTATATTGTCTGCGCTTTCCGGAAAGTGAGGCTGTGCGAAATCCACATCAACCTGCATTTCATCGTGCGGAAGTATGGCAATGAGGTCGGTGCCACCATTTCCAATGTTGGGCTGTGCATTACTTAGAGACAGGGTGCCATCTTCAGTTGTTAGAGTGATCGTATCAGTTTGATTTTCATAGTCATAATTTGCATGTGGATTGTTGTTTGAGGGGACCAGATAGTCGTAGATCAGGCCTGCGCCCTCGATGTATCCGGGCTGACCTCGCATTAAATTATAATCTGATTGCTTATCTGATTTCCAATTGGAGAGATTGCCTGCACTCGTATTACTGTCGTCGGCAAAGGGGGAAATAACTATGGTTTCGCCGGGTGCTAGGGTGAAATCGTCGTCCGAATCATCCGAGGCTGAAATGGAAAATACGAATTCAACTCCTTCGGATTGTATACGTGGGGAATTATTTGGATTGAGAGTAAATGCATCAAAAGGAACCGGTCGATTTGATAGTGGAACAACATTTGCATAGTTGCTGTGGTCGGCACGTTTAAATGTGAAGCCGATCGGGATGCCGCTCATCGAAAGATATAGGTTTTTTGTATCTAGAGGCACATTGTATGGATTGTATAAAGTAACGACAGGCGATGCAATCAGGAACAGCACTCGGAACTTTCCTTTCTCATAAGTATCGCCTGATAGATTTTGTATCGCACTCTCTCTGTTGTTATTCCCTGTTCGCATCGCTATGAGGGAAAAGACCATCTGTATGCGTGTAATGGCGGGTGTCGGGGCATAGGATTGGCGAGGCGAAAGCATCTGGTTTGTGTCCAAAGTCCAATCGCTGACGGCGCTGTTAATTCTTGGGACATCGTCTCCATTCAGAGAGAGAATTGGACTACGATAGCTGGACATGTAATCTAATAAATATGACCAGCTCGGCTCGGAGGCGTAGCTCTGACTGTTACCTTGGCTATACAAAAAACGAGGAGTGAAGCTGGAGGCTGAAAGGTTCGTATACTCGGAAAGAAGAGAGAGATCTTTTTTTAATCCGCCGTTCACCACATCGCTCAGTACCGATTGGGAATGAGTGGTCAATTCATGAAACAATCCCTTATAGACATCGAGGTCGCCACCAGCTTCGTTGAAAGCGAGGGAGCCACTGGCATGACTTGTGATGCGTGTCAGGGAATTGTTCTCCTCGCTGGGGCCGAATGCGCTTAATGCCGAGATATTTGAGATGCCACTCGATGAAGGAGAACCGTATTTAGAGATGGATTGTATAGGTTCCGATCCCCAACCGGATGTATCGACCAGGGCTGGTAAACTGATGTTCGCTTTCACACCTTCGTCCATCACCACCCATGCATAGCGTTCTGCGGCGGATGTATCTATCTCGACGAGAGGCGCACGAATGATGTTTTGCGGATTGTTTGCCGATGATGTTCCTAGTGTGCCGGAGTTTACGAGCGTAACTTGGTCCTCTGAGAAATCACTGGATGGTAAGTCGAGTTGTTCTAAATCAGAAGAGGAGCTTTGGGGGTATGAGATCAGCCAGCGCAGGAAGTTGTTTTGCTTTTGTCCAACGTAATTAATCACAGAGCCATGTTCCCAGGTGTCGGTGCTCCAAACGCCTACCAGATGAGGATGGGGTATATTGTTGCCTAAGCTTAAGTCATTTTCGGGTCCTTGTAATATATCTGCTGTTGCCGAGATTCTTTGGTCGGGCCCCAAATTTCTTTGTAGCTCTCCGGTTGCAATGTTTAATGCCAGAAGTGCATTCTGGCGGGCAGATAAGATCAGCCGATTCGTTCTACTAACGCTTGTCTCTACATGTATGAATGTGGATAAGCTAATCAGAAGTAATAGAATAAATGCCATCAGGGAAAGGGAAATCACTAAGGCAAATCCTTTGGTGTGTGATGGTCTGTGCGGTGTGATGGGGCGGGCGCTCATGTCGCAATGGTTGTGTTTTGGTTATCAACTAAACTGTAGCTTTAGTGTATATTTTATCATCAACATAGATCAAGAAAATATATTAACTAATGATTAAACTGTTTAATTTTTAGCATTTGAACATTTAATAATAGTGAATCTAAAAAGTTCTTAGGGCTCGATACGCTCATCTTAACGGCTATGCTTAGTGCGCAAAAAAAAAACTCAGCCTTGGCAAAAGGCTGAGTTTAAAACAGGCGATGAATGGATCGCTACGCTGTTAACGTCGACGGCGCATGCCACATGCTCCGATCAATGCTGTGACACCTAAAAGTGCCGCTGTGGTGGATGGCTCTGGGATGACAGAAATGTTCAAATTGTCGAAAGCATATCCATCACTATCCAGCAAGTCCAATACGTAAAAGCCAATTTCATGCCCTAAGACCAAATCGCCATTTGCTGTCTGAGTGGACGAATTAATGGTGTAGGAGATGGTCCATGTTTCCCACGATCCTTCGACGGGAGTTGGATTCGATATGGCAGTTCTACCGTCTAAGATTCGTTCGCTGTATTGGTACAGACCATCATTGTTGGTGTCCGCCATTAATAACAAGCCTGGTTCGGAGAAAGTCCATGCCTCTTGGTGGCCGATGTCTGCACTGATTGTATATTCGCCTTCAATAAAAGTTTCGCTGAAGTATTTAGCTGCACCACGATTCCCACTTCCGCCTGTCCGCGCGTAAAAGAAGGTGCTTCCATCAGTGGGTGCTAGGCCGCTAACTCCAGTCGAGAATCCACCACCGGTTAATATTTCCCAGCCATCATTGTTTTCGACGCTGTCGGTAATGGTAAACTGAGCTTGAAGCATTGAGGCGGCGCAAATGCTGCCAAGGGACAATAGGAGTAATTTTTTCATGGGATATATTTATTTTGGGTTATAGTTGCAGTTAATAAATTTTCCGCAAAAATGTAAAACAATTTAATTTAGAGCAAGGCTATTTTAAAATCTATTATACTAATTTATCTTAGAATTAACTCTTTGGGCTGATGTCGGTTTGGGATATGGCTTCGTCCAGGTTTTGGTGTCCGACAACCGTGCCGTTATCCAAATCATTTACATTCTCAACTTTGAGCCTACGGAAAAGGGCAATGATGTCGCGTGTCCCTCCCCATGTAAACCAGATGGCTGTGACGAATGACATGAAGACCGGGATGCCGATGCCGGTAATGTGCCAGAATGTTTTCCATACTTCATTGGGCCATGGCGCGATCAAGTTCCAGAGCGACCCGATAATGAAAATCGTGAACCACATCATACTCCAGGCGAATAAGCCGGTAGTAATCCACTTATCCCCTTTGGTGAAGTGCTCATTGAAGTTCAGGATGCGTGCGAGGATCCCTTTCTTAGCAAATTCCTGATGTTGTAGGGTTGTGTCGCCAGTGGCTTCCAAAATCTTTTCGTATTTACCGCGATGCAACATGCGCTCCATGTTGAAGTCTTCTTTGCAAGTCAGTAGCGAGACAATGATGTAGAGCGCAACAGCGATCAGGCTTGAAAAGAATGAGACTTGCATCCCATTCAGAGGGAAAGCATCCTTTAAGAACAGGCGCGCGATGATACCGCCAACAGCCAGACCGGATCCTGTTAAGAGTGCGGCCCACGCACCCTCGGTAGTTCCTTTCTTCCAGTATAGGCCTCCGATGATGACCGCGCCGGCACCTCCGACGTAGATGGCCATTGTGATTGCCCACCACATCGCGATGAACTCTGTCTGAGGGAAGCATGCGCCGAAAATGAAGACGAATACAGCAACGCCCAAAATCGAACGGCGCAGGGTTTTGATGTGATCTTTGGGGCTAAATGGCTTCTTGCGTAGAGGCACCAGCACATCCTGCACAAATAAGCTGCCCCACGAGTGTAAGTGAGTCGAATCGCCCCCGAATATGCCCATGATCAGCACCGCGCAGAATGCCCCTTTAATGCCAATTGGTAGCATATGTGAAACTGCCATAGGAATACGCATCTGATCCTGTGCTTTTTCACCGGGAATCATTGACAATTCATTCTGAACTTGGAGGGCCTCGCTCGCAAAATCTGGGTGCATGAGGAAGGTTAGCGCGCACATCGTAAGCAGGAATACTAGGGCCTGCTTGCCAAATTCACGCCAGCGTCCGAGGATGTTACCCATTCTGTTTTCGTGAGGAGTTAGGCCGGATGAGTTGTAAGCACTTTGGTTTTGCCACGCCATCGTGCCGTAGACGCTGACAAAGGCGGCCATCAGAACATACCACAGGTTGAAGTCCTGCACTTTAAGGGAATCAAATGGGTTGATCATGGATTCGCCTGGAGGTCGGTCGCCGATCGCTTCCATAATTTGTGACCAGTCAAACATCCAAAGCAGAGCAAAGATGATGATGAGGTAGAGCATTTGCGATAGTATGCCTTCGATGCAATCGGTCACCATCACAGTAATTTGTCCTCCGACCAAAGTTAGGAATAGGGTGGTCGAAAGAAGCACGGCCATGACTAATAAATGAGTGCCGATTTCCAAGCCAAAGAGCTCAACGACCGGAGGCAGGCCCACGAAAGAAGTGATGAAACGAGCGCCAATAACCGGGATGATCCCAAAATTTACGATGCCTGCGCAGAACCCAAGGATGCCGGTAAAGACGCGGAATTTTTTACTGTAGCGGATCTCGAAAAACTGAGCCAGCGTCATCGCACGTGTTTCGCGGTAGCGATAGATGACAAATCCTGTCACAGCGACAAACAAAGAGACGGGAATGTTGATCCAGCTCCACCATGTCCAAGTGAAACCCGCTCTGGCTACGATTTCAAATAGTGCGGCAAAGACGACTGCGCCAGCCATCATCTCACCTTTGGATACCGCGAGTAGGTAGCGGCCAGCGACGCGTCCACCGGACATGAAGTCAGCGACGCTTCGCATATAACGTTGAGTGAGTGCTCCGATACTAAAGACGAGTATTAGGACTGCAGCGACTAGGATCCAATCGATGAGGTGCATACTTTGTTGAAGAGGAGATGTCTTCGGGCTTTTGGGAGGCCGGATTATGGGAGCCTGATCCAGCCGTAGCGCTTTGTATTATGCGGGTGTGGACGGTATTGATCTGAGTCTGACCAAATGGTGAAGGTGCGCTTTTTCCCTGTAGTATTCCAACGTGCAAAATTGATTCGCAGCCACTTCTCATTTTTTGAAACCTGGAGAGTTTCGTAAATTTCCGAAAGCTGTAGGCGTATGGAGTGATTGTAGCCGGGGCCCTTCAGTGAAATATTTTCAGGGAAAGCTTCGATTGGGCTGCAAGTGTTTTGCACGCCTTTAAGGTCTAGACTATGGTCGAATCGATTTCGCTCGGTGTAACGATAGTCGCTGATTGCACCATTCGTGTTCATTTCAATTCCGATAGCGGTCGATGGGTGGGCTTCGGGGGCTGCGATGAAGATTTCGACGCAATCGTCGCGAAAAGTTTCGGAGTCTCGATCCGTGTGAGTGGATTCGATGGACCGGTCGCTGGCGTAGTAGTCAATCCATAGGTATTCTGAGTTCGCTCGAACTTTGATGATTGTTGGCTCTAAAAAATCAGATGATTGATTCCAGTGGTCGAAAAGTTCCACGAGGGCAGGGGGATCCTGTCTCAAGTCGAGAACCGGTGTCTTACTTTGAGACCGGATTGACATATCCGTCGATTGGCAACCTGTGCCCCAGATGCTACAGGTTACGATCAGTAGGGCTGATACGAGTGTCGGTGTATTTTGTCGTGTCATTAGATTTGTCTGAATTAGGGCTGTTGTAGCTTGTCAGAAGTGGACCATAGTTCGGAGCAATTGGCTTTATAGACGCCCCCGCCAAAGTTTGTGACGTAGACGATGTCTGCATTCATTGGATCAAAAATGATTTGAAGTGCTCGCCAGAAGGGATAGTTGCGGATCTTTTCCCAGGTATGACCTCCGTCGCTACTATGATGGATACCATCGCCCATAAATTCCCAGGACACCATGAGTAACTCGTTTGGCTTTTCCGGATGGACCGCCAGCATGAAAGTCGGTTTGTCATGGATCTTGGTCCATGTCTGCCCCTTGTCTGTGCTTTTCCATATGCCACCATTCTTTGAGTGCGGGCTCTGTGTTTTTTGAGCAGCACAGACATACAGAGTGTTGGAGTCGCTTGGATCTATGGTGAAATTAGTTAAAAACGGAACATAGGGGATGCTGAGCAATTCGTGCCAGCTTTGGCCCTCATTATCACTACTATAAAGTTTGCCTCCGATGCGTTGCTCACCGGTTGCGTTGATTGTAGTCATTGCGTATATCGTGCCCTCTGGTCCACCTGAAATCCGCAGGACCTGAAGGTTTGCTTCGTCGATACCATTGATGCGTTTTTCCCAGGTCTGTCCACTGTCACCGGAGCGATAAGCCCCGTGGCCAGGAACGGCCGCCCATAGGACTTCATTTTCTGCATTTGAGTGGATTGGATCGAGCCATATGTCGGTGACCGAAAAATGGGGGAGTCCTGCTGATGACGGAATTCCGGACCACGTTTTTCCATTGTCTTCAGAAAATGCGATGCCACCGTTATAAGTGCCCATCCCCTCCTGATATCTCCATGTCGGTATGTCATGCGTTTTGGAGGATGCTGCCCAGCGTTTCTGAGGATCATTTAGCGAGAATGCCATGGCATAAATATTATGATGCCATGGGTTGCCTTTATACTCATAGCTCCAAGTCTGACCTGAGTCGCGACTTTGCCATCCGGCAAAATCAGTTGAGGCTAAAACATGATTATTGTGATTATGTGGATTAAAATAGTAGTTCCACACACTGAACATCATCATGCCTCCGGTAGGTTGTGATTCAACACTGCCTTCTTCTGCCTGCACTTGTGCCCAAGTGCGGCCCGCATCATTACTCAAGAAGACGCTGGTGATGGTCGTGACGATTACGTGCTCAGGATCATTTGGATCCATATCAATGCCGAAAGGTGCAACCGCCCATCCCCATTCTCCGGTGCCCCATGTCCGGTTTGTAATATTATAACCATCCATATTTGGATGTTGAAAGAGTATTGGTTGCCAGTTCTCACCACCATCCGTGCTGTAGAATACATTGGAGTGCGGCGCGCCTTCGATCGGTTCAGGTGATCGTGGGCCATTGAACGTGACGTAGATATGATCTGGGAATCGGTCGCTGGTTGCTAAGCGCTGATATTGATATGTCTCTTCTGGTTTTGTATATAAGCCGTTGCCGCTGATCGGACTCCAATTCGCTGCATGATCGTCAGAGCGGTAAATCCCTGTTGCATCTGTGTCCGAGTGGATTGTGAGGTAGAGGCGCTGCCCCGCTGGAGCCAAATCGTAGATTTTAAGTCCTTTTTGAGGTAGATTCAGCCCGTTGATGGCTGGTTGCCAAGTTTGACCTTCGTCGTGACTATGGATTAAATTTGTTTCGGTTGCTAGGGTTAAGATTCTTTGTCGACCGTCGTAAGTAATGCCGAGGTTAACAATGTCTTCCCAATTATCTAGTTGATAGCTTGATAGTGGGTTCCAACTGTTACCGCTGTCAGTTGTTTTGTAAATGGCGACTCGGTTAATGGGGCGTTCGCCGCGGAAAACCAAATAGCCGATCTCCGGTGTCTTTGTATCAAATTGGATCACACGTGGCGCCTGATCACTATCGGGGAGGATTGGCGGGATTTTGCTCCAGGTTTTTCCTGAATCATCTGATCGACGAAACCCATTGTTTGTGCCGACAAAAACACGACCGGCAATGCTCGGATGAAAGCACCATGAGTTATGTGGATAACGGCCAGACGTGAAGACGCTGCGTATTTGATCAAACGGTAGGAGCTCCCAGTTTTCCCCGTCATTGCCTGTTCTGAAAGCACCTCCCATGTCGTTTCCACACAAAATTACGTTGGAGTCGTGCGGTGAAATTTCTGGCCCTCTAAAGCACCCACCGCCGCCTGGCGCTGCTGGGAACCATACGGGTTCTACGGGGGCTGCGTCGGTGATCCCGACGGAGGTAATCATTAATGCGATGGCTAAGATGGAAGCTAATTTCATAATTGGAGTATTAGAGTATGATTTTATGTAAAACAGTTTAACATTAGGCGTAAAGAGAAATTTGGTGCAACTCTCCATGTTGGACCAATCGCGATTGAGTCTCCTTGCGGCATTGAATTTCTCATAGGATTCCCTATCTGCATACCTTAAGCTTCATCTGAGGGATGAAACAGAAGTATCATCCTTAACCGATTGAGTATAGTGACAAGCCTGTGACGCCTTTTGGCGGTATGGCTATGCATTAATCCGCGTGGACGAGTGTGGTGATATGTTAAAAGCGATTGGAGCCGGAGCAAGAACCAGCAAGCAGCTTAGTATGATTGAGGCTATGCTTAAGAAGACAGCCACTGGGGCGAATCGGTATTATCAAGGTACTACCTTTGCTCCTGATCCGATGGGGAAACAGCGCGAGTTATCGTGTGATCAACCTTATCTGACCTATTACGGCGTCACAACTCCAGCGCAGTTTTTTGATTCGATTAGCCACTCTTCGATTGAAGGAGGGTGGTTGTGTCGAGTTCTGTTCTTTATCGAGTTGGATCAGAAGCGTGCGAAAGGACCACGGGAGATGAAATATTCAGGAGGTGCTATGATGCCTAAGCACGTCAATGAAGTGTTGCAGTTCTTTCGGGACGCTGACCCAGATCGAAGTGAGACCCTCGATTTTTCTAAATATGAGCCGACGGATGAATCCCGACGCGAGGCAGTGTATACAGAGCCGAAGCCCTTTCCCATAACGATCGATGCGGATGCGGATGAATGGTTACATGATCGTTGTGAGTCTCTACGTATGGAGGCAGTTGCAGCGAGCAATGACGATATGGCCTCTATGGTCGGACGACTACGAGAGATTTGTACACGTCTCGCTCTGATTGATGCAGTCAGTGATACGCTCGGTAGACGCGGCGATTTGAGGCAAGCACGGGTTACGCTGGATAATGCGCAACGTGCCTTTCGTATGGCGCTTCACAATGTCCGTCGGAAATATGCTATACTCGAACGAAATGTGGGAACTTCCGAGCGGGTACGTATTGAAGCTAAGATTATCGATAAAGTTCGATCATCACCAGCCGGTTTTATTACATTCGATCAACTGCGTAACATCGTAAAGCGGTCGAGCTTTTCGGAGGCCGCTTGCCGAGATCAACTAATAGCTGAACTCGAACAGGAGGGCCGTATTCGAGTCGAAGGACAGGGGATTAGACGAACCTTTTATGCGACGCAAATGGTGCATTCGAAATCTGCATGACCTCAATTGTTCCATTCAGTTGTCCCAGCGCTATCCCGCTCTGTGTCTATGGTATTCCTATTTTTGGGACTCATCCATGCCCATGCCTCCATTCTTTCTCAATAATGAAGTGGTGATAAAAACAACAATTATGTCCCAATGTCTCAATCTGCCACATCACCGATGTTTACTGGGCTGATACTGGGACAAGCGCGTCCCAGAACGTCCCAAATTACCGACAAGAACTTACATCACTATTTCCTCATTGAATAGATCCGAATATATCTCACTACAAGAGAGTAAGCTCTATTACTCGTTGGCAATACTGCAGGCGCAACGCGGGCAGGGCTGCACCCATCATAATATCTTCGTTTGTGCCTACCATGCCGCGAAGCTGGGACTGAGCTTATCTGAAGCCTTTGAATTGATTCATGCACGAGTCTCTGATCGCTATGGTGCACGTTCTGAGGTTGAGTCTGCGTTGCGAAAGCAAATCTCGCAGGTGACTCCCATAGGCTCACGAAAACCGGATCACATCGCTATACGCAGGCCGTCAAGACCGAGGCCATTACCTCGTAAATATAAGGACGATGTCTTTAAACTAGTGCTATCAGTGAATCCTGAGGCATCCATTGAGGATTTGTCGCGCATTTCACCTATTAAGCCAGAGGCGGTCACCTCTTCGGATTTCATTGGAGCGCTATACGGGGTCAAAGACTTACTCTCCGCTGGAGATCATGCGCCGACGAATGTATATTCTCGTGTTGAACTACAGCAGCGCCTGCAGGGCAATGATCAAGGGTTTCAGATTCTGTTTCCTCAAACCTTTACTGGTGAGCACACGCTCGTCACGCGGTGTAATGGCTCCACTTTCAAGTCGTATCGGCGTAAGGAATTTATCTCTAGGATTCCATACTTCGTCGCTGAGTTCGATGACAAGCCGATTGAGTGGCAATTAGCATTTTGGTTCGGCTGGATCGTTAAGGAGATCATGCCAGTGGTTGCATTGATTCATAGCGGAGGCAGAAGCATCCATGCGTGGCTTCCAGCAAACTGCCCGACAATATTCGATTACGAGAGGTCAATTTCGCCGTTGTTTGGAGCCAATCGAAGTGGGAAGCTTTCGGCGCTCGGAGTTGATGAATCCCCGCGTTGTCCGCTCCATGGATCGCGAATGCCCGGTCAAATCCGTAGGGAAACGGGACGGAGGCAGGTGATGTTGTATTTCAATCCGCCAGTAGGGGATTCTGTTACAAAATCTCCCCTTACCCCATCCAGAGAAATGATAGAGTAAAAGGACGAAAACCTGAAAACAGTATAATGTCAAACTAATTGCGACTCTGTCTCACTTGTTGCATGTGTTATCACTGTTAAAGGAAATTCCGCTATCATGGGCACAATTACCGTCTAGACGCGTAAAGCCTTGTTCCTCCACGGACAGTGCCTTTTGCTGTCCTGCACTATGCTGTCGGGTGCTCAAGGGGAGGGCTCATTACTTCGCGCATTAAGACTGTGAGTTTACATTAAATTTAGATTTTTGCAGTCTATTTAGTTGCTTCTGTTTTTGTTAGTTTTGCATTCTGCTGTGGCTCACAATTTGCAGCATTATGTCAGAAACTCCTAATAACCTCGCCACCTACATCTGGTCGCTCGCGGATCTGCTGCGGGGTGACTTTAAACAAAGCCAATACGGGCGCGTCATCCTGCCCTTTACGCTACTGCGCCGGCTGGAATGCGTGCTGGAAGCGACTAAGGCGGATGTTTTGGCAGAGGCGGACAAGGTTGCAACCATGGGCCTGCCCGAAGAGGCGGAAGAGAAATTGCTGCTGCGCGCGGCGGGGCTCTCTTTCTTCAACACCTCGAAAATGGATCTGAGTAAGCTGGGCGAGTCGGGCATCGCGGCCAATCTTGAATCCTATGTGCAAGCTTTCTCCAAGGACGCTCGCGAAATCTTCGAGCATTTCAAGTTTTCCGAGTTCATTGGTCAACTGGCGGATGCCAACCTGCTCTACAAAATCGTGCAGAAGGTGCGCACGGCTGACCTGAGTCCGGCTGCGGTCTCGAATCACGATATGGGCCTCGTCTTTGAGGAGCTGATTCGCAAGTTCGCGGAAAGCTCCAACGAAACCGCAGGGGAGCACTTCACCCCGCGTGACATCGTGCGCCTGACCACCTCCCTCGTCTTTATGGAGGACGACGACGCCCTGACCAAGCCGGGCATTATCCGCACCATCTATGATCCCACCGCAGGCACGGGCGGATTCCTCTCTTCGGGCATGGAATACTTGCATGAGCTCAACCCGCAGGCCGTCATGCGTGCCTTCGGTCAAGAGCTCAATCCCGAGAGCTACGCGATCTGTAAGGCCGACATGTTGGTCAAGGGCCAAGAGGTCTCCAACATCAAGCTGGGCAACACACTCTCCAACGATCAACTCTACGCCGATAAGTTCGACTACATGCTGAGCAATCCGCCCTTCGGCGTGGACTGGAGAAGGATCGAAGATGACATTAAGACAGAGAAACGAGAAAAAGGCTTCGAAGGCCGCTTCGGCCCTGGCTTACCCCGTGTCTCCGACGGCTCGCTGCTCTTCCTCCTTCACCTAATCAGCAAACTCCGCGATACAGCCGAGGGTGGGGCGAGGATCGGCATCATTCTCAATGGCTCGCCGCTCTTCACCGGCGGCGCAGGTTCGGGCGAGTCCGAGATCCGCCGCTACATCTTGGAGGCCGACTTGCTCGAAGCCATCGTCGCGCTGCCCACCGATATGTTTTACAACACCGGCATCGCCACCTACGTCTGGGTGCTGTCCAACAAAAAGGTCAGCGAGCGCAAGGGGAAGGTGCAACTGATCAATGCTGTGCACCTCTGCGGCAAGATGCGCAAATCCCTCGGCTCGAAGCGCAACGAAATGAGCGCCGAGGACATCAAAACCATCACCAAAGCCTTTGGCGAGTTCGAGGTGATCGACGCCCGCCCGCTCGACAAGCCCGAAGAGGCCAAGAGCAACCGTGGACGCCAGTCCGCGAGCAAGAAGAACGAGCCGCCCAAGACCTTTGCGGCCAAGATTTTCAAGACGCATGAGTTCGGCTACCGCCGCATCACCATCGAGCGCCCCTTGCGTGAGTCCTATCAATTCAGCGACGACCGCATCAACACGTTGCGCTTTGCGCCCAAGCCGCTCAACGCCGCCATGCAATGGATCTATGAGACCTACGGTAGCGAATGGACCGACGCCGCAGACTGCGAACGCTACGGCGTGCTGGCAGAACACGAGGCCGAGATCCGCGCCGCGCTCAAAGCCGATTTCGCCGAACTCAAGGAAAAGCAGATCAAAGACTTGCTCGACCCGAAGACCTGGCAGGCACAAAAGCAGATCCTGCTCACCGCCCGCAAGCTGCAAGCCAAACTCGGCAGCGAGCAGCACGACGACATGAACGGCTACGAAGCCGCGCTCAAAGCAACGGGTATCAAACTCGAAGCAAAAGAAAAGAAGCAGATCACCGCCGCCGTCTCATGGAAAAATCCTGAAGCCGAGAAGGTCATCAAGAAGATTCACAAAGGCAAAGCCGACCCGTTCTACGGACGCTTCGCCGTGGACGGAAGAATCATCGAATACAAGCCCGACGGCGACCTGCGCGACAACGAAAACGTTCCGTTGAACTATCGCGAAAACGACCTGTCCGCCGTAGCCTCGGCGCAGGCGGAAGCCTACTTTAAAAAGGAAGTTTTACCGCATGTCCCCGATGCCTGGATCGACGCCAGCAAGACCGACGCCCTCGATGGCGAGATCGGCATCGTCGGCTATGAGATCCCCTTCAACCGCCACTTCTATCAATACCAACCGCCGAGGGATTTGGAAGAGATCGATAAGGATTTGGATGCGGTGAGTTCTGAGATCATGAAACTCTTACAGGAGGTGCACTCATGAGCGGTCAAACTCATGCCGTAGCGTGCAGCTTTAGCAAACGTTCAGAACCTACGCACCGCAGCCAGCACGACGCACGTTTGCTAAAGCTGCACGCTACGGTTTCACCCTCCGAATTTCTATCATGAGCGGTCGATATAAAGCGTATCCGGAGTATAAGGACTCGGGAGTGGAATTACTTGGAGATATTCCCAGTCATTGGACAGTTGATAAGTTTCGATACCTTTTTTCCCTAGGCCGAGGCTTAGGTATCACCAAAGCGAATCTTCAAGACTCAGGCATTCCATGTGTAAATTATGGCGAAATTCACTCGAAATACGGGTTTGAGGTTTCGCCAGATACGCATCCTCTTAGATGTGTCAGTGAGTTGTATTTAGAGTCATCTCCAAATTCATTACTCTCGAACGGGGATTGTGTTTTCGCGGATACTTCGGAAGACATCGAAGGTGCAGGAAACTTCACTCAACTCACTAGCGACCAAGCTTTGTTTGCTGGTTATCACACAGTCATTGCTAGGCCGAAAGGTGAAAATGATGCGCGTTTTTTAGCCTACGTTTTTGATTCGCCAGCTTATCGCACACAAATCCGATTAGCGGTGAAGGGTGTCAAAGTCTTTAGTATCACTCAGGAAATATTAAAGAATACCGATCTTTGGTTAGCACCGCTCCCCGAACAAAAGCAGATCGCGCGCTTCCTCGACGATGAGACGGGGAAGATCGATGCCTTGATCGAAAAGCAGCAGGCCTTGATTGCGCTGCTGCAAGAAAAACGGCAGGCCGTGATTAGCCATGCCGTTACCAAGGGCTTAAACCCAGAAGCCCCGATGAAGGACTCCGGCGTCGAGTGGCTCGGTGACGTGCCGGAACATTGGGAGGTTGCATCGCTAAAGTTTTATGCACAGGTGATCGACTGTAAGCATATAACAGCCGAGTTTATTGATGCTGGTTATCCACTCGCAAGCATTGGTGAAGTGAAAGGCTGGCACATCAATTTAGAGGGTGCGAAATTAACGAGTCAAAAATTCTACTCAGCCTTGATTGAAGGGGATCGAGAACCGCGCAGCGGGGATATAATTTATAGTAGAAATGCTACTGTTGGCGAAGCCGCCTTAGTGCCCGATGAACATCCTGAGTTTGCTATGGGACAGGATGTTTGTCTGATTCGACTTGGCGATGCATTGTATCCTGAATTTGCTCTTCATGTTTTAAAGTCAGGGCTGATCTCTCAGCAACTGGATGTCTCGATGATTGGTTCCACATTTAAGAGAATTAATGTGGATGACATTCGCTGCTTTACGTTCACATTACCTCCACTCGATGAACAACGAGATTTAGTGGCGGAGTTAAACGAAATCACTGTTAGGTATGATAGCTTGATTGATAACGCACTACAAGCGTCAGACCTCCTCCAAGAACGCCGCACCGCCCTGATCTCCGCCGCCGTGACGGGCAATATCGACGTGCGAGACTTTGCGCCGGAGGCGCTTGAGAAGGGTGAAGAGTGAAGGTGGAAGTTTGAAAAAAGAAATGCTTATGTGTCATCAACAAGAGGTCAAAGAGGACGCGCACGTGGTAGCTTTACCGACCTTGGCTTCTTGGTATCTACCCGAAATCTCGGAGCTTGAAAGTGAGATTCGTGTGAGCATTCCTCGCCTCCAACGAGGCCTGGTCTGGAAGCCTGCACAAGTTGAGTTGCTGTGGGATTCGATCTTACGAGGCTTTCCCATTGGTAGCTTGGTCATCAGTAATGCGATCGAGGATCAAAATAAAGATGCGAACGAGCGAGCGCGGTATCAGCTGCTGGATGGACAGCAGCGGAGTAACGCAATTGCTCTGGGATTTCGTATCCCCAATTTCCATACATACGACAAGCAAGACGCTAGCATTCTCTGGATGGATTTAGCTCCAAAAGAACGCGGCAGTCATAGCACGCGGCATTTTTGGACCAGGCTGACTAAGATCGCCCATCCGTGGGGCTACCGAGATAACGATGCTTGTTCGATTTTGAGTGCAGGTGAGATTCGGGATGCATTAATTCCATATGAGGCAAAAATTGCAGCAGACACGACTGAAGCCTGTCGGCCAACACCTAGCCAATTGAGTCCTTATAAGGCGAATTGTCCGATTCCGATGGGACTACTCATGGAGGCGGCCAAACATGAAACGCTCTCTGAGGGGCTTGCTTATTTAACGGGGCAGTTGTCGGCGCTTTCGCATACGCATTGGGCTGGAGCCGTCGCTGAGTTGCTGAGAGGCGAGTTTGCGGATGTTCAATTCCCTGAGATCTTTAAGGTCTTTCAGCGTGTGCGTAGAGCCAAAGTTGTGTTGTTGAAGGCACCGGACGAACTCATCGGTAAGTCGGGGGAGCAAGATGAGGACGACATACTGAACCTTGAGTTGCTTTTTCAGAGGCTCAATACGCAAGGCACAGTGCTGAGTGGTGAAGAACTGAGTTATTCGATGATCAAGGCCTACTTCCCTGAGGTGGTAGATACTGTGGATGAAATTAAGCCGTTGCGTATGCAGCCTTCACGCATCGTCAACTTAGGTGTGCGTGCTGCATTAACGACATCGGAATCGGAGCGACTCCATGGGGACATCAGCATTGTTCGTTTGCGGGCATTGATGAAGGAAACGGATGGCAGCAACTCCGAATACAAGGTCATTCATGAGTATTGCACCGACCTAACTCGGCTTCCCGCTTATTGTCAGATGATCGACTCTTGGTTGTGTTACGACGAGCAGGGCTCGAATAAACTGCCGAATTACATCGTTTCTAACATCGCCGGCGGCTCTCGGGACATCTACTTGCTACTGCTTTGTTGGGCAGAGCAACTCGATGGCCAATCGATGTCATCGGAAGTCGAAATGGTCATTCCCGGTTTAGTGACTTTACTGCGCTGGTTCAGTATAAAGTTAGATCACTGTTGTAACATCCTCCACAAGCACACTCGACACGGCGTCACAATTGAGCGTATCCAGCAGGGAGTGCAGGAGGCGATTAATGAGAAGCACTTGATTCTACTACGCTGTCCGGGTGACACGACTGAATTTATAGCTCCATTTGATTCGGGTGCCATCGAAGGTGAGGCATTTAAATCATGGGGGTGGTGGCATAGCTTGATTACCAAGGGGGAAGAACCTGCCGCCTATGTGGATCGAGAATCCCAGTGGCATCACTTCCTAGAACGTATTAAAGGTCAGAAAGAACTGCTGCTATATTGCCAGCGCGACTATCTCTGGAAGCGTTTTAAGCATTATGACCAAAGTAATGCCGCGCTTTGGGAGGACCATAATCGCCCTTGGGATTATGATCATATTCTAGCGAGGAACTGCGTTGTCGGTAAGCACCGAGGTGGTGCACCATTTAAAGATGTTTGCGGTCAATGGATTAACACGATTGGCAATTTCTGGGCCTGCCCGTTTGAAGATAACCGTGCATATGGCGATGGTGATGTGTCCGAGAAGGTGACGGAGGATTTTCTGACGAACAGCTTTATGGAAAAGGCGGATCTGGCAGGCTTTAGCCGTGGGCACGACACTACGCGCAAAGATCACGAGGATTTTGCTCGTGACTTTTGTAACTCCGCTCGAAGCCGTATGATCAATATTTACACTGAGTGGTATCAAACCGCGCAGATTGGCGTTATCTTAGAAACGAGCTATAGAGGGTGAAGCATGAGTGACATTAAACTATTTCGCACCAACGGGAACGATGTGAGTTTACTAGAGGGCAAGTCGGTGGCATTGGAGAAGTCGCTGCAATCGCTGATTGAGCAGAACTTGGACACCTTTCTAGGTATCCGTTTCCTCGCGAGTGAGTATTCTACCGGTAAGACGCATGGTGGCCGAATCGACACGCTGGGGATAGATGAGAACGGCTGCCCCTGTATTATCGAGTATAAGCGGGCGAGTAATGAAAACGTGATCAACCAAGGATTGTTTTACTTGGATTGGTTGCTCGATCATCGCGGAGAGTTTGAGCTGTTGGTGTTGAAAACCTTGGGACAAGCCGCAGCGGATGCCATTGAATGGTCGAGTCCGCGTCTGCTCTGTCTTGCTGGAGACTTTACCAAATACGACGGACATGCGGTGAAGCAGATCAACCGCAACATTGAGCTGATTCGCTACTTACGCTTCGATGAGGAGTTTCTATTGCTGGAGCTGGTTAATGCCGTCCAAGCCAATACTCACTGGGAGGAACTACCGTCCACAACTGGATCGAAAGGTAAAGCAAAGTCGGTGGATAAGACTGTCGAGGAGCAACTCGCACTCGCAGATGAGTCTTTGCTGGATCTCTTCGAGGCCGTGAAGGCCACCTGTCTCGGTTTTGGCGACGACGTGCAATTCAAGAAATTGAAGCTCTATGCCGCTTTTAAGCGTTTGAAGAATTTCGTGACAGTCGAAGTGCGCGCAAGCGCTGGAAAGCTGTTTTTGTATATCAAGGTCAACCCTGACACAGTGCTCCTGGAAGAAGGCTTCACTCGGGACGTGCGCAATATCGGGCACTGGGGCACAGGTGACTTGGAAGTCGTGCTACGCACTCAAGAAGACCTGAAACGAGCTTTACCACTGTTGGAACGTGCTTATGAGGCTTCATGAGGAAATGATCCCACAAACTTAACTTCCGAAATAGCATGATCGTATTGATGCAAGAACACCGCGTAGCTCGAATCTAAGGTTTGTGACGTAATCCCAGTTAAACTATGTATACCCAATTACAGCCTTACAAAGAGATGCCGGAAAAGACTGCGCGAATTTATAGTCTGATCGCAGGTGAAGTTATACGTATGGAGCGGGGTTATCTAATCCTTAGGGAACTTATGACACCGTCGGAAACGAGGCAAAAGCTGCTAGCCAAGTCTGGACGTAATGCTTTCAGAGATATTAAAAATGCCTATCGAGACCTCTTCCCCACGAATCTCTTCAAGTTGGTTGATAAGGCAAAAGATGGCGAGGATTACAACATGACGCTAAAGGGTCTTATTCGGGCGATTCAAGATGAGACGAGCAAAGATATTTCTGAACTAAGTGCGATGATATTGGATGTGAATGTGGCATTACGACCATTGTCGATCCATCGGATGAAGCGAACAGGTCATTTCAGTTTGAACTTCGCGAACGACATTGAAAATGGCAATGGGCCACCACTAAGCCTTGGAGACTTTCGTTGCGCTCTAGATGCGATTGAGCTTTTTTTGGACGCCGTTCGTGCATTATTTGTTGAAGGTAGCCTCTCTTGGGAGGTCACTCCGGTGCACTTTATTAATACTTTAATGTCCAAACTGGCCAAAGCTGAGGAATATGATCAATTAGTGCAGTCTGGGGAAATATCACAGCCTAACTGGCAGAAGCACCTTGAGGAAAATCGCTCCGAGATCTAATGACCATGACCGACAAAGCCAACGAACTTACTTTTCAAAACGATGTCATCGAGCAAATGCTCGCCAACGGTTGGTCGCTGGGCACGCCGTCGGGCTACAACCGCGAGTTGGCGCTCTATGAGGAAGATGTGTTGGGCTTCGTGCAAGAGACGCAGCCGAAGGAGTGGGAGAAGTATACTAAGCTCTACCCGAGCAATACCGAAGCGAAATTCCTGGAGCGGGTGGCGACGCAACTTAACAAGGCCGATCCGAATGCGGCAGATGGAACCTTACGCACCTTCGGCACCTTGGGTGTGTTGCGGCATACCATCAAAGACCGTGGCGCACGCTTTAAGCTTTGTCAGTTTGAGCCGGAGCATGATTTGAATCCAGACACACTGCGCATGTATCAAAAGAACCGCCTGCGGGTGGTGCCTGAGCTAGTGTATAGCCCATGGACGAAAGAAGCCGATCTGGCGGGGGAGTCTGCGAAGTCTAAAAAGTGGCGCATCGACCTCGTGCTCTTCGTTAATGGCCTGCCTGTGGCGACGCTAGAATTAAAGTCGGAGTTCAAGCAGGCGGTGCAGAATGCGGTCAAACAGTATAAACTGACGCGTCCGCCTGTGGACCCCGTCGCGAAGAAGCCCGAACCACTGCTCACATTCAAGCGTGGTGCCTTGGTGCACTTTGCGGTGAGTCAATATGAGGTCTACATGACCACCAAGCTCGAAGGGCAGAATACGTTTTTCTTACCCTTTAATCGAGGCACGAAAGAGGGTGGCGCGGGCAATGATGTGCCCAAGGAACAAAATCGCTACGCCACCGAGTATTTGTGGAATGAGGTCTTGTTGCCTGAGAACCTGCTCAAAATTCTCGCTCGCTATGTGCACTTGCAGATCGAGGAGAAGGAAGACTGGGAGGGGCGCAAATATAAGAAAGAGACCATGATCTTCCCGCGCTATCATCAGTGGGACGTGGTGAATCAATTGATCGACGCCGCACGCAGTGAAGGGCCAGGCTCTAAGTATCTGGTACAGCACAGCGCAGGCTCAGGTAAGTCGAACTCGATTGCATGGACGGCGCACCAGCTCTCATCGCTCTATGATGACGCGGGTGAAAAACAGTTTCACTCCGTCATCGTGGTGACCGATCGCACGGTGCTGGACAGCCAGTTGCAGGATACGATTTACCAGTTTGAACATGTGGACGGCATCGTGGGGAAGATCAACCGTGACGAGGGCGAGGGCTCGAAGTCGGAGAAGCTGGCCAAGGCGCTGGAAGAATCCACACCGATCATCATCGTCACCATCCAGACCTTTCCCTTCGTGCTGAAAGCGATTGAAAACAGTGTCAGCCTGAAAGAGCGCAACTATGCGATCATTGCCGATGAGGCGCACTCCTCGCAAACTGGAGCCACCGCTCGCCAGCTTAAAGAGGTGCTGATGGTAGAAGAGCGCGATGAAGACGAAGAACTGACTGCCGACGAAATACTCGACGCCATGGTTTCGTCGCGCCGCGTATCCAACAATCTGAGTTACTTCGCCTTTACCGCTACGCCCAAGCCCAAGACCTTGGAACTGTTTGGCCGCTTGCCGAAGCCCGATGAAGCACCGTCGAAGCAGAACCTGCCCGAAGCCTTTCACGTTTACAGCATGCGTCAGGCGATTGAAGAGGGCTTTATTCTCGATGTGCTCAAGAACTACACCAACTACAAGGTGGCCTATAATCTCGCACTCAAGGTTGCGGCAGCCGACTCCGAGGTGGAGAGCAAGAAGGCCAAGGTGAAGCTCAATCAATGGGTGCGCCTGCATGACTACAACATCGCGCAAAAGGTGCAGGTCATCGTCGAGCACTTCCGCGACAACGTCATGGGGCTGCTCGGTGGACACGCTAAAGCAATGGTTGTGACCAGTTCTCGCAAAGAAGCGGTGCGCTACAAGCTGAGCTTTGATAAATACATCAAGGAGCAGGGCTACCATAAGCTCTACGGCATGGTGGCCTTTTCGGGGGAAGTGACCTTCAACGCCAAAGACCCGCAGTCCGAAGGCTTGATCGGCGAGAAATTTACCGAGCACAACATGAACCCAAACTTGAAGAAGCGCGACATGCGCAAGGCTTTTGATTCGGAAGACTATCAGGTGATGATCGTGGCTAACAAGTTTCAGACAGGCTTCGACCAGCCCAAGCTCTGCGCGATGTATGTGGATAAGAAGCTCGGTGGCGTAGAGTGCGTGCAAACACTCTCACGGCTCAATCGCACCTTCCCCGGCAAAGCCGAAACCGGCACCTTCGTCTTGGACTTCTTCAACGACCCCGAGGACATTCTCGACGCCTTTCTGCCGTATTACAAAACCGCTTCGCTGGAAGACGTGTCCGATCCCGATCTGGTATTCGACCTCTTTGAAAAATTACGGGCAGTGGGCATTTTTACCTGGAAGGAAGTCGAGCAATTTGCCGATGCCTTTTTCCAGAAGAGCAAGAGCGCCGCAGCCCTCGCCAATATTTGCAAGCCCGCCGTCGAGCGTTGGCAGGTGCGTTACTCGGATGCGCTGAAGGCCTACAAGCACAATCGCGATGTCTTCGAGCGCACCAAGAAGACAGGCGATGCCGTGCTCATTGCCAATGCCGAGAAAAGCTTCAAGGAGGCCAAACAGGTCAAGGACGGGCTCGACATCTTTAAGAAGGATCTCGGCACCTTCGTGCGCTTCTACGAGTTCATGTCGCAAATCGTGGACTACGACGACAAGGATCTCGAAAAGCTCAGCCTCTACGCCCGCAACTTGCGGCCCATGCTACGCGAGAGCTTTGAAGACGACGACCCCATCGACCTCAGCAACGTCGAGATGAGCCACTACCGACTCTCCAAGCAGCGCCAGCAGGATCTCGTCATGGAAGGAGAGCAGGGCGACTACGGCCTCAAAGGCGGCGAAGCCGCAGGTAGTGCCAAAGCCAAAGACAAGAAAGAAGAGCGCCTGTCACTGATCATCCAGCGCCTCAACGAACTCTTTATCACTGATAATTTGACCGAGGCCGACCTTATCAATTATGCCGAAACGGTTTGCGATAAATTACGAGAAAACGAAAGTGTGACGCAGCAGATGGCCAACAATACCAAGGAGCAAGCGATGCTGGGGGACTTCTCGAAAGCCGTCTATGACGCCATAATGGATAGCAGCGACGCTCATCAAAACCAGATGTTCCAACTACTAAGTGACCCCAAGAAGGGCAAAGCCTTCGAGCATATAATCTTTGAAATGCTCCAGGCTGCTGGGTGATCTCACTCCTTTAGATCCTTTTTTTATAAATGCCAACAATCACGATGAAACACATACTCCACAAGGATCAGACCCTCGTTGAGCAAGCCTACGCGTATATTAAGGAGTATTATTTATTATGAGCCTATTATTGAAATCGCATTACCTGCTAAACGATTTTACAGTGGATAGTTTCCCTCCATTCCCTTGTCCTACATGTGGGAACGTCATGAGGCTAGAAAAGAAAGGTATGCTTACAGCAGAAGCTGGAGAGTCGTATCGATCCTTCGACGTGGGTGCCATCGATCAGCCTGATCGTTTTGGCTTTTTCTCCGCATGTCTGAAGTGTGATGCCCATGAGTGTTATGAAGTAGTGGTAGTTTCTGGTGAGGATCACCTTCAGGAAATAGAGCGCTACGATGGCACGCCTGATTTTGAGACTTTGTATTCCATTAAATATGTCCAACCTACTGTTCATATTTTTCCTATTTCTGAAAGCTGTGAGGGGTTGGTCAGGGAACACCTGCTGCGTTCGTTTTCGCTTTTCTGGAGCGCTCCTTCGGCTGCCGGCAACTCTTTACGCTGTGCAATCGAATCACTAATGGATCACTTGAAGGTTCGTAAGCAGGTAATAAACAGATTCAACAAAGTGCAGAAATTCACTTTGCATGCTCGTATTGAAGAGTGGGGGCGCAACGATTTAAAAAACAAAGAGCTGTCGAAACTTTTGCTTGCGATCAAGTGGATCGGTAACGCAGGTAGCCATAAGGCGACTTTGACTAGAGAGGACGTCATCAAGGCTTATCAACTGACAGAGCATGTTTTCTCCGAGGTGTTCGATAAAAAAACGGACTTACTCAAGAAACTGGCAACACGTGTGAATCAGAAGAAAGGGCCTACTAAATGAATATTGAAGCAATAACCCTCAGCGGGTTTCGCTGTTTTGGTCATGCTCCGCAGACTGTTAAACTCAGTGACTTCACTTGTTTCATTGGTCCTAATGCATCGGGGAAGACGAGCTGTATGCTGGCATTGGCACGCTTATTCGGAGAGTCGGGTAGTTTGCGTCAAATACAACCTTCAGACTTTCACCTAGCTCATGATGAGAACCTGACGGACAAGCCTGAGCGTTCATTATTCATTGAGGCTAAAATTGTTTTTGCTGAATTAGTTGATGGCGGAGGTGCGACATCTGCGATTCCTGAAGTGTTTAATCAGATGATCGTCGAAGAGCCTGAAGGGGTTCCTTATTGTCGAGTTCGTCTAGAGGCAACGTGGCATGATTCTGGCACTACGACGGGAGATGCGGAACAATCGACTAGCTGGATTTTGACTAGTTCAGATGATTTCGATACGGTCGATCAGAGTAAGCGGCCTTTCAAAAGTAGAGACCGCAGTCTGATTCATTTGGTTTATATTCCCGCTAATCGTAATCCAAATGATCAGATTAGAAATGCCTCTGTTGGTCGCTTTGGACGATTGATTCAGAACATTGAGCTGAGTGGTCAGAAGGCTGAGTTAGAAGGGCATCTAAGTGCACTTCGTGCTGGCATTGGTGAGTTGGCCGGAGTGAAGTCGATCAACCAGCAAATACAAAAGGCATGGAAGAGTTTATATTCAGGCCATGTCGCGAAGGATGTTGGTTTTCGTGCAGTTGATACGGAAGCGAATGCAGTTATACAATTGCTGGCTCCATATTTCATGCCGGGAGAGGATGGTCGCGCTATGACAACGCATGACTTGAGTGATGGTCTTCGTTCGCTGTTTTCGATATCGCTCACACTTGGCTTCTTTAGGTTGGAAAGTTTGTTACGCAGTGACGCAGAAGGATGCGGCTTCAAGTCTAGTGTAACCGAAGGATTACCTCATTTGTCTGTATTTGCAGTGGAAGAGCCTGAGAATCATCTGTCTCCTCAATATCTTGGGGCAGTAATTTCTGAAATGAGGGCATTGTCTGGTGAAGCTGGTGTTCAGATGTTGGTGTCTAGTCATTCACCGTGTATTCTCGCTCGTGTTGAACCTGAGAATATTCGTTATTTCCTCGGGCACGAAGGACGGTCAGAATCTGAGGTTTTAGAGCTCAGCCTTCCTGAGGATAAGAGCGACGAGTCTTATAAGTATGTCAGAGAAGCGGTCCGAGGACATCCTGAATTGTATTTTGCTAAATTGGTGATCCTAGGAGAAGGTCCGTCAGAGGAAATCGTATTGAAGCGGCTTTTTGAAGCCAACGGGATGTCGCTCGATGGTTCCTTTACTACGGTTGCTCCGCTTGGTGGTAGACATGTGAACCATTTCTGGCGGCTGTTGAATGGACTAAAGATTCCGTATATTACACTTCTAGATTTAGATCGTGAAAAAGAAGGCGCAGGATGGGGCCGGATTCAGTATGTCCGAGATCAATTAGTGGCTTTGTATGAGGCTTCTCCAGAGAAGCTTCAGTTTCACGCAGATGGTGGAGCAGTAGAAAGCTTATCTAATTCATCATATGATGTATTAGATCGTAATGATCCGAAAATGGATATGGGACCATGGCTTGAATTTTACCTTAAGCAGCATGGCGTATTCTTTTCACAGCCATTAGATCTTGATTTTTCGCTGCTAGAAAACTTCACCTTGAATTATCAGGAACAGGCTCCATCTGGAGGTGGTCCAAGGCTGCCGGATAAAATAGTAGAGCCTGCTGAATACAACGCGGCCATTATTCGGCGCATGAAGCAGGTTTTAACTGCTGACGCAGAGAAGGCTGCTGATACTTGTGGTGAGACATATTCGGAAGAGCAGAAAGCTCTATTTACATGGTATAAGTATCTATTCGTGGATGGCTCGAAGCCAGTGTCGCATATGAGGGCGATGATTAAATTGACTGACCAAGAGCTTAAGGATGATGCACCAGAGATACTCAAGCAATTGATCGAGAAGGCTAAAGAGCTGACTTCCATAGCCTAATGCGCTTGATTAATTCAGTAGATTGGCAGCCAGTTGGAGTTGAATCATTGGAACCAGCTGCGGATGACGTGGTTCGGTCCACTTGCAGCACTTTAGTGGTTGCAGGACCAGGAGCTGGTAAAACTGAACTACTTGCACAGCGGGCATGTTATTTGTTCCAAACAGGAAAATGTCCGTCCCCTAAGAGAATATTGTCGATTTCATTCAAGCGCGATGCCGCAAAGAATCTCGGACAACGTGTCGCTTTCCGATGCCCTGATTCTGCGCACGATTTCGATTCTTTCACACTAGATGCGTTTGCTAAAGGAACTGTGGATCGATTCTCTGCTGGGTTAGTTGATGATTGGAAGCCGTCGAGTGGTTACGAGGTTATGCTTCATAATCCCAGAGCGAAGGATCTCCGTCCATGGTTATTAAACGCAGGGGTGACTGCACGACGGCTTCAATCTCTAAATGATCAGGATTTAGAGCTTAAGTTTGATCATATCAGTCATGGGATTGAGCTGCCTTATGATGGTGCGGAGGTAAAAGCAGGCCAGCGGAGGCTCGGATTGCGTTGGTGGAAAGAACAGCTGGAGAAGCCCGCTGGGACACCTTCATTGACTTTTCCAATGATTAACCGTCTTGCTGCTTACTTACTAAGGACAAATCCAAAAATTAAGAAAGCGCTGCAGGAGACATACGCATTTGTGTTTCTAGATGAATTTCAAGATACAACAGCAGCTCAATACGCTCTCATTCAAGAGTGCTTCGAGGGGGCTGATTCTGTTTTAACTGCGGTAGGAGATGGAAAACAGCGAATAATGCTATGGGCAGGTGCGCGTCGTGATGTTTTTGAGATCTACTCGACTGATTTTGAAGCCACACGCTACGATCTTGTTCGTAATTACCGATCTGCACCGGCATTGATTGAGATGCAAAATATCATTGCGGAATCACTGGAGGCTGGGGCTGTTCAAGTCACTTCTGGACGAGATGACTTATCGGGTGGAACGTGTGAAGTTCTAGAGTTCAGAACCCCTGAGACTGAAGCTGCCTACTTGGCTGATTACATTGGATTTCAAATCGTCAGCGAAGGTAAATCTCCTAGGGATTTCGTTATTATTGTGCGTCAAAAAGCCAATGAGATGATTGTATTACTTCAAGCAGCACTAGATGTAAAAGGGATTCGTCTGCGTGATGAGACTTTGCTCCAAGACCTATTGGTCGAACCAGTCGCTGCGTTTATAGTATTAGTGCTTCGATTAGGGACTCGTAACCGGGATGTAGCAGCATGGGCCGATTTAGTCGATCAACTTGAGTTGTTGATGGGTAGTGCCGCTGAACGTGAAATTGAGAAAGTCGCGCAGCAGTTAAAGCAGTATGTGCTAAATGAGGTCGAGAAGGGGCAGTCATTGTGGCACCTCCTAGAAGGAATTGTGGATGTCGTCGGAAAGGCACCTTTCATAAATACGTATAGTCAGTATTTCAGTGGAGATTTTTTGGATTTTACGATTACAGGTCTTGCCAATGCTCTAGAAGGGGCAGCAACGCCCGGTAAGTCACCACGCGATCAAGTCAATGAGCTTTGTGGAGAGGACATCATTCCAGCCATGACTGTTCATCGGAGTAAAGGGCTCGAATTTGATACCGTGATTTTCTTAGGGTTGGAGGACTCCAGTTGGTGGAGTTTTAGCGATCAACCTGAAGAGGAGAAGAAGAGCTTCTTTGTTGCATTTTCTCGGGCAATCGAACGGGTCTATTTTACGTTCTCAGATGTGCGTGATACTCGTTGGGGGCGTAGGAGACAGAGGCAATCTCAGATCGGTGATTTATATACCGTGCTTGATCGGGCTGGCGTGGCTAAGCGTGATTTGAGATAAACGTAATTTTTAACTATAATTGATATGGACTTTGACAGATCTGAACCGGGGGTTTTTAAGGGAACGCGTTCTGCAACGCTAAGAAGAGCACTTCTTGAAAAATATGACCATACTTGCCAATCATGCGGCTTAAAGGATGTTCCGTTGGAGCTTGCGCGGATTACATGCGTAGGTGATGATGCGACAGATGAAGGTGATGATTACACTATCCTATGTCCAAATTGTCACCGGAAGTTAGATTCATTTCAACCTAGAGAGATGGAGTTGAATGTGTTTTTTCGAGACCTCTTAGAGCGTTCACCTCACTACGATCATACATCAATTGAACAACCACTAGGAGATGGCAGGTCTTATAGAAGTGACCTGATTAGTTTTCGTAAAGTTAGTGGGCGTGAGGAACGAGTGTTAATTGAATCGAAAAATCGATCCTTTTTCAGGCTCCATCAAATTGAAGATGCAATTGAGCAAATCAATAAATACAGAAGTCTGGAAAAATTTGATGCTGCAGCACTGGCCTTTCCGGGGCGTATTTTGCCTTCTAGTCGCGAGTTACTCGAATCAGCTGAAATTGAGATTTGGGACATTGATTATATAGCCACTCAGTTCTCTGACGAAATTAAGCAATTACCCGTTTCAGGGTTCCAACAGCTATTTTCCCGATTTCGCAGTTCTGAGAGTTCTAAGTCCGATTTGCTGCTCCAGAAGCTTTCATCGTGTCCGGTGGGGCATGGTGGGTGGATTGAGTATCAAAGGCTGGTTCGAGATGTATTTGAATTTCTATTTACACCGCCATTAAGCCAACACATTTGGGAGTCTGCCGATTTGGAGAAGAAGAATAGACGAGACATTATCTTCCCTAATTATGCTTCGGAGGGATTTTGGAAGTTCCTCAGGGACAGTTATAATGCAGATTTCATAATCATCGATCCGAAGAATTATAAAAATAAAATCAAAAAGAATCACGCCCTTCAGATTGCTAATTACTTAAAGCCTCATGGAGCTGGTATGTTTGCAATCATCGTGAGCCGAAACGGTGGTGATGCTGGATGCTTGGCGACGATCCGAGAGCAGTGGACTGCTTATCGAAAGCTGATAATTTTGCTAACTGATGATGATCTGAAAGCAATGTTATTAGCTTCAGAATCAGATCGTAATCCTGAGGATGTTATTGGTGAGGTTATTCAGGAATTTCGCCTTTCGATGTAGCTTAATCATTAAACCCAATGTCCTACTACACACTCGAAAGTTGGCTCGCTGAATTAGAGCATGAAGAATTACGCGCGATTTGGAAGCAGTTGAAACTGGATGAGTCCATTGGCCCTGCGAAGGGCCGTCCATGTGCATCGCTGGCACGTGATATTGTCGGTTTCTACGATACGGAGACGCTCTCACACAGCTGTGTGCGTTCTGCCTTACTCTATGCATTCGAGAAGCCTGCGGTGAAATTGTGTCAGCAGCACGATCGAGTCAGTCGGAGAATGAAAGATTGGCCCGATAAGCTTTATCCGGTTTGGCGACGTGGCAGTTTGTGGGCGCATCGTTTTTGCAAAGCTTTCGAGATTGATCCGATTTATGCGGGGTCGGCGCCCTTGGCGAAACCTCCTGTATTGGAGCACCTGGAGCCACCACGAAAGCTGAGCAAGCTCTTGGATTTTCAACAGGACTTGAGTCGTCAGATTCTGAGTCTATTACAACAGAAGCCACCCATGCGCGGCATGGCGAGCTTGCCTACGGGCGCAGGCAAGACGAGAACTGCAATCGAGGCGGTTCTGCGGTTTCAAGCAGCTACGGGGGGCATTGTGCTGTGGATCGCGACAACGAATGAAATTTGTGAGCAGGCAGCTTCGACCTATAAAGCAGTGTATCAAAGCATGAAGCCTGAGTTCGAGGGGAAGATTCATCGCTTCTGGGGCAGTTACACTTTACAAAAAGAGTTTGATGCGGGCTTTATGGTGGCCGGCGTTCAAAAGCTTGCCCGCCTCAATCCTAAGGATGCAGCCGTCAAAGAGCTTTTTGCATCGGTTAGCGCTGTGATTTTCGATGAAGCACATCATGCGGTGGCACCGACCTATAAGAAATTGGTGAAAGGATTGGTCGGCACCATTAAAGCGCCGACACGACCACTTGTTGGGTTAACCGCCACTCCAGGGCGTGGAGTGACGTCGGTGGGTGCTTCGACCAAAGAACTCGTCCGAGCATTTGATCGGCGACTGCTCACGCCCGAGCGATTCAAGAATAAGAACCCGGTTAAGGTATTGCAGGATGAGGGGATACTCAGCCGAATCGAAAAGAAGCGTAAGCAGGGTATTCATTTTTCTTTATCGAAGGCAGAGCAAGACTACATCGAACAGTTCGGCAGCTTTTCCCCGCGCTTGTTGGATCGAGTGGGGAAAGTCCCCGAACGCAACAAGATCATCATTGAGCAAATCACTCGTGATCCGACTGAGCAACAAGCTTTGGTGTTTGCCTGCGATGTTCGCCAAGCCGAGGCCTTGGCTTATCAGTGGAGAGCGCGTAATGTTTCTGCCCGAGCCATTACTGCAACCACACACCAGGCGTTGCGTCGCCGCTGGATACACGAGTTTTCAATTGGAAAGTTGCGAGTCTTGGTGAATGTCGGCACGCTCACCACCGGTTTTGATGCCCCGATTGTGCGGCGCGTTATCATGGCACGCCCAACCACCAGCCCGATTCTATTCGAGCAAATGATTGGGCGTGGTCTCCGAGGCCCAAAGTTCGGAGGTACAAAGAAATGCACGATCGTGGACATTGTTGATTCCTTCGAGCTTTACGGAAGCCCTCAAAGCTTTACCCGCTTCGAGAGAGATTGGATGCACGGAAAACGCTAGGTGGTTATATTAAGTATTCATTCTGGCTTAGTGTTTACTGGGGATTAGACGGCGAATTTTATCAGACATGGGCAGTTGATGGATATGATGCCCTAAACCTTCGACAAAGAAGCTAGTGTCGGCTTCGTATTCGAGGAGTAGATTCACCATTTCCAAATCGTTGTTTTTGATCGCCCAACAGATTGCGGTGCCGCCACCTTGAAATCGGTGGTTCGCGTTCGCGCCAGCTGCGAGGAGCTTGGCGACAATATCTTGCATTCCAAATTCTGCTGCAACGGTCAGTGCGGAATGGTCGTATCTGTTAGGCGTATCGAGTTTTACCTGGCATTCGTTGATTAGGTAGTCGATGCACTCATGGATACCAGTGATGTTGGCTTCTGATTGATAGTATTTAGAAACTTCCTTCATAATTTCCAATTCCCCTGGAGTCATGCTTTGCAGGTTCGGGAGAAGTTTTTGCATTGCATGCGTTTGAGGGAGGCCAGTCACCATCTTCTCAAGGAAATCTGGTGCCTCGGTGTCTAAGCTCATGGCACCTAGGCACTGGACCGCGTAGTAGAGTGGTGTTTGTGAGCCCGCGATTAACTGATCCATGTTCATCGGTTGTCGTCCTGAGTGGGATGGTTGGTAGAGTTCACGCAAGATTTCAACACGACCTTCGGACAGAGTGAGTCGTAGCGAGCTGTTCTGTAGCTTCTCGGTGAGGTGAAGTAGTGTCTCGACGGATATAGGATCATCCTCGCGTTGTAGGATTTTGTGCACGAGAGGGTAGTCTTTTTGAGCGAAAGCTTTAGTCACCGCGGTGTCGCCTGTGCTATTGATGAAATTCAGGTTCAGTTCGGTTTCTACGAGTTCGTGCGCGTATTCTAATTGTTCGCGGTCAATCGCTTCCATTAAGGGAGTCTGTTCGCTACTGGTGATAGTTTTGCTGAATGGCTTTTTCTGGCGCTTACTGAGTGGTTCGCTACGAAGTTTATCGATTGTTTCGAAATCACTGAAGTGGACGGCACTGCTAAAGTCCGTGCGCGTGAACTCTAGGTTGCGAATGTCACCTTCGAGTTGTTTTCTCAATTGTGGAGACAGGTATTCGATGAACCATTGCTCCATGCGTTCGTAGTATTGCTGTTCTTCTTGGTCATTATCAAATGCGCAGAGGTTCTCTCCCAGTAACATGCGGTAATTAAAGCACTTCCTTAGGAATGGTAACAAATAGCCAGTTTTCTGCGTGCCACACTTTAATTCACGACGATAAACAAACGCTGCGAATCCCATTGCTTCGGATATGATAGTGGAAGTTTCATCGCCTGCCGCGTAAATACTGGTTTCCACCGATTTACGGTAGCTCCTCATTGCTGCCTCAATACGCTTAGCTGGCTTGAGTTTTGTATCGACAAGTTTCAGACGTGCATCGATACGGTGCAATGGACCTGCTAGAGCCTTTGACCATTTCGGCTGATCTTGCTTCAACCTCTTAAGCCTTTGAGTAATTTGGTTGTGGTGAGTCACTAGATTCGGATCCGCTAGCGTGCTTAGCTGTAGGAGGAAACGATCTTCCGCGCTGAAACTTTCCCAGCCACTCATTGGCTTCGTTTGAAGATAATTCATCGCATATTCTTTGTAGCATTTCAGATGATCGACTGCTGGATGGGAGATGCCTATTTCATCAAATTCTGCGAATTGGTCAATGAGTGCTTCGTGCTCTTTCTGTTTGGACAGTGCCAACTCAATGTATTCCTCCCAATCTAAGTTGTCACGCGATAGGGCATAGATCGGATCGAGTGATTTTGCCTGAGCCTTGAGGTTCAAATAGAATGCGTTCGCTTCTTTTTTGGGTGCTGACTGGGCCAGTGTCGCGGTTAACTGCTCTAAGAGACGAGCGAATGCAAAATTTAGGATGATCGTGGTAAGCTCTTTATCGTCTTTAAATACGAGCCCGAGCGCTTCGAAGGACGGGCGGGTTTGAGTTTTTGTAGCATTCTTGGGATACCAGTCGCGAAGTGTCTTCTCATCCACTGCAGTTGTTTTCATTTTGTCTCGATAGAATGAGAGACACTGAAGGGTCAGATCCGAATGGCACGGACTTAAGCGGCATAATTGAGTATAAAAGCTCAAATAAAAAGCTGACGTAAAGGCCGTTGGTAAGTAGCGTTTTTGTAT
>NZ_JARXIC010000089.1 GCF_031127905.1 Thalassobacterium sedimentorum | reverse complement strand
GCGCTCGACTGCTGCAACGCTGCGCGATCTAGCCCGGGCGGTGAACAATTATCCTTGGGTTGCACCCCTGCGGATAAACATTCCCCCTTTGCCCGGTAGTCAGTTTGCAAATGGTCGCAAACGAATGGCGAATCCGCTTCTGGCTCCTTAACCATTCGATTGCTCTTTTAACTAAACATCACGTGAGCTAGACGCACGATTTAGGCGCATCTACCCAAGCTTGCGCTTCATTCACGTAATCCATTAACGAGCCGCCACCCTGAACGTTAAGCATCTTAACAATATCTGAAAGATCCGCATACTGAACCGCGGCAAGAGATGCCTCGTTAATTTCCCTCATTCTAGAGGTGCTGTGATATTTCACTCCCCAATCTTCTGAAAGCGAGCCGTGGCTACTATTAACTGCCCGTGTAACGGGTACGATTCGTAGATAACCAAAACCTTTTAAACGCGCTATACGCCGGTTCAGAACATGATCCAAAACCATCCCCTTCAAACAAGCATCAGGGAATGCTTTTTGATACGCAGAACGATAACCACTGTAATCGACATGAACCCAAACTTGTTGCCGGCAGTGCAGAATTTTTGATTCAGGCATGCTCCAAATTGGCAATCGAAAATCAATTTCATCGGGTAGATAAGCCTCTACAAACAATGCTGTTAGGGGCGCTCGTAGCGCCATCTCTTTGACAACCCGCCCAACATACTGTTCAATAGCATCTACATCTCGTGCCCCAATTGGAACATATAAGCACGGACATAATCCCGACTTCAATGGAATCTGAAGTGCGTTTGTGTCGATTGGTCGTTTCATAATATCCGTAAGCCTAGCTTTCAGCGTCAACGCAATTAACTGCACGAGATTCTAAACAAGAGCCATACCATGAGTCAAAAACTGTCATTTTGGTGCATATCAATTTCAACATCTAACATCGAGCGCATCTTTTTCAACCTGATGCCGTATATGTAGCGAGTTCGTTGATCCGTCTCAACGACCAGAGAAACCAAGTTCCCGTCACGATCAAAAATCGGAGCACCACTACAGTTCTCATACTCAGCAATCCCCTTCTGCTGATCTTTCTGGGGCAAACGAAATTGGTAAAGGTCAGTGTGTTCGTTGACCTTAATATAATCCATTGGCCCGACGCAGACTGGGACAATAGCAAGATGCTGAGTTCCTGGCTCATACACCTGTCTAGTTAATCCCCAAAATCCATACTCAGCATCAACATGAGGCTCCTGTGATAAATCAGAAGCTACAGTCAATTTAGCCTCATCTACAACTTTAACTATCTTACCTCCATCAGACCTGAAATCCTGGTATCGAGCTGAAACCTTCTCACCTAGGAGCTTATAGGAAAAATCGATGTCCCTCTCCTTAGACGTTCCTCGCTTAAGATTGAACGTATATTGTTTCAGAAAGCCCATCTGACCTAGCCCATACAAAAGAGACCCTTGGTCTTCCATAGACTCAAGCTGTATCGACCATTTACCCGCATCTCCGGTAGCGTGAGATACAGTCAGCAAGAAATCATATCCACGATATTCAACGATAACGCCCGAAGCATAACGAATCGGCTCATTTTCATCCGAAATTTTAACTAGGCTCTGCGTAATCAATTGCAACATATCAATGCCTGCTAGCGGACTTCCTCCGACAGACGACCATAGTGAAAACGACAGTGGCGGCGAGTAGTCCATAAAATGATGGCTCTGGAACTAAAGCTACCCACGCTGCCGCTGCCGAGGGGTCTGTTTCAGACCATTGGGCTGATACTTGATTAATACGTAAGTTACGGTTTTCTGCATCCACAACACCCTCAGTCCATGTCGCTGGAATTCTTTCTGGCAATTGCTCATTAAGAGCTCGGAGGCTCTCTGCAAGCTCCCGAATGGCTTGTTGAAACCTCAACTCTTCATAAGTT
>NZ_JARXIC010000088.1 GCF_031127905.1 Thalassobacterium sedimentorum | reverse complement strand
CATGTCATTTTAAAACTAGATCTGCCTGCATCTTTTTCGATGCACTTAGATTAACAATTGTTGTTATGCATATTTTTAAATCCTGTCTCCCATTACTGCTCTCATTCGTCAGTTTCTGCTTGACCGCCCATGCCGATGTGCATCTGCCTGGTATCTTCACGGACCATATGGTGTTGCAGCGTGAGCAAATCAACCCAGTTTGGGGGACCGCAGATGCGGATGAAGTGGTTACAGTTCAAATTGGAGGGCAGTCGCATTCAACCGTTGCTGATGCTGATGGAAATTGGCGAGTAGACTTAACCCCTTTAGAGGTCGGCGGCCCTTATACCTTGCATGTCGCGGGCGATAATGCAGTGACTTTTGAAGACGTTCTGGTCGGGGAAGTCTGGTTTTGTTCCGGGCAATCGAATATGGAGTTGAATTTGGATACTGTGAATCATGCTGATGTTGAATTAGCGGATGCCAATAATGCTCAAATCCGTCTTTTCACTGTAAAGAAGGTTGCCACTCAGGAGCTGCAAGATGATCTTGGAGGTGAATGGGTGCTCTCGACCTCGGCGTCAGCAGGGCAGTTTTCTGCTGTAGGTTATTTATTTGGTAAGCGTTTGCAGCATATCCTGAATGTCCCCATTGGCTTAATTGACAATTCGTGGAGTGGTTCGGCGGCGGCAGCCTGGGTCTCTCGTGAGGCCCTCGAGAGTTCAGAAGTTTACGATGAAATGTTGTCAGTTTGGGATGAGCGTGCCGGCTCATATTCAGATGAAATTCATGCAGAAAAGTTGGCAGCTTATGAAGCATGGGTAGCCGCTGGGCGTCCAGATCCAGCAGTGAGTTGGCCGAATGATCCACGGTATAGTCAAAATCGTCCGGCTAATATCTACAATGGTTCTGTATATCCTTTGGCAGGCTATGGTATACGTGGCGTCATTTGGTATCAGGGCGAGTCTGATGCGTGGCAGGCGGCTCTTTACCGTGAGCTCTTTCCATTGTTGATTACGACTTGGCGCAATCTTTGGCAGCAAGGTGATTTTTCTTTTTATTGGGTGCAACTTGCTGATTATCAAAATGAAGTTACTGAGCCGGGGGATAGTCACTGGGCGGAATTGCGCGAGGCGCAAACTATGACCTTATCGTTGCCGAATACTGGCGAGACTGTCATAATCGATGCGGGAGAAGGACGTGACATTCATCCACGTGACAAGCAAACTGTAGCGAATCGTTTGGTGCGTCATGCCTTAGCTAAAGACTATGGCTTTGATATTGCCAGTGATAGTCCTCGTTATGCTTCAATGTCAATCAGCGGCAACACAGTGACGGTGAAGTTCGATCATGTGGCCACTCAACTTTATGCTTTCGATAGCACTGAGGTCAAAGGGTTTAGTATTGCTGGTGAAGATCAGCAGTATGTATGGGCTGAGGCTAAGATTGTGGGAAAAGATAGTGTTGAGGTTTGGAGCGATTCAGTTGCGAATCCTGTCGCTGTAAGGTATGCTTGGAGCAGTAACCCAGTGGCAAATCTCCAGGATCGTAATGGACTGCAAGTCACTCCGTTTCGCACGAATGATTGGGCACCCGTTTCGAGTAGCCCGGACGCTCCAGTGATACAGATCGAAGAAAGCTACCAAGTGACTCTTCCTGCTAAGCTCAATCCTCTGCCTGTGATATTGGATGCGTCACCGTTGGATCAGTTGACAATTAGTTGGGAGCAGGTGTCTGGCCCTTCAGGAGTAAGCTTTAGCGATATACATTCCGTTGATCCGGAAGTTACATTTGCTCAGTCAGGCAATTATTTATTGCGATTATCTGTTGCGGACTCCGTTCACACCAGTGCTGTGTTTATCGAGGTGGAGGTCGCGCGACTTCCATTTCCTTATGGGCTGCCTGGTAGTGTCTTCCTTGGGCAGTCTGATTTCATCTCACACAACAGCAGTCAGGATCTTAGCGGAGGCATTATCGTGGATTCCGATGCGTCTGC
>NZ_JARXIC010000087.1 GCF_031127905.1 Thalassobacterium sedimentorum | reverse complement strand
AGCACTAGAGTCGTCGAACGCCCCCTTTAATCCTACGCGGGTTTGTCCAACCTATAGTTACCTATTAGGCTTCGCTAATTGGTAACTTCAGAGATGGGCCTTTGTTCCTGTAAGCGTTCTTTGATGCTCTTAGGGTTCTGCCTCATATCTAATACGGCAATAATTTGGGCAATATCTTCACTCAAGTCGTAATAGATGGCAAATGGGAATCGCTTAGCTAGCGCTCTGTAGAATCGATATACTTTAGGATGGACTCCTGCATATAGTCTCAAAGATTTGATGTCAGAAAGCAGAGAACTGGAGAAATAGTCGCCGATTCCTTCTTCCTGATCTTCGTAAAAATCACGACCTATTTGAAGGTCTTCGAGGGCTTCTTCTAGGATGAAGACTTCTCTGACTTTCATTTTTGAAGTTTAGCAGATGCTTCATCTAAAGAGAAAAATTTCGCACTACCTGACGCTATTTTTTGTTTCCTGCTAGCCAAAATTTCTGAGTGCCATGCCGGAGAT
Organism: Thalassobacterium sedimentorum; assembly: GCF_031127905.1. Classification (GTDB taxonomy): domain Bacteria; phylum Verrucomicrobiota; class Verrucomicrobiia; order Opitutales; family Coraliomargaritaceae; genus Thalassobacterium; species Thalassobacterium sedimentorum. The sequence goes on along the minus strand of NZ_JARXIC010000087.1, from coordinate 1,520 downwards.
TCAGGCTGATTCTTCTCATGGCAGAGCGCATCCCAGAGTGCTTCCATGGTCTGCAAGCGCTCATCAGTGTTCATTCTTTCTATTTCTTGGATACTCATGTGAGAGAATGTGCGTAATTTGGGTAAAGTCTCAAGATCCTATTTTCTGCCCATCAGTATTATAATACCTCGTGGCTAATCATTTAGCTTTGGGGTAGACACTAAGATGAATGCTTACTTAAGCACTTGATGCAAGATGTTTTAAGTATCGTTTGCGATTTATTAGATGAGTTATTGCTTGATGGCGCCATTGCCCCTGGATCAGCTTGATATAGGAAGTTTGGGGAGCATTTTCATAATTATAACTAACGCTTATACCGCATAAGCCCTTTACTTCTAGATGCGTGGGGTTTTAGCCTCATTTCGAGCATGCATTTCTTAAATAATTCTTTATAGTGCTGAAACCCTGATATTCAAGACTGCTTGCTTCTGAAACCCGCTGTATCAAGAGGCGGATAGCGCGGTGCGCTGTAATGAGGTCTGATGTATTCTGACACAGTGCTTACTTTGTCACACTCAATAGGGGTGAACAATTGAGCATTTCTTCCTTGACTGGGTGTTGGAGGTGATCGTACGTTCACTTGACTATGAGCGCTGTCAATTTTCCCAATTGGCGCTCTTGCTTGAGATCAGATGTGGATCTTAGCGAGCAAGAGCGTGCTTCTTTCGAAATTACAATTCGTTGGTTCTTGAGTTATTGCAAATCTATGAAAGCAGGGGCGGATTTTGAGCGAGCCTGGGGGTTTATTGATTTTGCACGTGAGCAGAAGCAGGCTAGTGAGTGGACAATTGAGCGTTGGAAGGAAGCGATTCGCTGGTTCTTTCGTCAGGGAAAGGCTCGAGCAGGAGCTCGGGCGAAGGGGGCGATGCCTGCGAAAACGACGCCTGCGAGTGCTGCTCTGGGGGCGGGGGTAGTTTCGGGGCACGGTCAGAGCGAGGCCTCCGGGGCAAAAAGTGCCCAACAGGGGCTGGGTGATCTCAATCTTCAGACGTCAAAAATACGGCGTGGCCCGCGTGGTCCTGCAATGCAGGCGGCGCGTTTGAAAGCTTCGGAGCCCGAATGGCGCTTGCAATGTGTGCGGGGGATACGCATACGCGATTTCAGTTACTCGACGGAGAAGGCGTATTTGCATTGGTTGCGGCGTTTTGCGACTTACTGGAAGACGGACGCTTTGGAGTCTCTTGGGGAGAATGAAATCAAATTATACTTGGACCATTTAGCAGTCAAAGAGCGTGTGAGTGGGGGCACGCAACGTTTGGCCCTGCCCCAAACGTTGCAAACGCGTTTTTGAAACGAAGTGCTTAAATTTGTAAGTTGTTGTAAAAAAGTCAGATTTCTAATGCTTTGCATTTAAAATCGATTCACCCAACTGGTGTTTCAAATACGCTTAGGCGACCAAGGCACATGGCTGCCTGTCAGGCCAGCAGTCACGTATGCTTATACGCTCCTTCGGCCTTCAGTTGCCGAGCACCTTGCTCATC
>NZ_JARXIC010000086.1 GCF_031127905.1 Thalassobacterium sedimentorum | reverse complement strand
ATACAAAAACGCTACTTACCAACGGCCTTTACGTCAGCTTTTTATTTGAGCTTTTATACTCAATTATGCCGCTTAAGTCCGTGCCATTCGGATCTACCACAATTGAGCTATCTAATTAATTACAACGACGACGGACGGCAGCAAGACCCAAGACGAAAAGTCCACCGAGCAGCGCGAAGGCACTAGACTCAGGAATCACGGCAATCTCCAGAGAAGTAAAAACGCCAATAAAATTAGTGCTATTACTTAACAAGGAAAAGGTATCGTTGATTCCGTCGATAGTGAATGTTCCGCTAAGATAGTTATCCCCAGCTGTCCAACCACTCACACCCGCCGAATTTGTAATACTTCCAGCGCTATAGGATGAAAAGTCGGTAATCGCATCAGCAGATACACCAGCGTAGATATCAAAATCTCGAGTCGAGGTAGCAACTGCATCGCCGCGAAATGCAGTTAAGAAATAGCGATACTCTCCAGCAGCTAAGCCTGAAAGTGATACCGCGACTCCAAGGTTGCCGCTACCATCACGAACCACATTATTAAGCCCTAGGCTCGTATTAAATAGCGTCTGTAGATCCGCATCCACACCAGCGTTCATCGCGTAGGGTGCACTTTTAGTTGACAAAGCATAATTGACAGTCGTTCCTCCTTCGGCGGTAGCAAGGCCAAAGTCAAGACTGACACTAGTAGCAGCACCAACTTGATCCACAATGCCCGAAGCAGTATCAACTGAGACGCTATTCCAATTTGTACCTGTCAATAGTCCAGCGTCGTGACCTGGAGCATTCGTGCCAGCGTAATTACCTCCGAAGTTCAGCAAAACGTCTTGGGCAGACAGGCTTGCTCCTAAAGAGGCGATCATAAGGGCGAGCGAAGGGGAGAATCTAATGGGGTTTTTCATAGTATTGTATATGATGTGTTTTGTGATAGTGATTATTTATGACACAGGCTACATGATAGCAGAATTGCCTAATGCCACCATAGACTAAATCGAGTCTTTACATGGACAAAACGTAGATTACAATCTTGCCACAAGATTGCATGATAGTTCCCACTTACAAATCGATCCTCGGCCAACTACTGCAAAGTCAATTAGACTTCAAGGAGATGCATGATGCACAGTTTCAGAGCGGATTCAGAACTGAATCTCAGGTAATTCCCTCAACTCGCTTCATACTCCTGATTGATGGCACCATCGAATACACAGTCGAAGGTCATGGTATAATTTGCACAGCGGGAGCAGCCATTTTCGTTCCGCCTTGGATATGGAGAAAGTGGGAAGTAACTAGCGAATCTCCAGCAAAATTAATTTGGGCAGTATTCACTCCTAGCCAGCGTATATTTAATTCCTTTGACCATATCATAATGTATCACCCAGCAGACTTCAATCTGCAAAAAGCTGCAATAGAACGAATGCTATTATTGTGGAAGAACGACCGCCACGACTTGCTACTAGAAGGAGAAATGAAAGCCATTCTTGCTCGATTTTTCCGATATTCACCCAAAATCGAAACTGCCGAAGTGTTATCTGGCCGACACCCGGAAGTTGACTACGCAGTCCGCTGGTTTCAGGCAAGTTACATGATACCTAGCGCCCTTTCGGAGCTTCAAGAACAACTAACACTCAGCGCAGATTACTTCCGTGACCTTTTTCGAAAACAAACACACCTAAGTCCGAACCAATATTTAACAATGCTGCGCATGCGTGCCGCACGCCACCTTTTAAAAAAAGGAGCAATGAGCATCAAGGAGGTCGCAGCCCAAACAGGCCATAAAGACCCCCTCTATTTCAGCCGCGCTTATAGAAAGTTTTGGAAATGCTCCCCCAGCGAAGACCGTAGCTAGTGACAAGCAACTCAATGAATCAACGGAATTCACCACTAGTCAGAAACCAATAAAAAGAGATAGTTTAGCATCCTTCCCTGAGTTACTCGACAGTCTCAGGAACAGGCAACTCATAGAGTCTAACATTTGAGAAAGTTACATCTGCACTTCCCAAGACATCTTCATCGGCAAAGAAACCAAGATAGTTTACGTCACCAATAAAACGCTCCCCGAGCGGGATTATATAATGATACGTAGAGCCAAGTTC
>NZ_JARXIC010000085.1 GCF_031127905.1 Thalassobacterium sedimentorum | reverse complement strand
TCCGGGTCAATTCGACTGTGAATGGCTGCTGTTTTCATACTTTTGAATGTGTTGCATATGCAACACATGTCAAGCTGCCAATTCTCTCACCATCGTGGAGAGTAGTCGATGCGAGCCTATGAGGTCAATCGTGCAAATGATTGTCGAATAACTGGTGCGTGATCTCGCATTGACTAGCTCGTCTGGATATACTTTCAGTCCTGCCAGAAATGGTCGAATAGACGAGTGCTTCACTTTTCATTTTATTGAATTTCATTTCGGATGGCTCTGAGTCCAGCAAAGCTGGGAACCGCTTATGACCGCTAATCACACGCTTATATTAAGATTAAATTCATTTGAACGCATCGTGCTGGATAAGCGTTCCATAAGTGGTGATAAGCGGTTAAAAATCTGGGTTCTTTTTTCTGTATATCGTAAAAGACTGGCACGGCTTTAGCCGTTGACCAGCTCTGTCTGGATATGGCCGATGGTCGTAGGTGGGCTGAAGTGCTGAATGGTGGACTGGGGGATGGGCTCTGGAGGTCTGATATTCTTCTTTTGTTTTTCAACTGGCGACTCGCCTTCGTGCTTCTGGGGGGGGCTCGATTGTAGTCATTTTTTATTTAAACGCTAAATAGATGAATAAGGCCAACATTCTTGCGAAGTAAGGCGCTGTGAGCAAAGCGACGGCTTCAATAATAGTTTTGCTTTCGGGGAGATTAAGTAATGCTTCACGCCACGGGTTGAAATGCCAGCGCATATCCAAATCCTTTCTCAGTGTCGTAGGAAAAATACCACCGCCAACGTAGAGCATCACGCAGAAAAACCATATGATTATGAGCACTGGATACGCAAATGTGAGTAAATGAAAACCGCGTAAAGCCCCGCCAATGATGCCGCAAGAAATGCCTACCAGAAACGTCTTATACGCAAAATTCCGACGGCGCATCATTTTATCCTGTTGAGCGAAAAATTCACGTTCGATTAATTGCTTTTCCTCAGGTGTTAGCTTTTTCTCCATATCGTGGAGGGGATGCGCGGAGAGTAGCGCGGCAGCGCTACTCGGAGTTGTCATCTCCCGTCTGGTTGGATGGTTGTTTTTCTTTATGCGGTGAGATTCTGCCAGCACGATTGAATGGGTAGTAGATAGTCGTTACTTTACCGAAAACTGAAGACTCGGGGACACCTCCCCAGAAGCGACTATCTAAGCTATTTCGGGAATTATCCCCGAGAACAAAATATTCATTTAAACCGACTTGAAAATTCGATTCTTTTTTTGCTCCTAACGAGGAAATCTCTGAAGCAGTTACATATGAAATCGTTGTAGGAATTCCGTCCTCCTCACTCAACTGCACTCCGTCAGCAAATACCTTATTCTCAGCGATGGAAATAGTCTCTCCTGGTAATCCGATTAGGCGCATAACGTAAAATACTTCACCCTGATCATTTGTTTGAAACTCCTTTAAGCCTGAAATATCCGATGTTGCGAAAACGATAAGATCACCTCTTTGTGGGGGGCTAAAGCAATAGCTCAATCGATTCGCGATTACATAATCTGAACCCGAAGTCGAGTCGGCGCCCATCAGTGTCGGAGCCATCGAGCCCGTTGGAATCGTGAACGTCCGCAAGACCATCGATACGGGGGTAGGCAACAGGAACAGTAGAATGAAGATCCCAAAATACAGAAACCAAAGCTGTTTCTTCATTTTTCCTGCTCGGAAGCTATCGCACAGCATGGCAATATAGAGGATTATAGAGGCGGCGAAAGCGACAATAGCTATTGGAAAGGGGATTTCTTTAAGCGCCAGAATGATTCCGGTTGCAAGGGATGCTATTGGTAGGCCGAAAAACCAAAGCACTGCGCGTTTCGGCATTCCGGCGCGAGCAAGGCCGAAGCCTGGAACAAATAAGCTCAGAACAATTCCAGGCCACCGACGCCTCTTTGTTGCAGGTTGTTCTTTGTTCATTCTTTTATCCAACGTAGAGTGTGAGTATAGATGAGCGCCAGCGAAATCTATTGTCTCACCACGACTGGTTGAACAAAGCCGCTACGCGGCGCGTGTGTATTTTAAGGTTTTCGAGAGTTAAAGGTGGGAGCCGAGCGGTCAGGCTCAGCTCCCTAT
>NZ_JARXIC010000084.1 GCF_031127905.1 Thalassobacterium sedimentorum | reverse complement strand
AATGCCTAAAACTACTAACCCGAAGGAGCCTATCCAGACGCACTAGCCAATGCCTTTCGCGCTCCGCGCTACAGGCATCGGCTATGCTCCACGATAGCTGAAAAAATGAATGAAGAAACTCAGTATTGCACCAGCTATGCTCGCAGAAGTTTAGGTGTCGCGATTGCACTTCTTCCATTCCTTGTCGTGGTCGCTTCTTTGATCTCACCTTGGCACTCGCCTCTCAAATTAATTCCGATCGGCCTAGGAATAGTCGCCGTCACATTTACTGCCTTGAATCTCTGGATCACTCTGATCCTTCCAAGCATACAAAAGAAGAAAAATGAATCGAATGGCACGAATCATAGCACTTCAGTTTTCCCCATATTGGGGACTCTTTTTGCCTTCGGAGCGTGTTTAGTCGGCTTTGGTCACACAACACCTAGCATTCTTGCACTGATAGCATTTCTACTCGATCTTGGCGGCCTGCCTTGGTTCATCGTTTTCACATGGAGAGACCAGTCCTTCTGGGATACCCCTCTAAACCAAGGAGCTATCCAGTCAGAGCTGGACAACGCCTAACGGCGCGCCAGTCTTCGACGTTCTCAAAAAATGAAAAGCCCTGAAGATAGATTGCGAAAGCGTATTAAAAATATGCGCTGGGGACGATGGCTTGTCTTAGCATTAGGCGTGTTTCACCTGATTATGGCTGGAGTTGTCTTCGGCCAAGGAAAGAGAATGAATGAAATCATCGACCGGACCGAATACGGAACCTTGTTTTGGAAAAGTGTCGACGTGAAGAAAAGCTACACTGGTTGGGAAGTAAAAGCCGAAGAGCGCTACTCGACCTCCGTCCTTTACGCAACATGCGGGATCTTTTTATGCGCTTTGGGCTTGTCCAGTTTCCTGGTTTTGAAGCGTCAGAACGAACTCCTTCAAACCATCGAAGAATTGAAGCGAGAACCAGCCGGCACAGGTCAACCCATGTAACCCGCCCGATAATCCGAGAATCACTTAAACCACTAACCCGTCAGGCTGGGTGCCTGGCCTCATCGTTGGGCAAAATGAAATGAAAGAATTCAAAGTCCATTTTTCGGAAGAACTATTCACCCTGATGGAGTATCGGGAGGCTGATCTGCCTGCCGTAATGATGCTAACTACGTCATTAATCGACTTTGAATCAAAGGAAGTATTCGCGTGGCACCTTTCTATCGTCATTGGATGCGAAGATATTGCAGAGAATGGAATGCCATCGAAAAAGGAAAGAGAAGAAATCCTAGAACCATTCTGTGACCGCTTTGAGGAAGCGATAGAACTCAAGGAGAATGGTAAACCGAATGCATTGCTACTAGCTAGAATCACATGGAACGAAACAAGAGAATTAGTCTTCAGAGTTTTCGACCCCGAAGTCGCCAATTCTTTTTTACAGAAGGAAATCGAGAACGACGAATGTGAAAGAGGATTTGAATTCCAGATGGATCATGATCCAGAATGGGAAAAGGCGTCTTGGATGTTCGACATGTTCAGGAATGCGAAGCCCAACCAGGCGGAGCTGGACAACGCCTAACGGCGCGCCAGTCCTTGACGATATGGAAAAGAAACGAATAACCTGCCTAGCACTGATACTCTTGCTAAGCATTCCAGCTTATTCAGATATTTTCTGCCATGCTGAAGAGTTTAGCCCAAAATGCACACTGATTCCCACTAAGGAGCTAAGCCAAAAAAATCAAGAATATGTCGAGTTCCTTGATTCGATCTACTTCCTGGAGACGTCTTTCCCTGCAACAAAATTTTTCATCTTCATTGATCGAGTTAGCCGAGTGGCGATTGACGATGATGTCGTCTCCTTCGTGGAATCAAAGGATTCTGAAAAGAGAATAAAAATTAAGGTGATCCACCCCGAGGCATTCGCAGCGGATAACGTAAATTTCGAATCGCGTAAAATCTCTTACCTCCAAGCGATTGATGTAGCCTGCGGAGAGGTTCGTGCTGTCTGGACAATCGATGATGGACAGATTTATATCATGCCCACAAAAATCAAATTCGAGATCCGGAACAATCCACCATCCATCAACCCTTTCGACTCGTGACCATATCCAGACGCACCTATCAACTCATTTCGCGCTCCAGGCTTCGCTCTTCGAGCTACGCCCGGCAAGCCGCGCTACACTCGCGATAGTGCTCCACGTTATGCTAAAAAAATTCTCACTATCATATCCACAATGATTATCTTGGCATTCTGCTCAGATGAACGCTCAAATAATACAAATTCCAATAACCC
>NZ_JARXIC010000083.1 GCF_031127905.1 Thalassobacterium sedimentorum | reverse complement strand
AAGCACTAGAGTCGTCGAACGCCCCCTTTAATCCTACGCGGGTTTGTCCAACCTATAGTTACCTATTAGGCTTCGCTAATTGGTAACTTCAGAGAGATCACAGGCGTGGAGTCCGACCTGCCTTCGGGGAGTGGCTCGCCCAGATACCAGTTGAGTGTCCAATCTTCGATTTCTTTCATCTGTTTAGATTTTCCAAAGTAGACTCCGCCGAATCCACTGCCTCCATCTGTGGGGTAAAAGGTGACGTGAAGATAGCCTTCATGCCGAATCTTAATGCTCAGCTCAAACTCTCCATTTCCTTTTTTTATGCTGAGTTGCTGTCCCGGCAAGATCTCACTCTTTCTGTCGCCTTCGGTCTGTGTGACAAAAATGCTTATTTTCGCATCTGGATGAGATTCTAGAGTGTAGGTTCCTCTAACGGTGACTGTCTCACCGATCTCGAAACTGGAAGAGGATGCCTTCACTTCTTTAATTTTGATGCTGTCGCCATCTCTGAACAGCTGTGGTCCGATTTTGTAGCCGACATCCCGCAAGCCGGCATTTGCTACCAGTGTGAAAAGTAAAAGGAGTGGGGCTATCGCAATGGCTTTCATTTTTCTTTTTTGTGATTGTGGAGCACTATCGTGACTGGATCTGTGCTCCTTTTCTGTCGGAATGGAGAAGTGCTTTAATCTGTTCTTGTCCAATGACTAATTCGACGATTTTCTTCGTGCCTATAAATGCAAAGAGTCCAGCCATGAGCAGTAGGACGGGGCCCAGAAATATTTCAGTGAAAGAGGGGATGAATGCACCCAGATCAAATGTGCCACCAAGCATCTCGATGCTTTCTTTCTGTTTTTCAATTACGTCTCTGAGTCTTGCAACTTTAGGCCAAGCGACAATCAACTGATATAAGCTGTAGATTATACAACCGCTTGCGCATAACCGAATGAAGACGTGGACTTGAATTATAGTTTTCATTTCTTTACAGAACGTCAAGAGGTGGCACGTAGTGAGGCACGAACGGAGTTGTCCACTGGTTTCGAATTATTCGAGTCATCTTGCGAATCTCGAAATTTCAAACTCTCGCTCTGCTCTATCGATAAATATAATGATGGCGGTGTCGTTCTCGATTCGATAATAGACATAGACGGGGTTGATTACGAGTCTTCTGTATGGTGTGCTCCTGAGCTCTTTCGGGATATTTCCCAGCTTTGGATTCGCTTCCAGAAGATCGACTTTTTTGAATACCTTCTGAACTAATCGACTAGCTGCATTGTAGTCGTCGAGTGCAATGTAATCCGCAATTTCATCAAGTGCGTTGAGAGCTGGTTCTGTCCAAATTACTTGAGCCATCTCGACATTTTCTTTTTAGCTTCTAGATTGCTCAAAATTCGGCCTTCTGAAAAGGCTTTCTCTCCCCGAGCTAAGCCCTCAAGGAGTTTCATTCTTTTTTCATTTGCTTCAAAGCTTTCAACATCAACTAGATAAGCAGCAGGCTTACCATGTTCAGTTATCATTACTGGCACTTTTTCGGCTCGAAGATCCCCAATGATGCGTGTCGCTTGCCGCTTGAGAGTTGTAACCAGTTCAGTTTTCATAAGTAGCACTTTAGTGGCACTTCAAGTTGCTGCAATTCTTTTTTTCGAAACGTAGAGGCTACTCATGGAGTGAAGCGCGGAGCGCGTAACGGAATTGAGTATGCTGACTTGATCTCGCTAAGCAGGCTCAGGCTTTCGAAAACTGTCCAAAGTCTCCTTTTGCTAAACCTTCAAAAGAGAGGTCTTCGTCTAGGTCAGGCCAATGAAGACCAAAAGGAGAAATCTCAATTTTATTCAATTGATCTGGTGTGCCTGAGCAGAGCCTTGGATTCTTCTCTACTGGGAACTTAATCTCAACACCAGTCTCCATTAAAACGAAGATATATCCATCAGAGAAAGATGCCTGTATTTGATTATTGGTTAAGGTGTTCATTCCATTTTTCTATGATAAGTTGTTGGTTGGCTTCAGCTAGCGATTGAGCCTTAGATAGCTCTTTCACTTTCAGGCCATGTGATTCTCTCAATTCAATGGTGTCATTTATGTTAAAAACGGCTTCACCTCCTGAGTATCGAACATGCACATGGATCGGTTCATGGTCATTGCTGTAAAAGAAGAATTTAAAGCCGTCTTGCTCGAAAATGATAGGCATAGGGTTAAAATGTTCAACTTAGCCAAAACTTCAATTTTTATTTCCCGAGATCGTAGAGAGGACTAATAGATGAGCGTCAGCGAAATCTATTGTCTCACTCCGACTGGTTGAACAAAGCCGCTACGCGGCGCGTGTGTATTTTAAGGTTTTCTAGAGTTAAAGGTGGGAGCCGAGCGGTCAGGCTCAGCTCCCTATGTCT
>NZ_JARXIC010000082.1 GCF_031127905.1 Thalassobacterium sedimentorum | reverse complement strand
TTACAACGCTGTTAGAGGAATCTGTATGTGAGAGATTTTATTATAAGCGTGTCATCAGGGGTGATAAGCGGTTTCCGACGTAGTCGGCTCTGCGTTTGAGCGGGCTGAGTCTGATGTTTTTTTTACCGCTTATCACCGCTTATGGACCGCTTATCTTGCAACGCTGCTGGATGAATCTGTGTGTGAGAGGTTTTATTATAAGCGTGTGATAAGGGGTGATAAGCGGTTTCCGACGTAGTCGGCTCTGCGTTTGAGTGGGCTGGGGTGGCGGATGGCGGCTGAAGCTCGCCACTACGAGGGGGGCTTCTCAGCTTAGTCGTTGCCGATGAGCTTCTCGATGTCTCGGCGATCTTTCTTGGTGGGGCGTCCGCTGCCTTTGTGGCTGAAGACCCTGGCATTGGCTCGCTTTTCGCGGGCTTTTTCGTATTCGGATTCTGGGGTTTGGTCGTCGAGATGCTCGGGCACGAGGGGGGCACCTATTCGATTTTCGGTGAGAGCGAGTACGTGTAGAGTGCGGGTGAGTGCCTTGGTGCGGGCGACGATCATGTCGCCGATGCGTACTTTGGCGGAGGGCTTGGCGATGCTGCCGTTGAGACGGACCGCTGAGCCGCGGCAGGCCTCGGCGGCATCACTGCGTGTCTTATACACACGCACTGCCCAAAGCCAGCGATCAAGGCGCTGGGAGGAGGCGTTGGATGTGAGCGAACTGGGCACGGAGAGGGGGGAGGTGGAAAATAGCTGAGATTTAGGAGCGCTAGGGCTTGTTGGCTTTGGATTGAGCTGCTAAGAGTTTTTTTAACTGATCTTTTTTGGCATTGTCCAGTTTGGGACGCTGCTCGGCTATTTTTTCTTCGTGTTGCTTGTAGCAACGGCACATGTCTTGTGAATCCATGACTTGACGGTTAAATTTACCGCAAAAGATACATAATTTGACATGCAGACGTAAAAAGAAGCGCCGGGTGGGCGACAGCTTTTCGTAATCCTCTTTGGACAGTGCCTTGGATACTTGTTTGCAGGTAAACATTTGAACGTGAATTAGTTAGCGTCTTTCCCCGTCCAGTTGGCTTCGAGGAGGACTTTGAGTTGCTCGCGTGCTCGATGTAAGAGCACCCATAAATAATTCGGAGTGAGGTCCATTGCCTTACAAACTTCTTCCGTAGTTTGGTCTTCGAGCACTCGTAGCACGAAGGCTTTACGTGCGGGATCCTTGACTTGTGCGATGCATTTTTCAAAGACGACCCAGAACTCGCTGTTGTCGTAATATTTGCGCGGATTGAATTGCCAGGGATCGGGGGTGGTGGTGGCGATCCCAGTGTATTTATACCAGAAACTCTCGAGGAGAGCTTCATCTTCGGCGTCGATATCGACCTTGTTTTCTTTGATGGACTTGCGGATTTGATCGACGATTTTGTTGCGCATGATGCCGCGCAGCCAGAATTTAATATCGCGGCTGCCATCGAAACGATCGAGCGCCTTGATGCCGGCGAGAAAGGTGTCTTGTAAACAATCGGCTGCCGCTTCGGGATTTCGTAGCCGCGACATGGCAAAGCCGTAGAGGTAATCGCCATAAGCGTCCACCCATTGATCAGGCGGGGTGATGGGCACTGCTGGTTCAACTTTTGGGGGCACGCTTTTAAGATGTGCGACAGTCGCTGCGTCGTCAACTATGGATGCGTAGTGGCTGCTTCAGCTGCCATATGCGTGGTGTTGAGGGCGGAGGACTGAGGGCGGAGGACTGAGGGCGGAAGTCTGAAGGTGCCTAAGGTAGCAGGGTTGACTCTGTCGCCCTGTCCGACGTCGCTACGAATGAACGACTGGTCCGGGAAAAAATTGAAAAATGAAATGCTATCAGACGTTTTTTAACCGCTTATTACCGCTAATGGACCGCTTATCTTGCAGCACTGCTGGAGGAATCTGCGTGTGAGCGGTTTTATTATAAGCGTGTGATAAGCGGTGATAAGCGGTTCCCGACGTAGTCGGATCTACGTGTGAGTGGGCTGACTCTGATGTTTTTTTTACCGCTTATTCCCGCTGATGGACCGCTTATCTTACAACGCTGTTAGATAAATCTGCGTGTGAGAGGATTCTTTTTATAAGCGTGTGATAAGCGGTGATAAGCGGTTTCCGACGTAGTCGGCTCTGCGTGTGAGTGGGCTGAGTCTGATGTTTTTTTAACCGCTTATTACCGCTAATGGACCGCTTATCTTGCAACGCTGCTGGAGGGATCTGCGTGTGAGAGGTTTTATTATAAGCGTGTGATAAGGGGTGATAAGCGGTTTCCGACGTAGTCGGCTCTACGCGTGAGTGGGCTGACTCTGCTGCGGCGAATGCGGCATGTCCGCCGTAGCTCGAAGAGCGTAGGTGGAAGATTCGCGATCCCGGGCTGATTCTACGTGCGTCA
>NZ_JARXIC010000081.1 GCF_031127905.1 Thalassobacterium sedimentorum | reverse complement strand
ATTGATGTTCGTAGATGATGTGGGGTTTTGCATAAGTTTGTCACTGTAGCGTTTCCACGCTCCTGATAAACTCCCATGTCATCTACGTTTTGCATACAAAAATGGGGTTATTACTTTTGGCACTCCTCAGAAGCGATATCTTTATATTTTGCGTTTGCCCCCATTTCAGCCTTTGCGTTTGACTCCATTTCAGCCTCCAATTGTGCCGAAGTCCCGTTTCAGCCTCAGAACGAACTTTTACTGAAAGCGATCTCATTATTTATCTGTCCCTTCAGTGAGGTGAGCCACCCCTCAAGGACCTCTGCGCTTTCATACTTATTTTCCAGTAGATATCCGATATCCAACTGACGATTCTTCAAGTTATATAAGTCGCCAAACTCATCCTCAATAACCCTCATCAGCGCTCGTAAATTCGCTCGCCTAGAGGCTTCCTTTGTTTCTGCATGGCTCTTAGTTGTAGAACCCGTATAGTAACCATCTACGTAATAGCTTGTTCGTGTTGCGTCGGGACGTTTTTGTCGAGAATTATGGTTACGTAAAATTTGTAACACATCCCGATGCCAATTCTCAGGTATGTTGGAAACATATCCCTTACCTTCATCCAACATTAGATACGTCCAATAAATTTGATTAAACAAATTTATTGCACTTTCTAATTCACCGATCTGCTTCGCGTATTCTTCGCGTGAGATGTTTCGCCAATCCTCAACTCTAGAGGGTCTAATTGTGAACCTGCGAGCCTTAGAATAACGAGTGTCCTTTGTCACCCAGTCAGGTCTTTCATCACCCGGTGAAATATATGTCGCAATTCCAATAACACTATTTTCAGAGTTAATGACTGGGCCACCGCTATTTCCCGGTACAAAGTCGGCATCAACTTCTATCTCAAATGGCCCAATCCCTTTAATCTGACCTGGTCCACTAGTAATGACTCCTGCTCCCTCACTGTTCCCCAGCACTGTAACTTTCTCGTTGGACTCGGCACTATCTGTGATTAAGAAAGCTGGCCGGCTTCTCACCCTAAAACGAGCAACATCCTGACTATTAGATATTTCTAATTCAGCAAGTTCGACAGGGTCCCCTCTTGAGTCAGTTACCTTCACATTAAATATATCGGAAATCACATGTTGATTGGTATATAGATAGGTTTTGCCTGCATCATGAGCAAAGAATCCAGTACCAGTGCTTCCTGTTGTCGAAATAATAACAACAGCATCAACTGGAGATTCAGGTAACTCAGGCTTAGGTGGTTCCCACTGTGAGATAAAATCTCGGTCACTGATAGAGAGCAAATCGTAGCTAATATCCAACTCTAAACCATCAGTTCTCATGACAGAAATACCAGCGTCGGTCTTGGCCAGTAAAAGCACATCAATAGTTCGTCCCTTGGTATCCGTCAGCGTCCTTTCAGTCGCATTGACTGAGAAAGTCGAAACCACAGTGGCCACGACCACAAAAACTAAGCTCTTGCAATTCATATACGACCACTACGATCAAAGGATAACGACATCAAGAATTAAAAGAAGAAGTTACTCCCACAAACAAAGTCAGAGAGAAGCGATTCCACCCTTTAATTCGTTGGTAAATTCACACATTCCATTTCCATTATTCAGCTTCAGAACTCTTAAATATCTTAGAGAGCCGAACAGAATCATGCCATGTGCCTCAATTATCAACCTCGGACCGTTAGATGCCTCTAAAAGCTGCCTTGGCGAACCTCTGAGAGGAGGCCTAACTACAAACGTAATGCATGACGTTTGTGAGCGTTTGACCTGTTCTGAGCCTTCTATACTAATTAAGATTCCTTCAACGATCGTTCCAGAAAAGATAATCCGCAGACATCTTGATCACACCTAGCTTTAAAGAATTTACAGTCAATCGACTGCTGAATACAGTGCAAGGCAATGTTTTCCATGTCGAAATCAGAACAGTTAACTCCGAAATATATCTCCTTCAGGCATGAGACGAAATCCTGTTTAAACCTAGATTTTTCATCTATAAATCCCTCATCATTTGGAATGACTAACCTAACCTCTTCCTCCTGATGCCATGAATAATGCTTAGAATGCATAATTGCTTGTGAATGTAGATACCATTCTTCGTCATTAATAGTATGCCGGTAAAGTATGGGATCATTTCGATACGAAACCTCACGAACATGCTCACTAAGAATCTCGTTTGCAGATTCATCAAAGCCGAGGACGATGCCGGCGTGGCGATCAGCATAATGAGACCACATTTGGATCGAATCAAATTTCTTAGAAAAGCAAATGATAGAAAATGCTTGAGAGATTCTTCGATGAAGTTCTTCGCGCGTAAGCGTCCGAGCCCCTGCCTTATATACGGTAAATTTTTCCGTGGTAAGTTTGGCGTATGGAATCAATCGAAACAGAGTTGTGTGTGGATCGTTCAAAATCTGATCGCCAAGGTCGCC
>NZ_JARXIC010000080.1 GCF_031127905.1 Thalassobacterium sedimentorum | reverse complement strand
ACGGCTTGGCATGCCAGTTAGGTTCGCTTGAGCGCAGCGAAAGTGAAGGCTGTCCCGCCGGCCTGTGACGCCGTAATTTATGAAGGCGCAAGGCGCGAAGCGCGAAGGCGGACCGTGCGTTTCAGTGGGTTCTCGCTCAAGACTTCCGCCTTTGCGAAGCTACGGCGTGACCAGACGGCTTGGCATGCCAGTTGGTTTCGCTTGAGCGCAGCGAAAGTGAAGGCTGTCACGCCGGGGTAATTTCGGGTTTACCGATCGAAGTCTTTGAGCTTTAATACTCTGTGACGATGAGTGAGTTTACATATGTCTATGTGTTGAAAAGTCGTTCGAATCCAGATGCGCATTATACGGGTTGCACTCAGGATTTGAACGCACGTTTAGCCAAACATAATGCAGGCGCTGTGCCGCACACATCGAAGTCTTGTCCTTGGCGAATTGAAACTGCCATTAGTTTTCGCTCACCTGAAAAGGCTAGGGCTTTCGAGAAATATTTAAAGTCAGGCTCTGGCCGGGAATTTGCACGGCGTCATTTTTGAGGCGCCAGTCGTGAAGCAGGTAGGCGGGCTAACTGACTCTTTCGATGACGTGCGTGCCGATTTTAAGTTTCATGCTTTGCGTGGTCTTTTCGAGATGGAACGGCCGAACTTTGCTGAGCTTTTACAAAATATGGAAAACTGCTGGGGCATTGGAAGTTTTGATACGGCTTATGACCGAAACGATGCTGCAGCTGAATGGTTGGACGCTGTCATTGTTCGCAGTGATGACGACCATTCGTCGATCGACTCAGATTCTCAAGCGATAGAATACTTGGAGATGGTTTCTGCCTTTTTTATCCTTAATTCGGCAGTCGGCTTAAGAGCGGCTTTTTAAACCGTTAATTTACATTAATTTACGTCAATATGGTCAGTCGCCAAAATGGCGAATTGAAATTGGAATTATTAAAATACCTCTGATTTTTAAAGCGTATAACTAGTAGTGGTTTGTGTCTTTCTAATTAACGAAAATTCACGTAATTAACGGTTCAACTCATTGATTTAGGATTATCGAGGTCAACCAGTATCCGTTGCGGCTAATCCCCATATGGGCAGACAGTGCATTGCACTGTCTGCGAAAGATTCACTCATAGGAAATTTAGTTCGCTCTCACTCTGACTGGAGTCATCGGTGCTTGTTGTGTGGCCTTTGTATTGCCCTTGGGAAGTGATACTCAATCGTTTCATTTCACAGCGCGTTTGCGGGCGGTTTTCTTCTTGATGGATTTTGCGGCGGCACGTTCGGATTGGATACGGGCGAGCAGGGCCTCGGCGGAGTGCTCTCCCGTGATGAGCTCGGGGTGGGCGGCGCGCCAGTCGGCGGTCAACTCGCTCATCGCTTCTTGAGCGAGGAGTTCGGGGGCGGGGAGGTCGTCGCCGTCGACGCTGTTTTTGTCTTTGATCCAGGCGATGTCGAGGGAGTCGTCTTTTGTATCGGAAATCCAACTACGATCGAAGACGCGCCAGCGGCTGTTGGCTTCGGTCGGGGCTTCGCCTGCTTGCGGGAAGGACCAGTCGCCTTCTTTACGCTTGCTGCTGCCGTCGGCTTTTGGGCCGTAGAGTTTTACAAAGGGCGCAAGGTGCTGCGGGCCGAAGGGCGTGCGCTTGCCAAAGCTGGGCATGTTACTGCGCAGGTCGTAGATCCAGGTCTTTCGGGTGCAGCCTTCCTCTTGCTCGGGATTCTTTTGGGTGCCGCGATTAAAGAACAGCACATTGGTCTTCACGCCGGCGGCGTAGAAAATGCCCGTGGGCAGACGTAGGATGGTGTGGAGGTTGCACTTGTCCATCAGGTCGCGGCGGATGTCGGTGCCGACGCCTGCTTCGAAGAGCACGTTGTCGGGCAGCACCACGGCGGCGCGGCCGCCGGGCTTGAGGCCGCGGTATATGTGTTGCAGAAAGGCGAGCTGCTTATTGCCCGTTTTATGGGTGAAGGCGCGGGTGACGCTGGCGTCGCCGCCGCGCGAGGTGCCGAAGGGGGGATTGGCGAGGATGACATCGGCGGGCGCGAGCGATTCACCAACTTGGCCGAGCGAGTTGCCGAGATGGATGACGCCGCCGCCTTCGCCCTCGATATTGTGCAGCAGGCAGTTCATCAAAGCGAGGCGGCGGGTCTCGGGCACCAGCTCGACGCCGACAAAGGCTTTGTGTTTTTGAAAATTAACTTGGGCTTGTTTGAGGCCGTGCCAGTCGGCGTGCTTTTTAATGTAGGTGTCGGCCGCGATCAGGAAGCCAGCGGTGCCGGCGGCGGGGTCTTGAATGCGCTCGCCGAGCTGTGGCTGTAGGCACTCGACCATGGCGTCGATCAAGGGGCGCGGGGTGAAGTATTGGCCGGCGCCGGATTTGGTTTCGTTGGCGTTTTTTTCCAGCAAGCCTTCGTAGAGATCGCCGAGGCCGTCTTTGGTGGCGCTGAACCAATCGATGTTGCCGAGGTTTTTGATCAGCTGCTCCAAGTGGCGTGGCTCGCGCAGGCGGGTTTGCGCTTCGGCATAGACGGCGGCGATCAGCGGGTCGGTGCTCTGGGAGAGGTTGAGCAGCATCTGCTTATACTCGTTGAGCAGCACCAGCCCGGACTTGCCGGCGAGGTCGGTCCAGCGGCAGCCTTGGGGCAGCGGGTGTTTTTGAATGATGCCGGCTTCGGTTTGCTCGTGCACCATCTTGGGAAAGAGTAGGAGGACGAGTTCGGTGACGTAGTCGCTGTAGTTGATGCCGTCGTCGCGGAGGACGTCGCAGAGGTTCCAGAGTTTCTGGACGATGGTGTTGTCAGTCATGGGAGAAGTTTGAAGCGGGAAGTTGGAAGTTTGAAAGGAGAGTTACGTGACGTGCTGCTGGGTGCAATGCCGTTACGAATGGATTTTTTTTACAACCGCTTCGCTAGAGTTGGGGAGCCGGAGAGAGTCAGAGTTTTGCTGTTTGTTAAGTGCATGTCGGCCTTGGCTCCCTCTTCTCGCCCGTAGAGCC
>NZ_JARXIC010000007.1 GCF_031127905.1 Thalassobacterium sedimentorum | reverse complement strand
TTGGCCCAAAGTCAGGATAAGAAGCGAATCCAGAGAACCAGTTCTAATTACGGTCTTAGAAAGGGCACTTTGAATTATGCAATGGCATTGCGACTTGTCACGCCCGCGTTGTGATCGCTGCTTTGGATCGGCGGGCGTGACAAGTCGCGCCCCTACGTATGACCAACGCATACACGCACTTACTTTTGAGAACCGAAGCTACAAGAAACGTTTCCATTCGGTTTAAAGTTGTATTAGCTCTCGGAAAGAATGTCGCGTAGCACGTATTGGAGAATGCCGCCGTGACGGTAGTATTCGACTTCGATGTCGGTGTCGATGCGCACGGTGAGCTCGACCGTTTGTGTGCTGCCGTCGGCTTTTTTGATTTCCATCGGGACGGTTTGCCCGGGCTTGAGTGTGTCGCTGAGACCGGTGATCGAAAAGGTCTCTTCGCCAGTTAGGTCCAGCGTTTCGTCGTCCACTCCTGCGGGAAGTTGGAAGGGCAGTACGCCCATGCCGATCAAATTGCTGCGGTGGATGCGTTCAAAACTCTTAGCCACCACGGCGCGCACGCCGAGTAGTGCGGTGCCTTTGGCTGCCCAGTCGCGGGAGCTTCCCATGCCGTAGTCTTCGCCAGTGATGATGATCAGTCCGGTGCCGCGATGCTTGTATTGCTGGCAGGCATCGTAGATGTCCATCGGCTTGCCTTCGGGCATTAGCTTGGTGTAGCCGCCTTCCTTGCCGTCGGCCATTTTGTTTTTGAAGCGCACGTTGGCGAAGGTGCCGCGGGTCATGATGCGATCATTGCCGCGGCGGGAGCCGAAGCTGTTGAAATCCTTTTTGGCCACGCCATGCTCGGCCAGATAGCGGCCGGCGGGGCCGTCTTCCTTGATCGCGCCTGCGGGCGAGATATGGTCGGTAGTGATGGAGTCGCCGGCGATCGCGAGTGGGCGCAGGTCTTTGAGGTCGGTAATGGTGCCCGGCTCCATGCTAAAGCCTTCGAAGAAGGGCGGGCTTTGAATGTAGGTGGATTCGCTGTCCCACTCGTAGCTGTCACCAGTCGATGATTGCACGGCGTTCCACTCGGGGTTGGCGTCGTCGAGTTCGCCATATTTGCTGCGGAACATTTCCGGTTTGAGCCCCGAAAGTACCAGCGCTTCGATCTCCTGGTTGCTGGGCCAGATGTCTTTTAGGTAGATGGGCTTGCCATCGTTCCCATTGCCGATGGGTTCGTTGGCGAGGTCGATGTTGACGTTGCCGGCGAGGGCGTAGGCGACCACCAGAGGGGGCGACATCAGGAAAGAGGCTTTGAGGGCGCCATGCACGCGGGCTTCGAAGTTGCGATTGCCAGAGAGCACGGAGGCACCGATGATATTGCCCTGTTTGAGAGCGTCTTCGATGGCGGGGTCCAGAGGGCCCGAGTTGCCGATGCAGGTGGTGCAGCCGTAGCCGACCAGTTGGAAGCCGAGGGCGTCCAGATCATCCTGTAAGTCGGTCGCTTTCAGGTAGTCGGTCACTACGCGTGAGCCTGGTCCGAGTGATGTTTTGACCAGCGGATTGACCTTTAGGCCTTTCTCGCGTGCCTTGCGGGCGACGAGGCCTGCGGCGATCATGACTGAGGGATTAGAAGTGTTGGTGCAGCTGGTGATGGCAGCAATCAATACTTGGCCGTGAGCGATTGGGGGCAGCTTCGCGGGATCATGTACTTCCGCTTGACCAGGCGTGGCTGGGCGATTGGCCACCATCTCGGTTTCGTTCATGGCGGCCCCTTCGTCGTTAGAGAGGTCAGTGACGCCACCGGTGGGTTCATCGCGGCCGCCTGCGGCGACCGGTGCCGTTACCCGCACTGTTTTATTGAGGTCGCCTTGGGGGATGCCGAAGCCACCTTCGGAGGTGGGGGCGCTCAATAGCGTCGTGAATTTCTCTTTAAGCGCGGGCACTTCAATCCGATCCTGGGGTCGCTTGGGGCCCGAGACGCAGGGCACGATGGTGCTAATGTCGAGTTCCAGGTCAACGGAGTAGTCGATCTCGCCCTTTTGAGGAATGCCAAACATGTTTTGTGCCTGGTAGTAGCTGCGAATGCGCTCGATCTGTGCCTCTTGGCGGCCTGTGAGGCGCAGGTAGTCGAGTGATTTTTCATCGACGGGGAAGAAGCCCATGGTGGCGCCGTATTCCGGTGCCATATTGGCGACCGTCGCGCGGTCGGCCAGGCTGAGTTGGGCGGCGCCATCGCCGTAGAACTCGACAAATTTGCCCACCACTTTGGCTTCGCGCAGTATTTGAGTGATGCGCAGTGTGAGGTCGGTGGCGGTGGTGCCTTCGGGCAACTCGCCGGTGAGGTGCACGCCGACGACTTCCGGAGTTTGAAAATAAACAGGTTGGCCCAGCATGCCGGATTCCGCCTCGATGCCGCCCACGCCCCAGCCGACAATGCCGAGACCGTTGATCATGGTGGTGTGGGAGTCGGTGCCGACCAGTGTGTCGGGGTAGAGGATACCGTCTTTTTCGAAGACCACCTTTGCCAAGTGCTCCAAATTGACTTGGTGCACGATGCCGATCGCGGGGGGCACAACGCTGAAAGTATCAAATGCCTGCTGGCCCCACTTTAGGAATTGGTAACGCTCCTTATTGCGGCTGAATTCGATCTTTAAATTCTCCAAAAATGCGTTGGCCGAGCCTGAGCGATCGACTTGTACCGAGTGGTCGACCACTAAATCGACGGGCACCAGTGGCTCGATCAGGGCAGGGTCTTTGCCTAGTGCAGTGACGGCATCGCGCATGGCGGCGAGGTCGACTAGCAGTGGCACGCCGGTGAAATCCTGTAGCACGACACGCGAGACCACGAAGGGAATCTCTTTGCTGCTACGCTCGCTCGCGCTCCAGTTGGCGAGCGCTGTGACGTCTTCCTCTTTGACCTTTTTGCCGTCGCAGTTGCGCAGCACCGATTCCAGGACGATTCGAATGCTCACCGGTAAGCGGGAGATACCGCTTAGGCCCGCTTCGCTTTCGAGAGCGGGAAGGCTGTAGTATTTGGAGCCATTCAGCTCCTTCAGGACTTTAAACGGATCGTTCATAATGAATTAGGAACTACGATTTTGGACGGATAACTTCGGCGAGCCGTAGAGTTTGCCGAAGTCCTAGAGAGGATGGGCGGAACTATGATGGGGAAAGATCTGCAGCACGATTGAGCGGGCTGCAGATCAGGAATCGTGGGTAGGTTGTGAATTACTCGAATAGACGCCCCTTATGCGAGTGCTGCTTTGATCGCATCAAAATTGGGCAGGTCGTGTGGATCTTCGGAAGATTCGCTGTAGATGATGACCCCCTTTTCGTCGATGACGAAGGCCGAGCGCTTAGAGACGCCCTTGAAGCCCAGCAGGTCGGCGTAGCATACATCGTAAGCCGTTGAAACCTCCTTGTTGAAATCACTGAGTAGAGGGAATTTCAGGCCATCGACCTTGGCCATTTGCTCTTGGGCAAAAGGACTGTCGACGGAGATGCCATAAACGGCTGCATTTAAGTCGTTATAAGCGGTGATGCTGTCACTCACGTCGCACATTTCTTTCATGCAGACGCTGGTGAATGCCAGTGGGAAGAAGAGTAGGACGGTCTTCTTTTTGCCGAAGTTTTCGCTCAAGGTGACGTCGGCGAGACCTTCGTCGTTTTTAGTCTTAAGCGTGAAATCGGGAGCGGTCGTGCCTGTTGCAAGTGCCATTATGGTATGTTTTTATTGGGTTAGTTCGATTGATGAATGAAAGCGTTAAATTAGCGCACTCTATATGTTTTGTAAAGTGCCGCCTAGGATTGTCGCGGGGTTTTCTCTGCGAGGAAGACTGCACCAACGATGCAGGCGCTGCCTATTAGTAGGCGTATGAGCGCTGTCCCTTCGATTTCGGAGATTTCTCCGAAGATGAATAAGGAGCAGGCCATGGCCAAGGGGACCACAGCATTGTTGAAGGCTGCGAGCGTGCCCGCCCGGCAGAGGGCGGCGCCCTTGTTCCATAGGAAGAATCCTAGTCCTGAGGCGACAAGCCCAAGGTAGAGCAATACTTGTATTTGTTGGGCGCTGAGCTGTGTCTTTTCCCAATTGGTGCATAGGATGGAAGCGACCGTGGCGACGGCAATGCCACCAATGTAGAGCAGGGCGAATACTTGGTGATCCTTTGTTGCGGGATGGCTTCGTTTCCAGTCGCGGTAATAGACTTGTCCGAATCCGAAGGCCACGCCTGCGACCTGCATGAGTCCAAAAGCGATCCACAGTGAGTCCATTGAGCCAGCCTTGGCTTTGATTGTGGCCGCTCCTGCGATTGCGAGTAGGGCGGCATAAAGGTATTTTCGATGAAATTGGCACTGCCGCAAATCGTTGATCAGCACCACGTAGAGTGGTGTGAGGATTGAAAATAGGGCGACCAAGTGTGATTGGGCAGGGATGAATTGGAATGCAGCCATGTAGCTGACGTACATGATGCCGAATTGGACGGCCCCGCAGCCGATTAGCTTTAGCTGGCTGCCTGGGGGGACCTTGCTGAGTCTTAAAAATGGCAAGAAGACCAGCCCCGCGATGCCGAGGCGTAGGGCAGCTATATAGAAGGGATCTACGCCGGGTAAATATTTGCCGATGAGGCCGAAAGAGAAAGCCCAAATGAGTGAGACGATCGCTAAGTATTGCATGGGAGGATCAATAAAAAAGCCCCGGGATAACCGGGGCTTTAGATAAATGTATATTAGCTGCTAGATCGCGCTGATGTTACTGCTGGATGATTAATCAATTGCGACGTTTTGATCTTCAGGGCTGACGATAGTGACGCCCGGATCCTCGGGTGTGATTTCGGGTGCAGGTAACTGAATCCAGCCCGGAGTTTGCTCAGTTGGAATGTAGTTCTTGACCAAGCTGAAGAGCGCGTCGAAGGCAGGGTCGCCGCGTGAGATGCGAATGGTGATTTTGCGTTGCGCAGGGATTGGGGAGGTTTCTTGGCCTGAGTTGTTGTCATAGCCGACGTCGACTGCTTGTTTGCCGCTGAAGTCAATCTTGCCGCCAAATTGTGAGATGATGTCAACGAGTCCGTCGAAGTTGTTCACTGTGAGCTCGAATTCACCACGTGTTGCGTTGTAGCGAAGTTCTACTGAGAATTGTGTGCCACGAATCGCTGCCGTGCCCAATTGGGTCTCAACCATGAAAGTCGAGCCGGATTGTAGCTTTTTAACATGACCATTTAGTTTGCCGTAGTTCAGGTTGAGCAGAGTTTGTGATTTGCTGGGGTCCGCTTGCAATTGCTCGTAACTTTGGCTGCTGCTGAAGGAGGCTTGTTCTAGCTTGGTGATGTCCACGCTAGTATTTTCTTCAATTGTCAGCTCGGAGCCGTTTGAAAATACTAATTTGGCAGAACTGAGGGCGGATGCACTGATTTCATCGCCCTGAGTCAGAATATCACCCGCCTTAAGTGGCCCCTTTCCGCCGTTGGCAGCGTATTTTGTGACAGTGCCCATTACTTCGAGCACCTTGGCGGTTGCTAGTTGAGCAGCGTTGGCTGAGAGCGCACTAATCGCGAGCACGCATAGAATAGTAAATGGGATTCGCAGAGTCTTCATAGCGGAGTTTCGTTTAGAAAATAGATAATTGAGTCTTTTACCGTATTTCGTTTCTACACGCTTTCAAGCTTTTTCCCTATTCTTGGCTATATGCGGACTCTTTTACGGAACTATAGCGAATGATTTAGCTTTTCACTGGAAACTCATTGGGTTTGTCTGGCCTGTATGACGAAATTTCGGCCCTGTATCGACCTGCACAACGGACGTGTGAAACAAATTGTAGGTGGCAGTCTGAGTGCGGACGAGCGAGAGCTGCTGACGAATTTTGAGAGTGAGCAGCCGGCAGGCTATTATGCTAGGATGTATCGACAGGATGCGCTGACGGGAGGGCATGTAATTAAGTTGGGGCCTGGTAACGATGCGGCCGCGCGTGAGGCACTTGGCGCTTACCCTGGAGGATTGCAGGTCGGCGGTGGCATTCAGGCAGATAATGCCGCTGATTGGCTGACCGCGGGCGCGAGCCATATAATCGTCACTTCATGGTTATTCGATGCGGAGGGGCACTTCTTGCCGGAGCGGTTGAATCGCTTGGTTGATGAAGTTGGAAAAGAGCGTCTCGTACTGGATCTGAGTTGTCGGGGCCAGGAAAATGGTTGGGTGGTGGCGATGAATCGCTGGCAAACGCCGACTGATTTGAATGTGGATGTGGCGACAATTGTTGAGTTGGCGAGTTCTTGTGACGAGTTTTTGGTGCACGCTGCCGATGTGGAAGGCAAGTGCGAGGGGGTGGATGCGCACTTGGTTGAGTTCTTGGGCAAGTACAGTCCAATTCCAGTCACCTATGCTGGAGGGGCGAACTGCTATGAAGACCTTGAACGAGTGAACTGTTTGAGTCGTGGGAAAGTCGACCTGACGATTGGTAGTGCATTGGATTTGTTTGGAGGTACGCAGATTCGTTACTCGGATTGCGTTGCTTGGAATCGGGGCGTTTAGTATTCCCCGAATACAGTTGTTGCTCTGCTTGATTTTTTAGCTAGCACGGGTATTTTTAGCCGATGATGCGCCGCTTAGTTCAACTCGTCGACAAAGGCATTCGACAAGAGTGGTCGCGATCTTTTACTATGACTCACTTATGAAAATACAGCGTGTCGCGATGGCGATGATTATCGTCTTTTTGACTTTTTATTTGCTTTATCTGGGGCAGGCCCTGCTGTTGCCACTCGTGATCGCAGGAGCGGTGGCTTATTTGATTAGTATTTTGGCGCATACGATCGCATCGCCGATGTTTAAAGGATTTTCTGTGCCGAAGCCGATCGCTATGTTTTTGGCAATTGCGATCATCTTGCTGTCACTTTCTTATTTGGTGCAGCTGATCACGGTGAATATTAAGAGTGTGATTGAAGTGGCTCCAGTGTATCAGAAAAATCTGGAAGCTTTGATCTATAAGGGCTATCGCCTGTTCGGTGCTGAGGAGGTGCCGAATATTCGTGAGTTTCTCAATCAGTTGGATTTTGGCGCCTATCTACAGAGTTTCGGTGCGACGGTGCGTTCGCTTGTGAGCAGTATGGGGATTATTACGGTTTACTTGATCTTCTTACTTTTGGAACAACGCACGTTCGGCGATAAGATGAAGGCGATCATTCGTCATCCCGAACGTCAGAAAGATGCCTTTGAGTTGATTGATAAGATGCGTTCGGATATACGCAGTTATGTGGGGATCAAAGTGCTCACCAGCGCGTCGACTGGATTGATCAGTTATTTTGTGCTTAAGGTGGTGGGTGTTGATTTTGCGAGTTTTTGGGCGGTGCTGATTTTTTTGCTCAATTTTATTCCTACCATCGGCTCGATTATTGCCACCGCATTTCCATCAATGTTGACACTGGTACAGTTTGAGACGCTGGGGCCCTTCATCGTTACGATTTCGGTTTTGACGGCAGTGCAATTTTGTATTGGTAGTTTGCTGGAGCCGAAGCTGATGGGGAATCGTCTTAATCTGAGCCCGATTGTCATTTTGCTTTCACTCGGCTTATGGGGCTCTATTTGGGGGATTCCAGGCATGTTTCTCTGTGTGCCGATTACGGTGATTATTATGATCGTATGCTCGTATTTCCCAGCGACTCGTCCGGTGGCGATCTTATTGTCGGGTAATGGAGAGGTCGTTAGTGGTGTGAAAAAAGAAGTGCTGGAGTCTTAGGAGTTTCGACTCCTATTGACAGCAGCGGATGCGCTGCTTTTCTCTCCCTCTCCTACCACTTATTACTACTATCATTAATCCTACCCTATGAAGAAATTACTAGCCGCTAATCGCAGCGAGATCGCTGTACGTATCTTTCGCAGTGCAACCGAACTGGGCTACCGCACTGTTGCCGTTTATGCAAATGAAGATCGCTTTGGCGTGCACCGCTTCAAGGCGGATGAAGCGTATCTGGTGGGTAAAGGGCAGGGCCCCGTGGCGGCTTATCTGGATATCCCGAGCATTATCGATTTGGCGAAGAAGAAGGGCGTCGACCTGATCCATCCCGGTTATGGCTTCCTTTCGGAAAACGCTGATTTTGCGCGTGCCTGTGAGGAAAATGGTCTGACCTTTGTCGGCCCCAGTGCGGAGCTTTTGGGGCGCATGGGGGACAAGATTGAAGCGCGTAAGATTGCGGAAAAGGCAAAGGTGCCGACCTTGCCAGGCACGCAGGACCCCATTAGTGATCGCGACGAAGCAGTCAAAATCGCGAAAAAAGTGGGCTTTCCGTTGATCATTAAAGCGGCCTTTGGTGGTGGCGGACGCGGTATGCGCGTGGTGAAAGATCCTAAGGATTTAATTCCGCTGCTGGACGAAGCACAGGGCGAGGCAGGCCGCGCATTTGGAAATGATGCGGTCTTTCTTGAGCGCTATATTGGGCGCGCGAAACACATCGAAGTTCAAATTTTGGGCGATAAGCAGGGCAACGTTGTGCACCTGCACGAGCGCGACTGCTCGGTGCAGCGGCGTCACCAAAAGGTCATCGAGATCGCACCCTCGGTAGGCCTTCCCGATGATGTGCGTAAAGACCTCTGCGATGCGGCCGTCAAGATCGCCAAGTCCATCGGCTACTACAATGCCGGCACTGTTGAGTTCTTGTTGGATCTGGATACTCACGAGTGGTTCTTCATCGAAATGAACCCACGCATCCAGGTGGAGCACACGGTGACCGAAGTGATTACTGGCATCGATATCGTGCGCACACAGTGCCTCATTGCCCAGGGGTATAGTCTCTTTAGCGACGAGATCGGCATCCCTGCGCAAGAGGATGTGCCACGTAACGGTTACGCCATCCAGGCTCGCATCACCACGGAAGACCCTGAGAAAAATTTCGCACCTGATTACGGTAAGATTGTCAACTACCGCAGTGCCGCCGGCCTGGGCATTCGCCTCGACGGCGCCATGGGCGATACCGGGGCAGTGATTACTCCCTTCTACGATTCCTTGCTGGTCAAGCTCACTGCTTCCGCGCGCACCTTTGAGCTCGCGATCCAGCGTATGGACCGTGCGCTGCGTGAGTTCCGTATCCGTGGCGTGAAGACTAATATCCCCTTCATCGAGAACGTCATTCACCACGATACCTTCCTCACTGGGGAGGCTATCACGACGTTGATCGATACCACGCCGGCGCTCTTTAACTTCAGCCGCCGTCGTGACCGCGCCACCAAGCTACTCAAGCTGCTCGGGGAGACCATCGTTAATGGCAACGATCAAGTGAAAGGCCGTCCCGTGCCGCTGATGGATTTGCCTGTGATCGTTCCTGACTACGATCCCAAGCAGCCTAAGCCCGCGGGCACTAAGGACTACCTGACCAAGCACGGCCCTGAGAAATTTGCCGAGTGGACGCGTAAGCAAAAGCGTCTGCTGATCACCGACACCACCATGCGCGATGCGCATCAATCACTGCTGGCCGCACGCATGCGCAGCTCCGATCAGCTGGAAGTGGCCGACGCCATCGCGCAACACGGTGACAAGCTCTACAGTCTCGAATGCTGGGGCGGTGCCACCTTCGACACTTCCATGCGCTTCCTGCATGAGAATCCATTCAAGCGCTTGCGTCGTCTGCGGGAACGCATCCCTAATATCTGTTTTCAGATGTTGCTGCGCGGCGCCAACGGGGTCGGTTATTCCAATTATCCGGACAACGTCATCCGTGGCTTCATCAAGCACTCCGCTGACTGCGGCATGGATATCTTCCGCGTATTCGATTCGCTTAACTACTTGCCGAACCTCAAGGTCGCGATGGACTCGATTCGCAAGGATACCAATTCCGTGTGTGAGGCTACCATTTGCTACACCGGTGATATCCTCAACGACGATCGCGACAAATACACCCTCGAGTATTACGTCCAAATGGCCCAAGAGCTGGAGAAAATGGGTGCTCACATCATCGCGCTCAAGGACATGTCCGGCCTCTGCCATCCGCACGCAGCCTATAAACTGATCAAGGCCCTGCGCGCTGCAGTGGCGCTGCCAGTGCACTTCCACACGCACGACTCCAGCGGTATCGCCGGTGCGTCTATTATCAAAGCCGCCGAAGCGGGCGTTGACGCGGTCGACCTTTCGATTGCTTCGCTCTCCGGACTCACCGCACAGCCTAACTTGAACTCGATTATCAACGCCATGCGTGGCGATAAACGTGATACCGGTCTGGATCAAAAGTTCTTTGACGATCTCTCCATCTACTGGGAGGCGATTCGCCAATACTACGAGCCCTTCGACACCAGCCCTAAGTTTGGCAGTGCCGAAGTCTATCGCCACGAAATGCCAGGCGGTCAATACACCAACCTGCGTGAGCAAGCCCGCGCCCTCGGCCTCGGTGCACGCTGGCCGGAAGTGGTGCGTTACTACCACGAGGTCAACGAAGTGCTCGGCGACATTGTCAAAGTCACACCGTCTTCCAAAGTTGTGGGCGACTTATCCATGTTCCTGCTGACCAAGGGCGTTGAGCCCAAGGATATGGTCAACCTCGAGCCCGGCACTGCATTTCCTGAGTCGGTGGTCGACATGCTCTCCGGTGGCCTCGGCCAACCCAAGGGCGGCTGGCCCAAGGATGTGCAAAAGGTCGTGCTTGGTGATCGCAAACCTTACAAAGGCCGCCCCGGCGCCCGTGCCGAAAAAGTCGATCTCGCGGCGACTCGCGAAGAGGTCAAGGCGATCACTAAGCGCAGCGAATGCAACGATGATGATCTCTACGCATACCTGATGTATCCACAGGTCTTCAAGGATCTGGTCAAATATATCAACGAGTATGGGCACGCCCGCGTGTTGCCGACTCCCGCGTTCTTCTACGGTCTCAAGCCCGGCGAAGAAATCTCGGTCGAGATCGAAGAAGGCAAGGTGCTTATTATTAAACTCATCTACGTCAGCGAGCCGGACAAAGAAGGCCTGCGCACGCTCACCTTCGAGCTCAACGGCCGTGCCCGCGAGTGTGTCATCAAGGACCACTCGATTCAGTCCGAGACTAAGCGCCGCGTCAAAGCCGACTCTGCGGACAAGATGCAAGTCGGTGCACCCATCCCTGCGATGGTGAGTGCAGTGACGGCTACCGTGGGCCACAAGGTGAAGAAGGGCGACAAGCTCGCCATTCTGGAAGCCATGAAGATGCAGACGACCGTCTACGCACTCGCCGACGGTATCATCGATCAAGTCGAAGTTCAGGCCGGCGACCAGGTCGAAAGTAAGGACCTCTTGGTCAAGTTACGCTAGTCGTCGGATCCGTTGTAGTTTTTCAGTAGCCCCTGTATCGCGCATCGCGGTCAGGGGCTGTTTTGTGTCTTTATTGAAGTATCTGGGTAGGGCGCTTTCGCCGAAAGCGCCGTCTTGCAGTTGATCGAGCTGCCCTGTATGTATAGTCATCGGCAGACGTTTTCGCATGGCGAACGGCTGTTTTGGCAAAACAGCCCTACCATATAACGAACTCTCCGAGTTTTCTCTTAGGCTAGTGCCAGCCTCTGTGGGCCGCTAAAGGAGCGTGATCTGAAGCTGGCAGTTCTTTTTAATTACGAAACATTCACCTTCGAAGTTTGCAGGTCGAGAGTAAGGACCTGCTGGTCAAGTTGCGTTAGTCGTCTTTATTGAAGTATTCTGGGTAGGGCGCTTTCGCCGAAAGCGCCGTCTTGCAGTTGATCGCGCTGCCCTGTATGTATAGTCATCGGCAGACGTTTCCGCATGGCGAACGGCTGTTTTGGCAAAACAGCCCTACCATACAACGAACTCTCCGAGTTTTCTCATAAGCTAGTGCCAGCCTCTGAAGGCTCTGTGCGTGCGCTTGCAACGGCGCCTCGCATCTCATTATACACTCGTGCCGTAAATTGCTGTAAGCCTTAAAACAACGAAGAATTTATGGAGCACCCCGAGGGGAAGTGGTTGGTCGACATCTGTATCCCACTCAAAGAAAAAGTTTAACTAATCTAATGAGAGCTGCGAAATGAGTGATATTGATCAAGACATTCAAGAGTTACGTGCCCGTTTAAAAGAGGGCTCGATTCGAAATGCTTATAAGGGAATTGTATCGTCTTTGAGTGCTGTGAACGCGCGGTAAAGCTATCTGAAAATTCCAACGATAGACCGAATAGACATTAGGCGCGCTTTCGTCGCCAGCGGCGCATCGACATCCAGACTCCTGTGACCAGCAGGATGAGGCCTGCCAAACTGCTCACGGCCCAAAAGAGTCGACCCCACCACGGAAAGGGGTGCCCTGTGTGTAGGATGTAAAAGTAGCGGCGATACCAGCCAACGGGTCCGGTCGTCGTGACGTCAAACTCGCTGTGCAATTGGCCGCTGGTCGGCGCCACTGAGAGCTTGAGATTGCCGCCGGGATGAAATTCGTGGTGCTGCTTTAGATGAAAGATGTAGGGGCGTTTGGCATTGCGGGTGCCTTGCACGCCACGAATCTCGGCGTCCGGATAATTAGCCTGCACCCAAGTCGCGGCCTCGGCGAGTGTCACCCATTGTTCCTGGGCGGGAGCTGTCTCAACGATCAGTTGGGGCGCTTCGAAGCGGGAGGGCTGTTCTTGCAGCTTGTCCAGTTGCTGGAAAATGAATTTCCCCCAAGTGAAAGTGATGCCTGTCAGGGCGAACACGCACAGAGGGAGTAGCGCGATCAGGCCCAATGCATTGTGCCAATCGAGGGCGCGGCCCCTCCGCCAAGCGCGGCTAAAGGTGCGTCCGCGCATCGGCCACCACAGAATGAGCCCGATCAGCGAGCTGATCGCTAAGATGAGCGAGCTGGCGCCGACGCTCCAGCGCCCCCACTTCTTTAAAGTCAGGGTGCGGTGCAAGTCTTCCATCAGGCGAATGAAAGTCGGATTATCAAACTCGCGGGTGATCTTGCCGGTATATGGATTGAGGTAGGCGCGCAGACTGCGTTCGGGACTGCCGTCGCTGGGCATTTCACGTGCGAACGCAAGATAGGCGGCGTCTCCCGATTCGGGGACTTGGAGATAGTTTAACAGTAGCGGTGGCTGGGCTTGCTCGTAGGCCTGCAAGACTTCGCTCAACGACATGGCGGGCCCATTTGCCTGGATGGCGTAGTGTTCTGGCTGCTCCCATTGGTAAAATTCCTTTTCAAAGGACAGCAGCACGCCGGTCACAAATACCACTAGCAAGGGCAAGGCCGCGATCCAGCTCAACCAAAAATGTAGGTGAAACCAGATCGGGCGTTGCCGTTTGGGAGCTTTGTTTGTTTCGGGCCTTGTCCTCATGCAGTTCTTTTAAAACTGAATGCGGGCACCGAGTGCAAAGAGAATTCCCGGATCTTCCTGCGTGGCGTTGTTGCGAGTGGTGGAGCCATCTGATTCCTCGCGGACAGAAGAATAGCCGAGGTCTTTTTCGTTTAACAGATTCTCGATACGACCGAATAGCATCAAGTCCTCTGTGACTTGCCAGCTAACCGCAGTGTCGATACGGAAAAACTCCTCGAAGGTTTCCACTTCACGCACGCCGGCGTCGTAGAATTCACGCTGTGAGCCGGAATCGTAGAGAGCAGTCGTCGTGAGTTCCCAGTCCTCGGCAAAGCGCCAGCTGAAGCCGAGCGATGCAGTGTGTTCTGGCAGCGGGGAGAAGCGTAGATCGAGATTCGTCGCGGCTGGATTGGTGCTGTCGACGCGACGGTTTTTGAGGCTGGTGTATCCGGTGAAAAGCTTGAGCTCCTCAGTGGCCTGCCATTCCAACCAAGCTTCGAAGCCTTTGGATTCGCCCTCGTCATAGTAAGGTGTGCCGGTGCCAGTATTTGCAAAATTGAAGATTCGGGATTCGGTGGTGTCGAAGTAAGTCAGGCGGATGGAGCCGTCGCCTTCTAGCAATTTAAAGTTACGCTTCCAGCCGATTTCCAGCGTTTCGGATTCGGATGGGTCCAGACCATCGGCTGGAGCACGATCCAAGAAACTGCCGCCGCCCCACCAGAGGTAGAACGCTTTGTTCAAGCGGTAGCCGGTAAAGTGACTTACGTGGAATTGTCCCAAGGCATTGAGGTTCACTGCCGCGCCGACGTTGTGCGCGACATGAGAAATATTGCGGAAAGCGTTGTCGATTTGCGTGCCGCGCAGCCCGACATTGAGTGTGACTCGATCGTTCCAATTGAAGCTGTTACGTGTGTAGACGCTCGTTTCGCCGAAATCATAGCGCTTTTCTGCATTGGTTTGGTCGCTAAAGTAATCATCTGAAAATTCAACGCCATTGATGGTTTCCATGCTCCATTCTTCGGAGAGTTCGAAGTGCTTCGAGAGATTGGTAAAGAGCTTAAAAGCTTCCTGTGGTCGGTCGCGTTCGCTGAGCCCCGTCGTATCATTAATCCGATTCTCGCGGAAATAATTGTAGGTCGTACCGATATCCCACTTCAAGTCGTTGTCTAGGACATGGTCATAGCGTAGACCCACGAAGATATTATCTTTTTCGGTGTGGTAGTCGGATGCATTTCCAGTGTTGAAGTAGTTGTGGTCTTCCGTGCCGCCGATCAACAGCAATTCTGCGCGTCCTTTGTCATTGGGACGATAGCCGATCTTGGTTAGCCCGGAATACAATTCCAAGTCTTGCAGCTGCCGCGAGTGGGTGTCGTAAGCATCCCCATAGTCGGCCTGTACCGTTTGTACGGCAGCGTAATAATCCCATTTGCCCTCACCTCCGGAGGTTTCTGCCATGCCGGTGATCTCTCCGATGGTGTTGTACTCCACTTGCAGGCCGGAATAAGGATTCTCTGCACTGCCGCGTTTGATCTGTGAGCGAATGGCACCGCCTGTGGCTTGGCCATAACGAACGCCAAGGGCACCGGTCTCGACGCTCATCTCTGTGAGCGCGATACTGGGTATTATACTGGAAAGCCCAGCGGTGTAGCCACCGTCTTCAGCCGAAACTGGCACCACATCAATGACCGGATAGTCGTCCACCAGCTGCACCACTCCCCAAGTCACGCCGCCGCGAATTGAAACAGGTCCGCCAAAGCGGTCCTTACTGCTCAAGCCACTGTTCACTCCGGGAAGCAGACGCAGGAGACTGTAGTTATTTACAGGTGTGAGCGACTCCACCATATCGCCTTCCAGGCTAGTTTGCGTCATGGTCGCATCAAAGCCTCTGGCGGCTTCCCCCGTTAGAGTCACCTCTGAAAAGGTAGCTTCGATAGGATCGGTAGCTTCATTTGTCTCTGCTTGAGAAACAAGCGGACAGATCGAAGTACTGGAAAGTGTTGCCAGGGTTAGATATGCGCAGGCAGAT
Source organism: Thalassobacterium sedimentorum (assembly GCF_031127905.1). Lineage (GTDB taxonomy): Bacteria > Verrucomicrobiota > Verrucomicrobiia > Opitutales > Coraliomargaritaceae > Thalassobacterium > Thalassobacterium sedimentorum. Next base: position 164,547 of record NZ_JARXIC010000007.1, on the reverse strand, counting down.
ATTTTCTTAGATTTGATTTTAGCGAGCATATAAAATGAGATGGAGTCTCATTATCACAATGCAAGCGAAAAAACATTATGATCATTATTTAGTTAGTGACTCATTGAATGCCCGCACTTATTTGTGTCTCTTCACAGTTGAGCCTTAAGGGACTGATATTTGACTGCCCCGTTATCCTCTTCTTATTGGATCCGAGCTCTAAATTAGAAGGCGCTCGTTCGAAGTTCTGGCGACTCAGAGTCGACTCATAAACGCATTGGCTTCGTCGATAGAGGCTTCCATTTCTTTGACCAGGCTGGCGACTTCTTCTTGGATTTTGACCACTTCCACATCCAGCGCGGCGATCGCGCGGGCATTCAGGTTGTGCTTCAGGTAGAGCACTTGATCTTGAAACAGTTCGACCACGGGGGCCATGCTGGCTTCGGCCTTGCGCATTTTAGTCACCATGCCGTTGTAGCTGGCGCGGGTCTCGCGCAGTGAGCGTTGGCTGGAGCTACGCAGGCTAGCGCTTTGGTAGGATTCCAGTTCTTGTTCCCATTCGGCGAAGAGTGCTTCGGCCACCGACTCGACTTTGTCGATACGTTTGGAGACGCGCTCGGCGGCTTTCAAACTGTCTTCGTAGGCCGCGTTGATTTTGCTATAAACCGCCTCTAAATCGCCACCCTGATACTCCGTCACTGCGGTGAAGGCTTCCAGTGCGTCGGCAAAAGTTTCTTTAGCCTCTTCTTGTTCATCGCGGGCGTCTTCCACCCGATCGACCATCAGTTCACGTTTTTCGATGCCGAGCTTCTCCATGGAGGCATAATAAACCGACTGGCAGCCAGTGGCAGAGAAAATCATCGCAGCACAAACGATCGCATAAAATACTTTCATAATCCGAACTGTGGCGCGATTCAGCGAAACTGCAACTTCATAGAGCGTGTTCGTAGTGACAAGCTTCCAGCTTGTCGGAGATGGTTGCAGCACCCGTGCACAAGCTGGAAGCTCGTGACTACACCTTGGCTTCGTAAGCTTTTAGCAACTTTGCGTCGGCGAACAGTGGTCCGGCCGGTACGATACTGGCGACCAGTAGCCAGCCGGTGAGTTTCCACGACCACTTGTAATCCAGCTGACCCAATAAGGCGAAGCCGACGTAGGCCATCCACAAAATGCCGTGTGCCATCCCGATTGGGCGGATCAGCACATCGTTGCCCCAAATGTATTTAAGCGGCATCGCAATGCCGAAGAGCAAGATCGAGGAGATGGCTTCCCAGGTGCCTACGGAGCGCAGGCGGTGAAGTGTGCTGTCGAAACGGAACATAGTGCATTGTTGGAAACGAGAATGGGATGTAAGTCAATACGCACACGTGATCTGTTTCGTCGCAGGCTTGGCTCCGCCGCCCTGTGTGCTGGTTTGTATTAGCCCAAACGAACAATGACGGATTGCGAATGTTCGAAGTTATACTTACGTATCGAATTATGCCGGAACTGCCCGAAGTTAAAACCATTCAAGACCAGCTGAACGCGATCATGCCCTTTCGCATTCAGCGCTGCTCGTTGAGTCGAGTCGCGGATTCGATTGTGCATACAAAGATGGATCAACTTAGCGGACACTCCTTTCGCGAAGTGTCACGCAAGGGTAAGATGTTGGACTTCATCCTAGACGATGGCCGCCACCTCTTGAGTCATCTCGGCATGTCCGGCGGGTGGTTGATCGCGTCCGAGTGGATCACGACCAAGCATACCCATGTGCAATTTACCGGCGACTCCGGCTACCTCGGCTATGTCGATCCGCGCCGTTTTGGACACATGTATTTATACGATGAGGCGCAGGCCGCCGCCAAGTTGGCGGAATTGGGGCACGATCTTTTGTCGCCCGAATTTACCGCGCGCTATTTTAAGGCCTGCTTGCTGCGCTACCCGCAGCGGGCGGTTAAGGTCTCCTTATTGGATCAGTCGCTCTTTGCGGGCACTGGTAATTATATCGCCAACGAGATTTGCGCGCATGCTAGAGTTTTGCCACATCGATTGGTCCAAAGCCTGAGTACTCGGGAAATCAATAAATTGTATCGCGCGGTGTCTACTGTCATCCATGGCACCATCACCCGCGGCGGCGTTGCTTTTGGAGGTGGCTACCGTGATACTAAAGGCGACAAGGGCACCGGCGTGCAAAATCTGGTGGTTTTCTACCAGCAAGAATGTCAACTCTGCCAAAAGACGCCTGTGGTCAAAACCATCCTCGGCCAACGCGGCACCTACCATTGTCCACGCTGCCAGAAGTAGCTTGCGTGGGGAGTGGGGAGTAGAAAGTGGGAAGAATATTGAAGTTTTGTTTTAAATAGGTCGCTTATTGAGGGCAATGATCGCTGCGACGCCCACTCAACTCATCCTCGAAAGCCTTCGTTCGGCGCCGCTCTTGATCGGGGACCTGCCGGAGGCGGCGGTGCTGGATCGTTCGCGATTGGGCTCCACGGGCGCATGCGCTGTTGAGCCGCTTCGCTTTGACCAAAAGTTGGGGCACCTCTACGAGCAAGCGCTCGGTCGACTCTTGGAATCGTCCGCTGACTTTGAGCTGTTGGCGAGTCACTTGCAGGTCTTCGCCGAGAGCGGGCGCACCTTGGGGGAGCTGGACTTCCTCATGCACGATCTTGTGCAGGATCAGTATCTGCATTTGGAGTTGGCGGTTAAATTTTATCTCGCAGTCAAAGGGCGCGATGGCTGGCAGTTTCCCGGGCCGGACCCGCGCGACAATTGGCAACGCAAGTTGGATCGGCTGCGCAGGCATCAGTTACAATTGAGTCGCTTGCCGGAAACGCGTCAGCTCTTACGCCAGCGTTTTGGGATCGATGCCATCCAGACACAGCAACTGATTTACGGCTGTCTCTTTCTGCCGATGGGACAGGATGCGGTCCCGCCGCTGGAGCTGTTCTCGCCCAGCGCCCGCGTCGGCCACTGGCTGTATCTCAGTGAGTGGGCACAAAACTTCGCCGGAGTTGAGGAAGTGTTGCTCATGGACAAACCACTGTGGCCGGTCGAGCTGAGTTCGCAGGCAAAGCGCCAGTTTCCAGTGATTTCCGTGTCCAGGCTGCATCAATTCGCCAGCGAGCGTTGCACCCTGTTTTGCCTGCCCGATTCGCCGCAGCCCTATTTCTTAGCGCCACCTAGCTGGCCGGGGGGAATATCTTGATTGAGATTGTACTTTTTAGGGTGAATTACTAGAGCAGCACTGTGTTGATGTTCTTTGGTGGCTCACGTTAGCTGCGTTGGTATTTGTCTCGAATGTCCGATGCGCTTGCGGTAGGGGCGTCTCGCCGAGACGACCGTAGGCCTGGGGTGACTCGGATGTAGCCAAGGTTCGTTTATGTCTCTGGCTGCATTGTCTCTTATGCGTTTATGTGAAAGCTTATAGGCCTCGGAGTGGGGCTTGCTTTGGTGGGGATGTTTCAATTAGATATGTTGAATTCACGCTGAGTGAATTCTCTCCTTTTTATTCAGATAATTACCAATGATGCCTACCATACTTGCCTTCGGAGCTAGCACCAGCGCTCAGTCTATTAACAAGCAACTCGCTGGATATGCGGCCAATGCAATTCCTGATGCGAACGTTAAATTGATCGATCTCAACGATTTTGCGACGCCGATGTATTCCGTCGATGAGGAAGCCGTGAATGGGATTCCTGCAGCAGCGAAAGCTTTCGTTGCCGAGATTGAAGCCGCCGATGCTGTGATTGTGTCTTTGGCTGAGCATAACGGCAGCTATACGGCCGCGTTTAAAAACCTCTTCGACTGGGGCACTCGGCATAAGCAAAAAGTGTGGTCGGACAAAAAGATGTTGCTATTGAGCACCTCGCCAGGCGGGCGTGGGGGCGCAACTGTTTTGGCAGCCGCTGCCAGCACATTCCCGCACCTTGGCGGTGATGTGGTCGCGACCTTTTCTCTGCCATCGTTTGCTGACAATTTTTCGACGACAGATGGTATTCAGGACGAAGCTCTGAAAAAGACTTTTGCGCGCAAGCTCGCGGAGTTTCGCGCCTCACTCTAATTAACTGCCAGGCTTGATGGCTTCCGTCCCCTGTAGTTCCAGTGGGAGCTTGTCGGCTTCGTAGGTGGGGAAGCTGAGCTCGGCCAGACTGTGGTGGGGCACGTCAAAGCGGGTCTTGCCTTGGCTGCGGTCTACGATCACGCCGACGGCGACGGGCTCGGCTCCGTGGGCGCGGCATTGTTCCAGTGCTTCGACTACGCGGCCGCCACGGGTGATCACGTCTTCGACGATCAAAACCTTTTCGCCCGGCTCAAATTTGAAATTGCGGCGTAGTGCCAGTTTGTCGTCCACTTTTTCGAGGAAGACAAAGCGCAGGCCCAGTTGGCGTGCCACTTCTTGTCCGATCACCAGGCCGCCCATCGCGGGACCCACCACGGTGGTGGCGCCGTATTCTTTGAGCATCGGCACCATGATTTCGGCCAGACGAGTGACTTTATCCATGTATTGGCAGACTTGGGCGCACTGAAAGAAGTGTGCGCTATGTAGCCCCGAGCGGAGGAGGAAGTGGCCTTCAAGTAGGGCGCCGCTGTCTTTAAAAATCTGGATAACTTCGTCGTTTTGAGTACTCATGCGGCGCAGTGTGCGCCTGATCGGCGTAGTGACAAGCTTCCAGCTTGTCGAATTTTGTTGGACGACCCGCTGGAAGCTTGTCACTAGGTTAGGATGGATGCTTTTTTCGATTGGAATCAGCGAGTGGATCAAACGCAGCGTCATTTACCGCATTGGTCGCAGCAGCGAGTGATCTATTTTGCGACCTTTCGATTGGCTGATTCGATTCCTAAGCCCATTTTATCGGAGTGGGGCGAGCGAAAGAAATCATGGCTGGCGGCGCACCCCGAGCCGCATGATGAGGAGACTCAACGGGAGCATCATCGGCAGTTTACCTGGAAGTTTCACGATTATTTGGATCATGGCTATGGGGACTGTCTGCTGGGGAACGCTCAAGACTCGGAGATTGTTGCCGCTGCGATGCGGTATTTCGACAGCAAGCGCTATCAATTGGGGGATTGGGTCGTGATGCCCAATCACGTGCATGTTCTTTTTCAAACGCAAGACGAGTGGACACCTAAGCAAGTGTTGCACTCTTGGAAGTCGTATTCGGCTAGTAGGATTAACCAGCATCGCGAGTCTCAGGGGCAAGTTTGGCAGCATGAAAGTTATGACAGAATCGTGCGCTCGCTATCAGAGCTGTCTAGGATTGAGCACTATATTCGCAGCAACCCAGAAAGGGCTGGCATTGAGGTGGAACATGCGTCCTGGCTGATGTAGTGACGAGCTTTCAGCTTGTTGAATTCTGTCGGACGACAAGCTGGAAGCTTGTCACTACATTTTGAGCTGCGGGGCTTGTCGAATTTTGTTGGACGACCCGCTGGAAGCTTGTCACTACGTTGATATGCTTAATTTGCTACATCGCCATATACTTAAAGAGATCCTGGTCGCCACTGGCTTGGCTATGGGGCTCTTTATTTTTGTGCTGCTGGTGGGGAATGCGCTGCGCGATGTGGCTGAATTGGTGGTCGCAGGGAAGTTGGACTTCTGGGTCTTTCTTAAAGTTCTGGGCCTGTTGATCCCTTATGTGGCCTCCTTTGCGCTGCCGCTAGGGATGTTGACCGGCACTTTGATTGCATTGGGGCGCTTGTCGTCGCAGCGGGAAATTACTGCTATGAAGTCGGCGGGGCTGAGTTTATACCAGATTGCGGCTCCGGTTTTTCTGATCGCTTGCGTGGGCATGGTGGTCGCGGTGGTGGTGAATTTACATTATGCGCCACAGTCGCGTGTCGAGCGGAAGGCGCTGATGGCGAGTGCGCTCACGGACAATCCTGTCGGCTTCATCGAGGAGCGCCGCTTTATTCACGAGTTTCCTGGTTACGTGATCTATATGGGAGGGCGCGATGGCTCGATCATGAAGGATTTTTGGATTTGGGAGCTGGATAGCCAGCAGCGTGTCACCTTATTCCTGCGCGCAGCGGAGGGGGAGTTGCAGTACGATGAGGTGAATAAAGATCTGATTCTTACGCTTAAAAATGGCACCGCCGAACAGCGGGATGCAGATAATCCCGAAGCCTTCGGCGGAGAAATGCCGGACTCTTTATTTTTCGGTGAACTGCCGATCGCTCTGCCATTGGATCAATTGTTTGGTGAGAGTGATCGTAAGCGCAAGGTGCGCACTAAGGAGATGACTTTTGCCCAGCTGATGGAACGGCGGCAGGCCGAGCTGGACAAGGAAGCCGAGACTGGGGAGGGGATGACGGAGGAACGGCTGAAGGTGCAGATGCACATTCAGAAAAATTTTGCTTTGGCATTTTCAGTTTTTTCCTTGGCGGTTTTTGGAGTGCCGCTGGCGATTCAAGTGGGGCGTAAGGAAACGTATGCCAACCTTGGCATCGCGCTGGTGATCGCCATGAGCTACTACTTTTTGATCATCATGGTCAGTTGGTTGGAAGACCTGCCCGCATTGCGTCCTGATCTATTGATCTGGTTGCCAAATATAATTTTTCAAAGCATTGGCTTTTGGATGATCCGTCGGGCAAGCCGCCACTAATTTAAGGATGAAAGTCCTCGAAATCCAGAATCCACCCCCGGTGGAAGCGCTCGTGGAGTGCTTCGGACGGCAGCCGCTGTCCTTTGTCTTGGATAGTGCGCAGTCCAATGATGGCTTGGGGGCCTGGAGTTTTTTTGGCTCAGATCCCTTTCAAACTGTTACCGGAGATCTGGAGGATTTGCGTCAGGCGATGCAGGCCTATCCATTGGAATCGCATCCAGAGATTCCATTCACCGGGGGAGCGGTCGGTTACCTGAGTTACGATTATGGTCGGCGCTTAGAGCGCGTGCCCTGCCTCGCACAAGATGACCGCTCGATTCCTGATATGTCCTTCGGCCTCTACGATGGTGTGGCGGCACTCAATCACCAGAGTGGAATGCTGTATTTGATCGGGCATGATGTTCACATGGCTGCGGACGCGGTGATTGAGCGCCTGCGGTCAATCGTAGGGGCGCGACTTGTCACGCCCGCATCAGAGTCAGCTCACGTCAGCTCCGAGTCGCTTCCGTTTTGCCAAACTGCGGCGGGCGTCACCAGTGAAGCTCCTACCACGGGCGCCTCGGCGGCCATGTCTGCCGGCCGCGGCGCTTGGCAATGGAACTTTTCAAAGGCCGATTTCTGCACTGCGGTGCAGCGTGTGCGTGACTATATTGCCAGCGGCGACGTGTATCAGGTGAATCTCTCCCAGCGCGCCCGTTGCACCTTCGAGGGGGACAGCATTGCACTGTATCAAGCGCTCCGTCGTGGCAATCCTGCCCCTTACGGGGCCTATCTGGACCTAGGCGACTGGCAGCTCATTTCCACTTCGCCGGAGCAGTTTCTGCAAAAGCGCGGTCGTGCGCTGGAGACGCGGCCGATTAAGGGCACCCGCCCGCGTGGTGCGAGCGCAGAAGAGGACTTGCAGCAAGCGGCCGCTCTGCGTGCTTCAGAAAAGGACCGCGCAGAGTTGTTGATGATCGTCGATCTCGAGCGTAATGATCTGGGGCGTATCGCGGAATTCGGCTCGGTGCAGGTCGAAGGATTGTATCAGTTGGAGCATTATGCGCGTGTCATTCATCAGACCGCGCGCGTCAAGGCCAGGCTCCGAGAGGGCAAGGATGTCTACGATGCCCTGGCGGCGCTTTTCCCCGGCGGCTCTATCACCGGCGCGCCCAAAGTGCGTGCGATGGAGATTATCGAAGCGCTCGAGCCCACTCGACGCGGCGCCTATTGTGGCTCCATCGGCTACATCGGCTTCGATGGCGATGCCGAGTTTAATATAGCCATTCGCAGTCTGCACCTGAAAGCGGGGCAACTTGATTATCAAGTGGGCGGTGGGATTGTCTGGGACTCACAGCCAGAGGCCGAATACCAAGAAACCTTAGATAAAGCCCGCGCCATTCGCGAGGCGATCGATCAATTATGCCAGACCTCGTCATAATTCCGCCCACTGAGTGCGTGATGCTCGCGCCAACTGCGCCCGGCTTTGCACATGGCTTCGGGCTTTTCGAAACCATGCGCTACGACGCGGGCCGTCTCTATTTTTGGCAGGACCACTGGGCTCGCCTGACACGTTCTGCGCGGCATTTCACGCTCGATTTGCCCGCGGAAGCGGCAGTGCTGCGGGCTTTGCGTCAACTGGTCACGTCGGCGGCGATGCAATCTGGCATTTTGAAACTGTCCCTACTCAAGCATGCGGAGGGCAGCTGCCTTTATGTGTATGCCCGCCCACCTTTGCCGGCACCCGATCGCCGCTGCTTGCGGCTTGATACGGATTGTCCGATTGGCCGCCGTTCCTTGCTGGCTGGACATAAAACCCACAATTACATGGAGGCCATGTGCCTGCTGCAGCGCGCACGTGAGCGAGGTTATTATGATGCCCTACGTCTCGATGACGCAGGCATGCTCGCGGAAACCACCACCGCCAACCTCTTTTTTGTCAGAGACGGTCGCTTATATACCCCTGCGCTCGATACCGGTATCCTGCCGGGGGTGACGCGTGCCGCGTTGTTGCGCGCCACTGAGTTAGGCATCGTCGAGGGACGATTCACTCCCGATGATTTGTTCGAGGCTGAGGCGGTCTTCGTGACTAATGCGACTCATGGCGTGCAAATTGTCGAGGGTATCGATGGTTTTAGTGGGGGGCGCCGACTTGATTTGACTGGCGCTTCGCAGGCTTGTCAGGCGATAGAGTCAGTGCTGGTACGGGCTCAGGCCGAACGGGCCTATCAACTCATTTGAAAAAACGCTTTACACTCGCCTGCTTTTCTGGCTCTTTCCAGCCTTTCCACTAATTTCAACAGCAATTTACACATGGGTAACCTCAAGAAAAAACGCCGTCTCAAGATGAACAACCACAAACGTCGCAAGCGTTTGAAGTCCAATCGCCACAAGAAGCGCACTTGGTAATTTCTGGCAGTCACGCGGTAATCACTGGGTGATTCTCCAAAAAGCAATTTCTACAAACGACTCTCCCTCGCAGGAGAGTCGTTTTTTTGCGTCGGTTGTTAGTCGTTGACGAGATTGGGGAGCGAGGTCTTGAGCGATGCGCGGGCGCGTCGAGCAGTCGAACTGCGTGAGCAATCGTCAATTATACCAATTCGAAAAAAGTTTGGTCCTAAGAAATATATCTTTTGTAACCTCGGTTCTCGGAACCGGGGCGATGTTAATCCCTCCCCCAAACAAAGTTTCGAGGCTACGCTAAGGCCAAGCTTATAGATCATATATTCTTGGAAGTGGTATTAGACGTGACTGGCCTCTGTTTTTCTGAGCTCTGACTTCTGAATTAAGGTTCATATCGCTACAGATTGACAGCTCACCGACTCTTCAACTTTCTGGTGCGATGTCTTCGATTTTCGATCCCTATTTTGCCAAGAGCCCGACGCTGAAATTACTGCGTAGCCCGAGCGCTTGCTTTGTGTTGGGCTTCTTTTTTGTGAGTTTTAAGGAAAATGGTCTGACGCAAATTCCGGAAGAGGACTTGGAGGCGCTCTTGGATCGGCATTTGCAGGACGCGCGTGCAGCGGATCCGGATGCCATGCCGCGCGATGCGCGATTTTATTTGAATCAGTGGTGTGAGGAGAGTCATCGACTCTTGCAGAAGCGTTTCGTGGAGGCGCAGAACAGCTATGTGTATCAACTCACGCAGTTTAGTGAGAAGGCGCTGGCCTGGGTGGAGGACTTGCGACGGGGGGATCGACGTGGTTATACCACCTCGGACTCTCGTTTTACCCGCATCGTCTCGGAGTTGCGTCGCATTGAGCGCGAGACGAATTCTAACCCGGAGGCGCGACGCAAGGAGTTGTTGAAGCAGCGTGATGAGATCGATGCGGAACTGCAGCAAATCCGCGAGACGGGCAAGGTCGACACGCTGGATCCGGCAGCGGTCAAGGATGCGCTACACGACTTGGAGACCGACATTGACGAATTTTTGAGCGACTTTCGCTCGATTGAGGAGACTTTCCGCGAGCAAGCGCGCGACATTCAGAATTTATATCTGGAGCAGCAACTCTCGAAGGGAGATTTGGTGGCGCATGTGTTGGACGCCGACGAGGCGCTGCGGAGTCGAGATCAGGGCCGCAGTTACTTCGGCTTTCGTGAGTCGATTACCTCGGTCGAGAATCGCGAGGAACTGCTGGCGCTGGCGAAGCGCGCTGCTGAGCTGGCACAGACGCATGAGCTGGACGCGCACGTTTTCCAACAATTGCCCAAGCGTCTCTACGATGAAGTGTCGAGCGTGGCTGGAATTTACCGCCGCATCTCGGGGCAACTGCGTCGTGTGGTGGAGGAGCAGACTTCGCAACAGACGCGCTACTTAATGGAATTGCTGGGTGAGGTGCGCTCCTTGGCCAATGCCTGTGGCGATTTGCCTGCCGATGAGGCATTGCACCATTGGGAAGAGCCCGTTCGTTTTAACAATTTTATGGAAGTTGGCACTTGGGAAGCCCCGGAGTCGACGCGTTTCGAAGAGATCGATCCGGACGAGGCGAGGAGCGTGGCTTCCTTGAAAGATGCGTTGGGCCGCATTGGTAAACCGCTGAATTTGCCGAAATATCGCAAACGCCTAGACGAGGTCCTGGATGCGCAGCCGCAGGTAAGCCTGCGCGAGTTGGTGGAGCGCTATCCGATCGAGTCGGGCATCGTGGATGTGGTCGCTTATGTGGCGGTTGCGGGCGAGGGCTCGCAGAATGTCTTTTACCCCGAAACCATGCAGATCGACTTAAAGCGCGAAGTGCAACCGCGCTATGCTGAACTTGAGAAAATCGTCTTTATAAAATGAATCCCTCCGTCATCACAATTCGCCACGTCATCGTTCAACTGGTGCGTGGACCACTCTATCAGGAAGAGACAGAGTCCTGGGCTCGCTTGCTGCGCGACCGTCATCAGGTCGAATCACATTTCCATCTGATGGGCCTGGACCTCGTCGTGGATGAGGACGCGGGCTACGCCTTTCTGCGCAATGAAGATACGAGCGAAGAAGAGGAAGAGCCGTCCGAGAGTCACGAGGGCGAAGCGCCGCTGCCACGATTGATGCGTCGCACGCCGCTGTCTTTTCTGCCGACGGTGCTGTTGACGGAGCTGCGCGAGCGCTTGCTGCGGCATGATCAATCCACCGATGGCACCGATTATCTCTACCTGGAATTTCGCGATATTCTGGAGTTTATGCGCCCCTATTGTGGCGAGACCGGCAACGAGCAAAAGATCGAGAAAAAGGTCAAAGCCGCCGTGGCACGCTTGGCGGAATTGTCCGCCCTGCGTCAAGTGCCTAACCGCAGCGAGGTGATCTATCGCGTCGAGCCGATCCTGCGGGCCAAGCTACCTGTCGACCAGATCGAGGCGATTCGCAATCGTTTGAAAGCGCACTTGGGCCAAGAGGATGTCGCCGAGGATGCGACGGAGGATACCGACGAAGGCGAGATTGAAGAAACAGAAGAGGACGCAGAGGTATGAATCACGAACCACAAGCTACGCTAGAATTTGCACCCGATCGTTCCACGGCCGGATTTCGCTTACATCAATTTTCAGTTCTGAACTGGGGCACCTTTCATGGGCGCGTGCACAGTTTTGCGCCCGACGGCCGCACCAGTCTGTTGAGCGGTGGTAATGGTGCCGGTAAATCGACTTTGGCCGATGCAGTGCTCACCATCCTGATCGATAGCCGCAAGCGAAACTATAATCAGGCCTCGGCCGGCGGCGGCGAGCGTAAGCAAAAGAAAGAGCGTAACGAAAAAGACTATGTGCTCGGCACATATTCCGAAGAGCACGATCAGGAGCGAGGCTACGGGCGTCCCAAGCAGCTGCGTAAAGCAGGGCAATCGGTCACTGTTTTGTTGGCTTATTTTTACAACGAAACTTATCAACAACATGTGACCTTGGCACAGGTGCTGTGGCTCACGCCGGCCAAGAAATTGGAGCGCGCCTATGTGGTGGCGAAGAAGAAACTGACCATCGAGGATGATTTCAAAGATCTGGGCAGTCCATCCGAGGTAAGGCAAAAACTGAAGGAGCGGGCACTGGAGCCCTTGGACACCTTTACGCTCTACTCGCAGCGCTTTCATGAGGCGCTTTGTCTGTCGGCGGAAAAGAACCCGATGGATATTTTCAATCAGGCGGTGTGCATCAAGGACATCAGTAACCTGACCAATTTCATTCGCGAATACATGCTGGACGACGGCGGCGCGCCCAAAAAACTGGAAGAGTTGCGTAACAACTTTGAGGAACTGCGCCGCACCTACGAGCGTATCGAGCGTGAGAAAAAACGTCTCGACCGGCTCAACGAAATTCACCGTCTCAATAACACCGTGCAGATCCAGGAGGATCAGGTCGACCATTGGACCGCTTGCATCGAGGCTGCGCCGTTGTTTTTCGCAGAGACCGAGTTGAAGTTTAGAACCGCGGATGCAGAAGAAATCGAACGCGAATTGGTCAAAGCGCGGGCCGAGGAAACGTCCGAAGGTTTAAAAGTGGAGGCACAACAAGAACGCATCCAGCAGCTGACCATCGCGATTGAATCCAGTGAGACCGGGCGTCGCCTACAGCAGATCAAGGCAGAGCTGGCGCAGTTGCAGCAACAGATTAAGCCGCGCCAAGCGCGTTATAAACAGTTTATCGCGCGCGCCGAAAAGTGGCGCACGGGCACCGTCTGCCAAGCGGAAGCGGACTTTATTGAGCTGCTGGCCGAAGCTCAGAAAGATGCCGAACGATTGGGTAAACGCTCTAAGGCCTTAGGGAGACAGCTGGATCAACTGCGGGCAGAATTGGAGCAGCTCACTTTGCAACAAGAGCAGATTAGTGCCGAGGTGCGCAGTCTACAAGAGCGAGAGGGCAATATCGACGACAAGCTTACCCGCATGCGCGACGGCATCGCTAAGGCCTTGAAAGTTCGCCCGAAGGAACTGCCCTTCGTTGGTGAACTGGTGCAAGTCAAAGAAAGCGAAGCCATCTGGACGGGCGCGATCGAGCGACTGGTGCATAGCTTTGCACTCTGCGTGCTGGTGCCGGGGCGTTTGCGCAAACAGATGGACGACTATGTGCACCGCACCAATCTGCGCGGCTTGTTGGTGTATCATGTGGTGGAGGGCGAAGCGCGCTCTACCAATCCACAATTGCATGCCGAGGCCGTGGCCGCCAAGCTGGAGATTCACGCCGATGCGGGAGAGTTTGATCGTTGGCTGGCTGCCGAGCTTAGTTATCGTTACGACCATCTGTGCTGTGAGGCGCCGGACGAGTTGTTCAATCGCGCGAAGACGGCCATTACGGTTGGCGGCCTAATCAAGCAACGCGGCTCCGAGCGACGCAAGGACGACCGTCACGATATCAATGACCGCAGCCGCGATGTTTTGGGTTGGGATAATTCGACCAAGATCAAAGCCTTGCAAACCCGCCATGCCGAGCAAGAGGTGACGCGTAGCGAACTCGTGGAGAATGTGCGTAAGCTGACTAACGAAAAAGACGGCATCGATACCGCCTTGCAGGCCGCAAAATCATTGCCCGACATTGCCAGCGATTGGGATGCCGTGGATTATTTCAGCCCCGCACTGGCTCAGGATGAGCTCAAGGTCGAGCGCCAGCGACTCGAATCCAGTTCCGACGAACAGAGTAGTTTACAGGCGCAACTCGAGGAGGCCAAGGCCGCCAAAGCACGCGCGAGCGAGAATAGCAAAAATGCGCGCGAACGCTTGGGCGCGTGGAAGGCGCGTCAGGAGCAAAACGAGAGCGGCATGCAGGACTGCCAGACGATTATTGATCTTGCCAACGAGAATCCCGAGCAAATGCAAGTCATGCAGGAGCGCTTGCCTGCGGTGAAAAAGCTACTCGAGATTCCGCCCACCAGTGTCGCGGCATTACAAACTGCAAAGTCGCAAATCAGCAGTGAGCTGGATCGCAAGCGCAGTGAAGCCAACCGCAAACGCAATGATGCTGGCAACGCCGCCAAGTTAGAGATTCAGCGCTTCCTCGACGATGTCAAAAACGAGGAGCCCAAACTGCATGATGAACTGTACACCGATGGCCTCGCGGTTCCGGGATATAGTGAGTCCTTGTTCGCGCCCTTTGAAAAGCTGCGCATTCGCATCGAGGAGGAAGACCTGCCTAAAAATCAGCAACGTTTTAATCGCTTGCTACAGACCAATTTGATCGAGGACGTTTCCAGCTTTGATGGGTTGCTGAGTCAGCATGCGGAAACCATTAAGAACCGCATCGCCGACTTGAACTTGCATTTGAAAGAAGTCGATTTCGACCGCAATAAACACACCTATATTCAGCTCGTTCCCGAGCGCACCGACGATGATAAACAGAAACGCTTTCGTGCGCTGCGTCAGTATGCTTTGGAAAATATCGTGCAGGAAGAGAACACCGACGAAGAGCGCTCCGAGCGCTTCAACCGCGTGCGTCACTTGCTGGACGAACTGAGCAAAGATGAGAAATGGACGCAGCAGGTGGTCGATGTTCGTAACTGGTTCAACTTCCGGGCCGACGAATTTTACCGTGAGACCGATGAAAGCTTCCAGTGTTATTCCGGTGCTTCCGGGAAGTCTGGCGGTGAAAAGAATCGGCTCGCTTCTACCATTCTCGCCACCGCGATTGCTTATCAATATGGCATCTCGCTGAACAACGATCACCAGACCGAAACCTTCCGCTTGGTCGTGGTGGACGAAATGTTTAGTAAGACCGACGATGAGTTTTCGACTTATTTGCTAGAGCTGTTTAAACAGTTCAGCCTGCAACTGATCATCGTGCAGCCCTTGGACTCCAAGGTCCACCTGGTGCAGAAATATGTCGAACGCTACCACATTGTAACCCGGCCCAACGTGCATTCGGAAATTCATAATCTGGATGTTTACGAATATAAACAACTGATGGACGAAGTCGCGGACTCATGACCTTGGATGACTTACGCAATAAGGCCGCTCGCAAACTGAACGAAGTTTTGCGCGGTCTGATTGTGGGGGATTCTGTATTCCCTTTGCCAATACGTATCGCCAAACCCAAGACCACGGCGCCCCTGTCGGAGTGGCGCGCGATCGACAGTTTAATACGTTCGCAGAGTCGCGAGTCATTGGGCTTCGGTTATACCATCGAGTGGGCGACTGTGAATTCGAAGCGGCATGGCAAGAACGAGTTTCCCGTGCGACTCAGCTTCGCCTCCGCAGATGATTTTCTAAAGTATTTAGGAGCCGAGCACGAAGCGCAGGCAGTGCTGGCAAATGTGACCCGTCTCTGTGAGTGGACCCCCTCCGCACGTCCCTGGTGTGCGGAGCATCTGCCGCTGATGCGTAAGCCCGCCGAAACGATTCAGCATGTCATCAAACTATTGACTTATTTACAGGCCAATCCTGCTCCCGGACTCTATCCGCGGCAATTGCCGGTAGCCGTGCCGACTAAGTTTTTCGAACAAGAGCGCCCCTTGTTGTCCGCGCTGGTGCAGGCCTTCGCGCCTGAGTGTCGGGTGCAGACGGAGGGCACACTTGAAGAGCAGCTCGGGCTGATGAGCAAGGAGAGCCTAATCGAGTTTCGCTCCTTGGACCCGACGATTAAATTGCTGCCCTTCGGTCATGCGATGGCCACAGCGCGTGAGTTAGCGGAGAAAGCGCATTATTTTGAGGCCTTTGAGCGCGTCATTGTCGTGGAAAATCACGTGCCTTTTTTGACGCTGCCGCAGTTGCCCAAAACTATAGCGATCATGGGGCATGGTTTTGCGGTCAGTCGATTGGGCCGCGTTGGGTGGTTGGCAGCCAAGCACGTTTACTATTGGGGCGATATCGACCTCTCCGGATTTGGGATCCTCGCGCAATTCAGAGCGGCACTTCCCACGGTTGAATCGATCCTAATGGATGTCGAGACCTTTGAGCGCTGCCGCGCCTATCAGCAGCCGCACAGCGCGGAGCAGCAACTCTCCGAAGCGCAGCAGATTTATTTAACTGCCGCAGAGTCGGCCATGGTCAGCCAGCTCCAAGCACTTTCCGGCATACGCATCGAGCAAGAGCAGATCGATTATACTATGGTACAAGAGATCCTACGAAGACGCATTGCGCCCGAAGCGCTCACTCTTAACCAGGATGCAATGAGGTAAGAGTGACGGCTTCAGCCGTTTTTTAATATATGGATTCAGCTTGAGTGCCGTGTTCAGCGTGTTCACGCCAATGGGAGCGAGCTCGCACGTGCTCAGTGCTTCCTAAATGGACGGCTATTTTACCTGAATCATGAGAGTGAATCAGGAAAAAACTTAAAATTGAGCGCTTGACTTGACCTTCTCAGATCGTTTTCTACCCTCTTTCACTTTACGCCAGAGTAGCTCAGTGGTAGAGCAGAGGACTCATAAGCCTTTGGTCGGCAGTTCAAATCTGCCCTTTGGCACCATTTAATAATCAACGACTTACGAGGTTTCGTAGGTCGTTTTTTATTGCCCAAGTTGTTCCGTAAGTCGTTGGTATTGGGACAAAGTTGGACAAATTAGGGCAAGAATGTGGCACTTTGTGGCACTGGATTGGCTGTTCCATGAATTAGAATACTGCTGCGATCGTCATTCTCTCGCTTGTAAATCAAGGATGCGATTTGGCCAAAATACAAAAAATCACTTCAATTCCTAGAATATATCTAGGAATACAGAGTTTCATAGCTTAGGCGCGTTTACTACTCAAGTGGGTCTACTGGCTTTATCCCAAGGCAGCGATTGGTAGAACGACTCAACAATTTCGAATTCAGTATCAAAATCGGGTAACTCGGATAATTCGAGGCCAAGTGTTTCCCATCCTTCCTTGGCTCGCTCTTTGATTCCTGACTGTCCCATGGTATCTATATCGGGGTGAATGTCACGAACATGGGATTTTTCTATCAAGCGCTTTAAGATGTACTCTTTCTCGTTGTCCTCAAATATTCCATCCCTGACAAGAAAAGCGATGTCGTAGACATCTTGGCACCGACTCCGGTCTCTCTTTACCTGCTGTAGTAGTGCTCGCATTTTTTCGGCAACTAATTCAGCAAACCCATATGCGTGAATTGTTGAATCTTCACCGAGTTGAATTAATTCGATCGCTTCCACGGGCTCCTTAAAACTGACTTCTACCTTGAGAGTTGTCGGGCAGTCGCCTCTTTTCAATCGCTCGTGAGGTCTGGTGTCACGCTTTGCGTGGGCGATTTTCATCTCGATTGCTGGGAATTGCATTTTGTCAAAGCCTTGTGGTCTAGGTTTTTTCTTCAAGCTTTGAACCCGGCAAACTAGGTCTGGGTACCCCAATTGAGCCGCAGTGCGTTTCATCTCGTCGTTTAAATCGTCGTTTAGTTCTTTTAACAAAAAATCTGAGGGATCAAAATCGGCAGTAAAATCAATGTCGGCAGTTTGCCTCGGGCTTTTATAGACTACGCCCATGAGAGTGCCTCCCTTTAAGAACATCTTACCACCAAAGGTTGAACTCCTTCCGATGGATGCAAGAACGACTTCTGTGGCTTGCCTTTCAGAGTAGAGATGTGGGTCATGCCTAGATTTTTCGACCCAGGCATTGATGTCGACAGTATGTGGTGTTGGTTCAGTTGACATTAAGAGAAAGCATCCATTTTTCAGAAAATTTAGATTCGAAGGGTGCGGATGGGTTCAGCATGCGTGACCCTCCGCGTTGGGCAAATTGCGTCCAGTTTTCAATCCGAGGGTTCTTTATTCCAAGCAATTCATCGAGCAAATAACCAGCACGCACTTTAGTGATGCCCTTTGGGCGACTTTCAACAGCTTCGATGATTTCTTCAAGGTAGGTCTGAGCATGCTCTTCCCATACCTCGATAACATGTTTCATCCCACCGCAGAGATCTGGCTCTTCGAGCATTCCAGCAAAGACTTGGCCAACTTTTTCAATGCGTGAGAGGCTTCCCTTTATAGGCTGGCTATCTGCGAGGTGAGAAGTGCGTTTGATTGAAATTTCCTGTCCTCTAACTTTAATCGGGAAGCTCGAACGAGGAGACGGAGAGATGATTTCCGCAGGGCTTAGGCTTGTTCTTTCTTCTTCAGTGTAGTCCCTCTCGAAAATCTGTTCCTTCCAGAGTTGTTTTCCGGTTTTGGCATCAGGAAGGGTTATCTGTAGTGCCTTAGAGCGCCGGTCGGTCAATCCGTATCGAGCCATGGCCGAAAGATGCGAAATGTAGCCAAAAGGGTCGATGACTCCACAAATTTCCTCTGCTGAGCGGTCGCTATTGTTCACGATACGATAGACCCCATGCTGAAAGTCCT
Organism: Thalassobacterium sedimentorum; assembly: GCF_031127905.1. Lineage (GTDB taxonomy): Bacteria > Verrucomicrobiota > Verrucomicrobiia > Opitutales > Coraliomargaritaceae > Thalassobacterium > Thalassobacterium sedimentorum. The sequence continues at coordinate 146,289 of NZ_JARXIC010000007.1, read as the reverse complement.
TGTCGGGTGTTAGGATATTCAATTCGACTAGACTCCTTCGAACTTGGTTCAGTTTCGTTTTATCTGGAACTGAGGTCCGCAACCACAGTTTTCGGCCGCTCTTGTAGAGTCCTCGTATATTGTTAAAGAGTTGGTATGAGGTTACAATCGGCATCTGAGATTCGACCAAGATGTCTCGCAAAGCTTCTTCTAGTAGAGTCAGCTTTGGAGTTATGATTGTATCTGTATGCTTAGAATGTTCCACCTCTATGTTATGTATTACGTCCTAAGGACGTAATACATAACATAGAGGATGTCAAAGGTATTTAATTCATGCTTGCCACTAGTTATATGCACACGTATAGTAAAACGTCCTTAGGACGTTTTACTATACGTGTGCAAGGGAAAAAGTGTCGGAGATTGATTCTGGCTTGGAGTAGTTCTGATAGTTTGGGGAGCTCCTGTCTTACTTCTCTCAGGGCTGAGGCTTGGGGGAATTACTCATCCGTTTCTGTTGTGTTTTTTAGGGTTTTTTCGGTCTCTGGCTGCGGACTGTAAACTATTCGTAAACATGCGCAGTCTAGTTACGGGGCGCTTCCCAAAAAAACTAAGAAGGCATATCTGCACAAAATGTGCGGTGTTTAATTCAACTAAAGGATATGTTATGCATAAATTCGCAACCAATGGGGTCGGCTTAGGCTGGCTCATCTTCAAACATGGGGCTGAGCAGCTCTATTTTACAACCGGGTGTTACTTCCTCCTCGTGGGTACAGAGGGGGGAAACTCTTCTTTCATACTCAGAAGCCGCAGCGTGGGCTGGATTTGATGTGGGTGACCCTGAGTTCAAGTCAGTGGGGCATTTTATGGCACATATTACATAAATAATTGATCTGCAGTATATAAAATAGTCCTCATAAGCATTTGGTCGGCAGTTCAAATGTTTCTGTCGCTCCCCGGAGGGCACCCGCGTCTGCTATCCTGCGCTTTGCCATGATTTTTAGAGGAAGGCGCTTTGCATTACTCATCATATTGAGGACTATGGGCGTATTATCCGCTTGGTTTTTGCTCATCTTGTTTGTATAGTTCTGCTGAATCTGAAAAATGGCAGGCAATTTGCTATCACCCCATTTGAACTCAGATAACCCCCTTATTATGTTTTTTGAACAATACGCCACCGAACATTTTTTTGATGAGATGTTTGATGCTGACGGTAAAGTCCGTCCTCACTATCAGGCGATCTTTGAACGCTTGACACCGCTGTCGGTCGACAACTTTGAGCAGAAGCGACAAGCGGTGGATCTTTCGTTTTTACGGCAGGGCATCACCTTTACCGTTTATGGTGACGAAGAGGGCACGGAGAAGATTTTTCCTTTCGACTTAATGCCGCGCATTATTCCGAAGACCGAATGGGAGTTTCTGGAGCGCGGGCTCACGCAGCGGATGCAAGCATTGAACATGTTCCTTAAGGATGTGTATTCCGAGCAGCGTATTATTAAAGAGGGCATTATCCCCGCCAGTTACATCCTGTCGGGAAAGCACTTCCGGCGTGAGTTTATGAATGTTGAAGTGCCGCGGGATATTTACATTCATATTTGTGGCACGGACTTGATTCGTGATGATGCGGGCAACTATTTGGTGCTGGAGGATAATGCACGTAGCCCCTCAGGGGTGTCGTATCTGCTGGAAAACCGTCAGGCGATGAAGCGGGCTTTTCCTAATTTCTTTCCTAAGGCGGGCGTGCGTCCAGTGGAAAATTACTCCGAGGAACTGCTCAAAACACTGCAATATGTGGCGCCTTACGGTAAGGAAAACCCAGTCTGTGTCCTGTTGACGCCCGGGCATTTCAACTCTGCTTACTTTGAGCATTGCTTCCTTGCGCGTCAAATGGGCATCGAGATTGTGGAAGGCAGTGACCTCGTGGTGCGTGATTATAAAGTCTATATGCGCACGACTCAGGGCTTGCAGCAGGTGGACGTGATTTACCGCCGTATCGATGATGATTTTATCGACCCGAGTGTCTTTCGTCCGGATTCCATGCTGGGTGTGCCGGGGCTGGTGAACGCACTACGTGCGGGCAACGTGAATATCGCCAACGCGATCGGCACGGGCATCGCCGACGACAAATTGATCTACGCGTATGTGCCGGATATGATTCGCTTCTATATGAGCGAAGAGCCGATTCTGGGGCAGGTGGAGACATTCTTCGCTTCGGAGGACGATGATTTTAAATATATCATGGAGAATCTGGATCAGTTGGTGGTGAAATCGGCCAACGAAGCGGGAGGCTATGGTATGTTGATCGGTCCGAAGGCCACCAAGCAGGAGGTCGAAGATTTCCGTGCGCTGATTAAGTCGGATCCACGCAACTTTATTGCTCAGCCGCCGATCATGCTTTCGCGACACCCCACTTGGTGTGATGGTGACTTTGAGGGGCGGCATGTGGATTTGCGCCCTTACATACTCTCGGGGGAAAAGACGTCGATCGTTCCTGGTGGCTTGACACGGGTGGCTTTGAAGAAGGGCTCATTGGTGGTGAACTCTTCGCAGGGTGGGGGAAGTAAAGATACCTGGGTGCTTTATTCGGACTCTTAAGACCTCTTATAACTTTTTTAGAAATATATACTATGCTTTCACGCGTTGCCGATTCTCTTTACTGGATGAGCCGTTACATTGAACGGGCCGAAAATATTGCACGTTTGCTGGATGTAAACCTTCAGCTCTTGCTGGATTTCGAAGCCTTGGACGATGATAAGCTAAAGGAACACTGGGAGCCAGTGATTCGTGCGGCCGGGGAGGAGGAGCTCTTCTACGAGCTTTACGATCAGGCGGACTCGCAGAGTGTGACTGATTTTCTCACCTTTAATCGAAAGAACTCCAGCTCAGTTATTTCTTGTATGTTTGCGGCGCGAGAAAATGCGCGTATGATTCGGGATCAGATCTCGACCGAGATGTGGCAATGCCTGAACCACGCCTATTTATTCCTTAAGTCGAACAATGCGAAGAAAGTTTGGGATGAGGGACCTTATGAATTTTATAAGCAAATTCAGGATTATAGTCACTTGTTCCAAGGCATGACAGATTCCACGTTTTCGCATAACGAAGGTTTTTATTTTATGCAGGTGGGCAAGTATTTGGAGCGTGCGGATAAGACGAGTCGCATTCTCGATATTAAATATCATATGCTGTTGCCCAGTGTGGATGAGGTCGGTGGGGCGATTGATGCGGTGCAGTGGGGGGCGATTCTTAAATCATGCAGTGCTTTCGAAGCCTACCACAGTCTCTATGTGACAGCGGTAAATCCCTTGAAGGTGTCTAATTTCTTAATCTTTAATCAAAAGTTCCCGCGTTCGATTTTGTCCTGTGTGAGGCATCTGGATACGAATTTGCACCAGATCTCTGGCTGTAATCCCGGTTTCTATTCAAACGATGTAGAACGTGTTTCGGGGCGATTGATGAGTGACCTGACTTATAGTAATATTGACGATGTCTTTAAGTCGGGGCTGCATGAGTACTTGGCGCGCTTGCAGGAGCGCTTCGTTGAAATTGGTGAAGTGATGTTTGAGAATTATATGTTTCATGCACGCCCCGATATGGAAACGGAGATTGCCACGCAGCAACAACAGCAGCAGCAATAGCAGGGGCGCGAATCCGGCCCCATGAAATTTTCTGTCCAACACATCACACGCTATACCTATGCCAAACCGGTATGGGATAGTTTTAACGATGCGCACCTCTGTCCGGTCTCGGATGACTTGCAGCACTGCGAATCGTTCGAACTCAAAATTACGCCGGGTAGCCCGAGTGTGCTGCGACGTCTCGACTTTTATACGAATCAGGTGCATCACTTTGAAGTGGTGCAACCGCACGATTCACTTCAGGTGGAGGCGTATTCGATCGTGCAGACTTCGTCCGATACGCGCGACTTTTCTGTCGGCTGCCCTGTGGCGGGACTGACGGGGCTAGATCGGGACGAGCGCTATTACGACTTTTTGGCTGGCAGCCAGCGTGTGCTACTTAGCCCCATGCTAGAGCGCGAGGCCAAAGAAATCGTGGCAAGCCTGGAGGATGTTAGGCTCCAGGTTGAAGCCATCATGGCATTCATTTTTAAGAACTTTAGTTATGCGCCCGGCAGCACACATGTGGAGTCGAATGTGATGCACGTATTCGAGCACAAGCGTGGCGTTTGTCAGGACTTTGCCCATGTCATGATTGCGTTGTGCCGCTCTGTTAGAATTCCCGCCCGTTATGTGAGTGGCTATTTTTACGTGGAAAAGTCTGTGTCGGGTTCCGCTTCCGATAACTCCGCCTCGCACGCGTGGGTGGAATGTTTTTTGCCAGGCATTGGTTGGGCAGGTTATGATCCGACACATAATCGGCGAGTCGATGCGAGTTATATTAAAGTTGCCATTGGACGAGACTATGTGGATGTGCGGCCACTCGCTGGTGCTTTTCGCGGAGGAGCGGTTGCAGCGATGGAAGTTGCGGTGAGAGTGGTACGTGTTGCGCAGACGCTTTGAACGTCGAACGGCAATGCGCAAAAAATTGAACCTAATCGAGGTATTTTTCGTAGCTTCGGTTCTCAGAACAGGGGAGATGCCAGATAATTACCCGAGATTGGGCTTTCAATCGCTTAAACCGCGATTCATTTTGACCCGCTGATGTGGCATGCCGACGAGACCAGTTCGAAGATAGACCCTTTTCGTGATTTTCACGGAGAGGAGGCTTCGGCTGCGTTTGATGCTCAGGGAGGAGCGCGTCAGCCCTATGCGCCCATCGTGGAGGTGATTCGTGATTGTTCCAAGAGCGACCTCTGTCAGCGCCAGAAACGGCTGAATCATGCAGTGGAGGAGTTGGGCTTACAGTTTTCAGATGTGACCTCCAGTCGCTCCAGTGCGAATCCTTGGCGTTTGGACTTGTTTCCGCTCTCTTTAAATGCTGCCGAGTGGCAGCGCATTGCATCGGGGGTGGTGCAGCGTGCGCTGGCTTTTAATGCCTATGCGCAAGACCTGTATTCCGAGCAGCAGATTTTGCGTGAGCGTGTGATTCCTCATGATCTGGCCTTGCGTGATCCAGCGTTCTTGCGCCCTTTGAGTGGCATTGAGGTGCCTTATGGTGAGTATTCTCAATTCGGTGCCTTTGATCTAGTTGATGCGGGGGAAGGGGACTGGCGTGTGGTTGAGAATCATATGGGGGCACCGTTTGGTCTATCCCATGTTTTACAAAATCGGCGTATTCTTTCGCAGGTTTTTCCTGAGCTGTATGAGCGTGTAGGTGTCGCGCCAGTTGCGGGCTTTAGCACTTATTTATTGGAAATGTTGCGGGCGCAGTCGAGTCGGGCTAATCCTCACATCCTTTTGTTGACCAGCGGTCAGCCGGGGCAGGCTTATTTTGAAGAGGCATTTATTGCGCGCCATATGGGCATTTCTATTGCGCAGCCGGGTGATCTTTTGGTGCGTGAGAGTCGTGTGTTTTTGAAAACGATTCGTGGTTTGGAGCCGGTGGATGTTATTTATCGTCGTGTAGAAAGCTCCGCCCTGGATCCAATCGCAGTACCGAACGCGAATGCCTTTGGCTTGCCTGGCCTGATCAATGCGTGGCGACAGGGCAATATTGCCATTGTTAATGCACCGGGTGCTGGAGTTTCGGACAACCGAGCATTATTGCGCTATAGTGATCGTATTGTGGGACAGTATCGTAATGAAAGCCCGATTCTCCGTTCCGTGGAGACGTTTCATCTCAGTGACATCGATCAGCGGGATTATGTGCAAGAGCATGCGGATCAATTGGTGCTTAAGCCGATGCAAGATCATGATATGTTGTGGCAACTCTGTGGGGGGCGCCCAGGAAAATCGGCTGCCTCCTTGCTGCATATTGCCAAACAGCATCCAGAGTATTTCGTCGCTCAGGCAATTCCTGAGCCTGCGAAAATACCGCAATATAGAGATGGGGAGTTTACTGCGCGCGGTGGTTATCTTCGTGTCTATTATATTTTAGGTAAAGAACCGATAGTATTGCCTGGTGGAATGGTGCAGCAGAAGGTGATCGGACATCGCACACGACGCTTAACCATCGCAACGGACGGCCTGAAAGATGTATGGGTTCCGGATAGCATGGTTCAGGATACTGCTCCCAAACGGCAGCCTGCTAAAACTGGTGAGCGTTTTTCAATCAGTAGTCGTGTCGCGGAGTCGCTGTATTGGGCGGGACGCTATTTGGAGCGCGCAGAAAATACTTCGCGTCAGTTTCATACTTTGGAGCGCTTGCGTTGGGATCAAATGGCGCACGCCGAGCAGCGTACCTATTGGCCTTTGTTGCAAGCGGTCGCAACCGCTACGGGGCAAAGTGAGGTGACCAAGCGCAAGCGACCGCCGCGTGATACGTTACCGTTTTCGAGAAGTCTTTTACTGGATGGCAACAAGGGGGCTTCGGTTCGTGCCTGTATTCGTAGCGCTCGTAATTCTTTGGACAGAGTGCGTGAGGTGATCAGCCCCGAATGTCGTGAAGTTTTGGAAGATATCTCGCTCTATCTTAATGTTGAAGGGAAGCGTAAGCTGAATCGGGCACGACTGACAGAGTTGTGCGCACACATAGTGAGTGAGCTTGCCCGTTTTAATGGTACAGCAGAGCGCACCATGCCGCACGATGATACCTGGCAGTTCTTTCGTATCGGAATTTTCTTTGAACGAGCGGTTGGGGTTTTAGCGGTTTTAAAAGTGGCTATGCCGCGTTTGGTAGAGGCTTATCATGAGGTTGATGAAGAAAGCGCTGATTTGACTGCTTTATTACGTTTATTGGGTTCCTTGGATGCCTATCGACGAGAGTTTCGTTCACGTGCTTATGTGGATCGTATCTGTAGTTTGATACTGCAGAGCAAGCATGTGCCCAGTTCGGTCAATTTCTGTCTGCGTAATTTGGATTATGCAATTAGCACACTTTCCTATAATGGCGAGCGCGCTCTTGGAAGTGACTTAAGTGAGCAAATTCGCAGCTTGCTACAAGTTTTGGCTATTTTTCCTTTGGCTCAGAGTCCTATGGATGAGGTCGACTGGTTGGATGCCGGAGAGATACAGCCTAAGTCGATGCATCATACTGCTGAGTTTGTGGGCGAAGCCTTTGAGGGCCTCGCCAAGCAAGTGGAAGCTTTGCATGGGCGGCTCGAAGACATCTTTTTCAGCCATCAGGACGTTTTTGCGCGTGAGCCCACGCTCTTTGCTATGGAATAGGCCTCGACCGTGGCCAGCAGTTAGAGGCTAAATAATAGAAAATGAATTCTATACCTAACAATATCTCTTTATTGCTTACAAAGTGGCAATCCTTCTGCTCTCAGTGCATGGTTGCGTCGTCACTGTTTACTGAACTCTGACCTCTGTTTTCTGAATTTTCTTCATGCGCTTCCGAGTCTCCCATACCACCGAGTACAAATACGCAGTGCCGGCCTCCGAGTCGTTTGCGGAGCTGCGTGTGTGGCCTCAGGCCAATGCTTCGCAGCGTATCATCGAACGACGTCTGGACATTACGCCTGCGACGAAAGTGGATCATTATGTGGATTACTTTGGCAATCATGTTGAGTTTTTCACCATTCCGCATCGGCACAACTCTTTGACGGTTACTTCCGAAACTGAGGTTGAGACCTTTGCCGTAGAGCCGCCGGCAGCGGCGCTGGAGATTTCTGTCGGGGAGGTGCGGCAGATATTCAACAGCATGCGTTATCAATTGTTTGAGTTTTTGGAGCCGAGTTTTCATGTGCCGCTCAATCAGCATCGGCGCATTCGCAAGCAGTTTTTCAAGCAAGCGGATTCTTATGGAGATTCCCTGCGCACACTGTACAGCTGGATCTTTGAGAATTTTAAATATCAATCGGGCTCGACGGATATCTCCACGCCTATCGCGGACGTGGTCAAGCAGCGGCGAGGGGTGTGTCAGGACTTTGCTCATTTGATGCTCGCGATTCTACGTAGCAATGGAATCCCCGCACGTTATGTGAGTGGCTATATCGAAGCCTACGATCCTGAGAAGACCGATGCCTCGCTGATCGGTGCGGCGGCCAGTCACGCTTGGGTGGAAGTATATCTGCCCGGGGGCACCTGGTGGGGGCTCGATCCGACGAATAACCAAGCCGTCGGCGAACGGCACATCGAAGTCGCCGTGGGGCGGGACTACCGCGATGTGGCCCCCATGCGTGGCACGTATAAGGGTGCCACCGATCAACGACTAAACGTCATCGTCTCTCTCGAACGAACCAATAAAGCGCATGAAATTACGAATCCAGCATAGGACCTCCCATAGCTACGAGCGCCCGGTCAGTTTTAGTGACCACGCTCTGTTTCTACGGCCGTTGAATAGTCACCTGCGTTATGTGACGCACTTTGAGGTCAAGACTACGCCGGCATCGCGCCAGCGATGGGTACGCGATGCCTATGGGAACCTAGTTTTGCGCTGCAATTTTGGTTTGCTGGAGTCTCAGGAGTTGAGCTTCGATACGATGACTGAGCTTGAAGTCGGTGAGGATAACCCCTTCGATTTTATTTTAGATGCTTATGCCACAGGTTATCCTTTCAGTTATCGTGAACCGGATTTAACTGCGCTGCGCCCCTATGTGGGCACGCAGCCAGCCAAAGGAGCGGGGCGGGTGTTGGATTGGTTTTATACAGCAGTGCCTAATCCGATGCAGCATGCCGATGTCGTGCAGTTTTTATCAGATTTGAATGCTGCGGTGGCGCGTGAGATTGCTTATGTGCGTCGTGACGAAGAAGGTATTCAAGATCCCGATACGACGCTACAGCTTGGCAGCGGTTCTTGTCGTGATATGGCCGTGCTTTTTATTGCGATCACCCGGCAGATTGGCTTCGCGGCCCGGTTTTGCAGCGGTTATTTATATGATCCACCAGTTGAGGGCAGCGGAGAGCATCTTTACAATCGTGCAGTGGGGTCTATGCACGCTTGGGCGGAGGTGTATTTATCGGGTGCCGGATGGAAGGGCTTCGATCCCACCAATGGTATTCTCGCGAACGGATTTTTTATTCCCTGCGGAGTCTCGCATGATCCCAAAGCCGTGGAGCCCATCCAAGGTTCCTATTTTGCCAAAGACTCCGTCGCATCGACGATGGAAGTCAGTCTAGAAATCGAAAGGATCAATGGATGACTTTGGGTCGCATCGGAACGTTGTATTTGCGTAGCAGGGTTGGCTTTGCCGCCCTGTGCGATGCTTTTCGGTGCTGGGAGCGGGCGGCGGAGCCAACCCGCCTACGTTTTTTAACCTCCTTTCGGTCATCACCAGTAATTTTACTATGAACTCAGCCATCCAATCCCACGCTCATCAAGTTGAAGACTCGCTCCAGTCGCAAGGCATTGCCTTAACGATGGGGGGCGAGCCCACCTTTATTCCCGCCCATCCTGATGCCCCGGAGTGGAATAATTCCGCCATGGGAGAGCAGAAGCTTGGCTACGCGCGACGCATGACGGCGGAGTTGATTCGCGAAAACTACCCCGGAGCCTTGACGATGCAGGTCTTTGGCAAGTGGTATCCCGGCGAGCCACTGCCGCGTTGGAACTGTATGCTTCTGCACCGCAAGTCGGGGGAGCCGTTGTGGGCGGAAACAGAGCGGATTTTATTGGATGATGTGGAGGGGCAGAACGACCCATTGGCTGCTGAAGGATTGATGCAGACCACGGCGGATCAGCTCGGCCTGAGCGATTTTGTGCTGCCAGCTTACGAGACCGAAAAGTCGACGCCGACCGGCTGGGTCTTGCCGCTGGATTATGTCGAGGGAGCGTGGAGCTCCGCGGAGTGGCCGTTCTCGGACTCAAATCCATTGCAATTGTTTATGGGCGACAGTCCGGTCGGACTGCGTTTACCGCTGGGGGATCTGGCCGAGGGGACGATGCGCACTGCACTCACCATCGAGGTACGTCACGGTGCTTTGGAGATTTTTGTGCCGCCACTCGATTGGGAGGGCTTCCAAGCCTTGATCGCATTTTTTAATGTGACCATCGGCGCGAGTGAGTTTAGCGATATTGTGTTTTGTGGCTATGCGCCCAAAGCGGCGGGCGACGAGTTGCTGAAGTTTGGATTGGCCGCGGATCCCGGCGTGCTGGAGGTGAATTTGCCTCCGGCGGCTACCTGGGCAGAATACGATCGCTTTCTCGGTCAGTCCGCACGGGCCGCTTCCGCGGTTGGTTTGCAGTTGACCAAGCAGCAACTCAATGGCGCGATTTATGGTACCGGAGGGGGGGCGCATCTGGCTTTTGGTGGGCCGAGCTTAGAGCACAATCCCTTTCTGCTTCAGCCTAATCGTATTGTTTCGATCTTGCGTTACTGGCAGCGTCATCCAGCGCTTTCGTATTTATTTACGGGGCAATATGTCGGTCCCGGCAGTCAGGCGCCGCGTGTGGATGAAGGCCCCATGCATTCATTGTATGAACTCGAAGTAGCTTGCGAGGGAGTGCAAGGGCTCGCGGGTGCGCCGGAGGGGGAGCTGTTGGATCAGTTCTACCGCAACCTGCTAACCGACTCATCCGGCAACACGCACCGCACCGAGATTTGCTTTGATAAGTTTTGTAATCCGTCCGCGCCCAATGGCAAATGGGGCATCATTGAATTACGCGCCTTCGAGACTTTTCCGCAGATCGAGACCATGTCGGTAATCGGGTTGTTCGTGCGCACGATCATTGCGCGACTGTGCCAGGCGCCCTTTACTGAGCCACTCCATCGCTTTGGGCCGCTGTTGCATGATCGTTATTTTTTGCCCGCCTTTTTATGGGAAGATGTGCAGGCCATCTGCGATGATTTGGCCGCGCATGGCCTCGCCTTTGAGGCTGAGTGGTTGGAGCCAGTGTTGGCATTTCGTTGTCCCAGTGTGGGACAATTAAAGGTGCCGGGTGGACACGTGGATGTGCGGCAAGCCTTCGAGTCCTTTCCGCTGATGGCGGAAGAAAGTCAGGGGGCCAATACTGTGCGTGTCGTCGACAATTCGAGCGACCGTTTGCAGGTGACGCTGTCTGAGCCGGGTTTAGCTGAGGAGGCTGTGTTATTGGTCAACGGTGTCGAGGTGCCCTTCGAGCTAGTGGATGGCAAAATGATCTGTGGTGTGCGTTATAAATGTGCGAGTGCCTATCCTGCCTTACATCCGCATGTGCCGATTCAGTCGCCGCTGGAGTTTGAATGGGTCTCAAAAGGTTCCGGTGAAACGATGCAGGCTGCGCGTTATCATTATTGGAATCCCTTTGCGCCGATTTATGAAGGCCGTCCGCAAGACGCAGAAGAGGCGGCACAGCGCCGAGCGGAGCGTTGGCAGAGCGCCGATGATCTGCTCGGGCGCATGCCAGAGCAGTTTAAGCCCAAGCTCGCTCCTGAATTCAAGCATACCTTGGATCTGCGCCGACAACTGCGCAGCTAGGTGCAAAATTCTAGGTCACGGTTGATGCGGGAGAAATATATCTTCTGCCCTCCCCTTCAAAAAAAAATCCCGCAGCACTCAAGCTGTGGGATTTTGAAAGAATTGGGTTATACGTGCTTTAGTTGACGACGTAGGCCTTGACGATTTTTTGATCTACGACGGGCTTATCCTGGTCGCCTGTTTCGACTTTCTCAATTTTTACGACGTTGTCGTAACCTTTCACCACTTTACCAAAGATCGTGTGTTTGTCGTTGAGCCACTCAGGGTTGCTGGTGGTGATGAAGAATTGGCTGCCGTTGGTCATGGGGCCGGAATTCGCCATGGCGAGCATACCTTCGCTGTCGAAGCGCACTTCAGGGCTGAATTCATCTGGAAAATTTTTGCCCCAGATCGATTCGCCACCGGTACCTTGACCTAGTGGGTCGCCGCCTTGGATCATGAAGCCATCAATGACACGGTGGAAAATGAGGTCGTTGTAGTAGCCATCTTCGATGTGGCCGACGAAATTTGCTACTGCCAGTGGTGCTACGCTAGGGAAGAGTTCGATCTCGACATTACCTTGAGTGGTTTCGAGTACAATGTTGAAGTTTTCCTTTTCCTTCCATTCGTCTGCGATCTCTTTAAATTCAGCTTTGGCAGCTTCTTGAGCAGCTGCTTGAGCGGCCATCATTTCTGCTTGCTGGGCTTCCATGCTTGCTTGGGCGGCTTGCACGCGTGTTTGAATAAATGCTTGGAATGCAGGCATTTTAGCTTCGAGCGTAGGATCTGGGGTTGTGTCGCTGGCGCCTTTAATGAAGCCCCGGCTGATTTTGTCTGCGTCTTCAGCGGCAAATCCAAGTTGCTGTAAGCCGGATTGCATGACGATCACAGCACCGATCTTCTCTAACGCTGCAGGGCTGATTTTAGGGAGCTCTTTGTCTGCTTCAGCAGCTTGAATGGCTTCGGCACGTGCCTGCGCTTCTGCAAATGCAGTCTCGACTTCACTTTGCTCAAATGCGCGGAGATCGAGTTCACCCGTCAGGCCTTTTTCCAGACCAGCAGCGAGTACTGTGATTTCGTCGGCTTCAAGTTGTAAGGAGGCGACGCCGCCCCCTTGAGCAGTGAGATAGCCTACAATTTCAATTAATTCATCTTCAGAAACTTCGACTGGCACAACGGGCGCTTCGTTAGCAGGCGTTGTTGCGGAATGAGCCGCGTGATCATGTCCGGCATGGTCTGCGTGATTGTGTCCAGCATGGTCGTTGCTTGTATGCTCAGACTGATCTTGGGCAAAAATGGGGGTCGCGGCCAAGAGCGTCGCGAGAACGAATCGATACGATTTGGAATACATAAGTTGTTGTAAGTATTATTTCAGGGTTAAGGGGCGCAAGGTTTGCACCATCGGTTAAAAGGTCAACTGACTATCTCGGTTTTGATCAGACAGAGTGTGATTGATAAAGTTCAATATTCGTTGGGATTGGTGAATTCTTCTGTTAAATCCACCCAGGTACGTCCACAGCCGTGGGCGTGCTTGATTAGAAGGTCCTACTAATGTTTGTCGTCCTTTAGCTTAAATCGTATTGATCTATGCGTTTGCGTAAGGTCGCGCGTGTCATGCCGAGGATTTCGGCAGCCTTGACTTGCTTCCCTCCGACTTCAGCTAGTGCACGACTGATAAGTGCGCGTTCAGCGTGCTCCAGTATATTAGTATCGTGTGTTTCTCTGAGTGCCTGATATACTGCATCGTAGGGATCGATAGTCGGTTGACCTATAAGGGTGGGCTCCGGGGCTTCTGTTACGACGGCAGCGACAGTGGGCGTCTCGATGGCTGGGGGGGCTTTCGCTTCGGTTTGTGCGACGACTTCGGGAGTTTTTGCTGGAGCCGGAGGTGTTTCAGGCAAGCCAGTGATCGCCTTCACGACTTCTTGTGGCAGATCTTTGATCAGAATCATGTCGCCCTGCGCCAGCACTGCGCTGCGGTAAATGAGATTCTCGAGTTCGCGCACGTTGCCTGGCCAGCGATATTGATTGAGCAGGGCCAGTGCTTCGGGCGAAATGGACTTGGTGTCGGCCTTGCTGTCGCGGGCGAGGCGCTTCAACACAAAGTCGATCAGTTTCGGCACATCCTCTTTGCGCTCACGCAGCGGCGGCAATTGAATGCGAACGACATTGAGACGGTAATAAAGGTCTTCGCGGAAGGTCTTGTCTTTGACCATTTCTTCCAGCGGCTTATTCGTGGCCGCCAGCATGCGGACGTTGACCTTGATGGTCTCGCTGCTGCCGACGCGTTGAATCTCGCCTTCTTGTAGGGCGCGCAGGATTTTGGTCTGAGTGGTCAACGCCATGTCGCCAATCTCATCGAGGAAAATCGTGCCTCCATCACAGAGTTCGAACTTACCGATACGTTGATTGGTCGCACCAGTGAAAGAGCCTTTTTCATGGCCGAAGAGCTCGCTCTCGATCAAATTCTCCGGAATCGCTGCGCAATTGACTGCGATATAGGGCTTCTGGGCACGCAGACTATTTTGATAAATAGCACGGGCGATCAGCTCCTTACCGGTGCCACTCTCACCAGTCACCATCACAGTGACATCGCTGGCGGCGACTTGACCGATCATTTTAAAAACTTCCTGCATCGCGGAAGAGCTTCCGATAATGCCGCCCTCGATATCTTCATTTGAAACGGCCGGAGCGGCCTCTTCTTTGCCCGCCTTATCCAAATCCTTCGACGCCGCGATGGCCGACTCGGTCAAGGTGAGGATCTTTTTCAGATCGAAGGGCTTCATGATGTAATCGAAAGCTCCGAACTTCATGGCCTCAATCGTGGTCTGAGTGGTGCCATAGGCCGTCATCAAAATGATCATCGCATTTGGATTGATCCCGCGCAGATGCTGTAAGGCCTCCATTCCACTCATGCCTCCCATACGATTATCCAGCAAGATGACGTGTGGATTGTGCTGCTCCGCCATGCTCAAGCCTTCTTCGCCGCTGGCCGCTTCGAGCACCTCGTACTGACGCCCGGAAAGGACGCGTTTTAATGAATAGCGGAGATCGTTATCATCATCGATAACAAGAACTTTAGGCGTGATAGGTGCGTGACTCATACTGATCTGAATAGGTGAATGAATTAGAAGCCTAGGCGATATTAAAGCAAGTTACATACTAAATACGCCATTTTGGGCGGAAAATCAAAGCTGCACATCGACTGTGCAGCTGACTTGGCGGGCCTTGGCACGGGCTTCGTCGATGCTGGTCCCGCGCGCGATGGCCACCCCCATGCGCCGCTTGCCTTGCACGGCGGGCTTACCAAACAGGCGCAGCTGGGTATCCGGCTGACTCAGCGACTCGCCTAAATGACTAAAAGAAACATTATCCGACTCACCGGCGACTAAAATCACAGCCGAGGCGGAGGGGCCATGCTGCACGATGTTGGGGATCGGCAGCCCTAGAATCGCTCGGGCGTGCAGCGCAAACTGGGAGAGGTCCTGGGAGATCATAGTCACCATGCCGGTATCGTGGGGGCGCGGTGATACTTCACTGAAAATGACCTCATCCCCCTTGATAAAGAGCTCCACGCCGAAGATGCCGCGTCCACCAAGCGCATCCGTAATTGCCAGTGCGTAAGCCTGCGCCTCCTTGAGCGCGACGGGTGACATCGGCTGCGGCTGCCAAGACTCGCGATAGTCGCCGTCTTCCTGCGTATGCCCGATCGGATCACAAAAGGAGGTGCCGCCGACATGACGCACGGTGAGTTGGGTAATCTCGTAGTCGAAATCAACAAAGCCTTCGACGATGACCTTCCCCCTGCCAGCACGCCCACCTGCTTGCGCGTAGTCCCATGCCGCTTTGATTTGCTCGGCAGTCTTCACCGTGCTTTGGCCCTTGCCGGAGGAGCTCATGATCGGCTTGACCACACAGGGCAGGCCGATGGCTGCAATCGCAGCATTAAATTCTTCTTCGGTGGCCGCGAACCGATAAGGCGATGTCTTGAGGCCCAGTTCTTCCGCTGCCAAGCGGCGAATGCCTTCGCGATTCATAGTCAGCTGAGTGGCCCGCGCGGTGGGGATGATGGTGGCGACACCTTCACGCTCCAGTTCAGCCAATGTGTCGGTGGCGATCGCTTCGACTTCCGGCACCACATAATCAGGCTTTTCCGCTTCGATAATCCGCCGCAGGGCTGCGCCATCCAACATGGAAACGACATGCGCCCGATCTGCCACCTGCATTGCAGGCGCATCCGCATAGGCATCCGCCGCGATCACTTCGACGCCGTAACGCTGAAGCTCGATGACGAGCTCCTTCCCCAGTTCTCCCGAACCGCAAAGGAGCACTTTGACCGCTGAAGATTTAAATGGCGTTCCAATCGTGACATTCATGATTGGGATATGACGGGGAAGACGATTGCGCGTCAAGCATGCGACTTCGAATCTAATCGCGCGTAATCGCGTCCATTCGTGGTTTCAACAGTGCAGAAGCTTCCTTGGGATCTTCGCTCAAACTCGAACAAGGGCCTACATCGTCCATTCGTACTTCAATTCGGCTGAAGGGATAGGGCACATAAAAACGGTCCCAGCTCTTCAAGCGCCAGGCCCCCGAGTAGTTAAAAGACAGCAGGACAATCGGTGCCCCGGTTTTCAGCGCAATTGTCACCGCGCCCGATTTCATATCATAGAGCGGACCGCGCGAGCCGTCGGGCGTCAATGCCACATCGTGACCGTTTCGTTGGGCCGCGATGAGGTCACGTACTGCCTGAGGGCCACGCTTATAGCGAGAGCCGCGGACGGGGTGCATGCCTAGTTGTTTAACAAATACGGCGGGCCACGCGCCATCTTTGCTGGCGCTAATCAAGGTTGCCAAGCGCCGCTGCCGGAAGTAGCGCACATAAAAAAGCGGTGCGGCAAACAGCCGATTATGCCAAAAAATGACAACCGACGGCTCTGGGTCGGCATCGATAAAGGCCTGCACATCCGCGCCCCAGTGAAAGCGCAAAGTGCGTCCCCAGAGTCGCATCAGCAAGGCGAGCACCGCCAACAGCAAGCGCTCATGCCACTTTAATTCGGCAGGACTTTGATGGGTGTCAGACATAATATAGTGAAAAGATGATCGCTTGCTGCATAATGGCAATGTCCTTTGATCGTATGGCCGATCCATCTTTAGTCTATTCACGAATCAATCAGCTGTGAATAGCTTCTGCTTGCCTTGAGGAAGTGTCAGCGCAATCTCCCCCTTCCATGCCAGAAAAAGATAAAGAATTTGTCCATCTACACGTCCACACAGATCATAGTCTGCTGGATGGCTGTAGCCGGACAGATCGCTTATGTGAACGAGCTGCCGAGTTGGGGATGAAGGCCCTCTCGATTACGGATCATGGTGTACTTTATGGGCTGACCAGTTTCTTTAAGCAGGCGGAAAAACATGGGGTCAAACCATTATTGGGCTGTGAGATCTATCTGGTGTTTGAGGATGAACTCGCCACGATCAACGAGGAGCGTGCTAAGCAAAAATCCAGACACATGGGGCTGCTTGCACGAAATTTTACGGGTTACCAGAATTTGTGCAAAATTGTTTCAAAAGCCCATACGCAGGGCTTTTATCGCAATCCCCGGACCGACTTGAAGACGCTGGCTGCGCACAGTGAAGGCTTGATCGGCTTCTCGGGGTGCCTCGCGGCTGTGATTCCACAGCATTTACTTAAGGGGGAGTTTGAGCGGGCCCGTGCCGCCGCGGCTAAGTTTATCGATATATTTGGTAAGGATTACTTTATTATCGAGATTATGGATCACGGTATCGAAGAGCAGCGGCGCATCATACCCGATCTGCTGAAGATCGCTACCGAGTTTGATCTTAAGGTCGTTGCCACCAATGACGTTCACTACGTTAAGAAAACTGATTGGGAGCCTCATGACTCCCTGCTGTGTATTCAGACCGGAGCTAAAATACGCGACGAGAAGCGTATGCGCTACGATGCACAGCAGTTTTATTTGAAATCGCGCGAGGAAATGGAGCTCGCCTTTAAGGAGGTACCCGAGTCCATTACCAATACATCTGCGGTTGCGGAGATGTGTGAGGTCAAGCTGCCTTTTGGAGAGGATCATTATCCCGTCTATGAACGTCCCGCGGAAATCGAAAGTGGCAACGATCACGTCAACTTTGACCGAGTGCTCGATATTTACGTCGCCAAGAAAAACGAGATTCTGGTACGCGACGACAAGGAGCCGATCGAGCTGACTGAGGCTGAGCGCATTAAGCACAAGAGTAACGGACTATATCTTTTTGAGCTTTGTAAAATCGGGCTTAAGGAGCGCTATGGTACTGATTATGATGCCTGTCGTGAGGACTGGGAGAATGCCACCGCTAAGGACAAGCGCTATTGTGAACAGCTTGAATATGAGCTTGCGATTATTACTGGCACTGGATTTGTCGATTACTTCCTGATTGTTTGGGACTTTATTGCGTGGGCACGGGAACAAGGGATTCCCGTCGGCCCCGGTCGTGGTTCGGGCGCGGGTTGTATCGTGGCCTACGTTCTCAAGATTACGGATATCGATCCGCTGAGTTTTGGTCTTCTCTTCGAGCGGATGTTGAACTTGGAACGTGTCTCTCCGCCCGACTTCGACGTCGACTTCTGCATGCGTCGCCGTGACGAAGTGGTGAACTATGTCCGTGATAAATACGGAAAGGACCGAGTGGCTAATATTATCACCTTCGGTACCTTTGGAGCGAAGATGATTATTCGCGACTTGGCACGTGTGAATGATCTGGAATTTGCGGAAGCCAATAAGTTGGCCAAAATGATCCCCGATGAGTTGAATATTACTCTGGATGATTCAGTTAAGAAATCGCCCGAACTGGCTGCTGAAGTGAATCGCAATCCGATCGCTCGTTCGATTCTAGATCAGGGGCGCGTGATCGAAGGTATGATTCGCAATACGGGTAAGCATGCCTGTGGTGTCATTATCGCCGACCAAGATATTACCAACCTAATTCCGGTCACACTTCAAGAAGGCGATTTAACCACTCAATATCCCAAAGGTCCTTCGGAGGACTTGGGCTTACTCAAGATGGACTTCTTGGGGCTCAAGACCTTAACTGTGATTTCTGATTCAGAAAAAAATGTGCGGATGACGCGCGATATGCCCGATTTTAACGTCGAAAAAGTGGCACTGGATGACAAGGAGACCTTTGACTTACTCAATTCCGGGCGCACCACGGCAGTCTTTCAGTTGGAATCCGGAGGAATGCAGCAACTTTGTCGTCAGATTGGACTGAGCTCGTTTGAAGAGATTATCGCTTTGATCGCGTTGTATCGTCCGGGGCCGATGCAGTTTATTCCGCAGTTCATCGAAGGTAAAAAGGATCCTTCCACTGTTCAGATCCCGCATCCTTTGCTAAAGGAATTGGTGGAGGAAACATATGGAGTCCTAGTCTATCAGGAACAGGTGATGCAATCGGCGCAAATCATTGCGGGCTATACGCTTGGGGGCGCGGACATTTTGCGTCGTGCGATGGGTAAGAAGATCAAGTCGGTGATGGACGAGCAAAAGGGCGTCTTTATCAAGGGGGCCAAAGAGACCAACAATATTGATCGCCGTACTGCCGAATCGATTTTCGCCCTGCTAGAGAAGTTTGCACAGTACGGTTTTAATAAGTCACACTCCGCTGCGTATGCGATGCTTAGTTATCGCACCGCGTATCTTAAGGCCAATTATCCAGTGGAGTTTATGGCCGCAGTGCTCACCTCCGAGCAAGGGAACGCTGATAAACTCTCCAATTTTCTCGCGGAATGTAGCGCGATGAATGTGCCAGTACTCAGCCCGGACGTTAATGAATCCGGTGCGGATTTTACACCCGTAATTGAGAATGGTGAAGGCTGCATTCGCTTTGGTATGGCTTCAATTAAGGGAGTGGGCGAAGGGGCAGCCAAAGTGATCATCGCTGAGCGCGATGCCAATGGTACCTATAAAGATTTTTCAGATTTTATTGTGCGCAATGCTGATAAAGCTGTAAATCGCCGAGTGATCGAAGCGCTGATTAAAACCGGTGGTTTTGATTCGCTGGGGGAAGATCGTGCCAGCCTATTGGACGGTCTTGATTCTGAGTTAGCTGAGGCCGAGAGTGCCCGCAAGGATCGAGAAGCGGGCCAGAGTAGTCTCTTTGATATGCTTGGTGATGATTCCGGTATGGCAGATGAAGATAAGCCGGGTAGTAATCGGCGCACCGTTGAGGAGATGGGGATGACGGAAAAGCTGCGCTATGAAAAAGAGTTGCTGGGGTTCTATATTTCCGGTCATCCGATGGATGCCTATGCGGCGCTCGATGACGCTATCGATAGCTTTCGTCATCCTGACGATTTGTTCAATTTCGACGATCGTAGCACCTTCCGACTCTGTGGCATTGTGAGTAATTTACAGATTAAATATACCCGCAAAGACAGTAAGCAGATGGCAGTTTTTAACTTGGCCACACGCAGTCATAGTTTTGAGATGATTATGTTTCCTGATCCCTACGCGAAAGACGGGCATCGGTTAGAGGATGGGAAGCTTGCCTTGATTCAGGGAATTATTGGGCGGCGAAATGGAGAGATGAGTCTTGCTGCGCACAATATTTTCGATCTCGAAACTTCGATTCCAAAACTCATACAGCGCATCAATTTTATCCTCTACCCGAATAGTAAAGCCATTGAGTTCATTACTTTACTGCGCGATACTATCGATGAGCAGTATGGAGAAACTCGGGTGAATATTAGTTTTCTGATCGAGGATCAGATCTTGGAAGCGCAGACTGCACAGTCGCTCACTTTTACGATTTCTGGTACCAATTTTAAATCCCTGCGTCGCCATCCTGCCCTTGCTGGGGTGCGTATTGAAGCGATCGATTTGAAACCTATCGATGATCGTAAGCCATGGGAGAAGCGCGGTAAAAAATTTTAATATATGCTCCCGATTCACGAACAGTTTTACACCTTTCAGGGGGAAGGTATATATGCTGGACGGGCGGCATATTTCATCCGCACCTTTGGCTGCCCTGTGCACTGTCCTTGGTGCGATTCAGCTGGGACATGGCATCCAGACTATGTCCCTAAACAAATTCAGCGCTTGGACGTCGATTGCTTAGTTGCCGAGGTTGCCAAGACAAACGCAGAATTTGTAGTCATTACCGGTGGCGAGCCTGCTATTCACAATTTAGCGCCTCTAGTGGATGCCTTACATGAGCTAGGACAGAAAGTTCATTTAGAAACGAGTGGTGCCTTCGTAATCAAGGGAGACTTTGACTGGATTACTCTCAGCCCCAAACGTTGGAAGCTGCCGTTGTCAGTGAATTTAGAGCGTGCTCACGAGTTTAAAATTATTGTCGATACGCCAGAGGCTATTACCGAATATACTGCTTTGCTTGGTGATACCCTAAAACCTATCTGGTTGCATCCGGAATGGTCTCGGCATAACGATGCGGCTACCTTGGATGCCATTACCGAATGGGTGAAGATGCACGGCGCACCATTCCGGGCTGGCTGGCAAATGCATAAGCACTATGCTGCAGATTTAAAAGACAGCCGCAGTGCGCCTGCGGCTCCACTGGGCGGAAATCCGCAGCAAGGCTTTTAAGAGTCACAGCATTGAGTCCGTGGTTCCAGGTCGAATGACAAAAAAATCCCGCAGCACGGGCTGCGGGATTGGGTAAGGCGGGTATTGAGCTCGGCGGTTAGCCGTCGATTTGCTCTTCCAAGAACTCGAATAGCTCGGCTTCGGTCACGCGGCGTTGTTCGCAGGTGTCGCGGTCGCGTAGGGTGACGGTGCCGTCTTTTTCGATGGTGTCGAAGTCGATGGTGATGCCGAAGGGGGTGCCGATCTCGTCTTGACGGCGATAGCGACGACCGATCGCGCCGGAGGCGTCGTAGAAGACGTTCCAGCGGCGTTGTAATTTCTTGTAGAGTTTTTCCGCTACTTCCACCAGTTCGGGCTTATTCTTAAGTAGCGGGAAGACGGCGGCTTTGACAGGGGCAATCTTCGGGCTGAATTTCATTACAGTGCGCTTTTCGACTTTGCCCTTGTCGTTGGGCACTTCGTCTTCGGTGTAAGCAGCTGTCAACACGGCCAGCAGTGTGCGGTCGACGCCGAGCGAAGGCTCGATAACGTGGGGCACATACTTGGTCTTGGAGCTTTCATCGAAGATCTCCATCGATTTTCCGGAGTGCTTCTGGTGCTGCTGCAGGTCGTAGTCGCTGCGGCAGGCGATGCCCCAAAGCTCTTGTTCGCCGTGTGGGAACTGATACATGAGATCAGTCGTTGCTTGCGAGTAGAAGGAAAGTTTGTCTTCGGGGTGGATATCTTCGGTGATGCCCTCGCGAGAGAGGCCGATCGAGACCAACCAGTCGGTGCAGGTGTCGATCCACTCGCGGTGGAGTGCCTTCCAGTCAGCATCGGGCGCGATGAAATATTCGATCTCCATTTGCTCGAACTCGCGTGAGCGGAAGATGAAGTTGCGCGGTGTGATCTCGTTGCGGAAGGCCTTGCCGATCTGTGCGATGCCGAAAGGAATTTTCACACGACCAGTATCGACGATGTTTTTGTAATTGGCGAAGATACCTTGGGCGGTTTCGGGGCGCAGATAGGCGACCGCGGAGTCGTCGGCGAGTGGGCCCACCTTGGTTTCGAACATTAGTTTAAATGCGCGCGGCGCTGTTAGCGTGCCGACCTTGTTGGCGTCTGGCGCGAGCGTCAGTTCGCGCTGTGCATCTGTGGCCTCGGTAAATTCCGTGTGGTCGCTGCTGAGGGCGGCTTCGTCCAGCTTCGACTGCTTTTTGTCGAGATTGTCGCGTAGCTTTTTGGCGCGTTTAATGATGCTGGCGCCGTCGGTGCCTTCTACAAATGCCACATAACCGACGTTTTCGCCGTCCAGAATGACGGGCGCGAAGAACAGTTGGTCGGCGCGGTAGCGACGCTTCGATTCTTTACAGTCGACCAGAGGGTCGGAAAAGCTGTCGATATGTCCGGAGGCCTTCCAGATGTTGGGGTGCATGATGATGGTCGAGTCCAAGCCTTCGATATCGTCGCGGCGTTGCACCATGTCGCGCCACCAAGCTTGCTTGATGTTGTTGCGTAACTCGACACCGAGTGGGCCGTAATCGTAGAAGCCATTATAGCCACCGTAAATTTCAGAAGATGCGAAGATAAAACCGCGGCGTTTGCAGAGGCCGACGATATCTTCCATAAGTGCGTCATTGGATGCTGGAGCTGTCATAAGCGGTCCAAAGATGGTGTTTGCGTGTGAGGGGTCAAGTGTAGGTACGCTGTCTTAATCATAATCGTCATCTTACTCAAAATTCGGGTGCAGTGGATCATGATTTTGAATAAGAGCTAGCTTCAGCAAAAGTGCCCAGTTTGCGGCTGGGCGGCAGAGCCAACCCAGCTACGGAGGGTGCGACTTTTGATTGCGGTTGTTAAGCGTAGGCGGGTTGACTTGTCGCCCGCTCCGAGCATGAGCTGGGCTTGCGGCTGGGCGGCGTAGCCAACCCGGCTATGGAGGGTGCTCATGACAAAATCCTGACAATCCTTTTACGGGGGCATGACGACATTTGAGCGGCGATTCGATATTCTGTGGGGGCAATCACGCATTCTCTCAAAACAGATCAATATTATGAAAAATCGAATTCCTAAAGTTTTACTCACCTTGGCGCTCGTCTGCGGGCTGACCGCCCAGGCCGATATTATTCGCACCGCTGAAGTTCTGCAGGTCGATGCGGCGCTGGATCGTCCAGTGGTGCCTGCGAATCAGGCAGAGGATGTGGTGGTCCAAATTAAAATTCTACCTTCTGATTTACCGAACGATCGAGAGCGCCCGCCTGTGAATCTAAGCTTGGTGCTGGACCGCTCCGGCTCGATGAGTGGTGAGAAAATTGAACAAGCGATTCAAGCGGCAGAAGTCGCCGTTGGGCGATTGGGGCCGCATGACCGGGTTTCGGTGATTATCTACGATCATGATGTCGAAACCTTGGTGTCGTCGCAGCATGTTACGCCAGAGGGACTTCGGGCGATGAAGCGTGCGCTGCGTCAAGTTACGGCACGGGGCAATACTGCGATTTACGCAGGGCTGAGCCAAGCGGCTGCTGAGCTGCGGCGTCATCGCGAGGACGGCTACATTAATCGTATGATTTTGCTCTCGGACGGTTTGGCCAATCGCGGTCCTTCGCAGGTGGTAGATTTCCGTGCTCTGGGGCGTGCGCTGGCCGGTGAGGACATGGTGATCAGCACCATTGGACTCGGTCTGGGCTTTAATGAAGATATCATGACGACTTTGGCCGAGGCCGGGCAGGGGAATACGTATTTTGTAGAAAACGCTGACGACTTACCGCGGATTTTTGCGGGTGAGCTGGGCGATGCGCTCAATGTTGCGGCTACCAATATCGAAATCATCGTGCGTCCGCGTGGAGGGGCGCGCATTATCAAGAGTCTTGGGCGGGAAGCCGAGCTCAACGACGGTAGCGCACGCTTCCGTATGCCACAGGTCTATAGCGGTCTGGAAAAACTGGCGCTGGTCGAAGTGCGTGTGCCCAAAGGTGTGGTGGGAGCTGTGGAGGATTTGATCGAAGTCGAAGTCAATTACACCGCGGTAGGGGAGTCACATGCGCGTTCACAGCAAGTGTCGGTGCCGATTCGTTACACCGATGAGGTGGAGCAAGTTGTGGCCGCTGCGCGCAAGGACATTGCACAAAACGTAGTGGAGAATCGCGTGGCCGAAGCAAAGGAAGCCGCCATCGTTTATGCTGACGCCGGCGATCGTGACGAAGCGTCCAAGCGCCTACGCAGTGTTGCGGGGCAAATCTCCGCTGATTATGGCTTTCTTGGTGACGACTTCGTCGCCGCACCAAGTGCCGTGATGGAGAGTGAGGCTGATGAGGTGCAAACGAAGGGTTTTTCCAACGAAAAGCGTAAGAGCTACCGCGCCGATAGTTACCAGTCTCGCAATCAACAGTCGGTGCAGTAAGGGCAATCGTAGTGGCTGCTTTAGCTGCCGTATCCATCGTGCTTTGGCTCTGCACGGTTGAGACGGAGCTCAATCCTTCCGTGATTCTCTATTTCAAGCTTCTCAAATTCATCACCTTCCACGAGTATTCGAACTATGCGTTTCCGTCCTGTTATATTTGCCTGGTGCCTCCTCTTCGGAGCCACGTTGGCGATGGCTGCGGCTGCGTGGTGGTTGCTGGGGCGCGAAGCCGATCGGGTGGAGGCTTTGGCCGCCGGCACTTTGGCCAACCGGACGGCATCTGTCGCCGAAAGTATTGATTTATTAATGGGCGAGTTGCGCGACGGGGTCCGCGAGGGGCTGGTTGCCGTGCGGACGGTGCCGGAGCCGCGCATCGCGCTGGCCGAGTTGGTTGAGGGCAATCCTTATATCGTGGCAGGTTTTTACTTTCGCGGCTCAGACGCGGTGACGGCTTGGTTCGGTGAGCGCGGGCAATTGCCGTCGCCAAGTTCGCTTCGGCCGGGGGACGGTGAATTTCCCTGGACTTTGCCTGATTTTGAGGACGAGCGTTTGTTGCCGGAGGATGTGGTGCAGGCGGCCCCAGTTGCCGCGCGTACGTCCAGTGCGCCGAGCGATGCCTATGCGGCGGCCCCTGCAGCTGCGATGGAAATGGATGCTGTCTACGCAAGCGCTGGAGATGAAATAGAAGTGCCTGCGGTGCAGCATAAGGTTGTTTCGCAGAATATAGCTTTGAAAGAGCAACGTGCTGCGGTGCGTAAGGTCAACGTCGATAATCGGGTGGGGCTTCGCAGTATTTTTAGTTCCTTGGCAGAGGACGAAGCCGAATCGAAGGCGGATGTGGCAGACTTCGCGGAGCTGCCTATGCCAGCTTCGCCAGCGCGGCAGCGCTCAGGTGCTGCGCAGCAACTGGCGGACCGCGCTCCCGAGCTGAGCTCGCGAGAGGATGGCGCTGACGCACGCGCACCGATGCGTCAAGCGTGGGTGAGTTCCATGGTCGGCGGGACTGAAGCGTGGATGGCGTGGAGTGGCTTGCCGGATCGTGAGAACTATATTGGCGTCTGGCTAAACCGGGAGGCCATTGTCGCCGAGCTTTCCAAAGCGATCAGCCTGTCGCAAAACGAGGGGCTGCGGTTTCGCCTAGTGGATGCGCAGGGGCATGTGGTCGCGGGAGATTATGCGCCGCGCTATGGTAGCCGCGAAGTATCGTTGGTGCCAGAGCTGTCTCTCGCAGTGGGCAGTGCGCTGCCGCAGTGGCGAATCGAGACCTTTCGTGCCAATGGCGAGAATACCTTTGGCAGCAGCTTTCGGTTGGTGGGGGGGCTCTTTATCGTGGGACTGAGTGCGGCGATCTTGCTCGGCTCGACGCTCTTGATTTGGCAAGCGCGTCGCGATGCCCGCGATGCTGAGCGTAAGACCACCTTTGTGGCGAATGTATCGCACGAGCTGAAAACGCCGCTGACCAGCATTCGCTTGTTTGCCGATATGTTGTACGCTGGACGTGTCAAAGATCCCGACAAGCAACGCGTGTATTTGCAAAATATGGTCAACGAAACGCAGCGGCTCACGCGTCTGGTAAATAACGTGCTCGATTTCAGTCGGCTGGAACGCGGCCAACATCGCGGTCAGGTTGCGGCGATTGAGTTGAGCAGCGCCGTTCGAGAAATTGTTGCGGCTCAGGCCGATCGCCTGCAAGCGGACGGCTTAAGTATCACGGTCGCGACGCCGGATGAGATGTTGGAAGCCCATGTCGACCGCGATGCATTGGAGCAAATACTGCTCAACTTGCTCGATAACGCGGCCAAATATGCTTCCTCCGGTGAGCGCGCGGATGTGGTGCTCACGCGTGAGAGCTCCGGCTGGTGCTTGCGCGTCACTGATTACGGAGCCGGCATCCCGGCCGCCGAGCGCAAACAAGTCTTTAACGCCTTTCATCGATTAGATGATCGTTTGACTGCAGAACGCCCCGGCTGTGGGCTCGGGCTCAGTATCGCGGCGCGATTGGCCGAGGAAATGGGCGGCACGCTCAAGCTCGAATCAAATCACCCCAGCGGTTGTTCCTTTATTTTACAAATCCATGGCTGATCCCAAACAGATTCTCATTGCCGAAGATGACGCGAGCATTCGCCTGATCTTGGTCGATCTTTTAGAAAGCGAGGGCTATCGTGTGGCCGTCGCGACTCAGGGCGAAGAAGCGCTCGCGCTCTTTGAATCTACCAGTCCCGATCTGGCGATTCTCGACATTATGATGCCTCGCTTGAGTGGTTACGACGTCTGTCGCTCAATTCGCAAAAGTGACGCGGCCCTGCCCATCATTATGCTCAGCGCCAAGAGTGAGGAGATCGATAAAGTGCTAGGCCTCGAACTGGGCGCAGACGATTATATGACCAAGCCCTTTGGCGTACGTGAGTTACTGGCGCGAGTGAGTGCCGCACTGCGGCGCGCCGCCAACAGCACTTGCGCCAACCAAAGCGGCGCGGAGAGCCCGGTGTACTTTGGAGACATCCAGCTCGATCGCGCGCGGCGTCAATTATTACGCGGCGATCAAGAGCTTCCGCTGACTCAATTAGAGTATAAGCTGTTGCTTGCATTTATCGAGCATGCCGACCGCGCGTTGAGTCGCGATGAGCTGCTTAACGCCGCCTGGGGCATCGATTACCAAGGGACCACCCGCACCTTGGATCAGCACGTTTCGCAGCTACGGCACAAGATCGAACCCGAACCCGCGAAGCCGCGCTATCTACTGACTGTGCACGGTTACGGCTACCGCTATAAGCCTGGTGAACTTTTTGATGCCTGAATGCGGGACGCTTCCAATTGAATCAAATCATATTTTAGATCTGCGCCCCAGCGGTAGTTCATTGGGCCATGATCTGCGCGAACAACTCGGTGGCAGGGGATGAGTATGGCGATACGATTACTCGCGCAAGCGGTGCCAACGGCTCGTG
The DNA here is from genome assembly GCF_031127905.1 of Thalassobacterium sedimentorum. GTDB lineage: Bacteria > Verrucomicrobiota > Verrucomicrobiia > Opitutales > Coraliomargaritaceae > Thalassobacterium > Thalassobacterium sedimentorum. The sequence continues at coordinate 119,009 of NZ_JARXIC010000007.1, read as the reverse complement.
CTGATTGTGGACGTCCGATCATGTGTGCCACTTCTCCGTAGGTCTTGGTCGTTCCCGGAGGAATCGTGCGTAAAGCTGCCCAAACCTTCTGCTGAAATACGGTGCCGCGCAGATCTAGTGAGATGGTGTTGGGTAGGCTGGGTGCTTCGAGACAGCTGACCACATTGATGAGCAGTTTTTCAAAGTTCGCGCCTGAAGGCAGTCGTAAGGCGTTTTTAAATTGAGCATGAAAATGCTTTTCCAATGACTGTTGTTCTTTTCCGAGTGAAACCCAACATATACCCACCGCAGATGCGGCGACCAAGGCCATGCCTAGTTTAAATGGAACCAATCCGTATTGGATGGTTTCTCCTGTGCCATGCTGCTTAAAGCACGATGGCTTTGTGTCGGACTGTGTTGGTGCGCTATAATCTGCGGATTTTTTATGGAAGGCTGCTATCGTCATAGAATTACTCTTTGTCTCTTATTGAGATCAGCTTATCAGCTTTTCCCACGGGCCGGTGATGGCTAGTGTCATACCATTTTTCTGAATATTGACGAACATTGTTTTTCCATCGAGTGAGAAACAGGCACCTGTCGGTTCGGAATCGGTATAGGCGTTACGCGCAAACTCGAAAAGTTTACCTTCGGGCGTGATTCCTACGATTTTACAGGTGTCGTCCGCGTCTCCGCAAATGAAGAGAGCTCCGTTGTTTGCAATGGTCAGGTTGTCACAGTTCTTCAGCAGCGTTTGATCATTAGACTCTATGAAGAGTTCGATGTGGCTCGGCGCTTCGAGCTCTAGCGGGGTCCCCTCATACTGGCTTGGGGTGTAGCGAAAAATTTGCCCTAGTTCCTTTGCGCCACCATTGGTACAGGCGAAATACACTTCCCCGTCAGCGTACCACATGCTCTCGCCGCGCGCAGCACCTTTTTTGTAACCCTGGTAGCGCAAATCATCGTCAGGCGATTCGACATTGTCGATATCCACCCACGTGACATCGTGTAGTCATGTCTTTATATAATTTGAATTGTTGGAGTTAAGCAATGCGTTCGAGTTGTATGCCTGTGACATTTAGGTAACTGATGTTACGAATGTAGGCGCACGGTGACGGGGGTGAAAAAGCGACAGCTGTATCTCGCAATGAACTTGATTTAACTATCTTTGGCGGCATTGCAGTTGCTAATTATGTATTCGATATCAAAACAATCACTCATTTATACTGCGAGTTGCCTCATACTGGCAGGTGCAGTTTCGGCTGCTGATCTCACAGGTTATGTGACTGATCAGAAATCAGGTAATGCGTTGGAAGGCGTTAAGGTTACGCTGCCTGAACTTAAATTAGACACCACGACAAGTCGTAGCGGCTACTACAGCTTTTCAGGGATCGATGCTGGAGAATATACAGTGGTCTTCGATTATATCGGAGCGAATAAGAATGTAATTAAAGCGGCTGTGAGTGAGACCCACGCTGAGTTGACGGATGTGGCGCTGACACTCTCATTTTATGAGCTGACTGATTTTGAGGTTAGCGCTTACGAGTCGGCAAATGCGAAAGCGCTTAATTTGCAACGTAGTTCCGAGAATCTACGCAATGTTGTTTCTGCGGACCTTTTCGGTCAATTTGCGGATACGAATGCAGCAGAGGCATTGAATCGGCTACCTGGCATCTCAGTTGAGCGTGACCAAGGGGAAGGTCGATTTGTGATCATACGTGGTATTGATCCGAATTTAAACAGTGTTGCCATTGATGGTGTGACGTTGGCTGCGCCATCTGCGGGTGAACGTAGCACACTATTGGATACGATACCAATTGAGGTGTTGAACACACTTGAGGTGACGAAAGCTGTGACGCCTGATCAGCCTGGCGACTCGATCGGTGGTTATATTAATCTACGCACTCCCAGTGCTTTTGATTTTGATGGGCGTGCTGCCAACCTAAGTAGTGCACTTCTTTACTCTGATTTAGTTGATGAGGCCGGCTACAAGTTTAATGGTTTCTATGCTGATACTTTTGGTGCTGAAAAAGAATGGGGTTTGTTTCTTTCCTTCGTCAACTCAGAGCGCACATTTGGTTCGGACAATGTCGAGTCTGATGAGTGGGTTGAAGAAGGCGGTTCATGGGTGCCGGATGATACCATTGAGTATCGCGAATACGATTTAGTGCGAGAGCGCACTGGTCTTTCGGCGGCCATCGAATATAAGCCAAGTGAGGATCGCCTCTTCTTTCTACGTACAAGCTATAATGAATATACAGACACGGAAGTTCGAGACCTTTCTGCGAGTTCATTTGCCGGCGATTTTAGCGGAGTGAGTGACTCTAGTTTTAATAACGATGAGATTGAGAGTGTTGTTGAGCTGAAAGAGCGCGAAGAGAATATGCGTATCTTTGTCACTTCTATTGGTGGCGAGCAGACATTCAGTGATTGGTCAGTTAACTATACGCTCGCGTATTCACGAGCAGAGGAGGAAACGCCTTATGACCGTGAAGTCATTTATGAAGCTGACGGAACTTCCTCTGGAACTGTATCGAATGCATCCGGCTATCAGCCACATCTCGGTGGTGCCACAGCTGGTGTTGACTACAGCGATCCATCGATCTTTGAATTTGATGAGCTGACAATAGGTGATCAACTCGTCGAGGAAACAGACATCTCGGGGAAACTTGATGTCAAACGCGACTTTAATGACGGCGTTCTTCGCTACGTAAAGTTCGGCGGGATCGCACGTGCCAAAACCAAGGAGAGTGATTTTGATCAGCGATCAGCTGACGATGATACTGGTATTGAAACAGCCAATCTTTTTCGCCAAAGTAGTCGTCGCAATCCATTTCATCGCCCGACTCCTAGCTTAGACACAGGTATCTTTAATTATGCGGAAGGAAATCTTCTTTTTGTGGATGATGTTGTCGATTCCACTATTGAAGACTATGAAACTGACGAAGATGTTTTAGCAGCTTACCTTATGGCTTCTTTTAACATAGGTGAATGGGAATTGATCGCAGGCGCACGTGTTGAGCATACCGATTTTAGCACTGAGGGCTTCGCTTATGACGAAGATACAGATACCATCTCTGACGTGAAATTCGACAAGGACTATACCAATCTGTTGCCTGGTATTCACTTGCGTCGCGAGTTCGGGGATGAGCTCGTAGCCCGCGCTTCGTGGACCAATACCATCGCGCGGCCAACATTTGATCAAAGTCGCCCAGGGATCGAGCGAGAGGGCAATGAAGTCACGCGTGGCAACCCAGACTTAGATCCCTATGAGTCGATGAATTTCGATGCCTCCCTCCAATACTACAGCCAAGATTATGGGGTCTTTGGTTTTGCGGTTTTTTATAAGGATATCGAAAACTTCATTTATGAGCAGACCTTCGACGTGGGCCCTGATGAGGTCACGACTTTTGAGAATGGCGAGTCTGGTGATATACTTGGTGTTGAGTTGAGTTATTCGAAGCAGCTGGATTTCTTGCCTGGCGCATTCAGAGGGTTGAGTGTGCAGGCAAATCTAACACTCACCGATAGTGAAGCTGATGCGCAGCGTCCTGATGGTGGTGAGATGGCGCAGATCAGTTTCCTGCGTCAGAGTGATATGATCGGCAATCTTTCCTTGGCTTGGGAGTATGATCGTTACTACCTACGTATCTCGGGCAGCTACCGCGATGACTATTTGGATGAACTAGGCGAGGAGTCTTATCAAGACCGCTACGTCGATGATTTTTTCCAGGTTGATCTCTATGGAAGTATTCGCCTCTACAATGGGGTGAGTGTTTTTGCGGAGGTCAATAATCTGTTCAATGAGCCGTTGCGCGCTTATTGGGGCGAGTCGGGACGCCTCGCGCAACACGAAGAATACGGAGTTTCCGGCTCAGTTGGTGTTAAATGGAGATTCTAATCAAGAACTGAATAGTTTATAAAACAAAATTTAAAGCAGTTATTAACCATGAATTATTTTAAGTCCTTGTCCTTAGCAATGTGTGCATTCGCTAGTAGTTCCAATGCCTTGGAGTTGCCTGTGATCAACGAGGTGTTTTTTACGACTGACCAAACGCGCGAGAATATTGATTCCCCTGCATCGTGGCACGGCCCCGCCGGAGAACACTTGCTGTTCGCAACCAGTAAGGAGGGGCATTCGGTCAATGTCTTTAATGCCACGAATGGTATCATGCTCCAGCGCATCGGAGGGCATGGGATTGAGCTTGGACAGTTTGATCGTCCTAATGGCATCTGGGTGGTCGACAACCTGATGTTAGTAGTCGAACGTGATAATCAGCGGGTACAGGTGCTAAGCATTCCTGACATGAAACCATTGACCAGCTTTGGTGAAGATGTACTCGGTAAGCCCTATGGCCTTTACGTTCGTAAGCGGAATCATATGGAGTATGATGTATATGTGACGGATAATTATGAAACGCCGGAAGGGGAAGTCCCTGCGGATGCTGAGCTCGGGCGTCGCGTGCAGCGCTTCTTGCTCGAAGTCGAAGGAGACAGCGCCGAAGGCGAATGGGTGGCTGCGTTTGGGGATACCTCAGGCGAGGGCCGTCTCTACGTCGTTGAGTCGATTCATGGAGATCCAGCTCATCAACGTCTTTTAGTCGCGGACGAATTGGAAGATTCGAATAAGGGTCGTGTTGTTAAAATTTATGACTTAAACGGTCATTACACTGGGCAAAATATCGGTCAGGGAATTTTTGAAGCGCAGGTTGAAGGCATTGCTCTTTACGAGACCAGTGATACGAGTGGTTATTGGATTGTGACCGATCAGAGTAAGACTTCGAATCGCTTTCATCTTTTTGATCGTGTGAGTTTGGATTATCTAGGCGGTTTCGAGGGAGCTTATACGCTGAATACTGATGGAGTTTGGGCGACTACAAAGGTCGGTGATCGTTATCCCATGGGACTCTTTTATGCATGCGAAAACGACCGTGCGGTTTCTGCCTTCGACTTTGCTGACATATTTGAGGCTTTAGGATTGGACGCACCGCATCAGAGTCTAGTGGAATAAACACATTAACCAGAGCAAAAGTTCCGCCTGTGTGGGCGTATGTGAGGTTAAGGGATGTTGGAGGCCCGCGGCGAACGGCCATGCAGGTGCATGGCCGTTTGTTGACACGTTGTATCTCGCTTCAAATGTAACAGGTTCACAAAAATAAAAATACTGTGATAGCATGGTGTAGCGCTGGTTTGCACGGCTACGTCTTTTAATCGATGATCTGGAAAATATGAGCGGGGCAGGTTTGTGGGTTGAGCTCGAGATAGGGTGCGGTGCCGTGCCAGGTATATTCGAGAGGAGTTTCGGCGAACTGATCCACTAGACGCAGGCTGCCGCCGTGATTGAGGCCAAGGATTTCGGGTGTTAGGTCGAGTGTAGCGACTTGTTTGTTTTCCCAGTCCATGTTGACGACTACGATGAAGCGGTCAGTCTTTTCGAAGTTCTGCTTTAAATAGGCGATAATGTGAGTGTTGGTGCAGGGGATGAACTGCACATTAAAGGTGCGCTGGAAGGCTTCGTGATTGTTGCGGATGGCGTTGACACGACTGATTTCGGCGCGAATGTTGCCGGGCTTGTCGAGGTCCCAAGCCTTGAGCTGATACTTCTCACTGTGATTGTTTTCCTCTTTGCCAGGATAGGGCTCATGGTCGAGCAGTTCGTAGGCGGGACCGTAGATGCCGATGTTGGAGGAAAGTGTGGCCGCGAGTATGTAGCGACCGATGAAGGTGGCGCGGTTGCCAGTTTGTAGATCGGCGTGCAGAATGTCGGGCGTATTGGGCCAGAAGTTGGGCCAGAAATACTCCTTGGAGTCGCCTTGGGTGAGTTCTTCGACGTATTGCTGCAGCTCGGCTGCGGTGTTACGCCAAGTGAAATAGGTGTAACCGTGAGTGAAGCCGCCCTTGGCTAGGAAGTATTTGCGCTTGGGCCGGGTGAAGGCTTCGGCGAGAAAAATGACTTCGGGATGCTTGGCCTTGATGTTGAGGATGCACCAGCGCCAGAACTCCATCGACTTGGTGTGTGGGTTGTCCACGCGGAAGACTTTGACGCCCTGCTCGATCCAATATTCGAAGACGTTTTTGAGCTCGTCCCAGAGGTTTTCCCAGTCGTCGGACTCAAAGTTGATGGGCAGGATGTCCTGGTATTTCTTGGGCGGGTTTTCGGCGTATTGCACAGTGCCGTCCGGGCGCCAGCGGAACCACTGTGGATGTTCTTTAACCCAAGGGTGATCCGGGGCACATTGGAAGGCGATATCCAGGGCAACCTCCATGCCTCGCATCTCCGCCTCGTCGAGAAAGTGCTGGAAATCTTCGAGGGTGCCTAGCTCGGGGAGGATTGATTTGTGGCCGCCTTCGGCGGCGCCGACTGCCCATGGGCTGCCCACGTCGTCGGGACCGGGAGTGAGGGTGTTGTTTTTGCCTTTTCGGAATTCGCGACCAATTGGATGGATCGGTGGGAAGTAAACAATGTTGAAGCCCATCTCATGGATCTGGGGCAGACGTTTGGCAGCATCTCTAAAGCTGCCATGGGTGATGCCGTCGCCAACACAGGAGCGTGGGAAATACTCATACCAAGCGCTGAAGGCCGCGAGCTCGCGTTCGATCAGCATTAGCGAGCGGGCGCTGGTGGTCTCCCAGGCGCGTTGCGGGTAGCTACGCGCGATGTCGGCGACGTGACGGCTGTAGGCGAGGCTGATACGCGTTTCGATGTCGGCGCTGGAATCGGCGAGGTGAGTGGCCCATTCGCGTAGTTGTTCGGCGTGGTATTCGCTGGCACGGGCGGCTGCGTGCTCGAGCAGTTCGGCGCCAATGCGGCATTCCAAATCGAGAGGGACGCCTTCTTGGTGCTTTTTCTTAAAACCTTCATACCAGCTGCCGTAGTGGTCGATAACTCCGGCGACTTCGTATTCGAAGAGGCCGATGCTATCGGTGCGGTAGGTCGTTTCGAATTCGTCGTTACCCAGCGCTTGCATGGGGAGCACCTGCCATTCTTCCGTTTCTATTTTGCGAACTCGTAGTTCAATTTGGAGTCGGTCGTGCGAATCTGCGAAGGCGTTTGCCTTGAAGGGGATCCAATCGCCGATGACCCGTTTGAAGGGGTTGCGCCCACCGTCGATTGACGGGGTGACGTAATCGATGACGACACGGCGAGTGCCTGCGGTTTTTGCTAAGAGAGACATTTTACTGTTTGAGTGAGGCGTAGAGATCGCGGGTTTGTTGAGCGATGCTGGTCCAGCTGAATTGTTCGACGGCGCGTTTGCGGCCGGCTTTGGCGAAGCGTTCGCGCTTTGCGGGGTCGTCCATTAGGCGGTTGACTTGATGTGCCAGGTCCTTGGCGTAAGCGGTGGGATGCAGCGGAGCGAAGGGGCTTTCGTGTTGTTGGGCGACGGGGACCAGGAAGCCGGTTTCGTCGTGGACGACAACTTCGGGAATCCCACCGACAGCGGAGCCGACTACGGGAGTTTCGCAGGCCATGGCTTCGAGATTGATAATTCCGAAAGGTTCGTAGATGGAAGGGCAGCAGAAAACGGCGGCACCGGAATATAGCTGGATGATGTCGGTCTTATTGACCATCTCGTCGACCCAATAAATGCCATCGCGCTCTTGGCTGGCTTCGGCGACGGCGGCTTTCATCTCGGCAGCGATCTCTTGAGTGTCGGGTGCACCGGCGCAGAGTACGACGTTATAACTCTCGTTCATGTATTTGATCGCTTCGACCAGGTGGATGATGCCCTTTTGGCGTGTGATGCGGCCGACGAAGAGTACGTAAGGCTTGTTATTAGGAATATTGAACTTGGTCAGCGCGGGGCTGGGGTCGACGGGTTTGTATTCTTCAGTGTCGATGCCATTATAGATCACATGTACTTTTTCGGGGGCTACGTTGAAGTGTTTTAGGATGTCGGTTTTGGTGCCTTCGGAAACGGCGATGACGGCGTCGGCCATTTCGAGTGCGGTCTTTTCGACCCAGCTGCTGAAGTCGTAGCCGCCTTGGAGTTGCTCGCGTTTCCAAGGACGGAGGGGTTCCAATGAGTGACCGGTGATGACCAGTGGGATGCCGTAGTTCATCTTAGTCATAATGCCGGCGAGATGGGTGTACCAGGTGTGGCAGTGTACCACGTCGGCCTGGTTGCCGTCGGCGTTATAGCTGATGGCTCGCTGGGAGCTACCGAAGATGGAGTGTAAGTGCTTGGGGGCTGTGTATTGGCTGGTGTCGACGGGGTAGCCTTTTACCCTGAGCGGGTAGTCGCTCTGTTTTTGATCGCCGAAGGCGCGCACATCGACGTCGACATCGGGTAGTTTGGCGAGTTCTTTGGTCAGATATTCAACATGCACTCCTGCGCCGCCATAATTATAAGGTGGATATTCATTACTGTAGATGAGTGCATTCATAGGCGATTGATTCAGTCGGGTGCGATAGGCTTCGTTATTAATCTTAAACAACGAGCGTGCTCAAGGCTTTTTAGAATTGTTGTAAGCGACTTGATTTTTGGAGTGAATCGGTGTCTGCTATAGCCTCTATCACTTCTACTTGAGCCTTATTATGAAAAACTATCTCTCTCTTGTGCTTGCCGCAACTTTTCTATGGACGACAACATTAAATGCAGCGGTTGAGGTTGGAGCGCAGGCTCCTGACTTTACCCTGACAGATACGACGGGCAAACAGCACCGTTTGTCAGATTTTACGGGACAGTATGTGGTGTTGGAGTGGACGAATCGTCATTGTCCCTTCGTAATGAAGCACTATGGCGAGGGGGATATGCAGGCTTTGCAAGAATCGATGACTGCCGATGGTGTGGTTTGGTTGCAGGTGATTTCCTCTGCTGAAGGGAAACAGGGCTATGTGACTCCTGCTGAGGGCGAAGTCTTGCGTGAATCTCAAGGAATGCACTCGACTGCCATGTTACTGGATACATCCGGCAGTGTCGGGCGGCAGTATGATGCGCGTACGACGCCTCACATGTATTTAATCAACCCGGAAGGCACTTTGGTCTATCAAGGTGCAATCGATAGTATCAAATCGGCCCGCCAGAGTGATATCGCCAAGGCCAAAAACTATGTGAAGGCCGCTTACGAGAGTGCTAAGGCTGGCGAGCCAGTTGAGGATGCGACAACGGTGCCTTATGGGTGCAGCGTTAAATATTAGTGCCGCATTTTGAGGGGACGGCTTATTCTGCGGCGAGCTCAAGGGAGCGTGCTTTGGCGGCAGCCAAGGCTTGATCGATGAGACCGCGGAAATTGCCTGCCTGAAATACCTGGAGCGCTGCGGCAGTCGTGCCTCCTGGTGAGGTGACTGCATCGCGTAGCTCCTCGGGGCGATCTTCGCTCTCGGCAAGTAGCATGGCCGCGCCGAGTAGGGTGTCGATGGCGAGAGCATCTGCCAGACCTTCGTCCAAGCCGCAGTGGACCCCCGCGTCACGTAGCGCGGCGGCAAATTCAAATACGTAAGCTGGGCCGCTGCCGCTGAGTGCGGTGACCGCGTCGAGGTCGATTTCTTCGACCTGATGGAAATTGCCCAGAGAGCTGAGGGTGTTGTCTACGATGGCTGTGTCTTTTTCTGATAGCTCACGCAGAGGCGCGAATGCAGTCACCCCGGCGCCAATCTGACCAGGCGTGTTGGGCATGGTGCGCACTACATTGCGCGCGTGAGCGAATTTCTTGCTGAGGCGACTGAGAGGAGTCCCCGCCAGTATCGAAAGCACCAGTTTGCCGCGGGCGGCTTCAGCGAGTTCGGGGCTGATTGCTGCGAATTGCTGTGGCTTGCAGGCAAGCACCACGGCTTCCGCTTGGTAGAGTGCGGGTGTGATGTCTTCCAGAAATTGAATGCCAGTGGCTTCTGCGAGTGCGGGGCCGGTTGGGTCCTTGCCACAGGTGCAGGCGATTTCTTCAGGTGTGTAGTGCTCTTTTTCGAGGAGACCTCGAACAATGGCAGAGGCCATGCGGCCCGCTCCGATGAATACAATACGTATGGACATATTTGGTATAATAATGGTTTTGCTCTATGGGTGAGCGTGGCTGAGTGATGTGCGCTTTGAAATGTGGATCTGCAATCGATTTTTCAGTCTTATAGCGCCTTATAGCGGATGTGTGAGTGTGGCAATCGCGCCGCCGTCTGGATTCTCCTTTACATAGAGTTCGCCATCCAGATTGCGGATTGTATGGCGTGCGATGGTGAGCCCCATGCCGCGCCCGACTGAAGTTTTGGTCGTAATGAAGGGTTCAAAAAGTGTTTCGCGAACTTGCGGGGCGATACCTTCGCCTTGATCGATTACCTGAAGTTGAAGCATCGCAGGGCCTCGCTCGCGTTGGATGCTTGCTTTTAATTGAATATTGCGCTCTTGAGGCGGTGTGTCCTTAGGGTAGCTTTCCCATGCGTTGGCGAGTAGCTTTCCCAGGATGATCTCAAAGGTCTCCGCATTGGCAGAGATTTGAGTGTCTTCTTCCAGTGAGGATTCCACGTTCACTTCGGCGTGGACTTCATAGTCGTCGTTAAAGCGTTCAATACTACTATCAATTAGGTCGGCGACAGTCAGTGCGGTGAGTTCCAGTCGCTCATTGTTGGCGATGGTGCCGAGTTGTCGGATAATGTTCACCATGCGCGTGATGGCGTGGTCCATTAGACCGACACTGCGTTTGACCATGTCGGGGCTGTCATGGCCGTTTTTTATTAAATCGAGGTAGCCTACCACGACACCTAATAGATTATTTAGATTGTGGGCAATCCCTTGAGTAATGGCGCCTACCGAGGCAGCTTTGCGAGCATCTCCCAAGCGTTCTTGTAGTTGCAGGTTCTCATGAAACATCTCTTGTAGGCGCAGTTGGGTACGTACGCGGGCAAGGGTTTCATCCAGGTCGATGGGTTTCGTGATATAGTCGACCGCGCCAGCCTCCAAGCCTTCAAGTTTTCCTTCTTTAGAAGCTTTGGCGGTGATGAATATGATGGGGATTGTTTCCGTCTTTGGGTTGGATTTCAGGCGTTGACAGGTTTCGATACCGTCCATTTCCGGCATCATGATATCGAGCAGAATTAGGTCCGGTTGATTGGCCTCGACTATTTGCAGGCACTCACGTCCATTATAGGCAACGTAGACCTCCATGCCCTGACGCTCAAGTTTACGTTGGAGTAGCTTGATGTTAATCGGCTGATCATCAACGACTAGGATTTTAGGCTGCTGTTTTTTGCTCAAAATGGGCGTTGTTCTGTGGTGAGTGATCGTAAAACAAGTGATGTTTTGCGCTGTTGGCTAAAATAGTGAGTAATTATTTGGATTTTGGCAAAGGAGAAAGAGCGATGTCGTGCAGGGGCGGGGCTTATTTGGAATTGTGTGTATTAATTAATTTTTCGTCGATCACGGCGGTTCGACTCATCATGTCGTGTCCCATCTGGCGGCGTTTGTTAAATAGTAGGGCCGCGAGTGTGGCGATCATGCCGAAGGGGAATAGCAGATAGAGTGTGAGTGTTTTGAGCCCTCCGCGCACGATGCCTGACATGATTGGAGGGGGGCTGAGTGTGACGGTGCTGACGCTGCGGATTCGGCAAATCCGTTTGCCCAATGAGCTGCCGCCGAAGAATGCTTCGCCGAGTGCAAAATAGATCCAGAAGGTCAGCATTTGCAGTTCGTTGGCGACAGCGAGCGCACGTGTCAGGTTCTTGCTTGGTTCTGGGATGGCTTGCTTGGGCGTATCGGGCTCAGTTGCTCGTTCGCTATACCAGGTGATGAGGCTCTGTGTCCAATCAGTGAGCTCGGTAAATGCAGCTGGGTGTGACTGCGGCAGTACGATCTTCCAGATGATGACAGAGGCCACCGCTGAGATTAGAATGAAATCCAGAAGGAAGGCAAATGCGCGCAGCGGGATGCTTGCTGTGGGCATGGGGCCATCCTTTCGAAAGATTGAGTCGAGTAGGTTGCCCGCACTGGGTGCTGTACTGGGAGTGTTTTCTGGCGGGCGCTCGTTGGGATTGGGGGAGCTCATCCGGCTTGTGAGGCTTTGAATGCGCGAAGTGTATTGTGCATGAGCATGGCTACGGTCATCGGGCCAACGCCGCCAGGCACGGGGGTGATTTGTGATGCCTTGGGTGCCACTGCCTGGAATTCCACATCGCCGACCAGGCGGTAGCCGCGCTTTTTGCTACTGTCTTCGACGCGGTTGATGCCGACGTCGATGACGGCGACGCCTTCTTGGACCATGTCGCCTGTCACGAAGTTGGCGCGTCCGATTGCGGCAATCAGGATATCAGCCTGACGGGTGATTTTTGCCAGGTCCTGAGTGCGAGAATGGCAAACGGTAACGGTTGCATTGCCTGGGAGCGCCTTGCGCATCATCAGGAGTGCGGCTGGTTTGCCAACGATTTGGCTGCGACCAAGCACAACGACGTGCTTGCCTTCGGTTTTAATCTGACTGCGTTCGATGAGTTCAACAATGCCGGCGGGCGTACAAGCAACGAAGCCGCTGTCATCTTCCTGGCACAGCTTGCCTATATTTAGTGTGTTGAATCCATCGACGTCCTTGCCAGGTAGGACACGGTTAAATGTCTCCGTTTCATCGATGTGTTTAGGGAGGGGGGCCTGGATGAGAATGCCGTTGATTTCAGGATCGGCATTTAGGCTGTCGATTTGTGCAAAGAGTGCCTCTTTGCTTACGTTGTCAGGAAGTAGGTAGAGGCGGCTTTCTATGCCGATACGTTCAGCTGTTCTCTCTTTTTTGCGGACATAGGATACAGAGGCGGGGTCGTCGCCGACTCGGATGAAGGCCACGACGGGCTTCTTTCCTTGGATTTGGCTAACTTCGGCAGTCAGCTCTTCAATAATGGATTCTGCGATAGCGTTGCCGTCGATGAGTTTCATGTATTCAAAGAACGCCAAGGCAAACTCTCTTGGCAACTCTGAAAGTTGTTTTGCGAGCAACTTAGTCGTACTTGTGGCGAATGGGAGGTTGAGGCCTTAAGCTATTTAGGAGATGTGGTCTATTCCACTAGCATGCCGGCGACAGCGCCACTTGAGAAATTGGCGAGTGAGGCGGCGAGTAGGGCGCGCATGGCGAGTTGGGCGATTTCACTGCGTCGTTGTGGTATTAAACTGCCCAGCCCGCCGAGTAGAATGGCGATGGAAGAAAAGTTGGCGAAGCCGCAGAGCGCGAAGGTTAAGATTGCCTGGCTGCGCAGGTTGAGTGTGTGCTGCATATGAGTGAATTCCAGAAAGGCTACGAATTCATTAAGCACAATTTTCTGGCCTATAATTGCACCCCCCTGGATGGCATGTTCCCATGGGATGCCAAGGATCCATGCCAGAGGGCAGAATGCGTAGCCTAATATGAGTTGGATACTGAGTGCTTCGATGCCCAGATGGTCGCCAATGTTGCCCAGAATTCCGTTGCCCAGGGCAATTAGGCCAACAAATGCGATGAGCATCGCTCCTACGTTCAGTGCTAGTTTGAGGCCGTCGCTGGCGCCTTGTGCTGCCGCATCAAATACATTGATGGGAGTTTCATCGGTATCATCAAGGAGCTTTTCATTATTAGCGATTTCTGTTTCGGGTAGCAGTAATTTGGCGAAAAGTAGGCCTGCGGGGGCGGCCATGAAGCAGGCCGCGAGTAAGAATTCCAAACTAACTCCCATTCTTGCATAGCCTGCCATGACACTGCCAGCGATGGAGGAGAGTCCGCCGACCATGACTGCGAAGAACTCCGAACGGGTCATGCGTGCTAGGTAGGGTTTGATGACCAGTGGGGCTTCGGTTTGGCCGACGAATATGTTGGCTGTGGCGCTTAGTGATTCTGCTCGGCTCGTTCCGAGTAATTTTTGGATGATGCCTCCGATGGATGCGACGATGAGGGGCATGACGCGTAGAAAGTAGAGCACGGAGATCAGTGAGGAGAAGAAGATGATTACTGGCAGGACTGTAAAGGCGAAGATGAGGCCTAGATTATGCTTTTGTCCTGCCAGTCCACCGAATAGGAATTCGATACCAACGAAGCCAAAGCTGATAACGTCGTTAACCATGACGGAGAGCACCTCGAGTCCGAATTTGCCCCAGGGCGCATAGAGGACCAGCGCGCCGAAGCCGAATTGGATTCCGATGGCGCCAATTACTGTGTGCCAGTTTATATTCTTTTTTGAGCTCGAACAGAGCCATGCGAAGACGATTAAGGTGCAGTATCCGAGCAGGCTGATGAGCATGAACGTCTAGGTTGGCGTTTGGGGGTGGATTTGCAAGCCTTCCGGTGGGCGCGCGATGGGACCCGATGTGGGGTCTTATTGTCCACTGTTTGTGGAGGCCGTGTTGCGGCTGTGGGTGCCGTTTCTAACGGATAAAGAGTGGCGGGATTCTAGCTGTGTCGCTCGGGATGGTCCTGGAGCCCGCATAAATAGTACGCTGCGCTCGATTTAGAGGCTCAAAAAAAATGCAAAAAGGTACTTGCACAGGAAAGGGCAAGCGCTACTTTCGCCGTCTTTCTCTAATTCCAGCGATCAATTTTCAATGCCAACAATTAACCAACTAGTCCGCAACCCTCGTGTTGTTCAAAAGGAAAAATCAAAGTCTCGTGCTCTGAATAAGAACCCGTTCCGTCGTGGTGTCTGTGTTCAAGTTATGACTCGTACTCCTAAAAAGCCTAACTCTGCGATTCGTAAGGTGGCTAAGGTACGACTGACTAATGGCATCGAAGTGATTGCTTATATTCCTGATGAAGGGCATAATTTGCAGGAGCACAGTATCGTGTTGGTACGTGGTGGTCGTGTTAAGGACCTTCCTGGTGTTCGTTATCATATCGTTCGTGGTACACTTGACTGTGTCGGTGTTGAGAAGCGTCGCCGTAGCCGTTCTAAGTATGGTGTGAAGCGCCCTAAGGATGCTTCCTGATCGAGTTGCTGCCACTTGCTGAATGCAAATTCGTAATACCTAATTTTAGACTTTAACTTTTTTTACTATGTCACGTCGTCGCCAAGCTGTAAAACGTCCTCTTATTCCAGATCCTCGCTACAATAGCACTCTGGTTGCCAATCTTGTGAACATGATCATGGAGCGTGGTAAGCGCACTGTGGCTCAAAAGATCGTTTACACCGCATTTCAGCGTGTGAGCGAGAAGCTTGAAAAAGGCGATCCGGTCGATCTTGTTATGGGTGCGCTTGAAAATTCGCGTCCTAAGCTTGAAGTGAAGAGTCGTCGTGTGGGCGGTGCTACGTATCAGGTGCCCGTCGAAATTTCTTTCGAACGTCAGCAAGCGCTTGCTTTCCGTTGGATGGTCAACGCTGCACGTAATCGTAAGGGCGTTCCTATGAACGAAGCTCTGGCTGACGAAATCGTCGATGCTTACAATAACACTGGGGGTGTTGTTAAGAAGAAGGAAGAAGTGCACCGCATGGCTCAAGCGAATCGTGCCTTTGCACACCTGCGCTGGTAGTCTGCGGACTCGCCTCGCATCCCCCCGTTCTTTTCCAGTCGAATCTCTTCTATGTCCGCTACTAGCACAGCGTCCGCTAACTCGCCGAAGCGTAAGTTCCCCTTGGAGCATACGCGTAATATTGGCATAGCTGCGCATATCGATGCGGGCAAGACGACGACGACGGAAAGAATTTTATTTTACGCAGGTGTCGTCCATAAAATGGGCGAAGTCCATGAAGGTAGCGCGGTTACCGACTGGATGGAGCAGGAGCGCGAACGTGGCATCACGATCACTTCGGCTGCGATTACTTGTAATTGGACTAATCAAGAGGGTCCGTTCGCCGGGATCTGTAATAAGATCAATATCATCGACACTCCCGGTCACGTCGATTTTACGGCTGAAGTCGAGCGCTCATTGCGGGTGCTGGATGGCACTATCGGTGTTTTTTGTGCCGTTGCTGGTGTGCAACCACAGTCCGAAACGGTCTGGCGGCAAATGACGAAGTATCATGTCCCGCGCATCGCATTTGTGAATAAGATGGATCGCGTGGGTGCAGATTTTTTTGCTGCGATCGAATCCATGCGTGAGCGACTCGCTGCAAACGCCCATCCGATCTTTTTGCCGATCGGATCGGAAGAAGATTTTATAGGTCTGATTGATCTGGCATCGATGAATGCCCGCATCTACGACGCGGCAGACCCTAGCGGGATGACCTTTGATGTGACGGAGATTCCAGCCGATTACGTCGATCAAGCTAATGAGTATCGAGAGAAGTTGATCGAAGCCCTTGCCGATTTTGACGACTCGCTGGCTGATAAATACCTCGAAGGTGAAGAACTTTCTGCAGACGATATTCGTGCTGCCATTCGTACTGCCACGATTTCTTTAGGCTTCTGTGGAGTGATTCCTGGCAGTGCCTTTAAGAACAAGGGCGTGCAAGCGGTTCTCGAATCCGTTGTCAACTATTTGCCATGTCCGCTTGATTTGCCACCGATGAAGGGGGAGACCGAGCAAGGACGCGATCTCGAAGTCGCCCCCGACGATAACGCTCAATTTGCTGGTCTTGCTTTTAAGCTGATGAATGACGGCTATGTGGGTAAGCTCGTTTTTATGCGGGTTTATTCAGGCACACTTGCGAAAGGCACCGCGCTCTACAATCCGCGCACGGGTAAAACCGAGCGAATTTCGCGACTGCTGGTCATGAAGGCAGATTCCCGTGAAGACATTGATGTGGCTTACTCGGGGGATATTTGCGCGATCGTCGGTGCGCGCGATGTCGTTACGGGCGATACATTGTGTGCTAAGGGATTTGATGTGCGCCTTGAGCCGCCCACATTTCCAGAGCCGGTGATCTCGATGTCCATCGAGCCGAAGACCACCGCCGATCAAGAAAAGATGGCGACCGGTTTGCAGCGTCTGTCCGAAGAAGATCCTACCTTTGTGGTGAGTTCGGATGAAGAAACCGGTCAGACTATTATTGCCGGCATGGGCGAACTGCACCTCGAAATCATTAAGGATCGTCTCTTCCGTGAGTTTAAAGTTGGCGCAGAAGCCGGCCGTCCGCAGATCGCCTATCGTGAAACAGTTACCATGGCATCTGAGGGTGAGGGTAAGTTTGTGCGCCAAACCGGTGGAAGTGGTCAGTATGGTCACGCACGCATTAAGATGGAGCCACTGGAGCGCGGAGCTGGAATCGAAATCGTAGATAAGACGGTCGGTGGCGTGATTCCCAAGGAATTTATCAAGCCCACCTTGGATGGCATACGCGAAGCCGCCAATAATGGTTCTGTCTGCGGTTATCCCGTTGTTGATTTCAAGGTCACACTCTTTGATGGCTCCTTTCATGAGGTCGACTCCTCGGAGATGTCGTTCAAAATGGCCGGTATCTTTGCATTCCGTGATGCTATGGAAAAGGCTGGTCCGCAATTGCTGGAGCCGATGATGAAGGTCGAGGTGGAGACGCCCGACGAGTATCAGGGCGACATCATGGGAGATTTGAACCGTCGCCGTGGTCAGATCCAGAATGTGGTGGGCAAGACTGCGTTTGTTACAATCGCTGCTCTGGTGCCCTTGCAGGAAATGTTCGGATACGCAACTGTTGTGCGTTCACTCAGTAAGGGGCGTGCCTCTTATAGTATGCAGCCTGAGTCCTTCGAGGCAGTTCCACAAAACGTTCTCAATAAAATTTTAGAAACCTCGACCCGCGGCCGTTACTAGAGCGAGACCAGCGAGTTCAGTAAAACGACTTTTTAAACCAACAACTTAACCAAACAAATATATAATATGAGCACACCACGTATCCGTATTCGCCTCAAAGGCTTTGATTATCGCGTAATTGACCAGTCCGCTGCGGACATCGTCGAAACAGCTAAGCGTTCCGGCGCTCGCGTTGCTGGCCCTGTGCCCCTTCCTACTAAAATCGAAAAGTTCACTGTGAATCGTTCCGTTCACGTTAATAAGAAGTCGATGGATCAGTTCGAAGTGCGTACACACAAGCGTTTGATCGACATCGTCGAGCCGACTGCAGCCACAGTGGACGAGCTTAAGAAGCTTAACCTCCCTGCTGGTGTTGATATTTCTATCAACGTCTAAGCATTTTTTTAGGTAGCCCCAATCTTAGGATTGGTGAGTGTTTTAGAGCCCCGCAGCTGCAAAGTTGCGGGGCTTTTATGTTTATCCTTAATTCAGAAGTCAGAATTCAGAAGTTAGAGGTCAGAAAATAGAAGCCAGTCATTGTGAATCAGTTAGTTATGAAAATCACTGCATGCGCCATTTTGGCGAGACAGGCAGTGTCAGAACTGATTGATATTCATTCCAGGTCTCTGGGCTCTGTCTTCTGACTACTCTTTCTAGCTTTATCTGAATATGGTTCTATTTTGAGAAACGCTCTAACTGCTCTGCTGCCATTCTTTCTCGATTTCCTTCATTTTATCGAAGTCGCCGCGTTCGCAGGCATTTACAAAGCCGTCGGCAAAGGACTTTAAGGTGTCCCAGCGCTGTCGTATGTCGGCCGCTTCTTCGCGGGTGATTCTCTCGTCGAGTCCTGCGTGGGCGATGGCTCCCAGTAGGGAGGCGAATTGGCTGACCATTTCATGTGTGGCGGGGTTGAGTGCATCGAGCTCAGAGTGCACCACTTTATTCGGTACGAAGTAGCCGTCAGCCTGAGCTGCGAGCCATTTGATCAGTTGGTTATCGCTGCAGGCCTGGTTGAGGGCGCAGACTCTGTCTAGCGGATTTTTGGAGCCGCTCTGAGACTCGCCCACCGGTTGTGACCATTTGTAGATGAGCGATTGCGAAATGCCGAGCTCGGCGGCGAGCGCCTTGGGGGAGCTGTTGGCAAAGCAAGTTTTGATGATTTCGTGGGATTGCACGCTTAAGGATTTCTAGAGTTTTGCTTATTTAGGCAAGGTGATTGTATAAAATCGCTCGCTTATTGTAATATATCTTCTCAGGTTTTGTGTTATCATTCTGCCCTAAGAAATCACATGATTGAAGAATTGTTTACTGAAGCCCTACGTTGGTATAATTTGCCATGGTCCCTAATGTTGGTATTGGTAGTCTTGTACTGGATCATTGCGGTTTTGGGAATCGTGGATTTGGATTTTCTGGATTTTCTGGGTTTTGATCTGGATGTAGACGCGGATGTCGATGTAGACGCGGACGTAGATGTGGATGCCAATCCCGGTGCAGGGGCATTTGCGGGACTATTAGAGTTTATTCATTTGGGGAGCTTACCCTTGATGGTGGTGGTGTCTGGGCTGGTGATTTGTGCTTGGGCGATGGCTTTAATTGGTAACTTTTATCTCAATTCGGCTAATTCTGGAGTGATTGGTTTCGTCGTTTCTTTTGCAGTCGCGATTCCGGGATTGATTATTTCGTCACTGGCTTTGTGGCCGGTTGCGGTATTCTACAAACGCTTGGAGGATAAGACTGATGGTAATCTCACGATGATTGGCCGCACCTGTCGTGTGCGCTCAGATCGTGTGGACGCTCATTTTGGACAAGCGGAAGTCAGCACCCCGGAGGGGCCCTTGGTCATCAATGTGCGCTCAGCCTCCGAATCCGGGCCGCTGCTAGCGGGAGACTCCGCTTTGATCATCAGTGAAGATTCGCAGCGCATGCTTTATACAGTCAGGAAAATAACCAACGAATTAACCAAGATATAAAAAAATGAATATATTATACTCACTTGCTATTATTGAATCTGTGGGGCTCACAGTGTTGCTGGGGATTGCTGCGGCGATTGTGGGCCTGTTGGTCACACTGATTAAAATGTACCGTAAGGTGGATCAAGGCTATGCGCTGGTGCGTAATGGTTTTGGTGGCACTCAGGTCTCGTTTGCGGGTATGGTGAGTGTGCCGGTGCTGCACAAATTGGAGATCATGGACTTGCGGGTGCAGCACCTGCCCTTGGATCGTCGTGGTAAGGACGGCCTGATTTGTCAGGATAACGTGCGGGCGGATATCAGTGTGGGCTTCTATGTGCGGGTAAACCCACACGAGAACGATGTCAAAGCGGTCGCGAAGGCCGTCGGTTGTGAGCGTGCATCGGACCTGGATAAGATTCGCGAGCTATTTGATGCGAAGTTCTCGGAAGCTTTAAAGACTGCGGGTAAGCAGTTCGACTTTGAGAGTCTTTACACCGATCGCATTGATTTTCGTAATAAGATCATCGAAGTCATTGGGCAGGATTTGAATGGTTATGCGCTGGAAGACGTGGCCATTGACTACCTCGAGCAAACGCCACTGGAGGCATTGAACCCTGATAACATTTTAGACTCTGAGGGTATCAAGAAGATTGCTGAGCGTACCGCGACGCAAGCAATCCTAGAGAATGAGATCGCCAATCGCCGTATCCAAACCATCAAGCAGAACGATGTGCAGCGTATCGAAGCCGTGTTGGAGATGGAGAAGCAACAGGCGGAAGCGGAAGAGAAGCAGAAGCGTGAGATCGCGGTGATTCGCTCTCGTGAAGAGGCGGAGGCGAAGCGTGTCTCCGAGGAGCAGCGTTTACGCGCCGAGCAGGCCCGGATCAATACCGAGGAGGAATTACAAATCGCGCAACAGAATATGGAGCGCCAAGTGATTGTCGCAGAAAAGAATAAGCAAAAGACGGATGCTGTTGAAACAGAGCGCGTCGAACGCGACCGCCAGCT
Organism: Thalassobacterium sedimentorum; assembly: GCF_031127905.1. Classification (GTDB taxonomy): domain Bacteria; phylum Verrucomicrobiota; class Verrucomicrobiia; order Opitutales; family Coraliomargaritaceae; genus Thalassobacterium; species Thalassobacterium sedimentorum. Next base: position 98,502 of record NZ_JARXIC010000007.1, on the reverse strand, counting down.
TGAAGTGGTGGAGCGTGATAAAGTCACCACCTTGGCAGACATTGAAAAGACCAAAGCCGTCGAAATCGAAAAACGCAATATTCAGGATGTGATCAAGGAGCGCGTGATGGTTGAAAAGACTGTCGTGGTCGAGCAGGAGAAGATTAAGGATACGGAAGCCTTTGCCACAGCAGATCGTCAGAAGCGGGTGTCGATTACCGATGCGGAAGAAAAGGCCGAGCGTGAGAAGCTCACTCGCTTAAAGGATGCTGAGGCCAGCCAAGAGGCAGAGAAGCTGAAGGCCGACGAAGAGTTTTATAAGCAAGTGCGCAAGGCGGAGTCCAGTAAGCGTGCGACTGAGTTGTCCTCCGAGGAAATCGTAATTGCCGCAGAAGCAGAAGAAGCGGCTTCGGTGAAGCAAGCTTTGGCGAAGAAGCATCTGGCTGAAGGTGTTGCCGCTGAGACGGCAGCACAAGGTTTGGGTGAAGCCAAGGTGATGGAAGCCAAAGCCACTGCAAGCCTGAGACAGGGCGAGGCGGATGCGAAGACCTCTGAGCTCAAGTTTGAAGCAGATGCGAAGGGTATCACTGAAAAGGCTGCTGCCATGAAACTCTTCAATGAGTCCGGTAAGGAGCACGAAGAGTTCAAGCTGCGCCTTGAAAAGGATAAGGAAATCGAACTTGAGAGCATTCGCGTCAACGAGGAGATCGCACGCCACCAGGCTCAGGTGCTCTCGGATTCGCTTAAGAATACCAAGGTCGATATCGTGGGCGGTAGCACTGAATTCTATAATGACATCATTGGTGCCGTCACCCGTGGTAAGTCCTTTGAGCGCACCTTAAGCAGTAGTCCCGCGCTGACTGATGTGAAGGAGACCTTCTTCAATGGAGATCCGGAATACTTCAGAGCTCAGGTTTCGAACTGGCTCAAGGATTTCAATATCGATGTGGCTACGGTGAAGGATCTGTCTGTGGCGAATTTGATGTTGAAACTCGCTTCAGAGACCAATGACCAGGATAAGCTTAGTCGCATTCGCGGACTCGCAGGTTTGGCCGAGAAGTTTGGTTTGGCCAACGAGAGTGTTCAGCAATTTCTGATGCTTGGTCAGAAGTAGTCGTTTGCATTCTCCAGACGTAGCGGGCAGCGATACCAAACTGGTGTCGCTGCCGGACGGCGCAAAACTTTAAAACAGCTAGTAGATCCACTATGGAAAGTCAAAATCCAGCGGCAGGGCAAAAACTCGAGGGGGGTGCTTATGAGGTCATACGCAATCGCTTGACGACTCAAAGTGCGGAGCTATTGCAGCGCGTGCAGCAGCTCGATGGTGAGCGTAAAACTGTGTTCGGTGCGGTGGATACTCGCTTGTTGGCGACGGATCGTATCCAGACCAGTAATAACTGTATTCCGCGTGGAATGATTGCACTGCCGGGTGGGCGTTTCATTTTCGGCTACAATGTGCACATGGGCCTGAAGTCACAGGTGGAGGTGACGGATGTGTTCGCCAAATTTCGCTATGATGTCTCCGACCATTCCTTTCACGAGGAGCCGCTGAATGCTCTCGAGTCCAGCGAGTTTCTGGCCGATTTTCAATATCTGTATAAATACTACAAGAACACCTTCTTCGCGAAGTTTATGATTGTTGGTCCGCACCTGTTGATGGTGTTTCAGATTAGCGATGACCTTCGGGATATTAAAGTATTCAAATGGTTAATACAGGGAGAGCAGCTGACCTATCTGGGGAATCGCTTCGAGCAAGAGTATGTGTTCCCCGCACAGCATTCGTTTGAATGGACGCGCGCGCATCGTGATCTGCACCGGGCTGGAAGCTTTCCGCATGTATCGATCGAGGATCGTTTGTTCGTGGAAACTATCGGTGGTGATTTGACCATTAAGATCGAGGACAATACGGACAGCGGGGAAGGGATTTACACCGAGCCGGTGGACAATCCCGATCAGACACTCGATGATGCCGATATTCACTATGCCAGTGTGGGGAGTCTGATCTTTCTGCGGATCAAGCCTTATCAAGAGAAACAGACGCGCTACTTCATTTATAATGAAAAAGCGAAGGAGGTGAAGCGTGTCGATTCGGTGGCGCATTCGTGTGTGATGCTTCCGGAGGATCACGGCGTGATTTTTGCCGATGGCTATTACCTTCACAACGGAGATTTTAAACGCTTTAGTCGTGTCGCTGGTGAAATGACATTTGAGCGTGTCCTAAAAGCGCCGAATGGTGAAGACTTTCTGTATGTATTTTATCAGCAAAGTGAGGGACTGTATCAGCTGCTCTCATACAATCTGATTGCGCAGAAAGTGGAGAGTCCGATTGAAGCGCATGGCTATAGTATCTTTGAAGATGGTTCCTTGATCTATTTTAAGGCGCAGGAAGAGCCGCAAAAGCACCATGCCTTACAAGTTTGGCAGACGCCTTATGCTGCCGAGGAAGTGTCGGTGGAGGCCAATAGCGATAGCTATCTGTTTAAGATTGGCAATGCAAGTATCGTGCGCTGTATCGCCGAGTGCCATAGTATCTACAACTTATTGCAGAAGGAGGATGCATACGAGGGCCTGTATCTCGACTTAGTCAAAGACTGTGTGGCCACCATCGATAGTTACTTTTGGTTGGGCTCCGAGGATGCCTTTAACTTGAAGGCGACCTTGTCGCAGATTCGGGATACTGGCCAGGCGGCGATTGCGGAGTTTGAAAAAGTGCAGCGTATCCGCAAATCGACGCTGACGCAGACTCGGGCTGTTCAGACGCAGGCGCGTAAGTTGTTTACGGAATTGGCTGGTGCACAGCCTGATGATGTCCGTGTGTTTGTCGATTACTTGGCGAGTTTGCGGCGTTTGCGTGGCGAAGTGATCGGATTGCGGGACTTGAAATATGTCGACCTTACACTCTGCGATGAACTTGAGCAAGGTGTGGCGACGCAAATCGATGCACTGGCGCAGGCGACGGTCGAATTTTTATTGCAAGCGCAAGCGCTCGTTCCTTATCAGCAGCAGCTTCAGGAGGTAGAGGCTGCGATGCCTGAAATCAAAACTGCAGCTATGGCTAAAGAGCTGCTAGCCGAGTTGGATGCGACGGGGGCACAGCTGGAGATGCTGATTGAAATGGTCTCGAATTTAAAGATCGAGGATGCGACCGAAACGACTCGCATTATCGATGCGATTTCGGATTTATTCACCGAGCTGAATCGTTTGAAGGCAGAAGTGAAACGCTCGCGTCAGGAGTTGATGCGCAAGGAAGGATCCGCACAGTTTCAAGCACAGATTAAGTTGTTGGAGCAATCGGTGGCCAATTATTTGGACATCGCTGACGAGCCTGAGCGTTGTGATGAATTTTTGACGAAGGCAGTCGTGCAGTTGGAAGAGCTGGAGGGGAAGTATGCAGAATTCGATGAGTTTATCGAGATCCTGTCTGACAAGCGCTCCGAGCTCTATAACACTTTTGAATCTAAGAAGGCGAGCTTGCAGGAAGTGCGCAATCGTCGAGTCAGTAAGCTCGTGCAATCGGCGCAGCGCATTCTCAACGGTATTGAAAATCGTTCGAAAGCCCTGAAGGAAATTAACGATATCAACGGCTATTTTGCATCGGACTTAATGGTTGATAAAGTGCGGGACTTAGTTGAAGAGCTGAAAACGCTGGGCGAAGGCATGAAGGGCGACGAGTTGTTGACCCGTTTGAAAACCATTCAGGGCGACGCGGTGCGGCAGCTTAAAGATAAACAAGAGCTCTTCGTTGATGGTGAAAACTTAATTAAATTTGGGCGCCACGCTTTCACGGTGAACTCGCAGGCGTTGGAGCTGACGTCGGTGCTGCGCGACGGTGATTTATATACGCACCTCTCAGGTACCCAGTTTTACGAAAAGGTGGAAGACCCGGAATTGTTAGAGACCAAGCCTGCCTGGAAGATGCATTGCTGCTCTGAGAATGATCATGTCTACCGTGCGGAGTACCTCGCGTATAAGTATTTGGAATCGCAAGGCGCGGAGGATTATTTGCAGCTCACAGACGAGGAGCGTCTGGAGTCCATACGTGAATTTATGGCACCTCGCTATCAGGAGTCTTACACGAAAGGGGTGCATGATTTTGATGCCCGTGTGATACTGGACCAACTCGCTGAGACGCACTCTAAGGTCGGTCTGTTACGTTATAGTCCCCAGGTGCGTGCCTGTGCTTTAGTCTTTTGGCATAGCCAGGCAGGACAAGCGCTGACGAATCATTTGCGCGAACGCATCGACGCTTTTGGGCAAATGTTGCGCGTCTTTCCCAATCATCACACCCAGCGAAATTACATCGAGGAATTGAGTGATGCGATCGACGCTTTTGCGCAGGAGACGGCCTTCTTTGAGTCGATTGATCGCCATGCTGCGGGAGCGTATCTGTTTTACGAGATTGTGCAGGATGCCGATCTTTATTGCAGTAAAGAAGCTGCGGATTTGATCGATCGTTTCCAGCGGGAATTGTTGTCCAAGCGCTTTGACGCTGCATTTAAAGAGGCGGTGCAAGCGGTGAGCTCGGATGTGTTGAGTGAGTATCGTGTGATTTATGATTGGTTGGAGGGCTACGCGGTTACGCATGCGCTCGACCCTGAGTTACGCACATTCTTGCCAGAGTCTGCGGCGCATTTGCTACGTGGCGGGCTCGAACGTCGCAAGATTCTGAATGTGCCAATCAAGCACGAGCTTGCGGGCCTGAAGGGGGACCACCGGGTCATTGAAGACGGGGGGCTGTATCATTTTAATTATCTGGATCTGATGCAGCGTATGCAGTGTTTCGAGTCGGGCGACCAGGCGCTGTTTCTTCGTTATGAACGTCGCAAGAAGGCTTTGTTGATTGAGAATGAAGCCTCGCTACGATTGAACGAGTTTAAGCCACAGGTGTTGAGCGCCTTTGTTAGAAATCGTTTGTTAGATGAGGTTTACCTGCCGTTGATCGGTGATAATTTTGCGAAGCAAATCGGTAGTGCCGGTGAGGATACCAGGACCGACCGCATGGGCTTGCTCTTGCTTATTTCGCCGCCGGGCTATGGTAAGACTACTTTGATGGAGTATGTGGCGAATCGCCTGGGCATTACCTTTGTCAAAGTGAATGGGCCCTCGCTCGGGCATGAGGTGACATCGCTTGATCCGGCGCAGTGTCCTAATCTTGCGGCGCGTCAGGAAGTTGAGAAAATTAATTTGGCCTTCGAGATGGGCGATAATGTTCTCATCTATCTCGACGATATTCAGCATACCAATCCCGAGTTCTTGCAGAAGTTTATCTCGCTTTGCGACGGCACACGCCGCATTGAAGGTGTGTATAAAGGGAAGTCGCGCACCTATGATTTTCGTGGGCGTAAAGTCGCTGTAGTCATGGCGGGTAATCCTTATACCGAGGCGGGTGGGAAGTTTCAGATTCCTGATATGTTGGCGAATCGTGCCGACACTTATAACCTGGGAGATATCATTGGTGAGAATAGTCAATACTTCGAGGCCTCGTACATCGAGAACTCACTGACTTCGAATCGGACCTTAGGGATTCTTGCAGGTAAGGATCGCAAGGATGTGTATGCTGTGATGCAAATTGCTGAGACGGGACAACGTGAAGGTGTCACCTTTGAATCCTCTTATTCCATGGAGGAGATCAATGACATGGTCGCGGTGATGAAGATGATGATGCGGGTGCGCGATACGATTCTACGCGTAAACTTGGAATATGTCCGTTCGGCTGCGCAGGCAGAGGATTATCGCACCGAGCCTTCCTTTAAGTTGCAGGGTTCCTATCGTAATATGAATCGGATCGCTGAAAAGCTTTTGCCGATCATGACCGATGAAGAGGTGGAGCAACTCATTGTCGATCACTACACGGGAGAGGCACAAACTCTGACCGACGGAGCGGAAGCAAACCTACTCAAGTTTAAGGAGATTGAAGGCAAGCTTTCCGAACAGGAACGTGCACGTTGGGATGAGATTAAGAAGCGCTTCAATCGTAAAAAGTTATTAGGTGGCAGCGAGGGCGACCCTATCAATCGTGTGGTGGCGCAATTGTCCGACTTCAAAGAAGGGCTGGATGGAATCGGTCAAGCGCTCGTCTCCGGGCGAGCGGATGCGCAGAATGGTATCGGCGCGGCGATCCAGCAGCTCGCGACAGTCGTCCAAGATCAAGGCGCCTTATCTGCCGAGCGTGTGCGTGCCCAGCGGTCAGACTTCGAGCAGTTCGGTGCCGATAATTTGCCTCAGTTGTTAGCAGCATTGCAAGGCATCAGCGCGCACTTGCAGCAGTCCAATGGACAGAGTCGCGAGCTCAGCCAAGCCATCCGCGAAGCAGTCGTGCCACAGCGTGAGCAAATACTCGAGCTAAGCGAAACCAGTAAGCAAGAAGTCGCCTTCAGCCTGGATGAGTCTTCGTTACGTGTTCTGAATACCTTGATCAGTTCAATCGATTCTTTGCTGAGCAGAATCAGTGTGAATCATAATCGCGAGTGATCAGACCGTAATTGTGAGCAAGAGATTCCGCTTAAAAGCGGGACTCCGAACGCTGCGGGGAGTTGTGTTTGCAAAGGTTTGGAGTCCCGTCTTTAGACGGCTGCGTTGTGTGAGCACGTGAGCAAAAGATTCCGCTTAAAAGCGGGACTCCGAACGCTGCGGGGAGTTGTGTTTGCAAAGGTTTGGAGTCCCGTCTTTAGACGGCCGCGTCTTGTGAGCGCGTGAGAAAAAGATTCCGCTTAAAAGCGGGACTCCGAACGCTGCGGGGAGTTGCGTTTGTAAAGGTTTGGAGTCCCGTCTAAAGACATTGGTCTTTAGACGGCCGCGTCTTGCTGCGCCTGAGCAGAAGATTTGCCTGAGAAGCATAGATCCGAACGGCTGTGTGCTTTTATCTAACTCGTCTTTTCTTTACTATTTTCTTTTTCGAAAGTAACCATAGGGATTTCTTCGCCTTGAGATTCGACGGCGGTGGCGAAGCCCAGTTCGCCTGAGAGACTTTTGAGTGCTTCGTGAGCTAAGGCGCGTTCCTCTTCGACACTGGGGACTTCCAGCACGGGCATGCTGTCCTGTGCTACTCGCGCGCGACCGGCAGCTTTGGCACGTGCATCTTCGACCATGCTTTCTAATCGATTCATTGTTTCACTCGCCCCGCCCATGTCTGCCGTCATGCTGCTTGCCATCTCGGATAGATCCGCGGTGGCTTCCTTTACCTTTAACTCGTTGATCTTGGCCTGCAGGTTTTCGATCTTCTTTTGCGCTTCCTTGATGCTCGCTTCCCGATTGCGTGACATTTCCTGATAGGTGTTTTCGGCGGCTTCCAATTGATCGCGATTGGTGACCAACTCCGATCTGATTTCTGAAAGCTTGAGCGCTTGGCGTCCCGCGAGTTCCTGATTGCCGGCGGTCACGTTGGCCTTGATCTTGGTGAGCAACTGAGCCTCTTGTTGCTCCTGATTGTTGACCTGAGCGATCAGTTTTTCAACCATCGCGGCGTGGGCAGCCAAGCCTTGATTGTAGCGCTGGATTTGTTTTCGCAGATTTTCCTTTTCAGCGCCCAGCAGCGCGTCGGGATTGGTTTTTTCTAATTCAGTGACGGCTGAGCCAAATAGACTTTTGAAGAAATGGAGTACGCGCTTAATCATAGTTAGCTAATATATCTGATTGGGGGTATTTTGACTATTATAAATTTCGATAGATTTCTGAATGCGCTGAGGTTATTTTTCGCATAATATGAGTCTGGGTGAAATAATGTTCACCTTTATGCTTGACAATAGTCTTGCTTTCATGTGATAGAGAAAGGCGTTCTTCATTTTGGAGGACATCGAAAACGATTCATTCGTAGCAAGCTAAATTAACGTAACTGAAAGGAAATATTATGAATCAGACAATCATCAGCGGACACCTCACAGCCGACATCGAAACTCGCGAAATCAAAGCTCGCGAAAAAGCCAACGGCGTTCAGCACCTAAGTAAATTCACGCTCGCCTGTAATGATGGGGAGCGTGTGGTCTTCATGCCAGTCGAGGCGTGGAATATGCCACATTTGGCCGAGCACTTGTTTAAGGGCTCCAAAGCATTGCTTGCGGGCAGTCTTAAACAAGAGCACTGGGAGACAGATACGGGGGATAAGCGTAGCCGCATCGTATTGACTGCGCACAAGGTGGACTTTCTCGACCCCGCGCCAAGCCGTGAATCGCATTCGCATCCGGAAAGAGGCCTGCAAAGAGGCCTGCAAAGAGGCCAGGACACGCGGCGCACTCGCTCACAAAATCGACCTTCGCGCTCGGCGGCTTGATTCGCTGCTTGCCCTGGGGCAGTTTGCGCTCGGATAAGATTGATTTGGCGCGTCCGATGCGGTGACTTACTTTTGTGCCGACATTTCCTCCAACACTGTGCTTCGCCCATCCGTGGCGCGATTATCAAGCGCGAGCCTTGGCGGAGATGGAGGCGCACTTGGACGATGCCCGTCTACATGTTGTCGCGCCGCCGGGGTCTGGTAAGACGGTTCTTGGGCTGGAGTTCATGCGTCGTTTGGCGGGCCCGAGCCTGGTGGTCGCGCCGACTCGCACCATTCAGTCGCAATGGGCGGAGCGTTTGCGCCAAGATTTTGCCGCGGGCGCTGCGGATTGGATCAGCCTCGACTTGCGCCAGCCTGGTTTAGTGACGATCACGACCTATCAGATGGTCGATCAGGTCATGTCGCAGCCCGGGGCGGAGCCAGTCTTGGCCGCTCTGCGTGCGCTTGGGGTCCAAACTCTGCTTCTGGATGAGGCGCACCACCTCAAGCAGGCTTGGTGGCAGTCGATTATTGATCTGCGCAAACGTATTGAGGGGGTGCATACTATTTCGCTGACTGCGACACCTCCTTACGACTCGTCGGCTGCAGAGTGGGAGCGCTATATTCAGCTCTGTGGCGAGATCGATATGGAGATTCCAGTGCCGGAGCTGGTGTTGAATGGCGATTTGTGCCCACATGTAGACCTGCTCTATTTTGAGTTCGCCAGTCCCGAAGATCTGCAACAACGCGCTAGCTTTCAAAGCCAGATCAACGAGTTGGTTGCTGACTTGTTACATCGGGACTCGCTCGCTGAGCAAATCAATAAGCATCCATGGTTGCTGGACCCCGAGGCGCACGAAGCCGATATTTATGCCGAAGTGGAGTGGTTTTCGTCGCTGCTTATTTATCTCCACACCAGAGGAGCGCGGTTGCAGCCAGAGCTACTCGAATTGTTAGATGCGGAGGCGGGCGAATTGCCGTGTTTCGATACCGAGTGGGCGCAGGTCTTACTGCGCGGCATTGTCTCTAAAAAGCAGCGTTCGCTATGGCCGCAGGACTTTGTGAGACAGATCGAAGCTTTGCTGAAGCAGCGCGGTGCGATTGAGCGAGGGCATGTGCATTTACTTCCGAGCCATGCGCGGAATCGCCGCCTGATGCGTAGTGCCACCAAGTTGCGCTCGATTGAAGCGATCGTGCGCGTGGAACGTGAGACCCATGGCGCGGACTTGAGATTGTTGGTGCTGTCGGACTACATTTATCCCGAATTTCTGGGCACGCATTGTGAGCGGAGCCGCAATGCAAAATCTTTGAAACTGGGAGCGGTGCCCATCTTTGAGAGACTACGTCAGCTGGGAGGCGAGCGGGTCGGTCTGCTCACAGGTTCCATGGTCATTATTCCTGCGAGCGCAGCGGGCACCTTGTTAGAGGTTTGCCGCGAGCGGGGACTTTCACCGGCGGATGTGCGCTTAGAAGTGCTCGAGGCATTGCCTGACTATCGAGCGCTCACCTTACTGCGCGGTGCTTCGAGGCAACTGGTGCCCGTGATGACCGAGACCTTTGCTCGGGGCGCGATTCATATACTTTCAGGCACGCAAGCCTTGCTGGGCGAAGGTTGGGATGCGCCCTGTATCAACAGCTTAATCATTGCCTCCAATGTCGGCTCCTTCGTGTCGTCCAACCAAATTCGGGGCCGAGCCATTCGCACCAATCCCTCGAGTCCGCTGAAAGTATCTAAGATCTGGCACCTCGTCACACTCACGGGGGTGCCCCATGACGAGCCCGATTTGGACTGCGTGCGGCGCCGGCTCAAAACCTTTGTCGGTCCGAATCACCGCGAAGCGGCGATTCAATCGGGATACGAGCGCTTGGGCATTCCCGCCAGTATTTTGACTCCACAGCAATGCGAGCAGGTAAATGATGAAATGCAGGCGCTCTCTGCCAATGCCAGCTGGATTCGTCAGGCATGGCTCGGGCCTGCCAATGCTCCCGATTGGAAAGGATTGTTTTATCGAAGCATTCAAGTCAAAGGGCGCAAGTTGATGCATTACGCTTATCTGTGGAGGACCGTAGAAGCGGTCTTGTATGGCGCCGCGTTATCGATTCTTGGCGTGGGGTTTGATGCCTTTCGACACATGCTCTCCGGTGGTCGCGGTCTCGCGGTATGGGGAATGTTGCTACTGATGCTCTTGATCGGACTGCTGCGAATCGCTCCCGATCTTTGGCGGGCCCTGCGGCTCTATCGTCAATACGGGCTCACGGGAGTGACTGCAGATCGAGTCGGGCGCTCCCTGTTTCGCACAATGCATGCGCTCGGGAAGTTTGACGAAGACGTGCCGGAGCAAGCTCTCACGGTGGACCGATTTATGGGCCAAGTTTCTGTCTCACTCAAAGGTGGCAATCGTATGGACCGTCATCATTTCGCCACAGCCTTTTTAGAAATGATGGGGCCCATTCGCTCGCCGCACTATTTGATTTCATCGGTTACCAGCGCTCGCAGCAGTTATTTCCCTGTTCCAGAATTACTGCGTGGCAGCGAAGCAGAGCGAGCTGAATTGTTGCGACAAGCGAAGCGACTGATGGGGAATGTGCGCTTGGTGAACTGTAGAAGTCGCGAAGGCCGCCGGGTTTTACTCCAGGCGCGCGCCTGTTCTATTTTTAACGAATGGGAAGATGCTGGCGAAAGCCTGTCACGCTGGGAGTAGTGCTGGCGCGATTGTCCGCTCAGAGCTGGTTCCAGGGGAGTCTGCTGTGTCTGAATTGAAAGTAGTTAGTTGACTGATTGTGGTTTTGTTCGATGATCGAGCCGACACTCGCCACGTGCGTCCACCGTATCAACCATTTGTCCTATGAAATTTTTAGAGAAACTATTTAGTCAAGAGTCTCGCTCCACCCCTGAGTCCGAATTGCAGCAAGCAGAGCGCGAAGCGATTATTGATCTGCTACTGATGGCGATCTATGTGGATCAACATTTATCATTGGCAGAGACCAAGGAGTTTGACCATGCCGCTGATTCTCTCGGTTGGGATTCCAGCACGGGGCCCTCGGTTTACATTTGCAATGCGACCGACCGCGCGAGAACCGCTCGTATCAGCGAAGAGCTGACCGCAGATTTTATCGCATATGTCGCGGAGCGCCTGAGCGAAAATTCAAAGCCACGCGCTTTGGAACTACTCAATCGTCTCTTCCAATCGGACGGCTTGACCGACAAAGAAAAGGGTTTTCTGCAGCAAGTGAGAGACGCCTTCGGCAGCGCTTGAGTTTAGTTCTGAAATTCAGCGCAGTCTGGGCTAATGCGCTTGCTTCGGGGGCCGTTTTTTTGAGAAGAACAGGCATGCCGACATTTACCGCGATCGATTTTGAGACAGCCCAGCCGAAGCGTTGGAGTATTTGCCAAGTGGGCTTGGTGCGGGTGGAGGCGGGCGTCGTCACCCAAGAACTCTCGCTTTTGGTGCGGCCGCCGGAGGATATGTATTCGGGTTTCAATACCGCGGTGCATGGGCTGACGGCGCGCGATACGATGGCGGCGCCGGGCTTTGATGCGATTTGGCCGCAGATCGCCAACTTCATCGAAGGGCAAACGGTGGTGGCGCATAATATGGCCTTCGACGGTTCTTGCCTGAAGCAGGCGCTGGAGTTTTACGGGCTTCCGTTGCCACTGTTTGAGAAGCAGTGCACCTATAAGCTATTTAAGAAAAAGCTGAATTATTGCTGCGAGGAGTTCGATATCCCACTGAATCACCACGATGCGCTGTCGGATGCGCGTGCCTGTGCGGCACTGTATTTGCGCTCCTTGCGCGGGTGAGCTGTTGGGGTTTACTGCAGCGTGCCGGTCTGTAGATAGTGTATCACCTCTTGGATGACTGTTTGCTTTTTCATGATCATCGGGTGAGTGGTGTGGAGTACTTTGTAGGCGCGCATGCCTGCGACGCGGGCGCTGGTAGTGGAAACCTTGCCGTCGTCTTGGCCGGGGATCATGAGTGAGTTGATCCAGTTGATACTGCGATCGCCGGTAATGACGGCGCAGTCGAAATTGATTGCGGGCAGTTGGCCGATGAAGCTGTCTTTGCCGGTGCCGAGTTGTTGCCCCGCCGGACCGTTGATCTTTTGAAAGAGCCACCAATGGCCAATTTTATCGACGACTTCGCTGCCGGCGTTGGGCGGGCTGAGCATGACGACGCGAGCGAGCTTGGGCAATGGGGTGGTGGCTTGGATCTGGCGCACGAGAATGCCACCGAGTGAGTGGGTGACGATGTGCACTTTTGTGGCCTTGGTGGTCTGTGTGCGTATTTGCTGATGGACGCTTTCGGCCAGCTGCTCGATGCCATGCTGGCGTGAGTCGTAGCTCAGGTTGTGCACTTGGTAGCCTTCGTTGACGAGTGCGCGCTGCATCTTGTTCATGGAGGCGGCGCTGCGGGCGAGGCCGTGGAGTAGGACAACGTGCTCTTGGGCGTGGGTGGTTCCGTAGCTGAGGCTCATGATCACTAGTATATAGAGGAGGCGTATGGGGTGGGGCGGTGTGCGGCTCATTGTAGGAATTGATCGAGGAAGTGAGTCAGTAGATCTTCCGCGGGGTCGGGTTCGCTGACGTTGAGCTTGCCGCTTTGCTGTAGTAGGCAGATGCCATGCAGGGTGGACCACAGGATCTTTGCTTTTTGGCGCGCGAGTGTGGGGGAGCTGCTGAGTGGCATAATGGCGTCGCATACCTGGTCGAAAATCGCGTGAATGGCGGCGTGATAGTCGTCGGAATTATAGTTGAGCGGCTGGGCAAAGAGTAGGGACCACAGCTGCGGCTGCGCGTGATGGAAGTCCAAGTAAGCCTGCGCGATGCGACGGATGCGGCTTTCGCTTGTTTCGCCGGGTTGATGGAGTGTGCGCAGGCTGTCGGCGAAGCTGTGCATGCTCTCGATATTGATGGCTGCGATGAGAGCATCGATGTTTTTAAAGACATTATAAAGCGTGCCGGGCGTGTAGCCGATCGCTTGGGCGACCTTGCGTGTGGTTAGCGCGTTGGGGCCTTGGTCGATGACGATCTGGCGACCGGCTTGGATTGCCAATTGTGTGAGTTCTTCGCGGGAGTGGTCTTTACGGCGGGCCATGTGTTCATGTGTTGAGAGTTTTTTATTATTATGAACATTGTTTAAAATTAATATTAAACAATGTTCAATTATATTTTTTAAGATTCGGTATGTTAGAAATATTTGGGCTGCTGCTTGTCTTGGGTTTGATTGCGACTCTGATTTTGCCTTGGGTGAATTTGGGGCGGATTAGCAGCACCCGCAGTGAACTGGAGCGACTCAAGCGTGAGCTAGGGGAGCTGCAGGATCGCAAAGACGCGGTGGTTATTCGGGAGGACGTAGGGGCTTCATCGATGAAGACCGCCGAGGCCAAGCCAGCGGAATCCACGGTTTCGCCATCGCGCGACGCAAGGACTCGGCCTGTGAAAATAGCCGAGTCAGCCACTGGGGCGAATGCGGAGATTCGCGAGCCCGGGAACGCAACTCTCCCGAGTTGCTCTGCGTCAGAGCCGGTCGCTGGGACGAATGCGGAGATTCGTGATCCCGGGAGCGCAACTCTCCCGAGTTGCTCTGTCTCAGAGCCGGTCGAGTCCGCTGAGGCGCAAGACTGGTTTGGCAAGGTCGCCGTTTGGGTCGGGGGGATTGCTTTATTGATGGCGGGCTTTTACATGATTAAATACTCGATCGAATCTGGTTGGCTGACGCCGCTGGTTCGCCTTTGGTTGACGGTGGTTTTTGGGGGCCTGCTCTGCGGGGCTGGGTTTGTGATTGGAGTGAAATCGTCGGTGATTGCCAATGAGCGCATCGGTCAGGCCTTGGCCGGGGCGGGCATTGCGTGCTTATATTTTGCTGCCTACGTAGCCGTGCATATGCATGGATATGTGTCGTTGGGGCTGGGCTTGGCTCTGATCGGATTTGGGTTCAACTATAATGAAGTGGTGCTTGCCTAGCGAGTTGAGATCACGGATGACTAGGCGCGGACTTTCGTGAAGTACAGAAAATAATGACTTTTTTCTAAATCAAGCATTGACGAGAGCAGAACTTCCCTCTTTTTTCCGTCGCTCGCTTCCCAATTGAGGCGATAAACCACATTTTTTTAACTCCTCTAACGCAGGTCTAGGAAACGGAGCCTCTGCTCCACCTGCCTATTAGTATTATGAACGTAGCCCTACTTGGTAAAAAGATAGGAATGACTCAGGTATTTGACGACAACAATCGTCTTGTGCCTGTGACTGTCATTGAAGCAGGACCCTGCCCAGTAACGCAGATTAAGTCCTCCGAAAAAGACGGATATGATGCCGTCCAAATCGGTTTCCGTCCACAAAAAGAGCACCGCCTCTCTAAAGCAGCCCTCGGCCACTTCAAAAAGGCCGGCGTTGAGCCAGTTGCTGAACTGCAAGAGTTCCGCACGAATGGTAATGTTGAGTTGAGCCTTGGTGATGTGCTGACTGTTGAGAAATTTGAGTCGGGTCAGAAGATCGACGTTATCGGCACTTCGAAGGGACGTGGTTTCCAGGGTGTTGTGAAACGCTACGGTTTTGCGGGTGGTCCCGCCTCTCACGGTTCGATGTTCCACCGTCGTGGTGGTTCATATGGTATGTGCCAATGGCCAGGCCACGTGATTAAGGGTAAAAAGATGCCCGGTCACATGGGCGATGTGCGTCGCACGGTCCAAAATCTTGAAATTGTTAAAGTTATCGCTGAGAAAAACCTGATTTTGGTTAAGGGAAGTATTCCTGGCTCGCGTGGCTCCCTCGTCACTGTTCGCACAGCGGTTAAAACTAAAAAAGCCCAAGCGTAAGCTGAGCGACGAAAGGAAACAATACGATGAAACTTAAAGTTTATACAGCCGACGGATCTTCAAGCTCTGAGAAGGAGTTTGCACTTCCAGCTTTCGAGGGCGACAAGGGGGTAGCTGCGCTACGTCAAGTCGTGCTCGCACACCAGGCCAATGCTCGCCAGGGAAACGCATCGACTAAGACCCGAGCTGAAGTTGCCGGTTCTGGTAAGAAGCTCTTCCGTCAAAAAGGTAGCGGCACAGCCCGTCAAGGTTCACGCCGTGTGCCACACCAACGTCATGGTGGTATCGCTCACGGCCCAAAGCCTCGCGACTTCTCGCAAAAGATTAATCGCAAGATGAAGGATCTCGCATTCAGTCGTGCACTATTTGAGCGTGCAACTGAGGGGGGGCTTTCAGTTATTGAAGCGATTGAGGTGAAGGAAGCGAAAACAAAGCTCTTCAATCAAGTCCTGACTGCGGTTCTTCCGACACGCGGCAAGGTATTAATTGTTGATGACCAATTTGAAAACAATGCCGCTCTGGCAGCCCGCAATATCGAAGGGGTCTCCCTTTCTGAAGCTGGCAACCTCAGCACTCTGGATGTTGTGCGCTATCGTCACATCATCGTCAGCGCTAAGGGCATCGAAACTATCATCGCACGTGCCAATGGCGCAAAGGGAGGTGAGTCATGATTATTGCCGATAAAATTCTTCTCGAATACCGAGTCACTGAAAAAGCAGCACTCTTGTCTGCTAATTTTAACCAATACACATTTGAGGTCGCTCCTAGCGCCAACCGTATCGAGGTTGCTCGCGCCGTGGCTAAGGTCTTCAATGTCGAGGTGACAAACGTAAACATTCTTAATAAAAAGCCTAAGGTGAAGAACGACCGCTCACGTCGCGGTAAGTCCGGCACTAAGGGCGGCCACAAAAAGGCCATCGTGACTCTTAAAGAGGGCGATAAGATCGAACTCGTTTAAGAACGAAGGGACCCAATAACATGCCACTCGTAGATTCCAGACCATTGACTCCGGGCCAACGTTTCCTCACACGAAACAAGCAGGACGTCTCCAAGAAAAAACCTGAGCGCCGCCTCGTTACACGTGTGCACGACAAGCAGGGCCGTAATTGCTATGGCCGTATCACTTCTCGTCGTCGTGGTGGTGGTCACAAGCGCATTTATCGTATCATCGATTTTCGTCGTGATAAGCTTGATATTCCTGCAAAGGTACAAGCGATCGAGTATGATCCAAATCGCTCGGCCAACTTGGCGCTGCTTGCCTATGCAGATGGTGAAAAGCGTTATATCCTAGCACCTCGCGGTGTAAAGGCTGGCGATACTCTGCTCAATACTAACAATCGCGTTGAGTTTAATCCAGGTTTCTGCTTGCCGTTGGCAATCATTCCACCTGCCACTAAGATTCATGCGATTGAGCTTCATCCTGGTCGTGGTGCACAAATTGCACGCTCTGCCGGGCAATCTGCTCAGCTTGTTTCTGTTGATGGAGATCGCGCCACTGTAAAGATGCCTTCTGGTGAAATTCGCTTCCTGAACTCTCGTTGCCGTGCAACGATTGGTGAAGTCGGCAATCTTGAGCACCAAAACCAAAGCTTGGGTAAAGCAGGTCGTAGCCGCTGGCTCGGTCGTCGCCCACGTGTTCGTGGTGTAGCGATGAATCCCGTGGATCACCCTATGGGTGGTGGTGAAGGCCGCACATCTGGTGGTGGTCATCCGCAGTCTCCTTGGGGCCAACTCTCGAAGGGCTTCCCAACTCGTAAGAAGTCTAATCCGACTAATTCACAAATTGTTGTCCGTCGTAACGGCCGCCAATTGAAGAAACGTTAAACCGATCTAACTAGCTATGTCTCGTTCCGTAAAAAAAGGTTTCTTTGTCGATCCACACCTTGCTAAAAAGGTGACCATCGCACAGGCCAACAACGACCGCAAGCCGATCCAAACATGGTCGCGCCGCTCAACAATCACTCCCGACTTCGTCGGCCTTAACTTCAACGTGCACAACGGTCGCAGCTTCTTGCCTGTCTATGTTACGGAGAATATGGTGGGCCACAAACTTGGGGAGTTTGCACCGACTCGCACCTTCAAGGGGCACCCCACAGGTAAGTAGGGGGTCAATTATTCACTCTCACGCAGCACGATGCAACTTTTCCGCACATTAACTTCATCACTCAGTTGGTTCCTCGTTGGAGCTATGCTGATCGGGAGTGCTGTGTGCGGGGAAGTGCCCGCTTTCGTTAAAGAGTCACTCTACAGCCCGAACGCCGCACCTGTGGCTGAGGTTGTGCCCACCCTCGCAGCGGATGTCGTCCTTATCGACGGAGGCCTTAAGCAGGGAATTCGTCTGGGGATGGTTTGTCGCGTGACGCGTGGCCCGCTTTCCATCGGCGAACTCATCATCATCGAATCTCGTAGCGACCGCTCCGCAGGACTTATCCTCGAACTGGTCGAAGACTCCACCATACAAGCGGGCGATATTGCCCGAATTAAAACACTTCAAAACAGCTGAATCTCATGCAGGTCCAAGCCTATACAAAATACGCCCGTATGTCGCCCCGCAAGGTGCGCGAGATCACAAAGGCCATTCAAGGTCGCAACGCCGCCGAAGCGGTTGAAGTTCTTCGCTTCATCCCACGCAAGTCGGCACGTCTCGTGAGCAAGACTCTTCAGTCAGCGATCGCGAATGCGGAAAATAATAACAATCTCTCATCGGATGCCCTCAAGATTGAGTCTGCAACTGTCGAGCAAGGTCCAACGTTCAAGCGTTTCCGTCCTGCTGCCCGTGGTTCTGCTCACCCTTACAAGAAGGCGACAAGCCACATCCGTATCATCCTTTCCGACGAGGCTTAATCCCTCTAAGAGACTTTAACGACACCTACGAATTATGGGACAGAAAGTACATCCAACCGGCTTCCGCCTTGCAGTAACCCGCGACTGGGACTCCCGCTGGTACGCAAACAAGGAGAAATTCCCTGAGTATATCAAGGAAGATCACACCATCCGCACATTCCTGACTGAGAAGCTTCGCTACGCATCCGTGCCTCGCATCTTCATTGAGCGTGCGTCGGGTCGTATTCGTGTGAAGATTTTTACTGCACGTCCTGGTGTGGTCATTGGTCGTAAGGGCGCTGAGCTGGACAAGCTGAAGGCGACTTTAAACAAAAAGGTCGGCAAGGACATTATGCTCGACATCCAGGAAGTTAAGCGTCCAGACCTTTCTGCACAACTTGTCGCTGAGAATGTTGCCTTGCAACTTGAGCGTCGGATTGCTTTCCGTCGTGCAATGAAGCGCGCGGTCCAAACGACAATGGCAATGGGTGCGGATGGTATTCGTATTCAGTGTGGTGGTCGCCTTGGTGGTGCAGATATCGCTCGCACAGAGCAGCAGCGTCAAGGTCGTGTGCCTCTCCAAACACTTCGTGCTAATATCAATTACGGATTCTCTGAAGCGAGCACCGTGTATGGTATTATCGGCGTAAAGTGCTGGATCTGCCTTCCTGACGACGAAACCGCGTAAAGCTTAGGTCGTATTTCGAAACGAATTTTACTTTTAACACTTTAAACAGAGCGAACCATGGCACTTCTTCCATCACGCACAAAATACCGCAAGGTTCATAAGGGTCGTATCTACGGCACTGCGCAAACTTGTAACACTCTCGCATTTGGCGATTTCGGTATTCAATCTCTCACTCGCGGTCGTATGACCTCCCAGCAAATCGAAGCAGCTCGTGTGGCAATGACACGTAGCCTCAAGCGTAAAGGAAAAGTCTGGATCCGCGTTTTCCCTCACAAGCCTGTGACCAAGAAGCCTGCAGAAACTCGCATGGGTAAAGGTAAGGGGTCTGTTGAACGTTGGGTTGCTGTGATCAAGCCAGGCACCATGCTTTTTGAAGTCGCCGGTTGTTCTGCTACTGCCGCTCGTGAAGCGCTCCGCCTTGCGGACACTAAGCTTCCATTCCACTGCCGCTTCGTTTCACGCGAAGAAGCATAACACTTTTAGAGATAGGAAACTATTACTATGAACACTAAAGAAATCCGCGAAATGTCCGAAGCCGAAATCGAAAAATCGCTTCGTGATACACGTGACGAGCGAGTTCTCCTCCGCATGCAAAAGCAAACCGGACAAGTTGAGCACCCGCATCGTTTTAAAGACATGAGCCGTCAGATCGCTCGTCTCGAAACAATCCTCAAGGAAAAGAAGTTGGCCGCAGCCAGCGCCTAACCTCTTAGAAGCCTACGCATATGGAAGCCACAGCAACACGCAACTCTCGTAAAGTCCTTATCGGAACCGTATCCAGTCGTTCCGGTGATAAGACAATCAAAGTCACTTACTCCTACAAGGTCCCGCATCCTCTTTATAAGAAGGAAATTAAGCGTAAGACTGTTGTGCACGCACACGATGAAAAGAACGAGTGTGGCCTGGGGGACAAAGTTGAAATTATGGAAACTCGTCCTCTGAGTAAACTGAAGCGCTGGCGTGTGACCAAGGTCCTCGAAGTCGCTCCAAAGTTGGGTGAAGAGTAGGCCACTGCCACAACACAATTTATAATTCCTAATAAGGAGATTTAGCTATGATTCAGATGAACAGCCGCGTATTTATCGCGGATAACACCGGCGCCAAATCCGCCGAGATGATCCGCCGCCTTGGTCAGAACAAGGACACTGCCGATGTTGGTGATGTCGTTGTCTGCGCCGTTAAGGAAGCGTCTACCGATTCCTCCGTCAAGAAAGGCGAAGTCGTTCGTGGCGTCGTCGTTCGCACGAAGGCTCCTGTCCGCCGCGCCGATGGCAGCTACCTCCGTTTTGATAACAACGCGATTGTTATCATTAACGCAGATGGTAATCCTAAAGGCACACGTATCTTTGGACCGGTTGCTCGTGAGCTTCGTGCCAAATACATGAAAATCATTTCACTCGCACCGGAGGTTCTCTAATCATGGCACAAGCAATCAAACGTGAACAAGAAGTCGTCGTCATCGCTGGCGCACACAAAGGCAAGCGTGGCAAAGTTCTCGAGGTTAAAGCCGGCGAGCGAGTCATCGTCGAAGGCGTTAATTTAATTACTAAATTCGAGCGTAAGTCGCAGGAAAACCCTGAGGGTGGTTCCAGTGAGCGCGAAGCTTCCATCCATTACTCAAATGTGATGAGTGCCGAGAAGTTCGACGCGAAGAAAAAGTAAATTTTCTTTATAAACATTTTCAAAAGGGCGTGTCGAGAGACACGCCCTTTTTGGTTGATTCGTCACGATAAATGGGGAGCAGGTATTGTTGATTCAGGTCGAGCCCTGGAACACATAAAGTCATCTCAATCTCCCAGAAGTGAGGAGGGGCGCCTTGGATGTGAGTGGCAGGTGCTGACTCTGGTAACTCGAACTGCACGCAAGCGTAGCCTGGGCTCGCCTCCAGCTGCGTGCGGTTGGCTTGTTCTTGTGCTTCGTAGAGCACTTCATGCACTAGGCGCTTACTACGGTTTTTACTACTGCCGCTGGTGACATAGTATTCTTTGATGCAGCGCAGGTGGAACTTCGCAGAAGACGGGGTGCGCACGCTGGCTGGCAGGCGGACCTTTAGCTGCACGGATTCGCCCAGGTGCATTGGGAAGCGAGGATAGATTAATTGAGTCTTAGCAAATTTCAACGCGTGGCGTAGCTTCTTTACGCTGATTATAAAACTGGCGATCACGATCAAGTTCATGAGGATCGCAGATAGGCGAAGCGGCCACGGGGCGGAAACGTCTTCGTTAATAATGCAGTTCGGGACCGAGGCAAAAATCGTGATGAAAACGAAGGCAGCCAAGCTTGTTTGGACTGGTCTCCAGCGCGGGGGACAAAAGCCTTGGCGGTCCCAGGGGTAGTCCGCCATGGCGGGATTGTTGGGATGTAGCTGCGCTAGCTTGCGGCATGTTGCCAATAGGCGAGCTTGCTTGTAGCCCATATACCAAATGATGAGGCCTGCCATTAGGAAGACTAAACCGGCAGCGGTGAGCAGCCACATCGGTCCGTTAACTTTGCTTGCATCCAACTCGACGATCCCAAGGCTTCCCAGAGTGAAGTAGAGGCCGAAAGCAACAAAGGGGAGTCCGAATAAGGACATCGATTTCGGGGAGAGGGTCGCATGTATGCCCACAGGGGGAGTGCTGCGGTTGCTGAGATGATAGGGGACCTGAGTTGTTTCGGATGACATGAACGGCGGGGTGAGATTCAGTGTGGCATTTTGTTGACGCTGGATGCGCTGTCCAGAAAGCTATCAGTGTGGACTATTAAATTGTCCACGAAACGCGAAATACTCGCCCGTATAGACCCCGGCGATTGGCCCTTATTTTCTTTTTTCTGAATTTGTACTTGCCAGTGCGTGTACTAACGGCATTTTCGCGCTCTTTCTTCGGGAAAAGCATCCATTCACCATTAAACAAGTCGGGTTGGAAATCCGCCTTATCATTACGATGTCACAGTCAATTCTACAAAAACATTACGCCGATACCGTCGTGCCCGCACTTATGGAGAAGTTCGGGTATAAAAACCCGCACCAAGTGCCCGCGATCAAGAAGATCGTACTTAACTCTGGTTTTGCTGCCACGGCCGACAAAAACCACGTTCAATATGTGAACGACGAAATCGCCAAGATTGCTGGTCAGCGCCCTGTGACTACAAAGGCAAAGCTTTCGATCTCGAACTTTAAGCTGCGTGAAGGTCAACCTATCGGCTGCAAAGTTACATTGCGTGGTGCTGCCATGTATGACTTTCTAATGCGCTTGATCAATATCTCGCTGCCATGCATTCGTGACTTCCGTGGTGTGCCTACGCGCCTGGATGGTCAAGGCAACTACACGCTGGGTCTGAACGATCATACTATCTTCCCGGAAGTGAGTGCTGAAGGCACCAACGCAACCATTGGTATGGATGTGTGCATTAACACAAGCGCGTTGACTGACGATGAAGGTCGTGAGTTGTTGAAGCTGTTTGGTATGCCCTTCCGTAAGACAAGTGCCGAAGTTGCCGCTGAAGAAGCTGCGGCTGCTGCCGCCACTGCCTAAGCGATATCCACAGTATTTAAGAAAGTTTTACTCATGGCTAAAAAATCAGCAATCCAACGCAACCTAAAGCGCGAACGCATGATCGCAAAATACGCCGCAAAGCGTAAAGAGCTCAAGGCGATCCTAGCGAATCCAGAGACTCCTGATGAGGAGTTCTACAAGGCGCAAGCTAAGTTGACTAAGCTGCCTAAGAACAGCTCCCCGATCCGTGCGCGTAATCGCTGCTCGGTTACCGGTCGTCCCCGTGCGTTTATTCGCAAGTTCGGTCTTTCACGTATCACATTCCGTGAACTTGCTACACAAGGTAAGATCCCAGGTGTGACCAAATCCTCTTGGTAAGCACTTCCGCTTCACCAAACTCACTGAAAACCCACTAGTAAAATACTATGGCAGTTCACGATACAATTGGAGATTTCCTCACCACTATCCGAAACGCAAGCTCAGCGCGCAAGGAGTCCTGCACTACGCAGCACTCTAAGATGCGTGTAGCCATCGCTGCGATTTTGAAGGCTGAGGGTTATATTCACGACTTTAGCGAAGGTCAAAATGAGAAGGGCTTTAAGACGCTCACTCTGAAATTGAAATTCGCAGGCAAGGCCGCGGCCATCACTGGCATTCAGCGTCATAGCACGCCTGGCCGTCGTCTCTACTATGGTTGCAATGAAATCCCTCGCGTTCTAGGCGGTATGGGTGTTGCAATCCTCACTACTTCTAAAGGCGTAATGCGCGCCCGCGATGCTCGCGAAGCGGGCGTTGGCGGCGAGTTCGTCTGCAAAGTCTGGTAATTGAAAGGCAGCACACGATGAGCAGAATTGGTAAACTTCCTATCCCCGTCCTTGATAAGGCCAACGTCACGATCGATGGTCAGACCGTCCGCGTAGATGGTCCCAAGGGTAAACTTGAAAAAACTTTCGACGGTTCGGTGCAAATTGAACTCGCTGATGGCGAAATTCGCGTGACTCCTGCTGATAGCAGTCGACACGCTCGCGCCATGTTTGGCACTGTGCGATCCATTGTGAATAACATGGTAGTTGGTGTCGTCGATGGTTACGAAAAGAAACTCGAAATCAAAGGTGTTGGTTTTCGTGCAGCGCTTGAAGGCGACTTGCTCGACCTAGCTCTTGGTTATTCACACCCGGTTAAAGTGAAGATTCCTGAAGGGATCACAGTCACTGTCGCCGAGAACACTAAAATCTCCGTCTCCGGTGCCGATAAGCAAATCGTCGGTGAAATCGCCGCGACAATCTATTCTTACTTCCCTGCAGAGCCTTATAAGGGCAAGGGTGTCCATATCGTCGGTCAATATGTCCGCCGTAAGGAGGGTAAGAAGTCCGCTTAATTTTCAGCAGAGGGTAATAAATGAAACTCCAGAAGAAAAATTCTCTCGCACAGAAGCGTCGCTATCGCATCCGCAAAAAGGTCAAAGGCACTGCGGAGCGCCCACGTTTAGCTGTGCATTTCTCCAACAAGCATATCTATGCGCAATGCATTGACGACGTCGCTGGTCACACTGTGGCATACGCTTCTTCCGTAGGTGGTAAAGACGCTGACGTGAAGGCTAACAACGATGGTGCACTTGCACTGGGTAAGGTAATTGCTGATAAGGCAAAAGCTGCCGGTGTTGAGGCGGTTGTTTTTGACCGTTCGGGGCGTCGCTATCACGGTTGCGTTAAAACATTCGCTGAAGCGGCTCGCGAAGGCGGCCTCAAATTCTAAGGACTTCCCATATGAGCAGACAAAAAAGATCATTTTCCCAAAAAGACGAGCCGGAAGAAACTCCTGAATACGTCGAGAAGGTTGTGCATATCAATCGTTGCGCTAAAGTTGTAAAGGGCGGTCGCCGTTTTAGCTTTGCTGCACTCGTCGTGGTCGGAAACCAAAAGGGTGAAGTTGGCGTCGGTTACGGCAAGGCGAAGGAAGTTCCTGAATGCATTCGCAAGGGCACTGAGCAAGCTAAGAAGAATCTCGTCACGATTAAGTTACGTGGCGATACAATCCCTCACCACGTCCTCGGCGAAGCTGACGGTGGCAAGGTGCTGCTTCGTCCTGCTTCTGATGGAACAGGTGTTATCGCAGGTGGCGGTTGCCGCGCGGTGCTCGAATCTGTCGGTATTAAAAATATTCTATCTAAGTCCCTCGGTTCGAACAACCATCTAGCTATGGTCAATGCCACAATGGCTGCGCTGCTACAGCTTCGTTCGCACGAGGAAATTCACAACATCCGTTTTGGCGAAGTCGCTGCGGAAGTCTAAGGATCCCACCACATGAATCTCGATAATATTCCAACCATTAAAGGTGCCACACACCCAACCAAACGTCTAGGACGTGGTGAGGGTAGCGGTCACGGTAAAACATCCGGTAAAGGGCATAAGGGGCAAAAGGCTCGCTCTGGCGGTGGTATCCGTATCGGTTTTGAAGGCGGTCAAATGCCTCTTTACCGTAAGCTTCCGCGCCGTGGTTTCAACAATAAGAACTTCAAGGTATCGTACCAACTGGTGAATGTCGGACAGCTCGAGAAGCTGGCAGGTGACACCGTTGACCGTGAGTCTTTGATCAAAGCCGGACTTGTCCGTGACAATAATCAAGCCGTAAAGTTGCTTGGTGACGGTGAAGTTTCTAAGGCATACACAATTAACGTCAGTAAAGTTTCGGAATCTGCCAAGAGTAAGATCGAAGCTGCTGGTGGGAAGATTGAAGCCGCTCCTGCTGAAGAGAAGGAAGACGCATAATTTAGTCCCTCTACGGGACTAGGTAAAGGGTACACCAATAATGCTTTCTGCTTTTACAAATTCGCTGAAGATTCCTGAACTGCGCCAGAAGATTTTCTTCACGCTGGCCTTGTTGTTCATTGCCCGAGTTGGCGCAAATATTCCGCTCCCTGGGATGAATATCGCTCCAATTCAGGCATTCTTCGCGGATCAGGCACATGCAGGCGGCGGCCTGGTAGGCATGTTCAACATGTTTAGTGGGGGCGCATTGCTTAATGGCGCGCTCTTTGCCTTGGGCATCATGCCCTATATTAGTGCCTCGATCATCATGCAATTGGTGGGCGCCGTCTTTCCTGTCATTGCTCGCTTGCAGCAAGAAGGAGATGTGGGGCGTCAGAAGATCAATCAATATACACGCTACCTGACATTGGGTATCTGTGTGGTGCAGGCTCTGCTGCTGTTGGTGGCTTTGTCAACGAATCCAGCCAGTCTAATTGGCCAGGGCTTCAACCCTGCTGAGTATGGCAAGGTCGTTATTGCGAGTCAGGTGCCTTTCCTGATTACGGGAACTGTATTTCTCACGGCTGGCACTATGATTATGGTCTGGCTGGGAGAGCAGATCACGCAGCGTGGTATCGGTAATGGTATTTCCCTGTTGATTACAGTCAGCATTATATCCGGTCTGCCTGGTGCTGTTGTCTCGGCGTATCAAATGTTCGTGGCTCCCGTCGGTTCAGAGGGCACTTCCCTCGGGGTGCCTGAGGGAGTGTTAATGCTGGCCTTATTGTTTGCGGTGACGGCTGCGTTGGTAGCTATCACCCAAGCTCAGCGTAAAATTCCAGTGCAATATGCAAAGCGTGTTGTCGGTCGTAAGGTTTATGGCGGACAAAGCTCCTTCTTGCCGCTTAAGGTTAATTACGCAGGGGTTATGCCCGTCATTTTTGGTAGTGCGATTTTGATGTTTCCCACTCAAATCCTGTCCTATCTGGGCAGTGCGACTGGCATGCGGTTCTTTAACGATTTCGCTGATTCAATTGGTCGTGGTCAGATTGCATACTATTTGATCTTTGGCTTATTGATCCTTGTCTTTAGTTATTTCTGGGTGTCGATGATGTTTAAGCCGATTCAGATTGCTGATGATCTTAAGAAAAACGGTGGCTACATACCGGGAGTGCGTCCTGGTGAGCCGACTGCGAAGTTCCTTGATCACATCATGACACGTTTGACGTTGTTTGGTGCACTGTCGCTTACAGTGATTGCTGTTTTTCCTGATATCTTACTTTTTGCTTATAACGTTCCTTTTAATGTGGCTATCTTCTTTGGTGGCACAGGTATGTTGATTACAGTGGGGGTTATTCTCGATACCATGCGCCAAATTGAGACCTATCTATTGCAGCGCCACTACGATGGATTCCTGAAAAAGGGCAAAATACGTGGTCGTTCCGCGGCACGTAATAAGCAACTCGTGGACACTGCTGGCTTGCAGGATTTTTGGACTGCTTGGCGTCCGCTGTTATTTGTTGGTATTGCGTTGTTTATACTTGGGATCATCTCATGGTTCCTGAATCCAAGTTAAGTGACCGCGTAAACCACTTTCCGAAGGTGTCATGACATGCTGTATCGCATCTTCGTTTATATTATTGTTCTTTGATCCATCTCCTAACTCAGTAATTTGATGAAATATATTCGTACAGACGAAGAAATTCAATCGATTCGTGAGGCTTGCCAGATTGCCGCGACGGTGCTTAAGCGTCTCGTCAATACGGTCGCAGAGGGGATGACTACTTACGATTTGGACCAGCTCGGCCGCAAGGCGATCGAAGAGTTGGGAGCCGAGAGTGCCTGCCACAATTATCGTGCGGGTGACTACGTCTTCCCAGCTTATACCTGCCTATCTTTGAATGAAGAAATTGTTCATGGTATAGGTTCGATTCGTCGTGTGATACAGCCGGGGGACGTTGTTTCAATTGATGTGGTTGTGCGTTATCGTGGATTTATCGGTGATAATGCCAGTACTGTGCTAATCGAGCCAGTTGCCGATGAAAATGCTGCTTTGATTGATGCAACCCGTGAATCACTCAACTATGCGATTAGTTTTGCGCGTGCAGGTAATCGAGTGGGAGATATCTCCAATGCTGTGGAGCGGTTCATTAAGCGTCATAACTATGGAATTGTCCGCGATTTTGTAGGTCATGGCGTAGGCGCGACTATGCACGAGGCACCGCAGATACCAAATTTCGGTCGTCGTGGTAGTGGTGCATTGCTGAAGCCTGGTATGTGTCTTGCCATTGAACCTATGATTAATATGGGGACCGGTAAGGTTGACATGCTGGATGACGGCTGGACCGCAGTCACCCGGGATCGTAAGCCCTCTGCTCATTTCGAGCATACTGTCCTAGTGACAAATGGAGAACCGGAAATCTTAACAATTCCGCAGAATTAACTTTTCAAACTAACTTAAATCACTATTTTACACCGTTTTCCCGCAATCCAGCGGGTGACCAACCGCTTAATATCATGCCACGTATCCTTGGAGTCGATATCCCCGCAAACAAGAAGCTAGAATTCTCGCTTCGTTACATCTATGGCATCGGGCCAACTCGCGCGAAAGCAATCGTAGCCGAGTCTGGTTTTGATGCTGATCGCCGTGCCGGTGACCTTAGCGAAGAAGAGGTTAATCAGCTCGCATCCATCGTGGGTGAGAAGCAGTACATCGTAGAAGGTGACCTTCGTCGTGAGCGCACTGCTAATCTTAAGCGTCTTTCCGCTATCCGCAGTGTGCGTGGTATGCGTCACATGCGAGGCCTTCCAGTTCGTGGTCAGCGCACAAAAACAAATGCCCGCACTCGCAAGGGTGCCATTAAGCCAGTCCGTAAGTAGTCTGGTTATACACACTTAAAAGGAATTTCCTATGAGCGAAGAAGAAAACACACCCGTCGAAGAAGAAAAAGTAGTGGCTGCGGCTGCTACGGAAGAAGCTGCAGAGCCTGAAAAGAAAAAGGAAGTCACTGCAGAGGATCTTCTTAAGAGCGATTTGGACGGAGTCAAAATCCGTCGTGCCAAAGGTAGTAAGAATATCACTACTGGCATCGTGAACGTGCTCGCCACTTTCAATAATACAAAAGTTACCTTCTGTGATGCGCGCGGTAATGTCATTTCCTGGTCCAGTGCCGGTAAGTGCAATTTCCGTGGCTCCCGTAAGTCTACAGCCTACGCTGCTCAGGTCGTCACTCAAGACGCTGGTCGTGTAGCTATGTCGCACGGAATGAAGGAAGTCGTCGTCAAGCTGAACGGTCCTGGTATGGGGCGTGATTCAGCCGTCCGCGCACTCCAATCTCTTGGCATGATCGTCACCGAAATCGTGGATGTGACTCCGGTCCCCCACAACGGTTGTCGCGCGCCTAAACGTCGTCGTGTCTAGTGTGACTCTGCCACACAGACATATACAAATTAGTTAGCAGATAATAAGGAAATAATACCATGGCCCGTTACACAGGACCCACTACTCGTATCAATCGCCGCTTTGGACAGGCTATCTTTGCCCCGACCAAGGCATTTGAGCGTAAGCCACACCCTCCCGGTCAGCATGGCCCACGTCTTCGTCGTAAACTGAGCGATTATGCAATCGGCCTGAATGAGAAACAAAAGCTTCGTTTCATGTACGGCATGACAGAGAAGCAGTTCCGTCTGACTTTCGAAAAGGCTAAGGCCACTCGTGGTGTTACTGGTGAAATTTTCCTTAAGATGTTAGAGTGCCGCCTTGATAGTGTGATCTATCGCTTGGGCTTTGCCAAATCTCGCGCAGCGGCACGTCAATTTGTCAGCCATGGTCACATCGCAGTCGATGGTCAGAAGACAGACATTGCTAGTTTCATGGTTAAAGAGGGGCAAGAAATTGAAGTGCGTGAGCGCACCTCTTCTCGCCAACTCGCCACTCGTTGCATGGAAGAGAGCCAGGCTCGCACAGTTCCTGAGTGGTTGACACTCAATGCGGACGCGCTTAAAGCCACCGTCAATCGTCTGCCTTCTGCTGAAGAAACAGAAACGTCGATTAACGTTCAATTGATCGTTGAATACTATAGCCGCTAATCCGGCCTTGTTCATCGTTTCATTCGATTATCGCAATAATTGTAACCAGCTAGAGAAAAGTCCATTATGCCAAAGCGCTTAGGAAAATTCGAACTTCCAAACCGTCTGTCCAAAGTTGAAGAAACCGCGACAGACACTTTTGCCACCTTCACAGCTGAGCCGTTTGAGACCGGTTACGGTCATACAATTGGTAACTCTCTTCGTCGCGTGCTGCTTAGCTCCATCGAAGGTGCCTCCATTACTTCGATCAAGATCGATGGAGTTCAGCACGAGTTCCAAAGCATCAGTGGTGTGGTTGAAGATGTCACTGACATCGTGCTCAACTTAAAGAAGGTGCTTCTTGTTTCTGAGTCTCGCGAACCGGTTACACTACTGATCGATGTCAATCGTGATGGTAAAGTGACAGCGGCCGATATTCAAGAAGACGCCAATTTTAAAGTGATCAATCCTGAGCAAGTGATTTGCACATTGGATCGTCCACAACGCTTTTTAGCCGAGCTGGAAGTTAAAGTTGGGCGCGGTTACTGCACCGGCGAAGAGAATAAGAAGGAAGATCAGCCTATCGGGGTGATTCCAATCGATTCGCTTTTCAGCCCAGTTCGCCTCGTTAAATATTCTGTGGAGAATACACGTGTTGGACAGTCCATGGATTACGATAAGTTGATCCTTGAGATCACCACCGACGGACGTATCACTCCGGATGATGCTTTGAAGCAGTGTGCTGCGATTCTGAAGCATCACTTGGATGTATTTGATGAAGTCTCTCAGGACGAGATTGAGTTCGAAAGCGAAAGCAAGGAAATTAGCGAAGAGCAGAATCGTCTGCGCAAGTTGCTCAATATGAGTGTCAACGAAATCGAACTTTCGGTGCGTGCTGCAAACTGCCTCAATAATGCGAATATCACTACAGTTGGTGAGCTTGCCATGAAGTCCGAGCAAGAGATGCTCAAGTATCGTAACTTTGGTAAGAAGTCGCTTAACGAAATTAAGGATAAGCTGGAACAACTCGGCCTGTCACTTGGTATGAAGATCGATGAACGCCTCCTTGAAAAGGGTAGCGAACTTTAATCGCTCACTTTTCCCTCCCCTTTAGAAGAAAGAAATTTAGACAATGCGTCACAATAAGAGAAAACATAAACTCGGCGTTTCCGGTCCTCACCGTTCCGCAATGATGGGCAATCTTGCGACTGCCATCATTACACACGGCCGTATCGAAACGACAATATCCAAGGCACGCGCCCTTCGTCCATTTATTGAGAAGATCGTCACGCTCGCTAAGAAGGCTGAGAAGGCCAATGATGCGGCTCGTAAGCTACACTATCGTCGTCTTGCGATTGCTCGTGTGCGCGATAAAAAGGCTGTAGCTAAGCTCTTTGACGAGCTTGTTACTGAATTCACTGAGCGTAACGGTGGTTATACACGTATCTATAAGCTCGGTCAACGTATCGGTGATGCTGCTGAGATGGCTCTCATTGAGTTCGTTGATGGTAACGATGAAGGCTACAATCCAAAGCCTAAAAAGAAAGCTGCCAAAAAGGCGACTAAGAAGGCTGCCAAGAAAAAGGTCGCTAAGAAGGCTGAAGACGAAGCAGTCGCAGCTGATGAGGCAACTGAAGCAGAACCAGCTAAGGCGGAAGAAGCTTCTGCGGCGGAAGAAGCGCCTGCGGCGGAAGAAAAGAAAGACGCGTAAGCGACTCTATTTATTTTTTACAAGCCCGTTCTCGTATGAGAGCGGGCTTTTTTATGTGAGGGATGGTCTTTATCCGATTCAGCAATGAACTGTGTATACTCACTGAGTCTTGCATTCATTTGTATCCTGCTCAGGTTGTGTGCTAATATTTTGGCTAAGTTTTATAGAGTTCTCTTTTGTGTAGTTCTGGTTGTCTTTCTGGGGCAGTTCTGTACTGCGTCGCAGGAGCGACGTGCGCAAAGCTGGAAGCCGGAGTACCCGCTGGGTTCTGGGCGATTTACACTGGCAGAGATTGATACGATTGTCCTACCGGGGCCTGTGACTAAGCCTTTGAAGGCGAGTCTTCATGATTTTCAAGAATTACTTGCAGCATCATACGGTCAGTCGCCGCAGATTGTGTATGAGGGGCGGCCTAAGAATGCATTGTATTTGCTGCTATCGGAGGATGGGGGACAGACGGGAGGGGCTTTTTCAATCACTCGTGATCGCACGCGAATTATGGTTCGCGGGGCAGATGAGTCTGCTTGGCGCCATGCTCTTTATGCCATCATGGAGGATATGCTTGGTGCACGTTGGTATTGGGCTGATGAATTAGGTTTTGAGTGGGCTGCTGTCACACGTCTTTTTTTTCCTGACAGGCCCTGGTGTGAAGAGCCGAGCTTTGTGCAGCGTCGTTTTCATCCAGTTAGTACTGACTTTGCACGGCGGAATCGGCTGAATTCTATTTACTCCTTTAATCACAATCTGGCGAGAGTCTTTACCCAGGAGCTGTTTGAGCAACATCCTGAGGTGTTTGCCGAAGTGAATGGGCGGCGCAAGGCACCCCGCGGGCATGGAGGCACAGATCCGCAGCCTGACTTCACAGAGCATCGTGCAGTGGAATTGGCGGCACAAGCGGCGTTGAGCCATTTTAGGGCGCACCCTGAGAGTACGAGCTTCTCATTATCGATTAATGATAATGTGCTCTTCGATACGGGACCAGCAACGGAGGCCAGTGTCAGGCCTCTCCGTTATTTTAGAGGACGTCCGAATTATACAGATTTGGTTTTTACATTTATGAATCGTGTTGCGGAGCTTGTCTTTGATGAGGGGGGCGCATGGACCAGTTCCAAAGGAGAAGATCGTTATTTAACTGCGCTTGCGTATTATTGGACAGAGCCTGCTCCTTCTATTCCAATTCATCCACGTGTGATGCCGGTGCTGACTTCCGATCGTGCGCAGTGGCACGATCCTGCTTTTCGGCAGCAGGATCGGCAACTCATTCGAGCTTGGGTCGATTCGGGGGCCGAGCGTGTCGCTACTTGGGATTACTATTTTGGAGCGCCTTATCCCTATCCGCGGCAATTTAACCAATGGGTTGGCGAGAGCTTGCGATTTATGGCCGATGAAGGGGTGGATGTGTTTTTTTCTCAGTTGCCTGCATTTTGGGGACTCGATGGTGCTAAGGCATGGTTGGGGGCGAAACTGTTGTGGGATGCGCAACAAGAAGTCGGAGTTTTACTCGATGAGTATTATGAGCGCTTCTTTGGGGTGGCCTCAATGCCAATGCGGGCCTTTTACGAACTTGCCGAGAACTATCGAAATGAGCATGAAGGGCAGGCAGAGTGGATAAAACTCTATAAGGATGAGTCGAGTATTGCATTGTTCAGCTCTCAAGTGTTGCAACAGATGCGTGATCAGTTGAGTGCTGCAGAGCGAATACTTCGGGAGGCAGCGCCTGTGTCGCCGCCAGGGCGTCTGGATGCAGGGCGTTTTTTGGCACGTGTAAAGGTGGTCTCTGAGGCTTTTCGTCTGACCGAACTCTATGCCGCTTTTAATCAGTCGCGGCTGGCTTTAGTCTCCGCATGTCTGGATGCGGCGCCGAAGGCGCGAATTGAGGCCTTGTTGCATGCTTATCGTGACGCAGATACGGCCTATCGTAGTTATTTTGAGGCTTACTTTGATGACGCATCAGTATATGCGCCGGTTCGTAAGCATCTGGAGTTGGGGCAATCGAGCCCAGAGCGTTTGGCGCGTGGAGTTTTGGAAGGAGCGCCAGAGGAATTCCGGAGTCTGAGTCAGGATGCCAGTCTGCAGCATGTGGGGGAGGAATTGCGCAATTTCTTAGGTCCAACGCTGCCCGAGGTCGAGGGTTGGAATTTCGACTATCGAGCCAGTGAGCATTTTAAGGTGGAAGCTAGCCATCATGCATCAGGGAGGGATGCTGGCTTACGTGTTTCGGGCGCTGATATTGTTTCGATCTTTCGTACCTTTCCTGTGGTTTCGAATAAGTCTTATGCTTTGCGCCTAACCGGTAGTTGGAAGGTGAGTCTGGATAATCGTGTCCATTTACATGTGATTTGGTTGGATCGCGAGGGGCGCACGTTGCAGGCTGAGATGCCTTTGAGACTACCTATAGAACATCGTGCTGAACCAGTTCCGATCCACTTACCCTTTGACGCCCCCAGTAATGCCTACGATCTTCGCGTGCGGATTGTGGTTTCACGTCAGTATCCTGGTGATTATCTCGATTTGAGTGAACTTGATTTTGGATTAACCTGGTAGTCTGATTTCGTGTGCGGGTGAATTCTACTTGCGGCGTGCTTGGGTTAAAAGCTAATATGTCAGGTTAAATCTGTACTGATGTCTTCGCGTTTATCCAGTCGTGTCTATAATACTGCCGCTCTAGAAGTGTGGTTTGAAAACGTGGGACTGGACTGGGAGCAGTCTTTTTCGCATGAGGCACTACGCCGTGGGCGGGAAATTTATCGGCAAGGGCAAATTTCTGGTGTAGAATTGTCTAATGATGAAGCCATTGTACATTGTAAGTTTGCGCGTAAGGATACTTGTTATGCTGTAATTGAGTGGACTGCCAGCGGGCCGCAGGTGCGATGCTCGGCCGATGATGCTGCTCTGGGGGATGCAGTCGCGGTGGGTGGTTTGTATGAAGTTGAGGAATTGATTGCCGATGAAATTGATCCTTTGCCCTATGAGCCTAAAATGGAGCCGGAGAGTGTAGAGGCTGCAAATCGGGTGAAGCCAACTCAAGCCGAGGAATCCGCACCTGCGCGACGTTTGACACCTCACCTGCACGGTCTGCGTAATGGTTTGCGGCTGACGGCCTATTGGACTAATGAGGATTTTACGCGTGAGCCAGCTTTTAGGCGTGATGAGGCGCCTATGAATCCTGCGGAGCGGGAGGCATTGGTGCGATTGACGGGACGCGCTCGTGAGGCTGGTTTTCAGTTTCGGCGTGAGTCGAATGATTTTATACTGAATGATCCTGAGCGCATCGCTCCGTTCTTTTCGCATACCAGGCGGCGCTGGGAGGATATTTTTAGTTTTATTGATCTTGATTATGAAGCGCAGTTGATGGCGGAAGGGGTGCGCGAGGTTAAAGTCATTGGGCGTGTGGAGTCGGCGGGTAAGGAAGCGATGCGTGTAGACTGGCGTCTAAAATTGGGGCGCCAGTGGTTGGACCCAGAGGATGTCGAGCGCTTGGCTAAGGCAGGTCGAGGAACGCATGTCGTGCGCGGTCTTGGTCTGGTTCGGATCGGTGATGATCAATCGGCAGCGCTTGCGGAGTGGCGTGTGGCGGCGGCAAACAATGTTGAGGCCGCGCAAAATTGGCCGCGCTATATGGTCTTTTCCCTGTTTGGTGAGCGGGGCGCAGAATTAGATCTGGAAGAGGAGCTTTCGGCTTGGCGTACACATTTATTAGAGGCCTCCGATGACCGGACAGCGCTTCCGGATTTTTTACGGGATTATCAGGTGCAGGGAGTGCGCTGGATGGCCAAGCTTCGTGAGCTCGGTTGTCACGGGCTCTTGGCGGATGAAATGGGACTTGGTAAGACTCTGCAGGTGCTGACCTTACTCTCGCATTATCCGTATAATACGGAGGATAGCCTGATCGTGTGCCCAGCCAGTGTGGTCCCCGTATGGCAGAACGAAGCGCGACGTTGGTATCCCGACTTGCAG
Organism: Thalassobacterium sedimentorum; assembly: GCF_031127905.1. Lineage (GTDB taxonomy): Bacteria > Verrucomicrobiota > Verrucomicrobiia > Opitutales > Coraliomargaritaceae > Thalassobacterium > Thalassobacterium sedimentorum. The sequence goes on along the minus strand of NZ_JARXIC010000007.1, from coordinate 63,989 downwards.
ACGGAAGTCTTATGCAGTGGTAATGATTTCACCAAGCCGGGCGCGGGGGCGCGGCTGTGGATCGCCAGTTATACGCAGTTGCGACGGCACAAGTCCTTACTTGAAAGGTGTGAGTTTGGCTACGCAGTGCTCGATGAGGCTCAGCAGATAAAAAATCCCGATGCAAAGGTGACGCAGGCCTGTTGCGCTATTCGGGCGAACTGTCGTTTGGCATTAACTGGGACGCCGATTGAAAACCGTCTTTTGGATTTGTGGACGCTGTTTCGTTTCTTAATGCCGGGCTTGTTGGGGTCCAGGCGACGCTTTGAGGATGCATTGGAGGTGGGAAATGCGGGATTTCGCGATACGTTTAGTGAACGGTTGCGTCAGCAGTTGACACCTTTCATTTTACGTCGTCAGAAGGATCGCGTCGGTAAGGATCTGCCACCTAAGGTTGAGATGGACTTAATTTGCCCGATTTCAGAGTTACAGCGTCAGACATATGAAAATTTGCTCAACCGTGGTCGTGAAGAGCTGGGCGATGACTTGCAGGCCGCGATGCAGGCCCAGTCGATGCACTTTTTTGCTTTGTTAACTCGCCTGCGTCAGGCCTGTTGTGATCCTGGTCTGCTCCCCGATGTCAGCGCTGATGTTCAGCAAAGTGGCAAGGTGCAGATGTTGTTGACTCGCTTGGAAGAGGCGCTCGGAGGGAATGGGGCGCGCAAAGTTGTTATATTTAGTCAATTTGTGAGTCTTTTGAAGCGTTTAAAGCCCTTGATTCAGGACACTTTCCCGCAGGTGACCTTGCTCGAGTTGAGTGGGGCGACAAAGAACAGGTCCAAGCCTGTTGAAAACTTTCAGAAGACCAAGGGCCCGGCAGTGATTCTTGTTAGCTTACGTGCCGGGGGCACTGGTATCACATTGCACGCAGCGGACTATGTATTCTTGTTGGACCCATGGTGGAATCCTGCAGTAGAAAGCCAGGCGGTGGATCGGGTGCATCGTATTGGCCAGGATCGCCGTGTGTTTGTGTACCGCATGATCACGCAGGGCACGATCGAAGAGCGTATCCAGCATTTGAAGAAAGAGAAACGTGAATTGTTTGAGGGGACACTCGGTCACTTGGGAAGTGCGAAGGATTTGGCTGAGCATTTTGGTGATCTGGAAGAGCTGGCAAAATTATTGCCGCCAGCGTAGGTTTGTCTCGATGCGCGTCTCGCCTGGTGTTCGGGCATTTCTCAAAAGTAATGACGTAAATCGTATAATGAAATGAAGAAATCTAAATGAGCCGGCTCATGCCCCAAAGCGCTCACTCATACCTGAGGCGATCTGCCGTGGGCGCGTCGATATAAAAAAACGACTGCCTCGTGAGAGGCAGTCGCTGGGGAAGTTGTTATGAAGCGTCTGCTTCGAGCTTACTCGACGTTGGCGCCGACAACGGCAGCCATTTGCATCATATTGATGGTTTGGCCTTCGTTCAAGTTGCGTAGGTCGGTAACTTTACCGGATTTGCTAGTCGAAAATGTATTGCGGAAAATAGGCAACAACTTGGCATCAGCGACGATGTATTTGCCTGCATTTTCGGCTTTTCCATTCTCAGTTTTAGTTTGGAGACCTTCACCTTTGATGTAGTCCCATAGCTTCTTGGTGATCTCTGTGCGTGGAAGCTCGGAGGTGCCGAGGAAGGAGGCCAGGTCGGCTTTGAGTTTGACGGGTTTGTTCAGTCCTTTGGGTTCGTCTGCCATGATGTTGTCTTTATGTTTTGGTTGGTTTTTAGGCTGCTGCCTAATGACTTTGGGTTATATAAGAAAAATGTATAAGGTCGCTGGCCGCTGCTTTAATCGAGCTTAGCTAGGTGTCGCAAGGCGGCGATGTAGCCGTCGAAGCCTAGGCCCGAGATGACGCCGATACAGGCGGGAGCGGTGAGAGAGTGTTGTCGGATTTCTTCGCGGCGATAGATGTTACTGATATGGACTTCGATGCTCGGCAGGTCGCTGCCGGCCAGTGCGTCGCGGAGTGCGAGACTGGTATGGGTGAGCGCACCGGGATTGATGATCAAGCCAAATACCTCGGAGTCTGCATATTCACCGATTTCATCAATGATGAAGCCTTCATGGTTACTCTGGTAGAATTGTACCTGTACGCCTAAGTCTTCAGCTTCTTGTGTGAGCAGGTTTTCAAGGTCCGTTAAAGTCTGGTCGCCGTAGATATCCGGCTCGCGTATGCCGAGACGGTCGAGGTTGGGGCCGTTGATGATGACGATGCGTTTCATATGCTAGGAAGGATGATAAAGAGTAGGAATAATACGAGTTTCGGGCTGCTGGCAACGCTGATTGCTCTAAATTCAACCAATTCCGCTGGATTCCTCTACTGTGAATATGTTAAATATTAATAAAGTTTCATCTTTAGATGAGTTTTGGTTGCTAATTGTTGCGTTATTTACTATTAAATAAAGCGTCATCTAATAACGCTTAATTCCAACCCCTATGTCCCCGCTATGAAAAAAACTGTAACTCGTTGTTTGTCCGTATATAAGCGTCGTAGCTGCATGCCGATGATCCTTTTGGGGTTTGCTGGGATTGCTTTCACTTCAGTGTCGCATGCCGCTATTAATATTGGCGTTCCAAACGGTGATTTTTCGCAGGCAGGTAACGTTGACTCTAAAGCTCCCGTAGCAGGGGTGCTTCTTAGTTATGACGACCCATTTGGAAGCGGTCCTTGGTCGGTTGATTCAAATGGTATTTTGGGGCTGCTGCTGGCTCCATCGGTTGATATCGACCAAACAAATGCGACTGTGTCGGGGCTGTCTTCAGGTCTTAATCTTGGTGATCTTCTAAATTCATCTGCTTCGATTTACCAAAATGATATCGGCACAGATTTTATTGACGGCTGGACCTATACGCTGACTGCGGATGTGTCAGTCGTTGGTATTGCTAGTGTAGACCTTTTGAGTGATTCTGGAATTGGTATTGCGTTGAAAACCGGGGGGACGACTCAATATGCTACCGATGTGGCTGGTGCTATACTGAATGTGGGCATTTTGAGTGGAGAGACGGTATCCATCTCGTATACTTATACGTATTCGGGCGCGGCAGACAACGCCATCGGTGTTGATTTATACGTAGGGCAGGGCGATGGATTGGCCTCACTTGATGCTCTAGGCGCCGTTTCCTTTGATAATGTGACTTTGACGGCAGTTCCTGAGCCTGGCACGAGTGCACTTTTGCTCGGTTTGCTTGGTTTGACCTTTGCAGGCATTCGGCGCGCGAGAAGTGCTCGCTAGTTAATCGCTTGCACCTGAGGGCCGTCTTTCATCTCGTGGAGTATTACTTTGCGAGGGAAAGGCGGCTTTTTTTTGTGGACGGTGGGCTGGTAGCGATACTCTAGGATGGGGGTAACATAGGGCGGATTACATCATTATGATGGACATCAACATGTGACGAAGGTCGGACGGAAGCAGGTGATCGACTGATGTGCATTCGATTCCCTGCATTATAATATCAATTCGGAAAAGTTTAAATCCAATCGAGATATTTTTCGTAGCTTCGGTTCTCAGAACTGGGGAGCTGCCTCTCGCCCTCCAAAACTTAGTTTCGAGGCTACCTTTCGGACCGTCTACTAGAGCATAGAATTCTTAGAATTGGTATAATCGCTTCAACAGCATAAGCATGTCTTTTACGCCTCATGACGATGAGCCAAAAAAAGCGACACGCTCCATTGCCAAAATTGATGGCTTCGGGGGGCGTGTCGCTGTTTTGCGTTGTCCTGCGCTGCTGTTGAAGTGCTAATTCAAGCGTTCTGAGCAGCGTTGGGACGAAGGTTGCTCTGTTTCGCTGACCTTAAAAGGGAGGCTCTTCGTCTAGGATTTCGTCGGCAGGATCGAAGGGGGGCGGTTCATCGTTGTTACCGCCAGCAGCGCCAGCGGCTTCGATGCGGAAGGCTTTGAGATTAACGAAATACTTTTCGTTCCATTCGCGGCCGTTGATGTCAAAGGTGACCTTGACCTTGTCGCCTGTATTTAGCTTGTCGACGAGCTCGACCTTTTCTTTGAGGCATTCGAATTTGATATCCTGAGGATATTTGTCGTCGGTGGTGGTGACTACAAATTCGCGTTTGTTGAAGCCACTGCCAAAGGTTTGTTCGTCAAAAATTACTTTTACGGTTCCGGATAGTTCGTACATGTGGTGGAGTGAACGATGCCTCTGCTGGAGAAGCAAAACCTTTTTTTGAAATCCTTGGTCCTATTATGATTCCGCTCTGTCGCCACCTGTGGTCTTGCATCCTGTAGTATTTGAAACTGAGGGATTGACCTTATCAGTCAAGCGATCTTGTAGTGTCTATTACATGTTAGATTTTGACCCTTTTGAGCTGCGTGATCATGCGGTTCATTGTTAATGAGAGCCGTTTGGATAGTTAGTCTGGTAGTTAGCTTTGGTATGGCGTCGTTGGTCTGCGCTCATCCCAAGCCGGAGGCTGCGTATCTAAATGGAGATGATCCTTTGCGGATTCTTATATTGTATTCCAATCAGAGGAGCTTGCCTGCGAATATGGATCTTCAGCGAGGGCTGTGGTGGTCGCTTCAGGAGTCGATTGATGCTCATCAAATTGAGTTGTATGAAGAATACTTGGATATTCATCGACTCCCGCAAGGTAGTGAGAAATCAAATATGGCCCCTTACCTGAAAAGGCGTTACTGGGGCTTTGAGCCTGATGTAATTGTGGCCGTCGGGCCGCAGTCGATTGATTTTTCGCGTGAGTTGCTCTCGGGTATATTTCCTGATTCACCACTAATTTTTGCAGGATTATGGGAGGGGCAGTTGACGGCTGAGGAAGTGACACAGTGGTCGGGAGGTGTTTTTTATGAGTTATCTGTGCCGAAGGTTCTAGAGCTTGTGATGGGACTGTTGCCTGACACGCAAGAGATTGTGTTAGTCGGTGGGAGTGCTTCATTTGATCAAGAGCTCTTGCAGGCAATTCGGCTTGAGCTTGAAGATCTTGTTCCTTGGCATGTTGGGGAGATTACTGATGCCTCTCCTGTGGAAATCGAGCAGGCGATTCAGCAATTGGCGGAGGGGGCTGTTGTCTTATTTACGACATACTTCATGGATTATGAAGGAAATGCTTTTATACCTAGGAGAGTTCTGGAGCGTATTGCGAAAGAATCACCAGTGCCAATCTTTGGTTTTTTTGATACTATGCTGGGTGCAGGGGCCGTTGGAGTGGTCTCCGCTTCGACTGTCGAACATGGACGAAAACTGGGCAAGCTAGTGCTGCGAATGGTCGCTGGGGAATCTGCGGAAGAGATTGGTGTATTGACTGTGCCCGCGACGGAAGTATTGATCGATGATCGGGGTATGCAGCGCTATGATTTGGATGTGGAGAGCTTGCCCGCGGAGGCGAAGGTTTTCTACGGGGCTCCAGGCTTATTGGAAGCGCACCCGGTCTTTGTCTTTTTAGGGTCGACTGTCGTGTTGATACAAACGTCTTTGATTTTGGCACTGCTGTGGGCTAGACGGGAGAAGCAAAAAGCCGAAAGTCAAGCAGTTGAAATGGAGCGCTACTTTTCGACTGTCTTTAGAGAGAGCCCAAACCCTAAGGCTGTTTTGCGTGTGAGTGATTGTGTCTTTCAGGATATCAATCCCGCCTATGAAGAGTTTTTTGGTATTAAGCGAGAAGACGCAATCGGTCGAACTGCTGAGGAAGTTGGCATACGCGCGCTAGATCAGGATCCACAGTTTTTAGAGGATTTTTTCAAGGCAGGGCGTCGTCATCGGGGGCATGAGCTTAAAGTGCAGATTGCATCAGGAGATGTGCGCTCTGTTGAGTTATTTTGCAGTACTGTTGAAATTGGTGGAGTGAGTCTTTATTTGATTGTTGCTTTGGATGTGAGTGACCGGATTCAGGCGGAGAAACTGAGGCATAACTTGGCTCGGGACAACCGGATTGCGCAGCTTGGGCAAATTTCGGCGTCTATTGCGCATGAGATCAATCAACCACTTGGGTCGATTCTGAGTAATGCCGAGTCGGCATTGATGCATTTGGATGCGCTGAATGTTCCGAATCAGGAGTTGCGAGAGATCCTCGCGGAGATTAAGAGTGAGGATCGCCGGGCGACTCGGGTGGTTGAGAATATTCGTGCGATGCTTGGTGGCTATTCAGAATCAAAGGCCCCGGTGAACTTGCTGCAAGTTATCGACGAGGCGGGCTGTATGGTCCAAGGCGAGGCGCGGCGTCGCGGGATTGATTTGTGTTTGCCGCCTAGTGATATCTGCTTGTGCACTGTTGTGGGGGAGCGGGTGTTACTAGTTCAGGTCCTGTTAAACTTAATTTTTAATGCGATGGATGCTGTGGAGTCGCTACCTGCTTCACAGCGACTGGTGGTTGTCGACTGTGATGCAATCACGGATTCAAATCAGATTTGTGTGTCGGTTTCGGACTATGGGCGCGGGATTCCACCGAATGAGATTGCTGAGCTGTTTGAGTTTTATTATTCGACCAAAAAGAAGGGCATGGGCTTAGGGCTCGCCATTTCGAGATATATTATTGAAGACCATAGAGGCCGGATTTCGGTGGGTAACCTCAAGGAGGGAGGGGCCTGCTTTAAAATTTGGCTTCCAAGTAAACCAAATGACGCATGATTAACTACGTTAAAGAGAATTCTAGAGGTACTGTTTTTATCGTAGACGATGATGAGTTTTTTCGTCGATCGATTTCCCGCTTATTGAAGTTGGCGAGTTTCGAGGTTTATGATTTTGCTTCGGCTGGAGATTTTTTGGTCAAATTCTCCAGTCATTCGAGTGGTTGTATATTGCTTGATATCCGGATGCCTGGGCCGGATGGTCTGGAATTGTTTGAGCATTTGCAGCGAGAAGGTGGGGGCGTTCCTGTGGTTTTTCTTACGGGGCATGCTCAAGTTCCAGTAGTGGTCGATACGATCAAGCGAGGAGCTTTTGATTTTTTGACCAAACCTGTTGAGAAGGATCAGTTGATTAAAGTGGTCGAGGCCGCGATTCAAAAAGGTGAACTTAGTCGGCAAAAGCAGGGGCATGCCGCTGAGCTTCGAGCGCGATTTAAGATGCTGACTCAGACAGAGAAGAAGATTTTACATATGGTAGTCGCTGGCCTGCCGAATAAAGCGATTGCGGATCGTATTGGAAATGCGGAACGCACCGTAAAACTCCATCGCTCTAACCTGTCTCAAAAGCTAGGTGCACAGTGTGTGGCCGATCTGGTGCGTTTTTATTACGAGGGAGATTTTGGCATGGATGTGTCGGCTGGCGAGGTTTCGTAATTGGGGTGAGTTAAATCGCTGATTGTTTATTACTTCCTGACTCTAGTCATACTGAGGGACTTTTGGTAGAGTTTCTATATTACTTACGCGTTTTTTAGGTAGTTATATTCGTGTATTAACAGGGCTTTTGCTGGGTATAATGGGGTGTTTTGCACTAAAGGGCAGAGCGCTGTGCACTTAGGTTGTATTGTGAAGTTGCTTAAATTTGCTATTATGCGGCCTAAACGTCCAGCTGTCGCTGGATGACTAATCATGTGCATTATTATTTCTGATGAAAATCCTAGTATTTATATCTTCCCGTTTGGACGGGAAGCGACTTCATCTGTCGAGAGATTGCTCAGCTAATTCTATGCATGCAGCTTATTAGCATTATTGTCAGGTATTTGCGGTACCTTGACATGACTAGGGTGTTTATGATTTAATATTACGTTGTTAGATCTATATTAGTAGTCCTTATTGCATTATGAAATACGTTACTCGTCCTTTGGCCCTCTTCTGTGGCTTATTTTTATCTATGTCTGCGCTGGCGGCTCAGTCGGATCCACTTGTTGCTCAGATTGATGCTTACATTGTGACGACTGACCCCGACAGTGCTGAGGTGCTGGAGTTGGCCGAGGTCGCGAATCCAGGTGATATTATACTTTATCGAGCCACGTTTAAGAACCAGAGCGATACGGCTTTGACTGCAGTGCAACCGGTTATTCCGATTCCCGCTGGACTCGAATACATCGAGGGCTCTGCGAAACCGGCACCGCAGGAAGTGTCTTTGGACGGGATTACTTTTGAGTCCTTATCTGCAGTAAATGCCTCAGGAGAGCCAGTGGATACGACAGCTTTTCGAGCCCTGCGTTGGAGCATAGATGCGCTTGAATCGGATGTTCCTTTCACCGCCGAATTGAGAGCTCGATTAGTACAGTAGTGCTGCTGAATGCCTTGGCTTATCTTTTTAACGAACAACCTAAAACCAATAACATGAATACATCAGACGGAATCCTTAAAAGCTTCGGGCGCATACGCACCCTGGCTTTATCCAGTGTGGCCTTGCTGGCTGCGCTTTCCCTGAGTGCCGCTGCGCCGACGGCGGGCACCAAAATCGGCAATCAGGCCTCGGCTACCTATAAAGACCAAAATGGTACAGAGCGTGACACGACTTCGAATACGGTCGTGACCACTGTTCTACAAATTCCTGGTCTGGCTCTCACACAGGACAATACGCGTTCGGTGTCTCCGGGCGGTTCAGTCTTCCTGCCACACACTTTGACCAATACTGGTAATGGTACGGACTCCTTTGATTTGTATACAGATACAGTTGCGGGAGACTTCACATTGGGGACTCTTTTAATTTATGCGGATACCAACCAAGATGGTGAGCCGGACGATATTACATCGCCGATCACTACAACAGGTGATCTAACTCCGGGCGAGCAGTTCTATTTCGTTGTCGGGACCAGTGTTCCTGGTAGCGCAAATGATGCGGAGTCTGCCAGCTTTAACATTAATGGTGGCTCTGACTACTCGCAAACGCTTGCGGGCACCGATCCGCTGTATGATTTAACGGATAATAATACCGATACTATCAATGTCTCAGAGGATGCTGTGATGACTGTGAGCAAGCTGATTGACACGGCTCAAGGCATTCCAGGCACGTCGCCAGTGATGTATACATTGAGTTATAACAATACGGGTAATAAAGCAGCTACTAGCTTTACTATGACGGATGAGATCCCTGAGGGCATGACTTATATCGCTGGAACGGGGCGCTCTAGCCTGACTGGCACCACTGTGCTGACTGATGCCTCTGGCGATCAACAAGCAGGTGGCGGTACGACTGTTGATTACGAATACGATGCGACTGAGGAGGAATTGGTCATCATCATCGATTCCGTGCCTGCTGGTGCTTCCGGTACGGTCACCTTCCAAGTCGGCGTGGATGCTGGCTTGGCACCACAAATTATCAATAACGTGGTTCAATACACATACGATCCAGACGGTCCCGGCGTGAAGGGGCCTGTTCCTCCAGTTGAAACCAATCGCCCTCCATTCGAGGTGTTGCCAGTGCCAGCTGTAAGTCTAGCAGGTGAAACATTGCCTACGGCACGACCTGGTGAGACTGTGACCTTTACCAATGTGCTGACAAATAACGGCACATCTGAAGATACTTTTGATATGTCCTTTGTTGCGGGCAGCAGCACTTATCCTACGGGCACAACCTTCCGCTTCTACCTGGAAGATGGTAACACGCCGATGGTGGACACGAATGGCAATAGTACTCCAGATACGGGGCCCATTGCTGTTGATGGCATATACAATGTGATCGTTAAAGCGACCCTGCCGACTAATATCAGCGGACTCACTACTGGTAATGGCCCTTATAGCATTACAAAGCGTGCCACAGGCACGGTGCTCGATGTAAGTGGAAATCCAGCGACGGCTGATGCAAACGACATTGTGACAACTATCTTGCCTCCAAATGTTGATATCACCAATGCTGCAGCAGGGGATGACCCTGACGGCGTGGCTGGTGAAGGTGACGGCGCGGGTGCTGATGGTATCACGAAAGCTGGCGACCCAGGCAGCATCGTGACCTTCCCTCTGACAGTGGAGAATGAAGGCACGATTCAAGACGCTTATAACCTGACAGTTGATCCGGCATCGGTTCCTGCTGGTTGGGTGGTCAATCTCCGTCGCGTTGCCGCGGGTGCTGTTGTGAATAACTCTGGTACATTGAACCCTCCGGTTGATTCCGCGCCTACCACTGATGGTGGTCGTTTCAGCTATGTGGCTGAAGTGACTATCCCTGAAGGGGAAACTCCAGGCGACCGTGAGATCATCTTCCTTGCAACTTCGCCCACTTCAGGCGTGAGCGATTTCATCACCAATACCGTGACGGTCAATACTGTGCGTGAGATCACCTTGGTCAGCGATAATGCCGGTCAAGTTTCTCCAGGTGGTGCGATTGTTTACGAGCACGTGTTGACCAATATGGGTAACATTTCCGAGATGCTCGGTGCTTCCAATATCGCACTTACCTTGAGCGATTCAAAGGCTGCCGAAGGATGGACGTCCATCATCTATCGTGATTCCAATGGAAATGGTGTGCTTGATACGGGTGCAGGTGGTGATACTGTCATCGACAGTGCTAGTGGCTCGCTCGCTGTCGAGTTGACTCGCACGGGCACTGCCAACGATAGCACACTTATCTTTGTTAAGGTATTCGCGCCACTAGGTGCACCTAATGGTGCGATTAACATCTCCACGCTCACCGCGACAACAACAGGTGAGGTTGATGGAGTTGCCGCACCTGCAGCCGTTTCCAACGAAGATACCACAACTGTTATTTTAGGCGACTTGGAGCTGCTTAAAGAGCAAGCCTTGGATGCAGATAATGATGGTGAGGCCGATGGCGGTGAATCTTCTTACACCACTCTGCCGCTGGAAGCCAAGCCAGGCGCCTCAATCCTTTACCGGATTACCGCGACTAATACGGGTTCTGCCGACGCCACAGATATCGTGATCTACGATACGACGCCAACTGCGACTAAATACTATCCAGCGAATGGCAATGATTCTATCGCTGCCGTTACTGGGGATGGTTCGTTACAATCGGTAGACTCTCAGCCAGGAGCCAATTCCGCTGGTTCGTTCGAATTCAGTATCGGCACACTCGCACCAGGTGATTCTGCCGTCGCTAGCTTTGGAGTGAAGATCGACGAGTAAATCAGAGTTACGTCAACTCTCCTAGGCTAACCTTAAATATGAGGTGCCGTGTCGGGTCCGATCCCCCGCATGGCACCTCCTTTAAGGCTGTCTTGTTGATGACTCATTAAGCTATCTAAAGTGCGCATTACACTCTACAGACACTTCGCATCTCATCTTCACTCATGCTTATGGTTTGGGCTGATTTTGTTGGCTACAGTGTGCGGTTTGCGCGCGGCTGATCCGGGCACGCGGATCATTAATCAAGCGACTGCGTTCGTTTTTATTCCTGACACGGCAGAGCAGTACAATTTATCATCCAATCAAGTGATTGTCCGTATCGAGGGCATACCAGGCATATCTCTGGTCAATGACCGCAGCGTCTTTCTTGCCCCTGGTTCCAGTACATCCTTTAATCACACTTTAACAAATACGGGGAACACCACCTCAAGCTATACCCTCAGTTACCAGAACGAGTCGGGCGACGATTATGATTTCGGCTCGCTTCGTTTGTTTGAAGATTTAAATGGGAATGGCATCGTCGATACCGGCGAGCCTATTATTCCTGACGGGAGCACCGTCACACTCGATCCTGGTGCTGCGCGTGAATATATCCTTTCTGGCATTGTTGCCCCCACCGCGCAAACTGGCGATCAGGGCATCGCGACCTTTACCGCAGCGCTTGATGGTAGCACGCTCACTGAATTTGTCACGGACACGGCTATCGTTGGCTTATCCGATCCACAGTTGCTGAAGAGCGTCGATCGCACTGAGGCGCTACCAGGTGATCCTGTTGAATACACCTTGCGCCTGCTGAATGGCACCACAGCGTTGCAACCGGTGACTATTAATGTCGATGGTAGCTCGCTGAATCGCATTTTTATGCGTGATGTGATGCCGCGTAATACGGTTTTCAGCCGCGTGACTTCCAGCGCGGGTTGGGAAGTGTATTACCACTTACATGACGCTGCTTCTGACTATAATTTTACGGCGACCGCGCCAGCGGATTTGAATGAGGTCAAGGCGATCGTCTTTGCCCGTTCCGCAGTGGCTGCGGCGCAGGTGCTGAGCGCTGGATTTGAAGTCACGGTGGCTGCCAATGCCAGCGGTAGCTTCGATAATGAAGGTTTTCTCTACTATATCGAGAGCGGGCTGACCGAACAGCTGATTTCGAATTTAGTGACTGTGCGTGTGCCCGTTGGTTGTCCGGTCATTACCGCTTTTGACGATGCGAATTTGCAGCAACCGACGCAGATTATCGAATCGGGCGATAGTGTTTTCTTTGAAGTTGATGCCGCTTTCTACAATATCGATCAGACACAGGCAGATAGCTTTGAAATGAGTTTCACCTCTGAGGGCACTGGCGATCAGTTGACCTTGCCGCTCATCGAGACAGGCCCTAATACCGGTATCTTCCGACTACCGAGTACGGGTGACTTTGCCAACGGGGTGCCCACGGTGGAAGGCTTTGCCAATAGTAGCGACTCCATTTTACAGACCACACCGAGCGATATGCTGACCGGTTCTATGCTTGGGGATACCTGCCCGGATGGCGTGGCAAAAATTGTGATTCTCATCGATCCCGCTGGTATCGTTTTTGACAGTCGCACTGGGGAACGTCTTGCTGGGGCGACCGTGCGTATTGTGACTGATACGGGTGCTTCTGTCGATGTCTTCCAGGCCGACGGTGTGACTCCGGCTCCAAGCACTGTGGTGACGGGCGCAGATGGACGTTTCGAATTTCCTCGAATTGCTGCGGGCGAATACGTCTTAGAGGTGACGCCACCGCTGGGATATACTTTCCCCAGTGTCGTGCCTGAGACCCTGCTACCCAATATTCAAGGGCCGGATGCATCGCCACGTATCGATACCGCTGGTTCGTATGGACTTTCATTTCCAGTGAACGTAGCCACTGGCACTGTCTTTCTTGATATTCCGCTCGATACCGAATCGCCCGAGGGCTTCGTGTTGGAAAAGGAAGTGAATCGCAGTGAGGTTGAGATCGGTGATTCTGTACAGTATAAGATTACACTTGATAATACCGTAGGCGCTCGATTGCCAGGTGCTTATATTCGGGACGTGATGCCTGCGGGGGTCACTTATATTGGGGGGAGCACTCGGATTGATGGCGTCGCAGCGCCAGATCCAGAGGGAGAGCCGGGCTCCACGCTACAGTTTGAATTGGGCAATGTGGCGGATGGTCAAACTGTCGTGCTGACTTATCGTGCTCGTGTGGCCTTTGGCGCAGATCGCGGTGACGGTATCAATCGTGCGCAAGCACACAGTCGTGGCGCCGCGCCTTCCTCGAGTAATGTGGCCACGGCCAAGATTGATATCGATCAGGGGGTCTTTACGGATAAGGGCGTGATTTTCGGTAAAGTTTTCGTCGATCTAAACGACAACAAGATTCACGACACTTTTGGCCCCAATGGTGAAGATGACGATGGGGAAGGCGACGATGTGCTCGAGCCAGTCGTGCCAGGCGTGCGTATTTTCCTCGAAGATGGGACCTATGCGATTACCGACGTGGAAGGTAAATATAGTATTTACGGTCAGCGCGCGATTACGCACGTAGTGAAGCTGGATACCTACACGCTGCCCACTGGCGCAGAGCTCGCAATCATCGACGGGCGCAACGCAAATGATCCTGGCAGCCGCTTTGCTGATATGCGTAATGGAGAGCTGCATAAGGCTAACTTCCGCATTGTGAATCCGACAGCGGAATTGCTGGCCGAGGTGGCGGGTCGTGTGGAAAAAGGTGCCGTGTTCACTCCCGAAATCGATCGCTCGCTAAAACGAAATTTCGATTACGAAGACAACGAGCAAAATTCGGGGATCAACCAAATTAGTGACGATGCTGCCGGCACCATCGAGGGGGCGCAAATCAATACCAGTTTCTATCAGCCGATTCTACCACCGGATACACTAACTGATGGTAACTCTCGCTTGCCTAAGCGTGCGGTCGCTGCAGTGCCACATTTGCCGTTGGAAGCGGAAATTGATGCGGTGACAAATGCCGATGTCGGTTTTATGGATTTGCGAGACGGCGACACGCTGCCGCTTGCTCAGGCACGTGTGCGTATTAAAGCTCAATTAGGAACCGTTCTGAAGCTTGAAGTGAATGGTCATGAAATTTCCGAAGCACGAATCGGCAAGCGAGTTGAAGCGAGTGATCGTGGCGTTCAAGCTGTTGAGTATGTAGGTGTGCCACTCAACCCGGGGGAGAATACGTTGACCGCGACACAATTCGACCTTTTCGGCAACGCACGTGGTTCCGAGACTATACGTCTTTTAGCGCCTGCGAACCTGGCGACTATCTCCTTAGAACTTTCTGATGCCGAACCCGTGGCTGATGGGATCACACCGGTCGAAGTGTCGGTACGTGTGGTGGACGAGAACGGCACGCTGGTCTCTGCACGTTTGCCATTGACACTTGAAACCACTGCAGGGCGTTGGGATGTCGAGGATGTGAATCCGGCAGAGTTAGGCACCCAAGTCTTTTTGACGGAAGGCCAGGGCGTCTACCGCTTATTGCCTCCGGCTGAGCCTTCGGATGTGCGCATTGACGTCAGTAGCGGTATCATCCGTAGCAGTGAGCAGTTCGCCTTTTTGCCGGATCTGCGTCCGATGGTGGCGGCTGGTATTGTGCAAGGTCGCATACATCTGCGCGACCTCGGTAAGGACTCCATCACCCCCGCTCATGAAGGTAGCGGTTTTGAAGAGGAATTACGCACGCTCTCTGACTCTGGAGACGACCGACTCGAGGGGCGCGCAGCCTTCTTCCTCAAGGGTAAGATCAAGGGCGACATGCTGCTGACTGCAGCCTATGATTCGGATAAGGATGACGATGCTGAGTTATTCCGCGACATTGACCCTGATAAGTATTATCCGATCTATGGCGACTCCTCCGTGCGTGGTTACGATGCACAGTCATCCGGTAAACTCTATGTGCGCATCGATAAAAAACGCTCCTTCCTACTCTGGGGCGATTATGAAACACGCAGCGAGCACGAGGCGGTCGATTTCGGCGACTATAGTCGTTCGCTCAATGGATTCCAAGGGCAATACGAGAACGATCGAGTCAAACTGACTGGCTTCGCTAGCCAGACCTCTGCCCAACAGGTGATCGATGAAATTTCAGCCAACGGCACTTCAGGTCCCTTCCGTTTGAGTGCACGCAACGGCTTACTCAACTCCGAGAAAGTTGAAATTCTGGTTCGGGATCGCAATCAGCCTGCCGTGATTTTGGAAACACGCTCCTTGACCCGTTATGTGGATTACGAGTTTGAAGCGTTTTCGGGTAGCTTGGTGCTGCGCCGTCCACTCGCGAGTTTTGATACCGAACTCAACCCACAATCGATTCGTATTACGTATGAAGTGGATGAGGGAGGCGAAGAGCATTTGGTTTATGGGGGCAATGCTCAAGTTAAGGTGAATGAGCACCTCGAAGTCGGTGCAGGCTATGTGCGTGATGAAAACCCCGAAGTCGATTATGAGCTAAAGAGTGCGAATGCTACCGTGAAGCTGCCTTACGATTCGTATTTGATCACTGAAGTCGCTCAGAGCGAGGATCTCGTTGAAGGAGATGGTACCGCATACCGCGCCGAGATACGTCGTGCCGGTGAGCGCACAGAAGCGCGTATTTTCTATGGAGAAGCCGATGAAACTTTCGTTAATCCGACCGCCTCACTCACGGCGGGTAGAATCGAAGCCGGCGCGGAAGTGACGCATTTGATTGATGAGCGCACGCGCCTCGAAGTTGAAGCGATTTATGAGGAAGATGTGATCACCGAGGGTAGCCGTAAGGGTGTCAAAGGCATGGCCTATCGTCGTTTTGCGAACCAAGTCGAAATCGGTGTCGGGGGGCGTGTTTCCCATGAAACGGGCACCCCTGCGAGCCTGAGCACCGCGATTCCTGCCACCAGCGAAGAGATTACCCCCAACACCGTCAC
This sequence comes from Thalassobacterium sedimentorum, assembly GCF_031127905.1. Lineage (GTDB taxonomy): Bacteria > Verrucomicrobiota > Verrucomicrobiia > Opitutales > Coraliomargaritaceae > Thalassobacterium > Thalassobacterium sedimentorum. The sequence goes on along the minus strand of NZ_JARXIC010000007.1, from coordinate 48,071 downwards.
CAGCGCGATCGTCGCGGCATCCGCCCCGATGCCTTATGTGCCTGACATGCGGATACGCGGTGAAGTCGAGCAAGACGTCAGTGACACTGATAAATCACGCGTGCTCTTTGGTGCGGACTATCAGTTGAGCACGAAGACACGAGCCTATGTCACTCATGAGTTTATTAACTCTCTCGGTAACGAATTTACGCTCAACGATACACAAGAAAACAACCGCACGCTCTTTGGACTTGAAACTGATTACATGGAGGGCGGTCAGTACTTTAACGAATACCGCGTGCGTGATGCCATCGATGGTGAGCAAGCTGAAGGTGCGTTAGGGCTGCGTAATCAATGGGCCGTGGCCGAGGGACTCCGCCTCAATACGACCTTTGAGAAAGTCCGTCCTTTCTCTGGTGAGACCACCAACGAATCCACGGCAGCGACTGCTTCGATTGAATACACTGCGCCGACGGATTGGAAGGCCACTAGCCGCCTGGAGTATCGTACCGCCGACACCAATGACAGTGTGCTCGCCACCGTCGGTTATGCACGCAAACTCAATCGTAATTGGAGTATTTTGACTAAAACCTACGTATACGAGCAGACGAATAAAGACGCCGACACCGACGATCTGACTCAGATTCGCATACGCAGTGGTTTTGCTTGGCGCCAGACAGATCAGGATGTTTGGAATATGCTCTTATTACATGAGTATAAGTATGAAGACGGGATGGATATTTTGGATACCATCAGCCAAGAGCGTCATGTTAATGTGCTCTCCCATGTGCTCAACTACCAGCCTGATGAAAATTGGATTTGGACGAATCGCCTGGCGGCCAAGTGGGTGAATGAAAGCAGTGCCGACGACGATTTTTCCGATAACTATGCCGCTTATCTGATTAATGGACGGGTGCGCCGCGACATTTGCGATCGTTTTGATATTGGTTTGAACTACTCGCTGATGTGGGACGATGGCGATGCTGGTTTTAACTATGGTCTCGGTCCTGAGATTGGGATGTGGGTGGTGGAGAACTTCCGCCTCGGACTTGGCTATAACTTCTGGGGCTTCACGGATCGTGACTTTGAGACCTCCGGCCGAACTCAATCCGGCTTCTTCATTACCTTTAACTTTAAGTTCGACGAAAACACGCTCGGTTTCGGTCGTAAATAATTTCTACCAACTATGTTCGCTCAATTTATCAGACGAAACTTCCGGCGCTCTAGTTTTATCGCTCTAAGTTTATTGACTGCAGCAGGGGCGGTCGCCGCTGATTTGACGCTGGAGCATACTTTCACGCCAGCTGATCCGACGCGCGATAATTATATGGATGTGGGCGCCGTTTGGGACGGCAGTTCACAAAGTAACAACGGTGATGTTTTCACGACCACCATTTATAACGCCGGCGCCACTGCGTATGATTTAGAGTTCGATGTTGAGCTGCCAGATGGATTTTCCTATGTGTCTGGTTCGGTGAGTGCTGTGAGCACTACGGCAACTGCAACGCAGTCGGGGACCACTTTGACGGTGAATCTTGGCACGGGTGGTGAGTTTGATTTGGCGCAAGGTGAGTCGGTGGAGCTGAGCTATGGACTTGTTGCCGACGATTACAGTACAGTGGTTGCGGGCACCTATCAGCTTGTTTACACGTATAGTGCCCGTTCAGATGATGATAACACAACTGAGAAGACGGAAGTCACGACCTCTCTGCAAAATGTGCTGACACAGTTGGGGGCATCGATTCTGACGCTGACTCCCAGCACACAGACGCGCGGGATTGGTGAAACGGCGGCTTGGCAGGCCACAGTCACCAATACGGGGTTTGGTGGTTTGTTTGATGTGGTCATTGATCTTACGGATATATACTCGAACACATCTTTTATTAACCCGAGCGTTACCCAGAGTTCGCCTGCATTGAGTGCGATTGGCAGCCAAATTTACGTTCTTCCGTATCTTGCGCCCGGCGAGGAGTTTGTCCTCGATCTGACGGCCGAAGTTGCCAGCTGTGATGGCTTGGGAATCTCAGTCACTAATGATGAGTTAACTGAGGTCAATAGCTCGACTAAGGTGGCGGCGATTGTGCTCGACCTAGACTTACCGATGGTTGATTTCACCCCGCCGACAATTGCGCTAGATTATTTAACCGCGAGTTCGGCTTCGATGACGGTGACTAATACTTCCAGCTCGGGGAACGCTGAAGATTTTAGTTTTCAAACCAATTTGAACACATTGCCGGTTATTATTTCAAATGTAACGGGCGACTTCACCTATGATGAGGCAACAGGTGTCTTTACCTTGGTCAATGGTGCAGACGTGACGAATTCGGATGCTTTGCTAGGCGGGGAATCCGCTACTTTAAACTTTGATATTGTCGCAGCGGACAGCTGTTCGGGGGCGGTGGGATCGGTGACTTGGACCTCTGTCTATAGCAACCAATGTGGTGACATGTATGCAATCCCAATTAAGTCAGGCTCTATTCTCGCGAGTGGTGCACGTCCGAGTGTGGATCTTCAGATGGATTCGTCAGTTAACCGTGTCCGGGTGGGGGCACCAGGCCTATTTGAATTAGAATTAACTGCAGATGAAGTTGCTCGTATTGATAGTGATTTGATCGTCGTGCAAATTACTGCAAGTGACAATGGCAGGATCGTCGGGTTCAGTGATGCCACTGACATCTCACCAACTGTCGATCCGGCTGCGGACCCTGCGATCACAACCTATACTTGGACTGTCGATAAGGCGGTTGCTGCAGGGAGCGTTAGTTTGGATGTGCTTTATGAGATCGGAGAGGACCCCTGCCTCGGGGGCGAATCTTTTAGTATTTCTAGTTCGGTGTCGGGCGTGCAATCCGTCGTGACCGCAAGCGGCGATCAATGTGAACTCAGCGCGAATGCCGCTCAGACGGTGATCATTCAAAACAATCCGAGCCCAGAGAGTGAATTGTTGTTTAATGTGGACGGCACTGGCTTTGAAACTGGAGAGCCTTCTGCAGATACTACGCGTGATATTGCTGCCGGCGAGGGCGAATTTATTCCCATCGAGGTCGAGTATGCGTTTGAAGACGGTTACGTTGGCAGCTGGATCGGTGCGACTTACACGGATGATTTTGGTGGCTTGGACACTCAGGAACTTGTGGGTGGATCGCTCACCGTAAGCTTTGGTTCAGGAGATACGCTTACCACGGGACCAGTCGCAGTGCCTGCCTCCGCGGTCACGCAAAGTGTCGGTGGGCTTTCCATTGATCTGGATTTTCTGGCTCTACCTGCATATCTCAACGAGGCTGCAGTGAGCGATACGATCATTCACTTCAATTATTCGACTACGGTTCCTTACTCTGAGCTTGAGGGAGCAGCCTCGCGAGGAGTGACGCATGTGTCCGTGCTCTCTTTGGATGAGCCCGTAGGTGCAGTGCCAAGCTCGGCCTGCGTCGAGGACCTTGAACTTACCTTTACGCAAGTGCTCGCTTATACGATCGAACGAGCCGATGCGGTCCTTGGCATTTCCGTTCCAGCCTCGCTGATGGAGTGTGAGGTGTTTGATGTGACCTTAACTGTTAATAACCGCAACGATAAGAACATTTCGAACGTGTTGGTGACGCTGAATACGCCGACGACTAATTTCCCCTATACATACATTGTTGGTCAAACGCCAAGCTATGGAGGTGCATTTGTCGGAAACGTCAGCTATGATGAAAATGGGGGCCTTAACCCGACATTTACCTATGATCCCTCTGAGTTGACCTCGTCTGGTACCATAACCGTGCAGTTTATGCGCGATCCAGGCACTAACGTTGTCCCCATTTCAGCCACGGTCGCGTTTGATGACCGGCAAACGGCTCCCGATGACAATCGTGTCTTCACATCTGCGGCTTCGGCGGGGCCGTCTTCAGTTTTGGCGGGCGAGTTGATTCTGAATGTCACGCCAAATACCGAAGTTCAGATGAACAATGGCCGTGTCGAATGGCTGATTACTGTGCAGAACGTCTCGGCGGGGGCTGCGCTCAATTCCGTTATCACGAATGCGATTCCAGCAGGCTTGGTCGTGCATGAGGTGGATACTAATGCTGCGAATGCTGCCTACGCCGCCCCTGTCAATGCTGTGACGATTAGTGGTAGCGACGCGATCTTTGATCTTGGTGATTTAGCGAGTGGAGCGATTCGTAAGATTAAGGTGATTGCAGAGCTGGAAACCGGCTCTGATTGTGAGATCCCTGATGGTACTAATGTTGTGACTGCGAGCTGGGGCTGTAGCACGGATCTTTCACAGAGTGTGGTCGGTATGGGCCCCAATATTCGTTTCGGCACTGGATCATTACAAGTCGTGCACGATACCACGGAATCGTATGCAGAACTTTGTGAGGAGGGTGTGATACGGATCAAAATTAAGAATACCGGAGATGCAGAATTAAATGAAGTTTTAATTAATGAATACCTCGATGAGTTGACGACAGGTCTTACAATCGTTCCAGGTAGCGCCTTTTACTGGACGGATAACGAGCCCGCGGGCACCGTTAATTCCATCCCAGATCCTTCGGGTTCCGGTACTGCGGGAGATCCTTATGTGTTCACCATTAAAGACGGAGGGCTGATCCCGATCGCGGAATTGGTCAATGCGTTTGATGATGATGCAACGACTGTAAACTCTTTGACAATTGGCTTCAATATTTCGACCACCAATCCTGAGCAGCTATCGGAACCGACAGCCGCGCCTACGATTCAGGCATCGGCTCGTGCGGACCTGTTTTGTGGTGATTTTGTGAACTCTCCAGGGGTCCCATTCCTGATTCCAATTAAGCGCCCTGATATTTCGACGGATCTATTAGTCTCGAATACGGATCTGTCACTCGCGCCTGCAGAGCTGACTGTGGGGGCGACGGGCCAAGATGTGGTTTGGTCATTTGAGATTTCTAATATGGGCCAAGCCCCCGCCGAAAATGTGCGTGTGCAAGTCCCTTTGACTGCCAGTAACAGCACCGCGACGATTGCGGTGAATGGCTCAAACATCGGTAGTTACGATGGCTCTTGGATTGATATCAATGATATTCCCGCCGCCAGTGGAGGCTCTGCTGGAGTGGTTACGGTGACCGTCACCGAAACGCTCGGCAATATTTGCGTGAACACATACGATAACGTGGCTCAAGTGACTTGGGGTTGTTCTTCCGTCATCGGTAATGCGCCCAATGTCATTGATACACCGACTCTGAATTTTGATACCGCGGATGTCTTGATGAGCCCAGTGTTTGATCCTGCTCAGGATGGTTTTACGCGGGAGTTCATTCGCGAGAATGACGCACGGGGTCGTGTCGTTGTTTCGATGGAAAACACTGGTGCGCAAGCATTGAATTTTGAAATATTAGAAGACTTGCCCGACAATGTCGCGTTGGACGAGACAGTCGCACCAGTGGTGACTGGCACCAGTGATCTGGTTTATGATTCAGTTGATTTGTCCGATCCGACACGCCCGATCTTCTCCTTCACGGGCACGGTGGATTATCTCGATTCTTTCGACTTCACATTTTATGTGCGTAGCACCATCGAAGATGACGCCCGCACTGCAAGCTTCCCTGATCTGACTGATGAAGAGGAGACCGCAAATGCGTATGACCCTACGATTAGCTTTCCGAACGAAGGTTTGACTATAGTGGAATACACGAACTCCTGTGGGGATGAATTTGATACTTCGATCAATGCCGATTACGATATTCGTCAGCCGGATCTGGATATTAATTTTGCAGCCAATGATGGAGCGGTGGATGCCAATGTGCTCAATCGTGTTGTTTTCTTGGATCAGCCAGAGACCTTTAATATCTGGGTGCGTAATGAGGGTGTCGGTGGAAGTCGTGCCACAGAAGCAGAAGTGGTCATTACGCTCGGTCCGGCATGGACGGGGGCAACCGTGACCTATGACGGTAATGGGGGGGTGAGTAGTGCCGCTCCAGGTGGAGGCACGGCCTATACTTTTGCGCCGAGTGTGGTGGGTACTTTTAATACCGGAGCCAATCGTGAGAAACAGTTTGTAGTCACTGCGACGCCTACAGATGTCGCCGGTCAGGATCTTGGTGTTAAAGTGGATGTGGACGCGGTTCAAATACTGGAAGATGGTAGCACCGAAGGTGTTGATTTGAGCACGGATACACGCGCGTTTCGCGTGATCGGGGTGGATGTCGATAAGGAATTTGTTTCAGGCACGACTAGTGAGAATTTGACTGCCGATGAGCGGGATCTGGTGATCGGCGAAGAGGCGACCTTCGACTTGATGGTGAAATTCTTCGGCGGAGATGCGGGCTTTGACGATATTCAAAATCTGGTGATTCGCGATAGTTTGGGGAATTCCGATGCGGCTGACCGCGGTCTGGGCTTAGTCTCCATCGATACGACGGGCACCACAATCGGTGCGACGACCACGACGAGTCCCAGTGATCCGGTGCAAACTGAGGTGATTGATTTTGAGGCCTCGCCCGGCTCAATTACGGCGGCAAATAATACTTTCCAGGCTCGTATCGTTACGCGTGTGCTCAACGATACGAATCTTGCGGCAGTCAATTCAGATGAGAAAGAATTGTTTAATAATCTAGGCGTTGCATTTGATTTCTACTCTGCTTTCTACCGTTCGAATAATGAAAACGATGGTTTCTCTGGCGGCACCGCTCGACCTGGGTTGCACGATTCAGAAACGATTACTGTGCAGCGGCCCACGCTTTCCGTTGAGAAGACGGTGCGTAATGTCACTGAGAGTCTGACGGGGAGCTTCGCCGCCACGGCTTCCGGTGAAGGCACAGATGTCTTCCAGTATAAAATCGTTCTGACGAATACCGATTCCACCGCGGTCGACGTGCCGCTCTTTGATTTGAATTTGGAAGATCAGATTAGTAGTAAGCTTCAATTCATCGATGGTAGTGGAGCGGATGCGGCCTACAAGGCGGGAGCGGATACAGATGGTGATGATTCTGTGGATGTTTTCTATACGGGCACCGTCATTGGGGGCGATCTCCAGGTCAATGCTTCAAATCTTGTACTGGCTACGCTAGGTGAAAATCTCGTGCAGCTCGATCCAGGCGAGAGTGTCGCGTTTCATTATTTCGTGCGGGCACAAATTAGCGTGAATCCGGGAGAGTCCATTCAAAATACTGTGATTGTGAAGGGCGATACATTACCGGGCGCAAGTGGCAGTCAAAGTGGCACGCTTGGCAGTACGGGGGACGATGATGGTGCGTTGGAGCTTAGCGCGGAGGATTCGGCGCAGATTACTATTAATTCAGTGTCGCAGTCTAAGGTGATTAAAAATACTTCGGACGGTTCGGATGATGCCTCGTCGGTACACATTGGTGAGCAGGTGGAGTTCGAAGTGAGTATTGTGTTGCCACAAGGCACAGCGCCAGATCTGCAAATCCTTGATACGCTGAGTGAAGAGTTTCAGTTAGTGGACATTGGTAATGTAATCTACGGGGGCTCGGTTTCTGCCACGAACGTGATTCCGGTGACCTCGCCGACTGCAGGGGCATTGCCAGTTAATGGTGGTTCGCTCGACTTTACCTGGTCTTTCGGCGATACGGTGGTCACTGCGGGCTCGGAGGCTGAACGTAGCATTACTGTTCGTTATACGACTCAGATCCGCAATCTCGACCCGGAGACATTCAAACGGGGCGATACGTTCAAGAACTCAGCGAGTTATACCTTCACGGGCGCCAGTGAGGATACGGACATCGTGGATGTCACCTTAATCGTGGCGGAGTCGAATTTGCTTGTCACTAAGGTGGCGACCCCGACCGAAGATTTAGACGCGGGAGATGAGGTCACGTATACTGTGACTTTGAATAATGCCACTGGAACGGCACCCGCCTACGATGTAAACATTGTGGATACTCTACCCGAAGGCCTTAGCTATAAGGTAGGTTCCACCACGGTCACAGACAACTCGGGGCTGATTGGCACGCTGGGGGAGCCAGACCTCGATGCCGCTTTAAACGAGCTCACTTGGGGCCGCGAGCAGTCGAGTTCGGTCAATCTGGATATCACCGCAGGCGGTCAGTTGGTCTTTACCTATGTCGCAACCGTGGATGATAGCGTTCAGCCAAATCAAGAATTGACCAATGATTTAGCTGTGGACTGGAGCTCGCTTGACGGCGACCCCGGTCCTGATCTTGGAGTGGCAGTCGGCACTGCTGGCGCGAATAACGGCGAACGTCTTTATTCTGGTGATGCGGACGCCACTGTCACGATCGCTAATACCAGTATTCAGACGACAAAGACCGCCTCGGGCGATACCTTGCCCTTGGATACCACGGACGACGGCTTCCGCGTAGGCGATATCGTCACCTACACCATCGAAGTTGATGTGATGGAGGGCACACACGAAGAATTTAAAATTCTCGATACCTTGCCAGCAGGTATGGCCTTTGTGGACTTCGAGGCGATCACACCTATTGGGGATGGCAGTGCGGATGGCTTCACTTATACGGCACTGAATGCGGGCACGACGGCCCCGCTCGCCGATGCCACTGGAGAGCTGATCTTTGACTTAGGCACGGTGGTCAATGTGGGCGATACAGATACCGATAATGACACGCTCACTCTAGTCTATCGTGCCCGTATTACCGATGTAGCAGCGGTGACGGTGCCTGATGGCGACGAGAGCACCGATGATTCGGAGCTGACTTTGACGAATTCCGTTCGATTGAGCTTCTTGGATGTTGATGACGAAACCGTGATCACGGAGCCTACGACTGAGGATGTCGTCGTAAAGCAGCCCGAGCTTATCATTGAAAAAGACCGCCTCTTACCGGCAGCGATCAATAAAATCCTGGAAGGCGAAACCATGCGCTTCCAACTCACAGTGACCAATACCGGGGATGCGCCCGCGTATAATATGGCTGTGTTGGATACACTGCCAGTAGGCATGCGGACAGTGCCTCCTGTGCTTATCAGCGCCACGCTCGATGGTTCAGATGTGAAAGCCAGTCTTGAGGCGACGGCCACCTACGATAGTGGTAGTGGAGAGTGGGAGCTGGGTGAGTTGAGCGATACACAAATTCTCGAAGTAGACGATACCCTGGTGATTGTTTACGAAGTGGTGATGGATGATCCAGTGGATGGTGGGCAAACTCTCACCAATTTGGCCGACGTTCCGGTTTATTATTCTAAACCTTCGAGTGATACAGATGGTCGTCGCACTTACGATAACGTGGAGCCAGATGAGGAAGTCATTTTAACAACGATTTTAGTGAGCGGCACCGTCTTTGAAGATGAGAGTTTTAACCGTGTCATCGATCCTGGTGAAGATTGGGGGGAAGGGGAGACGGTCTATGTCAATTTGGTTCAGGATGGGGTCGTGCTTGATAGCGTCGTCGTCAATCCAGGCAGCGGCGACTATGAATTTGATCGAGTTTCCGGTGGTGATTATTCCATCGTTGTGACTGACAGTCCGACCAATCAGAATCCAGTCGCCCCCGGCGTGTTTATATTCTACGATGCGGCGCCCACTGACGGACGCCTGTTGATCACTGCCGGACCTGATGATATTTTTGATCAAGACTTCCCACTGGTCACGGGTGCCTACATTTCAGGGGTCGTTTTCCAAGATGATGGTATTGGATCAGGCACGCCAAATGATGGTGTTCAAAATGGGGCCGAGGCCGGTATCGGTAAGGTCACCGTGCGCCTCACTGATGGTGGTAGCAATGTCTATGACACAGTTCTCACGAATGGTGCTGGCGAATTTAGGCTTTTAGTTCCTGAAAGCGTGCCCAATGGCAGCACCCTAGTGGTGGAAGAATATAATTTGTCCAGTTATCTGTCCACTGGGGGCGATGCGGGCTCGACTGGTGGTAGCTATAATCGTGTTACAGACCGTATCAGCTTTGTATACACTGCGGGGCAGAGCGAAAGTGATTTAGCTTTTGGAGATATTCCGGCTAACAGCTTTTTGACAGATGGGCAGCAGACCATTGAGCCGGGAGCGGTGGCTTTTTATAGCCACACATTTATTGCCGGCACCGGTGGAGAGGTCAGTTTCGACATTGATAGTGCGCTCAACCCAGCGTTGCCAGGCTGGGGCCAGACGCTCTTCCGTGACTCGAATTGCAACGGACAGCTTGATGATGGCGAGCCGCGCCTGATCCATCCCAGTGCCGCGATTACAGTCTCAGCGGGCGAACAAATATGTTTGATTGTCAAAGATTCGTCACCTGCAGGTGCGCCTTTTGGAGCTCAGAATTTAAATACTGTCACAGCGACCTTCACCTATACCAATAGTGCGCCCGCCTTGGCCGATGATGTATTGGTTCGCACAGATTTAACGACAATTGGAATTGAAACCACCGCGGGTCTTGAATTGCTCAAGGCAGTTGATAAGGCCACCGCCTCGCCTGGAGAGACGATTACTTACACGCTGACCTATACGAATAATGGAGCCGGTGCCTTGGATGATATCATTATTTATGATAGTACGCCTGCCTACACCACTTTCGCACTTGCGCCCACGCCCACTTATCCACTTTCGCTGACAAATGTAGTGATTTCTGCACCCAATGTTGGCGAGACGGGTGGCATTGTTTGGACCTTTGAAGGCGAACTAGAGCCAGGCGAAACAGGCACCGTGACCTACCAGGTCACAGTGGATGACAATTAGTGAGTGCTGCTCGCCTAGGTAGGCTGGATGCTTGCGGCAGCTGAGCGGCACTAGGCTAGGTGTAAGCAGTTAGCTTTTTAGCTTGGGAATTGGTCTTTGAAGACGACTTGTTCGTAGGGGAGTTGGCCGCCGCGTGCATTCGCATCCTTTAAGGCTTTACCGACGGTGATCATTAGTCCGATTACATGGTTCTCTGGAAGTTTGATGAGCTCGCCGACTTTCGTCGCGTCGAATCCGATCATGGGGCAGCTATCATACCCCATCGATTTCGCAGTGAGCATGAGGGTTTGTGCGGCGATGCCTACTGAGCGCATCGCTTCATCACGTTGTAACTGCGGGTTATTCTCGTACAAAGGTGCGATCATTGGCACGAGAATATCTTGCACCGGCTGAGGTGCATTCACCCAATAACGAGCCGCATCTTCGTGCGCATTTAAGTCGGCACAAAGTAGGATCGTGATTGAGGCTTCGCTGACTTGTGCCTGATTCCATGAGGCGGCTCGTAGTGCTTCTTTGGTCGCCTGATCGCTAACCACGACAAAGCGCCAATTTTGCATGTTAAAAGATGTTGGCGATAGTAGAGTCAGCTCTAATAGCTCCTGTATTTCAAGTTCCGACATCTTATGGTTCGGGTCATAGTGCTTTACTGAGCGACGTTGATGAATTGCGGTGGTAGTATCCATGTCTGGCAATCTGTAAGTCTGTTTGAATATTGCAAGTACTCGAGCAAGGGCAATATATGTGGACTTTACTGATCTACTTGATTCAGCCCTTGTCGGCTCACAGTCATTCTGGAGGTATTATTTTACTGTGGGCGTACTGCCGCGGTCTTGCCAACTACCTTCAACTTGTATTGTGAGTGGAATCTCAGGGATGCCACGCTCGTTGCGATGGATTCCAGACATTAATAGATCGACGGCTGCGATTCCCAGCATTTTGGAATTTTGCTCGATGCCACTGATGTTTGCATACTCAGAGCTCTGAATATTGAGGTCGAGATCAGCATAAGCTATATCTGCACCGATTTGCATGCCGATCGCGTTTAAGTAGTGTGGCATACGATAACTGGCACCGATTATCGCATCCAGCTTTTTTTCCTGTACCCATTGTTTGATTGAACGAGCATTGAGTTGGTTGCTTATTAATGGAGCAATGCGGGCTATCGGATGATTTGCGCGATAGACGCGAAACCCTGCTTGCCAGCGCTGGTTAACGCGTAGGTCCATGTCCTCTGTCATACACAGGCCAATGCGTGAGTAACCTTTCTCTGTGAGTGATTTCATCGCGAGTAGAATTGAGGTGTAATGATCGTGGATGACTCGATTCAGAATGGGGTTCATTAGAGTGTCGCTCATTGCGACTGTAATGAAACGTTCCCACATCATTTCCAGCGGCTGATGTTTGCATGTGCGCGTGAGTGCTCCGGAAAATGGGTGCAGAATGATGCCCTGTATGCCTCGATTCCACAGGATTTTACTCATTCGTTGTTCTGTCATGCCAGGTTCACTTAACCAGAAAGTTTCGATGTAGTATCCATAAGCTTTGGCTTGTTCTTTAGCACCTTCCCAATATTTGAGCTCGGTGGCCGACTGTTTCCAATCGTCTCGCTGATTTCCAGTCGTTAGGTAGGCGAGCGGCAGACCGGGGTCGTTTGTATTTCGCTGACGTATTGCGGTCATTAATTTTGAAACATCCGGATTTGGCAAATAGCCCATTTCTTTCGCTTTCTCAGCGATTTTTATACGAGTCGCTTCGGGAATTTTGGGATGCTTACGTAGTGCGAGCGAAACTGTCATCTTCGATACACCCAGTTCGTTGGCTATTTTTTGTAGGCTTATGTGAGGATTCATCGATTTTGTAGCATTGAAAATTAGGGGGGAGGAAATGTTGGCAGCGCCGAGTATGTATGTGTCTGGTTTTACGTAAACTACGGATTCGCTGTATCATTCTTAGAAGATGTGACAATGTATCACTTCTCAACTTCCCCTATTACCCTTTTCAGTCAGCATTAACTAGCAGGATCGGCTCGTGGGAAATTATTTACACGCATTCTTCTCTGATTTATATATGATAGCTAGATTCAAAATTAATACTAGATGGACTTTCGGACGATGCGATGAGTCGACACGCTATCCAGCAGTGGTACCTGGTTGTGTACATACCGACTTGCACCGTGAAGGGTTGATCCCAGATCCATTTTACGGGCGTAATGAGGCTCAGTTGCAGTGGATCGAAGAATGTGATTGGGAATACGCCACTCGATTTGACGTAACAGAGCAGATATTGACGGCGGGTTGTGTTGATTTGGTGGCGGATGGCTTAGACACTCTGGCCACAGTAATTCTGAACGGCCAAGTGATTGCTGAGACTTCTAATATGTTCTTAGGTCTGCGGTACGAGGTTGGGTCGCTCTTGAAACCGACTGGTAATGAGTTGCAGATACGATTTTCGAATCCGATGGATTATATCCGTGAGCGCGAGGGCAAACCTTTAAGCCCGATCGCTTGTGATCCGATTGGTGGACGTCAACAGATTCGTAAGCAGCAATGCGCTTTTGGCTGGGATTGGGGCCCTCGTTTTGCAACGAGTGGAATTTGGCGTGAGATTCGTTTGGAAGCCTGGAGTGCCTGCCGTATTGAAGATTATAAGTTGGAGCAAAGCCACCAAGAGGATGAAGTGGTGGTTCGTGTGATTCCCGAGCTGGTGGGAGAGTTTTCTGAGGGCACAATTGTCGGTCGCTTATGCTATGAAGGTGAGACAGTCGTGGAGGTTTCGAGTGATGATTGCCAGCCATTGGAGTTCAGAGTTATGGATCCACACCTGTGGTGGCCGAATGGGCAAGGTGTCCAGTCGATTTATACTTTGGAGCTGAGACTAATGGCGGGTGATCAAGTCTTGGATCAGCGAGTTCAGGCACTTGGATTGTGTGAAATTGTGCTCGATCGCCATCAGGACGAGTGGGGCGAGAGTTTTCAATTTAAGGTCAATGGTCGAGCGATTTTTGCGAAGGGGGCGAATTGGATCCCTTCACACTGCTTTGTAAACGAGGGAGAGACCCTGGCCATCGATGCACTTGATTCTGCACGTGATGCGAACATGAATATGATTCGTGTCTGGGGCGGTGGTGTGTATGAAAGTGACGCATTCTTTCAGCGTTGCTTGGAAAATGGCTTATTAGTTTGGCATGACTTCATGTTTGCTTGCTGGACCTACCCAGGCGATCCCGATTACTTGGATTCCGTCCGTGAGGAGGCGATCTACCAAGTCCGCCGTTTACGTAATCAGAGTCATCTGGCGCTCTGGTGTGGTAACAATGAGATTGTGCAAATGCACTGGGAAAAGATGCGGGATCACCCAGAAGAAGCACAGGCATATGTCAGACTCTTTCATGAAATTTTACCAGAGGTAATTGCGGCGCATGGCACTGCGGCGTCATACTGGCCGAGTTCCGGTTGGAACCCCCAGGATCCGATGGGCTTCACTGATAATGTGGACTCAGGGGATACTCACTTCTGGGGTGTTTGGGCGGCTCGTCAGCCTGTTGAGGCTTACGAGGCGCTCGAACATCGTTTTTTCTCGGAGTTCGGCATGCAGGCTTATCCGTGGCCAGAAACCGCGGCGACTTTTACGAAGAGCCGGAATATTTTTAGTCCCGATATGAACTGCCACCAAAAAAATGGCAGTGGTAATGAGATTATTTTTCATTACATTTCAACGCTGTATCGATTCCCTAAGGATTATGAATCAACGGTCTACCTGTCACAGCTCAATCAAGCGTATTGTTTGCGTTTCGGGATCGAGCATATGCGTCGTAATATGCCACGTACCATGGGGGCGTTGTACTGGCAGTTGAATGACTGTTGGCCAGTTGCTTCTTGGTCGAGCCTTGACTTTGGAGGACGCTGGAAAGTTCTACAGTATGCCGCACGTCGTTTCTTTGCGCCCGCTTTAATCTCGGTGAAACGGGTTGGTGAGGAAACTGTCATTTGGAGTAATAATTATCGAGTCAGCAATATCGACGCAATGGAGGTGCACCTGGTGTACGATGGTGCTGAATCAGCAGTGGGTGAGGTTACATGGGAATTGTGGAGCTTTAGTCAGAACCAGTGCTTGCAGTCTGAACAAGGGCGCGCAGATCTGCTACCGGGGACATCACAACATTATGCTACAGTCGACTGTGTGGATTCTATTAAGCGTTACGAACGGGATGATCTTGTTTTGAGAACCCGTCTGCGCGTGCCTGGCTTGGAAGATAGTTGTAATACCACCTTTTTTTCTGCGCCAAGGCACATTGATTTTAAGCAACCTGAAATCAACCACAGCGTTCGAGTACTCGAAGATGGTTCATTTGAAGTGATTCTGCGTAGCAATGTTATTGCCTATCAAGTGTTTCTGAAGCTTGCGGATTCGGTTGATTTTAGAGCCTCGGATAATGCCTTTGATTTATTTCCAGGTGAAGAAGTTGCGATCTGCATGAAACCAGTTGTGCCACTCGATCGAGTTGATTTTGAGCGTCTCTTACAGATCTTCTCTTACCGGGATACTTATGAAAATTAAACCTTTGTCGTTTCCGCTACATTTACTGCGAACTGCTGTATTTGAATCCAAATAACCCAACATACGAAAGATAACACAAATGAAAAAAATCCCAATAAGCATTCTCACTGCCATGCTTTCAGTTAGTCCCCTCATGGCTCAGTCATTTTTTGATGATGCGAGCACTGCCTCCAACTTCTCGGCCTTTGGTAACATGAATCCTGTCAGTTCTGATGGGAATGTTGTGAGTCTGATCCGATCATCCGCAAGTGAGGATGCAGGCGCGGATTGGCTGTTAAATGGTGTTTCAAGTTTTTCACTCAATAGCTCTGATCAGCAATATATTGTAGAACTTGAGGCATCGGCAGCAATTGGTAATGGAGAATGGAGGCTGGATATTGTCTTCTTTGATGATCAGGGCACCTATCTCACTGAGAGGAATGTGCGTGGATACAGTGCGGATACCATTGCGGTCAGCTATGACATTTCCGAATTTTCGATTTCTGAAAACCTCACGGATGCAGACCGTTATTTCGTGAGACTTAGGACGCAGGGAGATCTTTCGAGCGGATTCTCTTTTACTAGTATCAATGCGGTGCCCGAACCCGGTCAGTCTGCATTATTATTGGGTGTGCTAGCAATGGGGGCGTTATTTGTGCGACGCAAATAACATTCGTAACCTTTGATTCAGCAGCGTAATAGTAGATTGCGAGCTCACATGTGTGGGCTCGCACTTTTTGATAAATGAAACATCTTCGACTGACCTCACTGCTCAGCGCAGGGCTATCAATTTTCTCTCTTTGGCTGAGCGGGTGTTCACCTGAGGATTCGCCGCAGAGCAATTTCATACCAAGCTCTGGTTGGAATGTCGGAGACGGTGGGCCGGTGCTGGCGGCGCACTATATGCCATGGTTTAATAATCCTAAGACGAGTGCTCGCGGGCGAGATGAGTGGAGCCATTGGGAATGGCGGGGGCAGAGTATTGTGAGAGATCCACGCCAATTACGTGCGGATGGTTTACGTGATATCGCATCGGTTCAATACCCATTAATTGGACCGTACAGCTCAGACAACCGAGCGGTTGTTCGCTACCATTTGGAAACTGCCCATGCGATTGGCATACATGCATTCTTCGTGATTTGGTATGGTCCAGGAAGTGATGTCGATGGTTTGTTGCCATTGATACTAGACGAGGCTCAGCGAATTGGCATGAAGGTGGCCATTTGCTATGAAGAGAAATTAAATTGGGAGCCTTACCGTCATCCAAAGAGTCGCGCAGAGATTGTACGCACTGCAATTAAGGATCTTTCGTATGTGCTTGGTGAATACGCCATGCACCCTGCTTATTTAAGGCGCAATGGGGATCCGTTTATTTTTCAATTTAATTTTTGGGGCTCGGATACGATGGGGCCACGTAACATTCTTCCGACTGAATGGAGTCAAATTTTCGATGCGTTGCCACACCCTGTCGTGTATGCACGCCAAAATCTGAACCCTGAATACCATCCTGGTATTGCGGCGAATTATGTTTGGTGGACTCAAGATGTAACTTACTTGGAAGATTTTGCAGATTACTCGAGGAGTATGGTCGATTCAGGACAACTGGATTTCTTTATGAATATGATTGCTCCAGGTTTTGACGACTCTGGCGTAGATGGCTGGGGCCATGGCACACGGGCGTTGCCACGTGAAGGCTTATCCACCCTACGCGATACTTTCGAGCGTTCTGCGCGCGGCGCTCCAGAGGTGATTCAACTGGTGACTTGGAATGACTTTAATGAAGGCACTGCGTTGGAGCCCACAGTTTCCGATGGGTTTCAGTATTTAGATGCGCTTGAGACTTGGTTTGGCGAGCATAGTGGTCGAGCTGTTAATTTAGACGATAATCGAGAGCCCTTGCATCGTTATTTGAAGTCAGCGTCTGCGCAGCAGTTGGCAGAGGTACCCACTGCTGCGGAATTGATTGCCGCTCAGCCAAGCGATCTAAGTGTATCGACTCCTAATTACCTGGAAACTCTTGATCGTAATAAGAAGTTGTAGCCGAGGTCTTATCAGTTGGACACGACACGTAGAATGGCCGCTGTTTCTGAATGACCTGTTAGCCAGAATTTAATACTATAGGTGAAGGCACCATTTGGTAGCTGGTAGTTGTCTAAATCGATATGCACTGTATTTGGCTCGGTCATATCTTTCAGCGCATCAACATATCCAAGATAAGTGCCGGCAGTGTCCCAGAGTAACAGCTGCACTGAAAATGCTGAACTTTCTGTGATTGTTTCAAGTTGGATATCGAGAGTGTTTTGTTCCTGTATGCTGAACTGCTTGAGAGTATGTAGCGTTTTAACTGTATCACTATTAATAAGTTTGAATTGTAGTGATCCATCTTGATTAAAGGTGATGTCGATCTCCTGTGTTGGTTCAAAATCCTGGCTTGCTTGAAGTAGCGCTGCTTGGTTGGTTGTTTGGGTGCTGAGCTCGAGTGTATAGATTTGTAGATTTGGCATCTCAGCTTCGACCCATATTTTTAGCCGATAGTATGCCGAGTCCGTGTCTGGCAGTGCTTTGTTTATTTTGAAACTTGTCGCTTTGGATTCGGAAGTACTTTTGTGTAGATTGGTTGTTTTTAAGTAATTACCTTCTGCGTTAAACCAGTCTGCTTGTATCACCAAATTACCTGAGCGCAGAGAGTATTCTAGTGTGGCGACTGATCCCTCTACATAGCTCACCAAGTCTTTGTGTGAGAGCCAAATACTGTTGTTTATTGACTTAACTGTTAGTGTGTTTTGCTTGCTGTTTGTAATTGTGCTTTGGCTGACTTCCCATTTGTCCGGGACGAGTGAGAGTTGCAGTGATTCTGCATTTAACTGGCAGCAGCTGATGATTAGGAGTGCGATTTTAAGCAGTTTTCTATTCATTGGATTTTTTGATTTTGGGGTTAGTTCTTCCATTTCCATGGATCCAAAGGATTGCCACCATAATCGGTGTCTGCACGGTATTCATTCATTTCCTCACTGCGTTTAAAAATGACACTGGCGTCAGCGAGTCCATAGAAGGCGCCTTGGCCATCATATAAATTACGTGTGAGCGCGTCCAAGCCTTCAAATTCGGCGACACCAACATTTGCACCAGTGTTGTCTGCGGCTCCGCCAAAGTTTTCGGCAACTAAGATGATGTTCGAAGGGATCAACGCGGCTTTGCTCGGGAGTGCCTGTCGATCTTTGGGCCATGGGCTTTTATAATCGTTTTCCAAGTAGGTCCATTTCGATGAATTAATTGCGTAACTGCGTGGCTGGCCTTCGAAACGACGGGCGAAATTATCTTCCGGTGATTGAAAAACCGCATCTTCTTGTAGTAATTCTGCATCCACTAGTATGCCGCTCCAATCTCGATTGGTGTCGGGGTCCATTTGGTAGGGAAGGTAGCCGTGGTGACTGCTTGCATACAGATTCATCGCGAGCACGATTTGACGGATATTGCTACTGGACACTGATTTACTCGCTTCAATTCGGACGCGGCCGATGGCTACGAATAAGATGCTTATGAGTATAGCGACGATTGCGATGACACTGAGTAGTTCGATGAGTGTAAAGCCAGTGCATTTACTTTTTGAGGGGGCTTGTTTATTCACGGGGCGTTGGGATTTTGAGTTAGGGGTTAATTTGTAAAAGCAATTGCCTGATCAGGTCGGGGCTGTATCGATGTTGCGGTGAGTGTGTAGCTGGGCGAACGATATGCCGCCAGTTTTTGTCCTGTTAGATTGAGTGAGTGCTCCTTGCTAGGGATTGATATAATATCATCCTTATGCTGTAAGCAAATCGAATGGTAGTTGTGGTAGGTAACAAAGTGTATGTGTAAGTCCTGTGCTCCAAGTGATAGTTGCTGGCAGTTTACATGAAGTGTATTATCGCCCTGTTGGGAGAATTGAAGCCGAACATGAGCCTGAGGCGCGTTGATTGTTTCACCGTCGTCAAATCGATAATCCCAGGTGACTGTCTTTGTATTATGCTCACTGATAAAAATATGGCATTCGATGTTTGAGAGGTCAGAGCATTGTTTTGTTAGTTCGCCTGGGCGCATGGCTAGGATGGCACCATCCCGAATAAAGAGCGGTGTACTTTCTATATTCGTGATCGCCTGAATTTGCCTTTTATTCTCGATCCATTGGCCCGAACCAGCGTCGAACCAATTGCATGTAGGAAGCGCTATCGAGCGTTCGCTCTCATTTTCATTCACGATTGGAGCCTGCATAATGCTAGGCCCAATCATAAACTGATCCTCAATTGTATCCAAACGGCCAGCGGTGTCTGTAAATTCATAGAACAGTGGACGTAGGATGGGGTCGCCGCTTTCAGTGTGACAAATGAATAGATTATACAGGTAGGGTAATAATTTATACCTGAGGCGGATGTAATGAATGATTACTTGTCGATATGGATCTTCGAAAGCCCACGGTTCTTGCTGTCGTGTGTTGGCTGCTGAGTGGTTGCGGAAGAAGGGGAACAGGAAGCCAGCCTTGAACCAATCGACTGCAAGTTCTGGCGTGGCATCACCCTCAAAACCGGGGACATCTGGACCATTGAATGGGAGGCCGGATAAGGACAAGTTGAGTGACATATTGATGCTTGCCTTGAGGTGAAAGTAATTGGACCAGTTGTCGCCTGTCCATATTGCAGAATATCTGGAGCTACTGATAAATCCACTGCGGCTTAAAATAAAGGGGCGCTTTTGCCCAATCGCAGCAGTCAGTCCCCGGCGGGATGCCTGCTGCATGCCATAGGCGTATTGATTATGAAAGCTGCTGTGGTCATCCTGCCCGTTATTAAAGCGCATGTCTTCTAGTTCGGCTGAACCCGTGGATGGGTCATTCATGTCCAGCCAGTATCCGTCGAATAAATAGTCGAGGGTGTAGTTCTGTAGTTGCTCGGCCCACCATGTACGTGCCTTTTCTTGCGAATAGTCGGGGAAGGCAGTTCGACCAGGCCAAACGAAACCCGAATAGATGCCGCCTTCTGCAGTTTTGCAGAATATGTCTTTATTGCGGCCATCTTCGAATGTACTATATCCGGTACAATATTTGACGCCGGGATCGATAATTGGTATGATTCTTCGTCCGTTCGCTTTTAGGGCCTGTATTCGTGCCCGGTGCCCTTTAAAGCCATCGTCGACGACAGTGAACACTTTATAAGCATCCATGTAATCGATGTCTAGCCAGAGGCCATCGCAGGGGATCTCCAGCTCATCGAATTTTCTATCGAGTGCTTCTAAGTCGTCTAGGTCGCGGTAGCCCCAACGGCATTGTTGGTAACCGAGGCTCCAAAGTGGTGGTAAGGGGGTAGTGCCGCAGAGGCGTTGTAGCTTGCGTGTGACTGAGCGAGGGCTGTCTCCTATTATGAAATAAATGTCTGGTGTGCCGTCGTAGGCTCCGATGTGTATGGTCTGTTGTTCGTTATCTTTGGCATCCAGCAAATTGGCGATGTTTTCCTTTGCGGCGAGATTCATGAATGTCGCATGAGGATTATTGATTAGGATTCCGACGCAGCCTGACTCCTGTGTTATGAGTACATAGGGAATGGATACATACATTGGGTCGGTTGGTTCAGTGCGAACGCGTGTAGTGCCGAAGTCGCCAATAGTGTCTGTATTCCAGAATTTGTAGATGCCCCCGGTCTTTTCGAGTCGATCATTCTTTTCTCCTAGCCCGTAGAAACGCATCGAAGTATTATACTCGAAGGACATGGCCCATTTTTGCCCTAGAATACCAAATTCCCGGCCGGCGAATGAGCGCAATAATGTTTGATTGTTGAGCTTAAGCAGTAAGCCACTTTTGCTGTCTGCTGTGATCCGAGCGCCGCAGGAGTCCGGTTTAAATATATCTTCATCCAAGTTTGCCTGACTCTTCTGCTGCCATTGTGGGGCGCGGATCGTGTACCTGAATAGGCCCTCGCCGAGAGTTGTCAGTGTACTGGTTCTCTGTTTTTCAGGGGCCTCGGCTGGCTGGTTTTGAAAGTTAGCTGCAGGAGGAATTTTGTTAAAATACATGTTTAAAGTGGGGGGCTAGGGGAATCTTTTATACAAGCTGACCCTATTCGCTTTGCTGCTAGTATAACAGTGTTGCATGAGTTTACGTAAACTCCGCTTGTTTGATCGCTAGCATCGAATCAGAGCACCTGTATTAAAGTTGATGGTACTGCATTAACCATTGTCGAGCTAGGGGAGGTAGAATCATTGTAAGTAATTTTCGTCTGAGCAGTTTAATCTGTATGTCACAATCGACCACAACGCTTTTTTGGTTTCGTCAAGACCTTCGTTTTGCAGATAATGCAGCCTTAGCTGCAGAGATTACTTCGGGGGCATCCATCGTACCCGTATTTATTTGGGCGCCTCAGGAAGAGGGGGATTGGGGGCCTGCTGCGGCTTCGCGTTGGTGGTTGCATCATGCGCTAGCAAGTTTTGCGGAGCAATGGGCCGCAAAAGGGGCGAGGTTGGTTCTGCGTCAGGGGAATTCGTTGGAAGAGCTGCGAACTCTGATCGCTAGTACAGGTGCGACCCGTGTTGTTTGGAATCGCCGTTACGAATCGCCGCAGCGCGAATTCGATATTGAGATTAAGCGTGAGCTGCGTAGTGAGGGAATTGAAGTCGATAGTTATAATAGTCGCTTATTGATCGAGCCGCATGCCGTAGCAACTGGCACTGGGAAGCCCTATCAAGTCTATACACCCTATTGGAAAAAAGTAAAAGATTGGCCCTTGGATGCCGTGGCAGAGCCGGATCTCGAGGCCTTACGTTTTCCAGAAGAATTTCCTGATTCTTTGGCATTGGAGCAGTTTAATCTGCTACCACAGCATGCTTGGGATCGAGGTTTTTATGAGCAGTGGTCCGTCAGTGAGGCGGATGCAATTCAGTGCCTCGAAGGTTTTCTCGCGGGTGGGATTCAGGATTACGCGAGCGCCCGGGATCGGCCTGATGTTTGTGGTACCTCACAGTTGTCACCCTATCTATACTGGGGACAGATTGGGCCACGACAAATTGTATCTCGTTTGAAGGCCACCTGCGATCTTAGCCAGCCAGGTCCCGCTACATTTTTGAAAGAAATTTATTGGCGTGAGTTTGCCTATCATGTCCTGTACCATTTTCCACATACCGCCAGTCATCCCCTTCGTGCCGAATATGAGGATTTTCCTTGGGTGCGAAATTCTACAGTTCTGCGGGCATGGCAGACTGGACATACTGGATATCCTATCGTTGATGCGGGGATGCGACAGTTGTGGCAAGTGGGGTGGATGCATAATCGTGTGCGGATGATTGTATCTTCTTTCTTAGTGAAACATTTATTACATGATTGGCGCGATGGAGCACGATGGTTCTGGGAGACCTTAGTGGATGCCGATCTCGCCAGTAATACTTTGGGATGGCAATGGAGTGGGGGCTGTGGTGCCGATGCGGCTCCTTATTTTCGCATTTTTAATCCCATTTTGCAGGGGCAAAAGTTTGATCCTGAGGGGGAGTATGTAAAACGCTACCTGCCTGAATTACGACGACTTCCTGCTAAATACATTCACAAGCCCTGGGATGCGCCCGAGTCTGTATTGACATCTGCGGATGTGCTGCTCGGTCGAGATTATCCTAGGCCCATTGTGGAGCATCGGATCGGACGCGAACGTGCACTGGCGGCATTGAAACGATTTAAATCCTAACCTTCCACGCTATCCACTAGATACATCTAGTTATGACTACAGTTCAAAATATATTGGTGAGCGGTGCTACCGGCTTGATTGGGAAACCTCTTTGTGCGGCGCTTAAGCTGCGTGGTCACACAGTACGCACACTTTCCCGTAGTCCGGCTGGTGATGTGCAGTGGAATCTCGCCAAAGGACGATTAGACCGGGATGCGATGGATGGTGTCGATGTGGTGATTCATCTTGCGGGGGAGAGCGTGGTGCAACGCTGGACGACTGCGGCGAAGCAACGTATAATACGAAGTCGCACTCAGAGCGCCGCCTTATTGATTGAGGCGATTTTACAGCAAAGCAAACACCCGGCGTTTATTTCTGCTTCTGGTATTAGTTATTACGGTATCGAGCGTGAAGTAATCGTTGATGAGTCTAGTTCTATGGGAGCGGGCTTTCTTGCTGATGTGACACGTCAGTGGGAGGGCGTGGCACAGCCACTCATCGAGGCGGATGTGCGCACCGCCTTCATGCGCACTGGCATCGTGTTGAGTGGGCAGGGTGGGGCACTGGCTAAAATGCTGACGCCTTTTAGGTTGGGGCTAGGTGGGCGCATCGGCAACGGTCAGCAACAGATGAGCTGGATCAGTTTGCCGGATTTAGTCCAGGCTTACATCTTTGCGGTGGAAAATGAATCGCTTTGCGGCGCGATCAATGCGGTCGCTCCCATGCCAGTGTCGAATGCGGAATTTACAGCAACGCTCGGTAAGGTTTTAGGGCGGCCGACGGTTTTTCCCATGCCTGCAGCTATCGTTAAAATGATTTTCGGTGAAATGGGCGAAGAAACCGTGCTCAGTAATTTAGCTGTGCGGCCGCAGCGTCTCACCGAACTCGGTTTTGAGTGGCAACATCCAGAGCTCGAGTCAGCACTTTTAGCGGTGATTCATTAAGCCATTTTCTCACATTTATCTAGTCCCATTTTCTCACATGCAAACTACAGACGTTTTAATTATCGGAGCTGGAATTTCCGGCCTGCTGTGCGCGACCGAATTACGAAAGGCAGGTAAGACCGTGTGTGTGCTGGACAAAGGCCGCGGTCTTGGTGGGCGTATGGCGACGCGTCGCATGGCAGGCGCGCGGCTGGATCATGGGGCGCAGTTTTTCACCGTGCGTGATGCGCGGCTGCAAGCCTATGTCGATCAATGGCTCAGTGCGGGGGTGATTCGCGAGTGGTATCGGCAGGTGCCTCAGCAGGCCAGTTCCGATGGCCACCCACGGTATTGTGGGGTAAATGGGATGACGGATGTGCCGAAGTATTTGGCTCGGGACCTGGATGTGCATACCTCGCAGCAAGTGATCGAATTGGTGCGCGATCTCGATCGATGGATTGTTCGCAGCAGTCAAGGAAGCACCTATGTGGCGACGCAGCTCGTGATTACCGCGCCGCTGCCGCAGGCCCTGGCGCTGTTAGACACTGCTGGCGTGGATTTTGCCGGTGCTGCAACAGAGCCGCTGCGAGAGGTGCGTTATCAGCGTGGCTTGGCCACACTGGCGATACTTGATGGCCCCAGCGGCATGGAAGGTGCGGGGGCTGTCAAGATCGAGGATGCACCGCTTTGTTGGATAGCGGATAATCAGCTGAAGGGCATTTCACCAGAGGTCGCCGCTGTGACTATCCATGCCGACGCCGATTTTGCAGAGGCATACTGGGATGCCGAGGACGAAGTGCGTGGTGCCTTGATGTTAAAGGCTGCTGCGCCCTATCTGCACGCTACGGTCGTGGATTTTCGCTGCCACCGTTGGGGTTTTACCCAGCCGCTTAACCCATGGAGTGAGCCATACTTCCAGAATGCTGGCTTACAGTTGACGCTCGCTGGCGACGCCTTCGGAGGCGCGCGTGTGGAAGGGGCCGCGCTATCGGGTATCGAGGCGGCGCATGCTATTTTGAATAAATTTGCGTAGAGCAGTAGACTCTTGCTGGAAAGGGAGTCTTGGACGGAATAAGGGGAAACTCGCTTGCGTCGGTGCGAATAATGGCGCATCTAGCTGACTGCATTTCTTAGCTTATGAAAAAGACACTTTTAATTGTTAGTAATTTCTTATTCTTAGTGATCGCGGTTCTCGCGTCATTGCCTGCGTTTGCGGAGAACGCTCAGGGGTTGCTTTATCTGGCGATTGCGGTGGCGCTGCTGGGCTGTGTGCTTGCTTTGACGCTTCAGCAAACAGCGGTTGCGGAGCCAGTGACTGTGCCTGAAGCTGCACCTGCGCCGGTGGCACCGGAAACACCGCGGCCAGACTTGCAAAAAATCCCCGAGCAGAATGCCGAGGTTCAGGTCGCGCAATTGCTGGGGCTTTTACAGGAAAAAGGACGTTTTCTCGATTTTGTGATGGATGATATCAAGAGCTATCCAGACGCGCAAATTGCGGCGGCGGCTCGTTTTGTGCATCAAGGTTGTCAAACAGTGATGAAGCATAATTTCAACATCGAGCCGGTCGCGACGACTGCGGAGAATCAGCCCATTACTTTGGAGCCTACTTTCGATCGTAACGAATATCGTCTGACTGGCAAGGTCGAGGGGGAGCCGCCTTATCAGGGAGTGCTCAAGCACAAAGGCTGGAAGACGACCTCTGTTCACTTACCTAAGGTTCTCGGTGAACGGGCTCGCGCCAGTGGCACGCATCTTTTAGTGGCTGCCGAAGTTGAGGTCGGCTAGCCGATGGTGTCTAGCGGATGCGTCGCATTCTGCTCACAATGAAATGAAGGTTTATGATGTCTAAGCAATATAGTCTGGGAATTGATTTAGGGACGAGTAACTCGGCCATGACGGTAGCGCGGCTGGAGGATCAGGCATTGCAGGATCTGTCCATTTTACAAGTGGTGGCTCCACATACGGTGGAAGCACGCCCGGGCCTGGCCTCGAATATATATATTGCCGCGCCGGATGAGTTTCCTGAGGGCGCATTTAATTTGCCGGGCAAAGAGTCGTCTCATGCGCGTGTGGTGGGGGCCTTTGCGCGTCAGCACGGGGCTCAGGTGCCTGACCGTTTGGTGAGTTCGGCGAAGTCTTGGCTGTGCAGCACTCAAGTCGATCACCATGAGCCCATCCTGCCGTGGCAATCCAGTAGTGTGGAGGCGAAGCTGTCTCCGATTGAGGCTTCGCGCTTGTATTTGGAATCTCTGGTGTATGGTTTTAAGGCCGCGGCGGAAGCGGCACAGAGCGACTGGGATCTGGAGAATACCAATGTGGTGCTCACTGTGCCGGCTTCGTTTGATGAGGTGGCGCGTTCGCTGACTTATGAAGCGGCGGAAGCGGCTGGCCTGGGAGCGGTCACTTTAATGGAAGAGCCTCAGGCCGCGTTTTACGCTTGGCTGGCACAGGCGGGCTCGGATTGGCGCAAGCAAGTGGCGCCCGGAGATATTATTTTGGTCTGTGATGTCGGTGGGGGCACTTCAGATTTTAGTTTGATCTGTGTCTCTGAGGTCGAAGGAAATCTCGAGTTAGAGCGTATCAGCGTGGGGGAGCACTTATTACTGGGAGGCGATAATCTCGATCTCGCGCTGGCGCATGTGCTGCGCTATCAAATGGAGGGGGAGGGGAAGACGATCGATGATTGGCAGTTTCTCGCATTGGTGCACGCCTGTCGCAGTGCGAAAGAAAGCTTGTTTGAGAATTTGGATTTGACGGAAGTCTCGTTATCCGTGCCTTCGCGCGGCTCGTCTCTGTTTGCGGGCAGTGTGGCCACCAGTTTGAGCCGCGACACACTGAATCAAATCGCGTTAGATGGTTTTTTGCCCTTGATTGATGCCAGTGAGATGCCGGCGGCGCGTGCCTCTGCGGGCTTACAGGAGTTTGGCTTGTCCTATGAAAGTGATCCCGTGCTGAGTAAACACCTGGCACGCTTCCTGACTCGTAGTTTACAGAACGTGCAGGCCAATGCTAGCTTGGCTGGTCAATTTAGCGCCGAGGTGCTTGCTGGCAGTTTCTTAAAGCCGACCGCGGTCTTGTTTAATGGTGGCTTCTTCAATGCGGCCCCCGCTCGCGAGCGTGTCTTGACATTGCTCAATCAGTGGAGTGGTGCGGATGCGCCCGTGCGTGAGTTGGCTGGAGCGCGTTATGACAAGGCAGTGGCGCATGGTGCTGCGTATTACGGCCTGAACCAGCTCAGTGGCAGTGGTGTGCGGGTGAAGGCTGGCGCCTCGCGCAGTTATTATATCGGCTTGGAAACTGCGGGGCTGGCTATTCCCGGTTTTAAACCACCACTCAAAGCATTGTGTGTGGTGCCTCAGGGCATGGAAGAGGGCAGTGAGCAAATTTTAGATTCGAAAGAGTTCGGCTTGGTGACCGGGGAATCTGTGACGTTCCGCTTCTTTAGCTCTGCCATCCGTTCGGGCGATGTCGTCGGCACTATTTTGCCCGATGCGGAGAAGGAACTGGAAGAAACCCTGGAACTGAAAATGGAACTCACGCCGCTGGAAGGGCATGCGACAGGAGAAGTGGTGCCGGTCAAGCTGCACGCGCGGGTGACCGAAATGGGCACCTTGGATTTATGGATGCAGCACACCCGCTCCGACCACCGCTGGAAGTTGGAATTTGCTGTGCGCACGGATTAATTCGGTTTTATGGCTGCTCGTTATTTTATCGGTATCGACCTAGGCACAAGTAATTGTGCGCTGTCTTACATCGACTCCAAAGACCCGACCGCAGGCACGCAGGTTTTTCAGATCCCGCAGTATGCATCTTTAAATACGGTTCGCGAGTCGAGCTCGCTGCCTTCGTTTGGCTATTATTTGAGTGAGGCGGAGCAGTCGGCGTTGGCTGGCGATGCGGTCGGTGAATGGGACTCCGGCCGTGTGGTGGGCTTGTTAGCCCGTGAGTTAGCAGGTTCGGATGCGGCTCGAAGTATTAGTTCCGCCAAATCGTGGTTGTGCTATGCGGGCATTGATCGTGAGCGCAAGCTCTTGCCTTGGAAGAGCGAAGTGATCGCAGAGTATGACAAGTGTTCGCCTGTCGAGGCTTCGGCGGCCTATTTGGATTATTTGCGTCTTGCCTGGGATCAAACCATCGGGCGGGAGGATAAACAGTCGTTGTTTGACCGTCAGGACATCGTGATCACGGTGCCCGCTTCGTTTGATACGGTGGCTCAACGCTTGACCTTGGATGCGGCGCAGCAGGCACGCTATCCACAAAGCACACGCTTACTAGAGGAGCCACAGGCAGCTTTCTATGCCTGGTTGGAAACTCATGGTGATGCTCGTGACTGGGGGCAGACACTGGGGGAGTTGAGTGAACGCCCTAAGGTGGTCTGTGTTTGTGATATCGGCGGTGGCACCTCGGACTTCAGTTTGTTTGAATTGTCCCAGATTGCAGGCGAGGCATTGCCCCATGTGCGTCGTATTGCAGTCAGTAAGCATATTTTACTCGGTGGCGATAATATCGATCTCGCGCTGGCGCATTTGGCAGAAGCGAAATTGTCGGGGCAGACCGCACTCTCGACTACGGGGTGGAGTCAGCTGGTCGCGCAATGTCGGGATTTAAAAGAGCGCGTGCTCTCGACCGAAGGCCCTGAAGAGGAGCCCTTCACGATCGCGCTGGCGGGTGCTGGCGGCAGTCTTTTTGAGTCGGTGCAGACGCTTACTTTGAATCGCGGGGACATTACCCGCACGGTGTTGGATGGTTTTTTCCCTGTTTGTGATGCCGATGCACAACCTGTGAATGACGCGAGTGGTCTGCGGGAGATCGGCTTGCCCTATGCGCAGGATTCCGCGATTACCCACCACTTAGCAGACTTCATACGCGGGCGTAAGGTGGATGCCTTATTGTTTAACGGAGGCACACTGGCGGCGGCTTGTGTGCGCGTGCGTTTGGCCGATCAGTTGGCTGCTTGGCAAGAGGGGCAGCGTCCTGTCATTTTGGAAAACACCTCGTTGGAGCTGGCCGTCGCGCGTGGGGCGGCCTGGTATCGTGCGAGTTTATCGCGTGAGCATGTGGCCACGATCGAAGGCGGCTCCGGGCATAGCTTTTACCTTGAAGTGAGTTACACACCGAAGCGTGGAAAGAAAAAACGTAAGCAGTCCGCTGAAACACGATTGGTCTGCGTCCTCGCTCAGGGCAGCCCGTTGGAGACGTCGACGCGTATAACTGCGCTGAACTTGTCGCTCAAGGTGAACATGCCGGTGCAATTTCAGGCCTACACTTCTACCTGTCGTGAGGGCGACCAAGGCGGGGATTTGGTGAGGAAAAATGAGCATGATTTCCACAAGCTGCCAGTGATGCAGACCATGGCTCAACTGCCAGTCGGGGCGCCCCTCCCGGAGGACGGGAACGTGGCGATCGAACTGGAGGCGCATCTGAATAGTCTCGGCTTGTTGCGGGTCAATTGTGTCAGCGTGCGACGAATCCTGGAGGAGAATCGGGTTTGGCGACTGGAATTTAATCTGCGACAGGCCGATGAGAGCGCAGCGGGAGACGCTGCGCCCCAGCAGCCGAACACGGGGCTCAGCTCCGAGGATCTGGAGTCTTCAAAAGCGTTGATAGCGGACACCTTCGGACCTGAGCCGCGGATACCGGCGTCCAAGCTGCTGAAGGAGTTAGAGCGCATCAGTCATTTGAATCGACGCGAGTGGAACGTGCCCTTCATACGTGAATTGTGGCAAACACATGCCAGTTTTTTAACACGACGGGATCGATCGCCCGAGCATGAGCTCGCTTGGCTCAACGCGGCAGGCTTTTTTCTGCGTCCCGGCTACGGGCATGCCCTCGACCCGTATTTTATTCGCACCCTGTGGACGATCTATGAGCTCGATTTAGCCCACGCCAATAACAAAGCCAACCGCGAGCAGTATTTCCTGCTGTGGCGACGTGTGGCCGGGGGCCTGGATGCAGCGCAGCAAGAGGCACTCTACGATGCTTGGGTGGATAAGACGCTGCAAGACAGCAAGCAATCCTATGAGCCTGCGCGCATGCTCGGCGCATTCGAGCACCTGTCGGCTGAGAAGCGCACGCAGCTCGCGCATCATTTTACCGCCAGTATAGTCCGCCGCAGTGAGACTTTTTGCGATCATTCCATCTGGGCGCTCGGGCGTGTGCTCAATCGCGTGCCGCTTTACGGTGGCGAACACGCGATCCTGCCTGCTAGTGAAGTGTGGCTCGCATTCGAGCAGCTGGAAGCGCTGGATTGGAGCCGCGACAACTTGCGCAATCTGCCGCAACTCTTCGTGCAAGCTGCTCGTATCGTGAATAACCGAGACCACGATGTGGCGGAGGACTTGCGTGAGCGCATCATCGCGAAGGCCACATCATCTGGAGCCAGCACGCAGCAGACAGAGCCCCTGCGAACCTTCACGCCGATCGATGCTAAAGACATCCAGCAGCTCTTCGGGGAATCTCTACCAGTTGGCTTGCAGGTCGAATCCTAGGTGAGTATTTGAGATATGGATCGGGATCTATTTGTTTGAGTGATTCAGGCGGAGGCTGATTGGGCTGTGGCGTGGGTTCTACTCAAACAGTGGAATCAAATTGCGTGGATCGTAAAGAGAGCGGAGCTTCTGCTTCTCTAAGGTACCAGTCAGCTCAAATTCCAGAAGGCTGGGAAGTGGTTTGGTTAGGAATTCACTTATTTTTCTTAGGTTGGAGTTCGGGTCGCCGAAGTTTCCGAAAAGGGAGACATGGACATGCATATCGAGGGCTTGATCCTTAAGTCGTAAGGTGCCCGGGGCATTTATTTGAGTGCGGGCTCCATCGATACGTAGGTGATCGAATGTGACTATTTCATGTTGGTAGTGAAAATCACCCCGCATCCGATTTAGGTTAAATGAAGTGAAGTTGAAATGTGTATTCTGTAAGATTTTAGACAGAGGGCCGAGAAGCTGAATCGTACCTAGTTTTTCATTACGGATTTCAAATTGACCAAAACCAGTGTGTCCTAGTGGGTCCACAATTGGACCTGTCCCATGTAGCTCAATATCAACGTGTGCGTTATCTTCTTTGGAGACTGTGGTGCTTGCGGTTGCATTTAGACTGTCTTCCAATTGGTCGAGTTGAGGTAGGTTTTGTAGCGCTAGCTGCTGCTGCGCGCCTTCCAGTGTGAGTTGGTAACGTAGTGTGTTACTCGCGTCCTTCGGAGTTGAGATGTCGATGCTGGCGTGGCCTCTACCGCCTGCATAGCCTAGTTGAATATTTCGCAGATGGGTGATTTCTGAACGGCCATATAGATCTAAATTCAGATAATCGAGAGGTACTCGTTTAAAGCTGAGAGGAGCGTCGAGCTTGGCCGTGATGTCGAAGTAGCTTTTGCCTGTATACTCAGGGTGTTTCTGATTGAAGATCACTCCAGTTAATCTCGTCCTAGGCATGGCTTCAGTTTCGAAATCAGTCAGTATATTGGATACGTTGCCTTGAAATAGTTTTGCAGCGTCTTGCAATTCGAGCTGGGCTTCCATATCCAGTCGAATTGACACTGGACCTTTGCCATCACCCATGCGTGATGTGAAGGCTACATTGCCACGGGCCCAGCCATCACCCTTATGTGCGTCGAGTTCGCTGAGTTCACAGTAGGGACCGCGACCACGAACAATTAGCTCGGCCTCATCAAGTAAGACACCGCGGTAACTGACTTTACGTGCGCGAGCATGGCCGTAATAGAGGTCTGCGGCCTTGCGTTGCGTGTTACCGTAGATGATGAAGTCGCCGAGACTTTCTTCGGTTTGGCTGAAGTCGAAGTCTTCAAAAATGGCGGACCACCAGTGAGGCAGGAGTGCATTGTATTCGTAGGGCACTGCACTGCCGATTAAACTGACTTGATAGTCGTGGTTAGTGCGGTCGAGATTAAATTGTAGTTCCAACCATTGTTGCTGGCGTCGCATATAAAGGTCTTTGATGCGGTAACGCCCGTTTTGGTAACTTGCGTGTGTATAAATGTAGTTGAAGCTGAGCTTGTCGATTGAGAGATTGAGAATTTGTGCTTTAAGTTCGGCTTGCTTGAGCGCGAAGCCAGGATCGAAATCCAAGAGGATGTCTAGATAGGGAGGTATTTCGTAGCTTAGCGTGGGGAGTTTTGCACTGATTTCAGTAGGTACTAAAGTCAACGGGTCTACGCTGCCGCGAGCACGCATTTGCCCACTCTGCGTTTTGACATTAATGTGTCCATCTAGCTCGATGCCTCCATTTAAGCTGCGCGTGGCGCCACTAAAATGGAGCTCAGGATAGTTGTGTGAGGCGATCTGAAGTGTGGGGACGTCAAGTTCAAAGTCTTTGAGTTGGATTCGTTGCGCTGCGAGGTTTAAATTTGGCCATTGACCATTTAGAATCCCTGACAGTTCTTCCCGCGGGAATTCTGCGCTGAGACCTGTTGTATTGATTTCGAATTTGGGGACCTCTAGTTGAGTGGCTGTGAGTCGTGGTGCGGTTAACGGGATGATTTCGTCACCTTGTATCTGTATTGTGCCGCGCAGTTCTACATTCTGCGCGCGAACTTCGGGGTGTTGCAGTTGAGGGCTGCTGACGCGTAGCTCGATCTCATGGGCTTGTGTATGGTCGGAACTGAATTTGAACGCGATGGTCGGGTTTAGAAAATAACCGATGCGTTCTTTTTGTTGTGATAGTTTGGCCGCTTGATTGTAGAAGCTCTGGATCCATTCTTGGATGTCTTGTTTTTGCAGGCTTTGCGTGTGTGGGCCTGCAGCTCTGGCTGGGAGTTCAACGGTACCACGTAGGCGAATGTTGTCATGAAGTGCTGCGAAGCGATCGACTGTCCAATAGTTCTGTTCTGGCACCAGACGAAAGGCGATGCGTTCTAGGATAGGGCGGCGGTATCCGTCTGGCGAATACACCGATGGAATATAAAGTGTGCCGTTTGAGAGCACAATACAACGTGGTCGTGGCAGCTGCTTGAGACTTTGCCACTGGAGTGCCACTTCGGCTGAGTCTGCTTGAAATAAATTCTGTTTAATTCCGCTGGAACGTGCCTCGATGCCGATGAGTTCGATGCTGCCTCTGGTGTTGAGACGAAACTCATTTACTTTGATTACTAAATCCGGGGGCAGTCTTGTTGAGATGATTTGGTTACCCCAATTTGCTGGTAGTGGTAAGTAGCCATATATTAATAAGCATCCGACCGTGAGTGCTTGTCCTATAAACAGTAGTAGTAAGGTGGCATCCAAGAAAAGCTCCAGCAGTAAGCTGAGGCGAAGCTTTTTGAGGAATGCCATTACGCCTTTATTCTTCGATCTCAGATGCCGGGGCTTGAGGTTTCGCCACCGGAGGGATTTTTTTAGGATCAGGAACTTCTTCACCTTTCGCTTCTGGTGGTTTTTCCATGTCCTCGGTTAATTCATAAAGTGCGTCGAGTAGGGGCTGCGGAATTTCAAAGATGGTATTGTGTTGTGAGGATCCGGCGACTTGGATGTTGCCGGAAAGACGTTTTGTGAACACGTATTCTCGGGTCTCTGTGCGGTCGGTTTCACCTCCAGGTAGTTGTATTGTTGCACTTAATTTAAACATCCATGGCAGCGTTTTATCTGAATCGAGGATGTAGGCGGCTGCATACGAATCCCGGAGGTAGCTTTTGACTTGAAAGTTGCGAACTGCGTCGAGCAATACCCGGATGTGCTGACCGCGGTTGCTTTCCAGTTGCTCGAGTAAATTGTCCCAGCGGATGTTTTCTTGCGGGAGCTTGTAATCGAAGATGGTTTCTTTAGTGCTGAGGTTCGTTAGTTTGAGCGCACTGATACGTGCGGCCGATGGGAGTGTGTCAAGTGTGCGGTTGCGGTAGTAAGAGGTATTGAGCGGGATCATATCCAGAGTATGACGTCGTTCCACTTGATAGATGAAGTCTGCCTGATTGGTCTTTGCGTAGAGTGATTCGTTGGCATCTTTGCTATCATCTTCGGGGTGGGCGAGTGTGAGGATGAGTGGAGGGCCTTCTGAAAAACTGAGCGTGACGATACGACGCGGATTGTTAAAGCCCAGCCGCTCGGTGTCGCTGGGGGAGGGGGCATCCACGGCGAAACCGCTGGCTCGCAGATTCGAGAGATCCTGCATTAATCGTGTCATAATCACGGGATCCGCCCGGTGTGGTTGGATTTCGTCTTCTCCCTTGCTTTCCAAAACCTGCCAGTCGCGCTCACCGGTTTCGAGTTTTTGTAAACGTATTTTGCGACCATTCTCGGAGATGTTGATTGCTGAGAGTTTGCTGTGGTCGAAGTTAATGAAGTTACGTTCTCGTAGGGCTTCCTGTGCTTCACGTAAGGCATCGAAAGGGCGTGCTAATAGTGTGAATACTGCAGGGTTGTCCTCCAGCTTTGCAAAATACTCTGGAGGACCTTTGGCATCGGGCGCTAAGTTACCAATGATGAGTGTTTGGCGTCGTTTGTTTCCATGTATAGTGACTCGCATGAAGGGTGTCTCCAAACCTTGTAAAACTGGATCGAGTTCATCTTCTTCGATGAATCGTCCTACTTTGGCTGCGGTCAGAGTGTTAATTGTGTTGTCAACAAGGGTCGGGTCGGCTTTTGCAGCAAGTGGCGCCTCGAAGCGCCATTCACCGTTACTACGTGCAAGTCGCACTTTCAGTGAGCTGCCATCGGCAGTGCTTTCGGAGCGTATCTGAAGGCCGAGTGCGTCGACTTCAAAGACCGGTATGTCAAAGACTTCTCGTGTTCTCAGATCGTTTAGGCCCACAAGCAGGCCGTCGATGACTTGACGGTTAACTACGAATATCTCGCGTCCGTTGGGGCCTAATAAGTAGACGTTGTTTCCGATTTCGGTGAGTGTGCCGATACTGAGGGAAATAGTCTCCTTACCTTCCGCGATGACTAGTTTTAGTAGTGGGTCATCCAAACCATAGTCGGCGAGAGTTTGACCGGTTTTTTCGATTTCGTCGACTGGAAAGGAGGCATCTTCTTCCAGAAATTGCAGTTGGTTAAGTATGCGGTTGATGGCAAAATAGTTGGCTGACCATTGCATCGGCTGGGTGATACTCCATGTCGAACCCTTGCGTTCCAATATCCGGGGAGATTCCAAGCCGCGTCCGTGTAGCTCTATACGATCGGCATCGATTAGTTCACGGCCGATTTGTCCGGAAAGGCCGCTTTGCGTGATCTCCACTTGATTTGCTTGTTTGCTTAGATAGGCAATCAAGCCGAAAGTTATGATGTTAAGCGCGAGTAGAAAGACTGTAAATTTGAAGCGCATATTCTTAGCGGCGGCGGATGAGGTAGATGAGCAAACCAAGCAGCGCTGTGGCTCCCGGTAGGATGGCAAAATAGATTAAAATACGATTGAGGTCGCGTTCGCTCATGACGACTTGATAGCTTTCCAGTGGACGGGTGGCTATATTTAGCAGGCTATTACGTGAAAGTGCCCAGTTCATCGAGTTGAAGAATAGAGTGCGGTTTCCGAAGGCGCGCAGGCGATTGTTCGTGATAAAGTCAGAATTACCGAACGCGACAAAACGGCCGCCCGGAATGTTGATCCCCAGTTCGGTTCCGGCTGTGCGCGAGGATACCGTTGCGATCGTGATGGGGCCCTTTAGATCGCGACCAGCGTCATATTTGAGTGGGTCTTGTGAGCGGTAATCACGTTCACCCCAGCTTTGGTCGGAGGTGCCAATGATCTGGGTTACTTTGAGGCGTGGGTCTTTGAGTGAGCCGGGATCGGTGCGCATGGGGCGTGGTTGACCAAAGAGTGCGGTGATTTGGTAGTCGACCAGTAAATTGGTGATGGGGTGCTCTGCAAAACGGCGAATGATTAGATCGCCGCCTTGGGAGCGATAGTCGGGGCCGACATCGACCACGACCATGTCATCGGCTAGGACGCCCCAGTCGTAAAAAAGCTCTTCCATGCCATGGCGACGACCGGGATCGATTAGTACAATCATACGTCCGTTCCGTTCGTTCATGTAGCGGCGTAGTTTTTCCACTTCTTCGGGCAGGAGGCTGGCTTGTGGGGAGGGGACGACAATCAGATTCGCGTCGTCGGGAACATTTTCATCCACTGCCAGGTCGAGGGTGGCGAGGCCGTAGTTACGTTCCCGTAGGAAGGCTTCCAATTGTGAAAGTCCTCGTAGTGGATCAACATCGTCCAGTCGCATTTCGCCGTGGCCGACGAGAAAGTAGATTTTGTCCTCATCTTTGGAAGATACATCGATGATCGCAGAAGTGATGGCCTTCTCGCCACGAAAGCCGGCGATCTGATTGTTTTCGACTTCATACAGGTCGGCTTGGCGGATTTCGCGTGTGCGCTCGCCCATGGCGACCAAAATGACGTTTTCCTGAGTGAGGTTATATTTGTTAGTGAGTTCTTGCGCGCGCTTACGTTGGCGGTAGATATCGACGAATTCGATATTGATATAGGCTTTGCCATTGTGCATGCCTGCTGCTTCATATTCACGGAAGAGCTTTTGCAGGTGCTGATGAATTTGTTGCAGTTCCGCGATCTCGGGATCATTGGGGATCGTGACAATGATATCGACAGGTTCCTCCAGCTCGCGAATGTAGGCTTTTGACTCTGGGGCGAGGGTATAGCTTCCGGACTGTGTGAGGTCGATCCGTTCGAAGTATTTGGCAGCTAGATAGTTGAGCGAGGCAATTAAGCATAGGCCTAAAATGATTTGCACGGACCGATTGATGACGCGAAAGCGGCGTGCGACTCGGAATTCGTTGAAACGGTTAATTTGCATTGGGAACGGGGGGCTTTAGGCTTTCGCTTCAATGACCAGAGTGGAGAGACCTAGCAGCAGGAAACTGGTGCTGGCATAATAAAAGAAAGGGCGGGTGTCGATGATGCCGCGTGAGAAGTCGTCCAAGTGCTCGAAGATCTGTAAGTAATTGACAGTGGCGATGGCCCAGGCAGAGAGATCGCCGCTTGCATCTGCTAGATTGCCCATTTGCTGGCCGCCGATGATGACGACAAAGAGGGTCGTGAAGCTCAGCATGCCTGCAACAAGTTGGCTACGGGTGACGCTACTGGAAAAGATACCAATTGATATGAAGAGGAGCCCACTGGTGGCTAAGAAAAGAAAGCTGCCGGCCAAGGGAGCGATTTCGAGTAGTGCCCCACTTTCTGCTGCGTGTGGATAGAGTTTTTGAGTGATAAATGGGAAACCAATCGTAAGTATCCACAATAGCATATAGAACAGATAGGCGCCGGCAAATTTGCTTAAAATGACCGCGACTCGCGAAGTCGGGGTCGTCATCAAGGTGTCCAGGGTGCCGATGCTGCGCTCTCCTGCGATGCTGCGCATGGTAAGTAAGGGTACGACAAAAAAGACCGGTATCCAAAAAATACTGAAAAACTGAACTGTGGGGAGCGTTTCCGAGGGAGTATTGACCATTCCACGCAGAATTGCCCAATAGAGGAATCCCATTAAGCTGAGAAATAATACTGCAGCGATATAGGTGGGTGGGCTGATGAACAGCATGCGTAGTTCGTGTTTGAGAAGTATGAAAAAGTGGCGCATTATAAAATGACAGAAGACTGATGAAAGGGAGGCTGTTAGCTGCGGGTTGTGGTCTAAGCGCTGATCTTGGGTTTGGTTTCGATGGTTTCTTCCCAGGAGCGTTTGGTCGCAGCTAGAAAAATCTCTTCTAAATTGGGCACGCGCGAGGCAAGGCTATGTAGTGTGAATTCACTTTGATTGCTGAGTGCCTGGATGAGTTGTGGACCAAGTTCGCCGTTATTTTCCAAGCGTAATGTCAGTCTGGCTCGATTTTCACCCTGCGGCGTGTTTTCCAGGATGGAACTTTTCAGACCACGTTGTTCCAGGCAAGTGCTGACAGCGCTTTCATCCCCT
Organism: Thalassobacterium sedimentorum; assembly: GCF_031127905.1. Classification (GTDB taxonomy): domain Bacteria; phylum Verrucomicrobiota; class Verrucomicrobiia; order Opitutales; family Coraliomargaritaceae; genus Thalassobacterium; species Thalassobacterium sedimentorum. The sequence continues at coordinate 10,472 of NZ_JARXIC010000007.1, read as the reverse complement.
TCCACAATCAGGCTGAAACGATTGCCTGGGAGGAACTCCTCGCGTAATTCATCACTGGTGCCTGCGGCAACGATGCGTCCGCGGTTAATTATAATGACTCGATCGCATGAGCGTTCGATTTCGGGCAGAATGTGGCTGGATAGGATGACCGTATGTTTGCCTCGTAGATTATCGATCAGCTTGCGGATGCCCTGAATCTGGTGAGGGTCGAGGCCGATTGTTGGCTCATCCATGATGATCACTTCCGGGTCACCTAAGAGTGCATCCGCGATGCCGACACGTTGACGGAAACCCTTGGAAAGGGTGCCGATAATCTTTCGGCGGGCGGTTCGGGCGAGGTCGCAGATCTCCATTGCTTCTTGTACCGTGCTACGTAGCTTTCGACCGGGCACTTCTTTTAAGCGGGCACGGAAACGTAGATATTCTACCACGCGCATGTCGTCTGGCAGTGGGTTGTTCTCCGGCATATAGCCGATCTTGCGTTTCACCTCGTGCGGATTTTGGGCTACGCAGGTGCCACCCACCCAAGCTGAGCCGGAGGTGGCGGACATGATGCCAGAGAGAATGCGCATTGTAGTGCTTTTACCGGCTCCATTCGGACCGAGAAAGCCCACAACTTCTCCTGGGTTGACTGTGAAATTGACTTTGTGGATCGCGGTCAACGCGCCGTACTGGCGAGTGAGGTCTTGGACGCGTATGCTAGGGGTGGTCTCCATAAGTGAGTGATTGACTCGTTGGTTTCGTTAATTGTCTGATGAATCCTTCTGTCTACATGAAAAAACTGTCGGCATCAAGGCTCTGTAAGGGGTATTTTGTCGGAGTTCCATTTACGAGCTGGATTGCTTGCTGAATGAATGGATATGCTGGAAGCCGGCTATGATAGTGGCTTCCAGCGAGGTCAACGACTCGGTAAGGCGTTTATTGGTCCAATGGCGCTTGAGCGCTTTTTCCGGTGAAGTAGTCTTTGTATTCAGCCAGACCGTCATCAATGGCATCAGCGACCACGATGGATGCGGAGAAAAACATAATAATGGCATTGGATACGGCATCATTTTCTTCAATGACTTTGATCCGATGCGAAAAGGCTCGATTCAAAATTTCAAGCTGTTGGTAGAAAGCTTTGAGTTCATTCAGCTTCCAATCTGCATCACCGCCTTCTTGGTCGACGAAAAATTGTTGCGTCAGGTATGCGCTGACCGTGCGGTACAGCGTTTCAGCGAAAGAACAAAAGGGCATATGGAAGTTGGCCATGATACGTAGCTTTTCCAATATTGGGCAGCCACTAGTTGCCATTTGTAGACCCAGCATGGAATTGAGTGCGCTTTGTAGGTCACATTGTTGATGAAAGATACGGCGATGGGTCACCACACTGAGGTCAATCTTTTCGAAAGATGCGAAGGTCTTGAAAGTGCTTAAGACTTCGTGCACGCGTATTGCGGCGGGACAATATTTACATTCAGTTGTCTTGAGGGGGCAATTGGGGCATTGGTTTGAGGATAGTTTGGTCCACGACGGGTAGTATTTTGAGCCGACTGCGGCTGTGTGACCTTCAAGCGCATTTTGATCTGTTTTAATTGTAAAAACCAATTCTTCTTGTCCGAGCCTGAAGACGTATTGAATGGTATTGGGGCTTGTTAAGTTCACGCTTTGATTGAAACGGTGATATCCCTGAGTGGCAAGCTGCATAGCTGATGATGGAATTCAGAGAAATGTTACTCATTGAGTCTATGTCAGCGTATTATGTGTGATCCTGTGAATTGGGGAGCTTATCTCCGCAAACCTTGCAGAAAGTGGCATCGTTGTCGTGATTTTCCCATCCGCAGGCAGGGCAGATACAGTCAGTGTTTGGGGATCGAGGGCGTGGATGTGTCATTTCTGCGGTGACGATTGCTGTCGGTACGGCGATAATGCCATAGCCGATGATCATGATGATAGAGGCGAAAAACTGTCCCATCGGAGTTTGCGGGGAGATGTCTCCATAGCCTACAGTGGTCAGAGTGACGACTGCCCAATAGACGCTTTTAGGGATACTGGTGAATCCGTGTTCGCTACCTTCAATCAGATACATGAGTGATCCGAGGATTAGCACTAAGTTGAGCACAGCAAAAATAAAGACTGCTATTTTACGTGCCGAAGCGCGCATGGCTCGCATCAGTAGATTAGCTTCGCCGATATACTTCGCGAGTTTAAGCACTCGAAAGATTCGTAGCACCCTCAATACTCGCAGCAGCATCAAATAGTGGGCACCTGGGAGTAGTAGATCAATGTAGCTTGGCAGAAGTGCGAGTAGATCGATGATGCCGAAGAAACTGCGACTATAGCGTGCTGGTCGCTCTGAAACATACAGTCGTAGGGCGTATTCAGCAGTAAATAATGCAGTGATCAACCATTCTATGATATACAGTTTTTGTCTTACATCTGCCGAGAGACTGGGAAGACTTTCCCAGAGTACGATGCCTACACTGAACAAGATGGCGAGTATGAGCACGATATCGAAGGCCTTCTCATCCCATCGTGTGGATTGGAAGATGATGCGTCGGCACTCGGATCTGAATCGTCCTGACATGGGGGCATGGAAGCTGCGAAGCGTGGTATTGGCAAGGTGGGAATTTGGGGGTGTTGGTGTGTGTCTACGCGAAAATCGATGAGCTGTTGGCTTCACCTATTGGAGGTATGATGATTCAAGCGATTGATCACCTCGCATGGGATACGTCCACGGAGTAACAGGCGTCATTTTATACGGTGGGTGACCAAGGCATCGTTACTAGTTGCTCCCTGCGTTGATACAAAAAAGACCGCAGCTCTGATGAGTTGCGGCCTTTTATAATGATTTAGCGCTAGCTCCTAACTCCTTTTTATGGAAGCTTGGTGCTGCCCATTAGGAACTTATCGCACTCGCGTGCGACGGCGCGGCCTTCGTTGATGGCCCACACGATGAGCGATTGCCCGCGACGCATATCACCTGCAGCGAAGACACCTTCGATGTTGGTTTTGAATGTGCCGTAGTCTGCTTTCACATTGGAGCGGGCGTCGAGGTCGAGGCCGAGCTCTTCGGCAATCGTTGCTTCAGGACCGAGGAAGCCCATTGCAAGGAGCACGAGTTCGGCTTCGAGTACACGCTCGCTGCCTTCGACTTTCTTAGGAATGAAGCGGCCGTTGTCGTTGGTCCACTCGATGTTGTGGATGTGCACGCCCTTGACCTTGCCTTCTTCATCGCCTTCAAACTTGCTTGAGGTGACGAGGTATTGGCGTGGGTCTTCGCCTTGGATCTCTGCAGCCTCTTCTTGGCCGTAGTCCATCTTGTAAGTCTTGGGCCATTCGGGCCATGGGTTGTTGGGTGCACGCTCGGTAGGAGGCTTGGGCATGATCTCGAGTTGAGTGACGCTCTTGCAGCCGTGGCGCAGTGATGTGCCCACGCAGTCAGTGCCAGTGTCGCCACCGCCGATGATCACAACATTCTTGCCCTTGGCGAGTTCGGTGAATTGCTCGGACTTGCCGTCCTTGATGTCCCAAAGCTCCTTGGTGTTGGGCCCGAGGAACTCCATGGCGAAGCGGATGTTGGTCAGCTCGCGACCTTCGATCGGAAGGTCACGTGGCTTGGTGGCACCGCAGCAAAGTACGACAGAGTCGAACTCTTCCATCAATTGCTTGGCTGGAATGTCTTTGCCGATTTCAACACCACATTTGATCACGACACCTTCAGCCTCCATTAGCTGGGTGCGGCGTGTGACCACTTGCTTCTCCAGCTTCATGTTGGGGATACCATACATGAGTAGGCCGCCTGGGCGGTCGGCACGTTCGAAGATGGTAACGAGGTGTCCGGCCTTGTTGAGCTGATCCGCGGCTGCAAGACCTGCAGGGCCAGAGCCGACGACTGCGATCTTCTTGCCGGTGCGCTCTTTGGGAGGTGTGGGGGTGACCCAACCTTCGTTCCAAGCTTTGTCGATGATGGAGCACTCGATGTCCTTAATGGTGACAGGGGGCTCGATCACACCGAGCACGCAAGAGCCTTCGCAAGGTGCGGGGCAGACGCGGCCGGTGAATTCGGGGAAGTTATTGGTCTTCATCAAGCGCTCGTAAGCGTCCTGCCACTTGCCTTGATAAACGAGGTCGTTGAACTCGGGGATGAGGTTGTTGACGGGGCATCCGCTCGCCATGTTGGCCAGTGTCATGCCTGTGTGACAGTAAGGCGTGCCGCAGTCCATGCAACGCGCGCCCTGTGTCTGTACTTTTTCTTCGTCGAAGTGTTCGTGAATTTCATCCCAGTCCTTGACGCGTTCGAGTGGCGGACGATTCGCAATCGTCTTGCGCTCGAATTCCATAAATCCAGTTGCTTTACCCATAATGTATAAGTGTGAAGGTGTTTAAGTGTGAAGGTGAGGGCGGCTTAGTGACCGGCTTTCACGTTTTCTTCGAATGCGGCTTGGACTGCGTCGTCGCCTGCGAGGCCACGCTCTTCGGCGCGTTTGACGGCTTGTAACACGCGCTCGTAGTCCTGTGGTAGAATCTTGAGGAACTTACCTGCCGATTCGGGCCAGTCGTCGAGGATGCTTTGTCCGCGTTTGGAACCGGTGTAAGCGACATGCTTCTCGATCTTGGCTTTGATCAGGTTCATTTCCTCGTCGCCGCATTCGATCAGCTGATAGACGTTGACCATGTCGGGATTCAAGCGGTTTTGAACAAAATCGCCTGCCTCGTCGTAGACGTAAGCCACACCGCCGGACATACCAGCGCCGAGGTTACGGCCGGTCGTGCCGAGGTTGATGACCATGCCGCCTGTCATGTATTCGAGTGCGTGGTCACCCACGCCTTCGACGACTGCTTCGACACCTGAGTTACGCACGCAGAAACGTTCACCGGCCATACCTGCAACATAGGCTTCACCCTTGGTGGCGCCATAGAAGCAAACATTACCTGTGATGATGTTTTCGTGTGCGACGAATGAGGATTCCGGATCGGGGCGCACCACGATCTTTGCGCCGGAGAGGCCTTTGCCCAGATAGTCGTTGGTGTCACCTGTCACGGTGAAGGTCATACCCTTCGGGCAGAATGCGCCGAGTGATTGACCTGCAGAACCGGTGAGGTTGACCTTTACAGTATCTTCCGGCAGCCCTTCTGCGCCATACTTGCGTGAGATTTCGGCGCCGGTGATGGTGCCGACCACGCGATTGATGTTCACGATCGGTAGGTTGATTTCGACTGGCTTGCCTTCTTGAATCGCAGGTTGCGCTTGCTCGAGGATCTCGCGCATGTCGAGCGAACGGTCGAGCAGGTGATCTTGCTTCATTTGGCAGTAAGTGCCGACTTCTGGACCTACGTCCGGACGGTAGAGAATCTTGCTGTAGTCGAGTCCCTTGGCCTTCCAGTGGTCGATGGCTTGGCGCATTTCGAGTTTGTCCACGCGGCCGACCATTTCGTTGATGGTGCGGAAGCCGAGCTTCGCCATGGTTTCGCGGATTTCTTCAGCGATGAACTTCATGAAGTTGACCACGGCTTCTGCATCGCCGTTAAACTTCTTGCGCAGTTCAGGGTTCTGAGTCGCGACACCGACCGGGCAAGTGTTCTTGTGGCAAACACGCATCATCAGGCAACCGAGTGCAACCAGTGCGGTGGTGGCAAAGCCGAATTCTTCCGCGCCGAGCAAACAAGCGATCGCGACGTCGCGGCCTGTCTTGAGCTGGCCGTCGGTTTCAACCACCACGCGAGAGCGTAGGTCGTTGAGCAGCAATGTTTGATTGGTTTCAGCGAGGCCGAGCTCCCATGGGGCACCTGCGTGCTGGATGGAAGAGCGAGGCGAAGCACCTGTGCCGCCGTCGTAACCAGAAACGAGGATGACGTCGGCCTTGGCCTTGGCCACACCCGCAGCAATGGTGCCGACACCGACTTCGGATACCAGCTTCACGTTGACACGTGCTTTGACGTTGGAGTTCTTCAAGTCGTGGATCAGCTCCGCCAAATCCTCGATCGAGTAAATGTCGTGGTGCGGAGGAGGGGAGATGAGTCCCACGCCAGGAGTGGTGCCGCGAGTCTTGGCGATTTGCGGTAGCACCTTGTGGCCGGGCAGTTCGCCCCCTTCGCCAGGCTTCGCGCCTTGGACGATCTTAATCTGAATTTCATCGGAGTTGACCAAGTAGTGGCTGGTCACGCCGAAACGTCCGGAAGCGACTTGCTTGATCGCAGAGCGACGGCTGTCACCGTTTGCATCCGGAGTGAAACGATCGGGATCTTCGCCACCTTCACCGGTGTTAGAGCGACCACCGATGCGATTCATCGCGATCGCGATGGCTTCGTGGGCTTCCTTGGAGATCGAACCGTAGGACATCGCGCCTGTCTTGAAGCGCTTCATGATGGCTTCGATCGGCTCGACTTCTTCGATCGGGATCGCCTTGGACTCGTCGAACTTGAAGTCCATCAAGCCGCGGATGGTGAACATCTCCTTGGACTGGTCGTTGATGACGTTGGAGTATTCTTTGAATACGCCGTAATCGCCAAAACGAGTCGCCATTTGCAGCTTGTGAATGGTGATCGGGTTGAAGAGGTGGCGTTCGCCGCCGGCACGCCATTGGTAGATACCACCAGTGTCGAGCGCATCGCCGCGCTCGTCGTCGCGTGGTGCGAAGGCCTTGCGGTGGCGTGAGTGTGTCTCTTTTGCGATGCATGGGAGGCCAATGCCTTCGATGCGAGTCGCGGTCTTAGTGAAATACTTCTCGATGACGGATTCGTTGAGGCCAATGGCTTCAAAGATCTGCGCGCCGCGGTAGGATGCGACCGTCGAGATGCCCATCTTGGACATGGTCTTGATCACACCGTTGAGGTTGGCCTTAAGGAAGTTTTGGCATGCTTTGTCAGCGTCGACCTTGACATCGCCGCGCTCGACCAAGTGGCGAACGGTTTCCAGTGCGATGTAGGGGTTGATCACGTCAGCGCCATAGCCTAGCAGTAGCGCGAAGTGATGCACTTCGCGTGGCTCACCCGATTCCAGCACGATCGAAACGCGAGTGCGTGTGCCTTGACGAACGAGGTGGTGGTGGAGACCCGCCACAGCAAGCAGTGCAGGGATCGGCGCCTTCTTCGGGCCAATCTTGCGGTCGGAAAGGATGAGGATGTTGACACCATCACGGATGGCAGCGTCCGCATTTTCGAAGAGTTGCTCCAGTGCCGCTTCCAGACCCTTGCCGGAGATGCGAGGCTCGGAAATGCTGTTGTGTCCCGCGTCGAGGCCGCCTTCAGCCGCTTCGAAAGTAATTGGTAGTCGACTGGATTTGAAACCTGACAGGTCGATGTTGCGCAGCTGTGCCAGTTGGCGACGGTCGATCAGAGGAGATTCATATTTGATCATGCGGCAGCTGTCAGGGCCGGGGCGAGTGAGATCGCTTTCGGAGCCCACAAAGCTGACGCTGGCAGTGACTAATTCTTCGCGGATGGGGTCAATCGGTGGATTGGTGACCTGCGCGAAGAGTTGCTTGAAGTAATTATACAGTAGCTGCGGCTGATCCGACAGCACCGCCAGTGGCGCATCGTTGCCCATGGAGCCGAGCGGTTGCTTGCCCGATTCCGCACTGGGGGCCAGAATGAAGCGCATGTCTTCAAAGGTGTAGCCAAAAGCTTTTTGGCGAGTTTCGAGCGTCTCGAAGTCATCTTCCACCATGCCTTCAGCAGGGGGGAGGTCTTCGGAATTGACGAGGTTTTCCTTGAGCCATTGGCCATAAGGTTGCTCGGAGGCGATTTGCTCTTTCAGCTCTTCGTCGCCTACGATGCGACCTTTTTCCATGTCGATTAGGAACATGCGACCTGGCTCCAAGCGGCCTTTCTTGACTACGTTCTTAGGCTCGATGCCTTCCAAAACGCCCACTTCGGAAGCTAGAATGACCTTGTCGTCGGCAGTTACATAGTAGCGCGAAGGACGCAGACCATTGCGGTCGAGCGTCGCGCCGACTTGCACGCCGTCGGACATCGCCATCGAAGCAGGACCATCCCAAGGCTCCATCATGCAGGCGTGGAACTCATAGAAGTCGCGCTTGTATTGTGGCATGCTCTTGTGGCGTTCCCAAGGCTCGGGAATCATCATCATCATGGCATGTGCTAAGCTACGGCCAGACAGTACTAAGAACTCTAAGCAGTTGTCGAATTTCTGGGAATCGGAGCCGTCTTCACGGATGATTGGCAGAATCTTCTTAAGGTCATCGCCAAATACTTCGCTGGCCAGTTGCATTTCGCGGGCGTGCAGCCAGTTTTCATTGCCGCGCACAGTATTGATCTCACCATTGTGGCAAAGGAAGCGGAAAGGCTGTGCGCGAGGCCAGCTCGGGAAAGTGTTGGTCGAGAAACGCGAGTGCGTCAGCGCCAGCGCAGAATCCATGGCTTCGTCGGACAGGTCTGGGAAGTAGGTCTCGAGCTGCTCCGTAGTCAACATGCCCTTGTAGGTCATGGTGCGGCTCGAGAGCGAACCGATGTAGAACATCGCATCGTCGTCTTCGCCAGAGTAGCGGATGCGGTGGGTCGAAAGGTGGCGGATGATGTAGAGTTTACGTTCGAAGGCGAGACCCGCTTCAACAGATTCGCGCGATACGAAGAACTGACGCATGCAAGGCTCGCAGGCAGCGGAGGCCTTACCTAGGATTTCGCTACGAACCGGCACATTGCGCCAGCCGATCATCTTGAGGCCTTCTTCGACGACGATCTCTTCGATGATTTTTTCTTCGTGCGCGCGCTCCTCAGCATCTTGCGAGAGGAAGGCGAAGCCGACCGCGTAATCACCTTCCGCAGGCACTTCAAAGCCACACTCAGTCGGGCAGACTTTCTTAAAAAAGTTATGCGGCAACTGAATGAAGATGCCTGCGCCGTCCCCTGTAATTGGATCACAGCCACAGCCACCACGGTGGTCGAGGTTGACGCAAATCTCCAGCGCACCTTTAACGATGTCGTGTGATTTACGGCCCTTCATGTCGACGATCAGGCCGATACCGCAGTTTTCGTGTTCATTCTTAGGGTCGTATAGGCCCTGGGCTTTGGGTTGCGTATAAGTGTTGTCCATATCTGTCTGTAAAATAAAAAATTAGGGACGGCATCTGTTGCCAGTTGCGAGGCAGTGGCAACAGATGTATCGAGGGAGAGAAATCCCAATGTCTAGAGTCAAAAAGAACCAGCAAAGTAGTGACTCGGGGTTAGCTGTCTAGGAAAATTACCCGATCTAGCCAAATGGAGACCATTTTTCGCGCCAAATAACGGTTTAAATCGCCGAATTTATCGTCATTTGAGCCCAATTAGCCTTTTTTGAGCGATTTTTTTAAAAAATCGCTCAAAAAAGGCAATGGGCTTTGCGCCATGGCCTATGCATGCTCATTGGCAGGAGCGATGCATGCTTGCTGGATTCTTGGGCTAGAAGAAGCGCACTGTCTTAGAACGCATTGCCTCGTGCTCCTCATCGGTGCAGGGTGCATTGATGGGGGCATCCGCTTGAGTGTTATTTTCCGATACCAATTCGTTGCTTAGCATATAGTTCTCGACTTCTTCGCCGCTGACATCAGCGAGCATGGTGCCGTTAATTTCTACGCATGGAGACAGTGGTTGGCCGGATTTTTCAACCATCTCCGCATATTGATCGGGATTGTTGATGATGTCACGGTCTTCATATTCTAGGCCGTATTTTTTCATGATGGCGCGAACGCCCATGCTCCAGCCACAGGTAGGTTTTAGGTATGCGATGATTTTCATAGTAGTTTGCTCTGTGTGGTGGATTTTCGGAACTTGTCAACTACGAGGATTTGCGAGCCAGTACCCAATCGACTAGTTTGCTTGTGTTATCTTCATAGGCCCAAGCGGCGCGCAGGAACTCTGCGGGATGAATTTTATTTTCTTTGAAAAATTTTCGATCGCCGCCACAGCCATACATGGTATCTGCGGGTAATTCACCGCGTAGTTTTGCGAATGCTTTGGGAATGATGCGAGGCAACCAGACAATGCCTACCGCTTCTTCCTTTTTCGCAGGCAGTGTGCTGGAATCGAGTGTTTTGCGAGAAGGCATACCCGATTGAACGGTCAGAAAATAATCCCGACGCGCCTCGCACACCATTAGAAAGCTTTCAAAATCAGGTTCTCCGTGATTGATGAAATCTTCTACATAGTCGTATACATCCATCGTATTTAGTCCGAGGGAGGCCAGTTCCGTCAATGTGCCCGCGTCGAAGTAGCTGTCCGGTTCGCGGTTACCGGTTTCATATGTGGCGAGCGCGTCTTTCCAGATGTTTTTTAAAGCTTTTTGGTAAGTATAATGGTTCATTGATTACTTACAATAAGGGCGCCTGTCTGAAAAACAACTAGTCTTGCAGGATTTTTAGATGAGTCGTTTATTTTTTATAATAACCATATTTTGAACGGTGTCCAAGTTGTCTACGATCCGAGTGGTGATGCAAGGAGTTTGGTAATGCGTGGATATAGGTGACTGAGGTCGATTTTGCGGAACTGACTTTGAC
>NZ_JARXIC010000079.1 GCF_031127905.1 Thalassobacterium sedimentorum | reverse complement strand
CAGCTGTTTTAGGATCTGTTTCAAGCATCTCCGATGCGCAAACAGGTAGCAGAAGTCCGAGGATTATCGTTCCATAGAAATTCCGTTTTAATGCCCAAAGTGCCTTATATGATTTGCTCATTTTATTTCGGTGAACGTGGAGATCAGCGGATGCGAGCCGACTGATTTAGATTAACACTGGCGGCGTTACTCGCATTCGCTGCATCGACTGGTTCTGGCCTGCTCTTGCATCCTATGATGAAAGTGATAAGGCCGAATATGATGAGTAATCCAGAGCCCGCCGCCGACTTCGTTCGCCATTGAGAAATGGCTGAATCGGCATGAGATCCCATAAACACGATGGACTCTTTCATTTCTTCTTCGTTCTCAGTTTTTGCTTCAGCTAATTCTGAAGTGCGCCAGGTCAGATCAACTTCGAAACTCTGAACTTTGCAAATCACAGGGAATATGTAGTGCAACACTCCTGCGATAATCATTAAGCTAGCGATGAGTTTCATTTTTTATTCAAGAACGTCTAGCTCACCCGACGACGCGCCGCAGGTGCGGAGTTGGGTGTAGCGTCTGGTTCGCATTAGTGTTTGTAAGTATCGACATCAATCGATGCTCCTATTTCAGCAAGAAATTTAATAGTCTCTGTCTCAAAACCGATAGCGGGCATTGGATGCTTTTCGTTGTCAGAAATCCATAGTACAACTTGTAGAACAGCCGCTAAGTTGAATCGATGCATTGCTTCTGATATTCGTTCGTGATGCTTTTGGAGTGGTTCAACTATTGATTCAGCCATTTCATAAATATCTATGATTTCATTTTTTATATTATCTGTAGATATTTGCCATGAGCTACATTTCGGTAATTGATCCGGGATTCTTTCACCTTTTCGGCTCACAGAGGTGGGTTCTATCCCAAGAAATTCAGTGAGTTCATCTGGATCAAACGAGTCCCCAAATAACGCGAAATATACTCTTCCTTCATTTGTATTCATTTTTTTTCTGCGAACGTCAAAGTGTGGCACGGAGTGAGGCACGAACGGAGTTGTCCACTACTGCCTGGTTAGACCAGTCCTCCTTCGACTAAATGCTTGCGACCATGCTTAGTGATACTTGGGACCCTGAAATTTCCCATCCACATATCCGCGGTGATGTAATCACGATCAATTAAAGAATCTATGTGATATTCAATTTTTTCAATTTTCAGCCCAGTGGGCTTAACCAGGTCGATGGTCCTGAGATTTTTATTCGCTGCCAAGAGTTTTAGGATGTCATTCTCTTCATCTAACAGACCGCCCTCAGGCTTAAGGTTCCCCACTTGTGCCTGGAGTCTTTTTATCTTGGAATCCTTCTCTTTTTCTCGTGATTGAGACTCCTGAAGCTCTGACTCCAAAAGAGATACCTTTTTCTCCAGAAGGTCTATTACATCTTTTGAAAGGCCATGGGATGCTCCAAGCCTTGCAACTTCTTTGGATACGCTTAGTGGGTTCATAGATTAATTTTGTCTAACGTCGAGCATGAGCGATGGCGCGTTAGCGACATTGCTCAGTGCGACTGGTTCTCACTAGTTTTGTTTAGTTGATTGTGAATATCTCTGAGCTTTTCGATCTGCTCGTCTGTGCTTAAGCCATAGTTTGGATTGGCTCTCTTCATTTCTTCCTCGTGAAGTTTTCTTTCCTTTTCTTTTTCTCGAATTCTCTTCGCTCCGATTTCCAGCCATGCCAATACTGGTATAATTGGCCAAATGATGAAAAAAGGGATGTCTATAGGAATATCGACTTCATGCTTGTGGAGTATTCTGAATGTTACGACGCATACGATTATTCCTGTGATAACGTATATTGCTATGATCCATTCCATTTTTTCTGAGAACGTGAAGGGGATGCGCGGAGAGTAGCGCGGCAGCGCTACTCGGAGTTGTCATCTCCCGTCTGGTTCTGATTAATTTTCAATAATGTTGAGTTCGTAGTTCGTTAGTAGAAACACCTCAGTGAAGACACCTTTGACGAATTCTGAACGCTTGTTTGGGGCGAGATCGAAGCCTGCTTCTATAGAGGTAAAAAAGTTAGCAACCTTTCCTGATGGGGTGGTTCCTTTCTCTTCATGAACTTCAAAGTCTACCTGCCACTTCAGGAGGTATTTTCTGAGTCTTATTTCTTCATCTTCGCTGATGAAACGAGTAAGTCTGTAGCCTTCAATCTCTGAAGTTCTAATTACTTTCTCGGTTTCTACAATGCCGATGAAACCGTCCTCCTCGGGTTCATATGTGGAGATTGGAAAGTCTACAAAGATCGACTGATCTGAGTATGTCGCAAACTGAACGTAGTTCTCTGTGGGAAGTGCTTCGATGATGACGAAGGCATCATCATTCTTTCTTTCCTTTAGTTTTTCTAGTGCAGTTGCAATGGGATCATCACTTTGCGTTTCAGGCTCAGAACAGCCTGAGTGGAGTATGCTGAAGCATATGAATAAGATGGATGTGATGATTCTATTCATTTTTTCTCAGAACGTAGAGGAGTCTCAAGGAGTGAGCGAGGGACGAGCGAACGAAATTGAGACCTCCGACTGGTTCACATTTTCAGTTTTCATTCCCACTGGCTTTGATCTATCAACGCATAAACCAATATGGTGGATTTTCGGAGTCACCGACTTCGTCGAATCGATGAGAAACAAAGTCACAAGCCGCTTCATGTGCAGATTTTTCTTCTGGTATTTTCTGCATGGCCATAAAAGCCTCGTCCATGTCTATAAGGCCCATCCATGGTCCCTTGTGCTCATTTTCTTCCGAGAGGTTCGAGCATCTAATGATCACGGCAGTTTGAACTTCTGTAATGAATTGTTGTTGTTTAGGTGTCATTTTCTTTCTGTGAACGTCGAGGATGAGCATAGATGAGCGTCAGCGAAATCTATTGCTCACTCCGATTGGTTGAACAAAGCCGCTACGCGGCGCGTGTGTATTTTAAGGTTTTCTAGAGTTAAAGGTGGGAGCCGAGCGGTCAGGCTCAGCTCCCTATGTCT
>NZ_JARXIC010000078.1 GCF_031127905.1 Thalassobacterium sedimentorum | reverse complement strand
ATGGGCGGGAGCATATCCAGACGGCACAGGTCAACCCATTTTACGCGCTAGAAATCCGATAACCCTCACTAATACGAATCCCTCAGGCTGGGTGCTTGGCCTCACCGTTCGCTAAGAAATAAATGCCCTCAATTGAAATAGTCTCAGTCGGCTGTAAAGAACCAACCCCATTTTCAGGGTCGAAGCATTTCGGCGTGCTAGTCGAAATGGGAGTAGAATCACATCACAACCTATTCAAAAAAGAACTCGATGGTATTTCAGGATGCATTGCACACATCGGAAATAAGGATCAAGAAAATGAAAATTTTGAAATCTGCTATGCCAATGAAATCATTGAATGGGACGACACCGAGATTGAGATTCCACAGGTAGATATTGAAAACAATGAAGAAATCGGAAACTGGGGACAGAACCAAGACTTCTATTACGAACTAAAAAACAACCTAAAAGATGACCTGAAGAGCCTATTTGAGCACATGCTAGCCAGATCTCCAGAAAACGAGATACTCTTCTTCACTAGGTGGCAATTTGGTCCAGAAGTCGGCGAAGAGTTTCAAGAAATGGACTTTGAAACATTTTGGAGCCAACATGCTTGTCAGCACTTGAGATGGAACACCCTTTACAGAATCAAAAAAACAGAGCGAACCAGTCCGATGAGGCAATAGATTTCGCTGGCGCTCATCTATTCCTCTCGTCTACGATCTAGAAGAAAATGAATAAAGAAAAAGGAAAACTAATCAGTGGATGGCTCACTGTCGCCTTGGCGGTTTGTTGCGCCATATACATTTGCACAGGATACGATGTCGATCGATCTGGGATGATCTACCTCTTAATCGTTTGCGCATTCATATTTAGTCTTGGATTGAGAATCCTGACAGGTCGAGGCATCTGGAAGAACGCCCAAGCAATCCTATCAACGAATAAAAATTAGAATAGAAGAATTAAATCCAATCAGACTGAATAACTATTTGCACATTTGGAACCGATTGGACACCACCACCCTCAGGCTAGATCCAGGCGCTTCTGGACAACGCCTAAAGGCGCGCCAGAGCTCCACGATATCCAAGAAAATGAAACTAATCATAACCGTCACCCTTATCCTTTTATTCACCTACTCTGCGCATGCACAAAATCATGCAACAAAATCGCCGATGACGATGGAGCAGCTGATGAGCGAATTAAGAATCAAGGGCGGAAACTGGAGTTTCACTTTTGAGAAACCAGTCTTGGCCTATGCCGTATTTGAGGTTTCTTCGTATCCGGATGGAAAAGAAAAAGAAGTGACGAAGTTTATCTCAGACGAGCCGAAAAAGGAAATTGAGGTTTTCTTCAGCCATTCAGCATCCAGAGTGGGTAATTATCCAAATCCGAGAGTGCACAACGAAAACAAAATGCTGATTAAGATTTCGAACTGCAAAGCGACTACAGGAACCCGAATTATTCACTACTCAGACAAGTTTCGCAACCAACCATTTAATCAGCAAGCCGGTCAAGAAGGCGACTTTAGGCCAAGTATTGCCGAGCAACCAGAATTGAACCAAGAGTATTTCCTAGCCTACTACTACAAGGAAGGAGATCCATATGAAGTGAAAGCGACTATAAGCTTTATCGAAAAAGAATCGGACATCGATAAAATCGAAAAGCTTGATCGCAATGGGAGAAGAGCCTGGAAAGAAGCTGGAGAAAAATAAGGATATCCAGACGAGAGTGGACAACTCCGTTCGTGCCTCACTCCGTGCCACCTCTTGACGTTATAAAAAAATTAAGATGCCTAAACTGCACTGCAAAAGAGTTTCCTTCTATTCCGAAAATGATGAACTCAGCTTTTTCGAATGGATCGGCAAAATTCCCAGTATCGAGAAATGGGAAGGCGTTTCTGATACGATCGTTCTCCACGTTCGATCAAAGAAGATTTCGAATGCAGGATTGAGAGATATATTGGCCTTGTTTCATCGATATAAAATCAACATGACAGAATTGAAACAGTTCATGGACGAAAAAAATAAAGATTGGTTCTTCGAAAACGAGAAGGCCTATTGGCACAAGAATGTATTCAAACAAACCTGATTATAACCAGGCAGGATAGGACAATTCCGTTCGTGCCTCACTCTATGCCTACCTTTGACGTTCGTGGAAAAAAATCATGAAAACCCAAGTCGAATTCAGATCTAAAAAGTTCCCCGCTTATGAGGATGAAGAAGAGGAAATCAACCCGGGTCTCTGGGGGCGTCGACTTGCAGAATATTTGACTACCAAACTAAAAGAAAAAGGAATCCCTATTGAGGATTACTTCACTGAAGATTGGGGCTACTATCTTCCAATCGAGAATAAAGAATTCCGGCTAGCGATCTGCTGCAGCCACCAGTATGGAGACGACAATGAGTTCTTGTGCTTCACTGAGCCACGAACGCCGAAAGTAAGAAAGCTCTTTAAGAAAATTGATGCTTCAGAGCAGCTGGGAAAAATAACTAAAGCAATGGACGAGATTTTGACATCAGATCCTGACATTCGAGATGTAAAGTGGATGGAAGCAAACTAAACACGAACAAGTCGCTTCTGGTCAACGTCGCTAACGCGCCGCGCCAGAGCTCGACGATCTGAAACGAAATAAGAAAACAAAATGTTAAACGCGATAATCTTAGCCGCACTGGTAAAAATAAATTTAGAATGCGATAGCCCCTGGGTAGCCACATCACTCTTTGCTGGTTTGACATTCGTCATGAGTCTCATGTTCGGCTATCCATTTTTAGCCAGTCTAATTGGAACAGCAATTAACATAGGTCTAGGCTTCTTCTACTTTTGGTTATTAAAGAAAACTGAAAGCAGTAGCTCATGGTGGGCAGTCATGATCATTGGCATATTCGTCTTCCTCGGGCTTGGCTTCCTATAAGTCAGATCCAGACGACACAGACAACCCATATAGCCCGCTCGTAAAACTCTAAAAAGCAACTGGACGACTGACCACACAGGCTGGTTGTCTGGTCTCCACGATAGGCAGAAAATGGAATATCTCCTACTAATCCATAAGAACTCTGAAACACCACCCAGCGAAAGTGAATGGAATGAATTCTTCGAGGAAGCGAA
>NZ_JARXIC010000077.1 GCF_031127905.1 Thalassobacterium sedimentorum | reverse complement strand
GCGGGTCTTGATGACCTTCACTCCTGAAGTTTCCAAAGTCTCGCAAAATTCATTCGTGAACAGCGGATCGTTGTCGCAGACGAAGTATTCCATCTTATACAAGAAGTCATCTTCCGAATCAGTGAGGTTCCGGGCGACCTGTGCCATGACCTGACCATTCATCTGGCAGCTGATCTGAGCGATCTGCACCCTGCTCTTGGCGAGGTTCATGACGAAAAGCGTGTGATAGCGGACAAGGCCGCGCATCGTCCAAACCTCCGTGGTGAGGAAATCCGCCACACACATCGTCGCCATGTGCGAGCGGACGAATTGCTTCCAAGTAGACCTCTTCATACGTTCCTCAGATGGAGGAATACCTGCGGCTCGAAGCATGTTACCGACCGTGGTTTCACTGACCTCGTAACCGAAATTCGAGAACGCACCCTGGATGCGTCCATAACCCCAGCTTGCGTTCTCTTCCGCGAACTTGATGCAAAACTCACGGATGGTTTCCATCTCTTTTTGCCGATCCGTTTGGATCTTGCGCTTCGCCGTATATTTGAGTGCCACCAATTTACGGTGCCAGTAGAGAATCCGATCCGGCGTGACAATACTCGCGTATTGCATCAGTCCCTTGCGCTCGAGCTTCTTGCCGCATTTTGCAAGTTTCCGTCTTTGGGTATTGCTCAAAGCCAACTTCACATCCTTCTTCTCCAGCTGTTCTTTGAGTATCTCATTCTCGGCATGCAAATAGTTGATCACGTCAAGCTGTCAGCGGTTCAGCCAGCCTGCCATTGCGGCGAGAAATATGGTCAATTGCGTCTTCAAGACGTTTTTTCGTATTTCCATAAGTCGTTGGCAAGTCATATAGATGCTAAATTTGAACCTCTCACGCGGAGTGATCGCTTTCCGCGGTTTAGAGTTTACCCGTTTCGGAGGAGCTTTAGCGAAAGCGGAGCCAACCGGTCAAAGTGACTAGTTCCGAGGCTACGCCGACAAGCGAATCCAATAACTTTACCTCACTAGTTCAAATACGTCAGCCTAGCCGCGCCGTGGTTTCTTTGATCAACAACTTCGCTTTAAATTTACGAGACTGTGGCTTCGAATCCTCTTCATCATTATTGAGTCGGTATAACATCAATTCTGCAGTCGCATCGGCCAACTCTTCTAGTGGCTGGGCAATAGTGCTTAATTGACGCGGCAGGAATCGGCCCAAAGGAATGTTATCCACTCCGATCACTGAAAGATCTTCGGGCACACGAATGCCCTGCTCGCTCGCGGCGCGCATGGCACCAATGGCAGTTAAATCATTCATGGCGATGAGTGCAGTCGGCTTGGGCCCCGAAATACCATCCAAGAACTCACCAAAGGTGTTTCTTGCACTCAGCAAATCGTGCGCACACGGGATGAAGCTATTTTGATTCTCAGGGATTCCACGCTCCTTCAGCATCTGATTAAATACATTTGGCCGATCCCCCGCTTCCTGCCCTTTCGCAAGTGCACAAAGAAACGCAAAATGTTCATGCCCCAAGTCTAATAAATGCTCAACCGCAGCCGTAATCCCCGAAGCGAAATCCATCTCAACCGCGTCGAAAGGAAACGGCTCGATCGAAGGCCCCGTTAATGCAACAACGTGAGTGGATGTTTTTGCCGCACGTTTCAAAAAGTCCAAGTGGCTATTCAAATCACTGACAAAATACGTCACCGCATCAATCTGGCGATCAATGATCGAATCTAAACAGTGCTTCTCATATTTTAAGTCGTTACGAGAGTGCTCCAAAATAAGATCATAACCATGATCACGCATGCGCTGTTCCAGTAGATCTGCAAAAGTCGTATAGACCGGATTATGCAAATCCGGAATAACGAGACCAACGGTTTTAAAGCTACCAAGTCGAAGTCCCAATGCAGCTCGGCTAGGCTTGTAGCCCAATTCTTCCGCTGCCTTAAAGACACGGGCTGCCGTTTCCTTCGAAGCCCAGGAATTCGACCGACGATTCAAGATCGTCGACGCAGTATTCGTTGCGACTCCCGCTCGCGCGGCTACATCTTTCAAACGTGCTCTCATTGATTCAATTAGTAATATTCGGCGCTGACCAGTTGCAATCCAGATTCATTCAAATTGCTTAGTGATTAATAAAGCAGGATGCATCCTCCCTACTCCAACAGCAAGCTTTCTAAAGAAAAACATAAAAAAGACCTCAAGCGACTGATAAACAGTCGCTTGCGACAAAAAATAGAACAACCAAAAAAACCATAAGAAACAATTCTTGACAGCAACACAGGAATTGTTTCTTATCCCAATCGTCTAAACATCGAATGACTTTGCTTCAATCGTTCAACCCTAATCAAAAACACCCTACATACATGAAAAAGATATACTCACTATCGGTTGCCACAATTGCACTTTTCTCATTCAGCAGTTCAGCGCAAGTCACGCTCGTTGAAATTGATTTTAGTGGTACAGGAGGCGTCACCACCATCGCTTCAACGGACTCTCAATTTACCGTGAAAAACGCAGCTGTGACATTCGATGACACAGCGACGACCTTTACCGCAGTCGGTGGGGGTTCTGGCGTTGGCGGGTGGAACTACGACGGAACGGGAACCGCCGCAGTTAATAACGACCTGTTTACTGCCAGTAATTTTGGAGGCACCACACGTTTCGACCTCGACCTCGGAAATGCCGCTGCGGGACAATCCTACACGATCACCAGAGTTGAGCTCGATATTCGCGCGACAAATGCTGCAGGCGGCACTTGGGAGTTTGGCTACCGCAAAGCTTCCGACAACTCGACTGTCTTGGTCGGCTCTGAAGCGATTGCGACTCAAAGTGGCACCGACCCTATCGCCACCTATTTCATTGATCTTACGAGCCATAGCCTGATTGCTACGAATTCGAGCACAGCCTGGAGCACAGCAGCAAACGGTGAACTTCGCTGGACTTTCTATGATGCAACCGCAGAGGGTGCCGACAACTTTCAAGTAGCCGGAATCCGTGTCATCGGAACCACCATCCCAGAACCTTCAACTTATGCACTACTTGCCGGTGCACTCGCCCTCTCCTTAGTAGTCGTGCGTCGCCGCAAGTAATCCGCCCAAAGTTAGTGAGCTTTTACTTCCAAAGTCGGAAGGTCTAAGAGGGCGTCCAATAAAAGCTTAAATGCGTAATTTGGGCTGTACGAGAGTGCTCGAATCTCGCATATAGTTTGGATGCGAGAAAACTACCCAAGCGATCTGA
>NZ_JARXIC010000076.1 GCF_031127905.1 Thalassobacterium sedimentorum | reverse complement strand
AAAAAAAAAACGCCTCGGATAACCGAAGCGCTTAAAAAGATGGTACACCTGAAGGGACTTGAACCCCTAACCTCCTGATTCGTAGTCAGGCGCTCTATCCAATTGAGCTACAGGTGCGTTTGAGAAGTGCGGGATAAAGACAAAGCTTTTAGCAGAGATCAAGAAGAACTTTCAAAAAAAGTAACTTTTTTTCTGAAACCGCTTAAAATCTGACGATGTAGACCATACTGGCCGCAATCGCACCGAGTAAAATCAACAACCACCACAGTATAACTGCAAATTGTGGCTTACGATTAATCAAAACGATCAAGCCCCCCAGCGCCAACCAAATCACCATTTTCACAATCAACCAAGGTGAGGTGAAGCTATGGCCTAACTTTGAAATTAAGCCAAAACCAGCCACTAGAATTAGTAGCAACCCAATGCCACTGGTAATTGAGCCCAATTTGCGCACAGATACATTATCCGGAGCAGCCATACTACGCGCGAGCAAAGCACCGTAACCGAGAAAGACCATTGCAATACCGACAATATGCAAAACTTGATAAATATTTGGATTCATGCGGGGCAAAAAAAACTGAAAAGCCTCAAGTTACAACCTAGATCCTACTTCTTTCTCACTCTTTGCAAGTCCCCCCAAAAATGTAGACAGAAAAAGAGCTTTAAATCAGCCTCATAAAGGCCCACACACACACGCCCAATTCTTATAGCTCACGCCCCAGCACTCACCTCGACAATCGACCGCAAACATAAAAAAGCCCGGCAATACACTGCCGGGCTTTGAATATGGCTATAGGGGTAAGGGCCGAAACAAACGAGGACTACACCGCTTTCGGAATGTCAGCAGGAATATCCACTAAATGCGTGGTCTTCCGCTTTACCTTCTTCAAGCGGGAGCGACGACGAAGCATGCGATCAAGCTTCTGAACCATGTCGTCTATTGACTTATAAAGGTCATTGGTGGCCGCCGATGCGAAGTGGTCATTACCGCGAACTTCCAGCTGCCCCTTGGAAATAAATTCTTTTTCATGGGTAGATTGATGGGGGTCGTATTCGAGCTCTACCCGCATACGAATAATGTGATCTTCGTGCTCGAAGAGTTTTTCTGCTTTTTCGTGAACCATATTTTTGATCGCATCTGTAAGTTCCATGTTCAAACCTGAGATGATTACGTCATGTTGCTTCATAGTTATTATTCCTTTTGTTATTGGTTCCATTTAACGGAGTCGACTGACACCGCTGCTTCGACAAACTAGAGCATAAAAAAAGCCAACCCACTGAAAACCTAACACATATATGAAGCACGTTACACACTTCAATCGGTATTCCGTAATTGTCATTACGGGCGGTTCTTCTGGAATTGGCTGCTCAATTATCAAAGCAATTCAGACCGTAGCACCAGATATTACATTGTGCAACCTTTCTCGTTCAAAACCTGACATTTTTTTGGGTAAAACCGGTCAACATTTCCCGGTCGATTTGTGTGATGCGAACCAAGTGGCCAGCACCGCTGCCGCACTCCTAAATAAAATCGATACCGCCCCTCCCGGAGAAGTATTACTCGTTAATAACAGCGGCTTTGGCGACTATGGCCGCACGCCTGACCTCGACATCAATAAACAGCTGTCGATGATCGACTTAAATGTGCGCGCAGTAGTCGATCTCACCGCTCGACTACTCCCCGTCATGCTAGAACGAGGCGGTGTTATTGTCAATATCGCCTCCACTGCGGCCTTTCAGCCCACCCCCTTCCTCGCGACCTATGGCGCCACCAAAGCCTTCGTCCGCAACTGGTCACTGGCACTTAACGAAGACCTACGCGGTACCAAACTACGCACCCTCACCGTCTGTCCGGGCCCCACCCAGTCCAACTTCTTTAAAGCTGCCGGCTTTGCCACACCTCCGGTGAAGAAAAGCGGCAACAAAGGCCTCGACATGACCTCCCAAGAAGTGGCCAAACGTACACTCAATGCCATTGCCAAAGGCCAGACACTCGTCGTTACTGGCTGGATGAATCATTGCATCACCTTCTTCGGCAGTAAAATGCCGCTGGTCGCCGTCACTCGTATCGGTGCCAGCATCCTACGTAAAATGCGCTTGGAACAACATCGAGCCCAATAAAGCCCTCAGTCCTCCGTCCTCTGAAATCATGAACAATCCCTACGGCGAAGAAGCCCCCCTGGTCGACATGACCGATTTTACAAACTGGATTGTCCAGGAAGACGATAGTCTGCTCATCGTCAATAAACCCGGCTGGCTGGTCTGCCATCCCTCCAAAAACGGCCCAATGTCCAGTCTCGTCGGCGTCGTGCGCGAATACACCGGAGCCGACAAATTGCATCTGGTCGCCCGCCTCGACCGCGAGACCAGCGGTCTGATAGTTTTTGCTAAGCGCCCGGCCGTGGCGCGCAAGTTCCAAATGGCCATTCAAAATCGAATCGTCAAAAAAGCGTATATCGCTTTGATCGAGGGCGAACTGCAGGAAGCCCGCCACGTCGACTTGCCAATTGCCCGCCGTCGCAAAGGCGGCGGCCCCGTCATCGTCAAATCCGAAGTCAGCTACGACCGCAGCTCACAAGACGCTGTCACTGACTTCATTCCCCTGCTCTCCCAAAAGGGCTATACACTGTGCCGAGTCCAACCAGAGACTGGCCGCAAGCATCAGATTCGCGTGCACGCCGAAGAAATCAAACATCGCATCGTCGGTGACAAGATCTATGGCCCCGACGAAACACTCTACATTGAGTTTATCGAAAACGGCTGGACCGAGCGCCTAGCGGCCGCCCTTCCTATTCAGCGGCAAGCACTCCACTGCCACCGCTACGACTTCCAATTCCCCGAAGGCACCGTGAGCTTCACCGCCCCATTGCAAGCAGACATGCTAGCGTTCTGTGAAAATCACATGGACCTCAGCGCGACAGAAATCACAGCTGCCGTGGGACAGGCTCAACAATGAAATAGCAATCAGAAGACTCTGCGCCCCCCAAAAAAATAGTTTGAAAAACTATTGACGCAGCAACAAGTCCCGCCATTTTTCCAATCTTTCCTGAAAGGGGCATTAGCTCAGTTGGTAGAGCGCTTGCATGGCATGCAAGAGGTCAGGAGTTCGACTCTCCTATGCTCCACCAGCCTTCGCTTGAGCGCAGCGAAAGTGAAGGCTGTCACGCCGGAGTCGCCGAAGGCGCGTAGGCGGACTCGACAACACGGCTATCGTGCGCTCAAGACTACGGCTTGGCATGCC
>NZ_JARXIC010000075.1 GCF_031127905.1 Thalassobacterium sedimentorum | reverse complement strand
ACTCATCATTCCATTTTTATAGATTCTCTTTTTTAACACGTTAGCGCAAGGCTGGAATCATCCAAATTGGATTCGTTCTTTCTTTTGCATATCGTAAAAGTGTATCACGGAGTGGAGCGCGGAGCGCGTAACGGAGTTGATACCACTGCCTGGTTCTGCTTTTCATTTTTCAGGTTCTGGTATGCTGAGGTTGGCTTTATACTTAGCTACAAGTGCTTCGAATTTTTGGGTATACTTCGATATCCTCTCACGGTCTTGATTCCAATCCAATAGCGGCTTTCGCTTACCAACAATGAACGTATCCTTCTTTTTTGATCCGTCATCAATGGGTTTTTCTATCCTATGGTAAGGTGCTAAACATCTGCTTTGTGTTTTGTCCCCAATCCGAGATGTCAACCATGCTAGTTTCTCCGTGGAAAATAGGTTCAATGGGAAATCTACAGAGCTTAGCTGGGGCAGCTCAGAAATCGGTGCTAACCTGCCGTCCAACACCTTCTTAATGTAGAATCCTAGCTTGCAGAGATTTTTTAATTGTTTCAGTGGCTCCAGCGAATCGATCTCCTGAGTGACCCACACTTTGTTTCCAAAGGTGAGTTCTTTCAGTGAGGTGCAAGCGCTGACCTGCTCCAATGATTTCACTCGGGTGAAGTCTTCAAATGCGAATCTAGTCAGGCGAGTATTTTTGGACATGTCCCAGAGCTTTTCTGCTCTCTGATTCCAGTAATAGGAGATCGCCTCGATGTCGCCCAAAGTCTCCAAGGGAGAGAGGTCACTTATCAGCGGACACTTCCAAAACTCGATAGATGTAAATCGGCCTCCATAATTACCTACAAAGTATTCAAATGTTTCCTGTGTCAGTCCACTGATTTTTAGGAAGCCAGAATCGCTGGATTCGATTTGGTCGATGGTTTTCTTTGAAATCCTGCCGCCTCCGATTTCGGCTTCAACGAGGTTAAGTGTATGGTTGTGGCTCATTTTCGATTTTCTCGCAGAACGTGGAGCATGAGCGATGGCGCGATAGCGACATTGCTCACTGCGATTGGTTCGGCCTCGCTAGTCCATACTTACACGATCCCATGCCTCATTTATTTTCTGAGCGGTTGACTCTCTCGCCTCACTTTCCTTCTTTTTTTCTTCCGCATTCTTTTCAGCGAACTCTAGTGCTTTACTCCGTTCCTTCGGGTATATTTCGTTCGCTCGATCACGAGCCTTCTTGATTGTCTCTATACGCTTCTCTAGATTCGCCGGGGCGCATTCGAGAAACATAACCGGCGTATAGTTTTGTCCCACTTCACCGAATGTAGGAAGGTCGTCAGCAGGTCCTTGATGATCATACCAGGCCTGTTTGAAGAGTCTTTCCCACTCGGTGTCGACCTTCTGATCTGGGGTGAAATAATACCTGTGCCTTCCGTTTTGAGCCCCGCAAGGTTCATCTCCCTTTTCAATCTTAAGAGGGATAGCCATCGCGTATACTTCTCCAGTCTGGTGAGAAACTTCCCGCATTGCTGTGAGTTTTCCGTCTTTCAGGGAAAGGCTCTTTTGGATTATTCTATTTTCGTTTTTCATAAGATTTTTTGCCGAACGTCGAGGGGTGGAATAGATGAGCGGTAGCGAAATCTATTGCCCACTCCCGTCTGGTTCAGCCCAGATTAGCCTGCTGATTGTGGATGCTAGATCTGCCACGGCAGAGAAACCTTCATTATTACTTTCTTGGTATTTGAGGATCGGTTCAATTGCTTCATCTTGTCTACCTTTTTCGATTAATTCTCTTATTCCGTTAAGAGCCGAATCGTAGTAATCCCGCTCGTAATTCCGATAAGTAAGATGGTAAAAACTAAATGCGTATCCAAGCAGTCCAATGAAGACGATTCCACCTATAGCTCTAAATTTGTAACTCTCACTTTTTACTATCAGTAACCAGATTGCAAGGAGTCCAACTATTAGGGTTATGGGGATCAGGAAATGCATTTATTCTTTTGCTGAACGTAGAGGATGAGCACAGATGAGCGTCAGCGAAATCTGTTGTCTCACTCCGTCTTGATCTATCAGTCTTCTTCGTTGATGTCCTTGATTTTAAGGCAGCTATCGAATCCACCAATGAAAGTGATTTCTTTTCGGTGTATAATTCTTGCGATTTTTGAAAGCCATCTCAAATCACTGTCCATTCGATTAGCACAACTATATTCCTCAGTCTGGACCTTAATTATTCCATTTCCAAAAAGCCCAATAGCTTCATCCTTATCGATAACGAAGCTATGGTCTTTATAATGATTCACTAGGTGGGAAGCTAGGTTCTGTGCGGTCATTCCATCACCTAATTCTTTATCTGACAGTAATCGGGTTGCATATTGAGTTGCAGATTCGTTGATACGCTCAAAGTAACCAAGAATACCTAAGTCAAGCTGACTTTCTAAGTAACGAGCAAACATTTCAGAACTCTTAGGGAAATCGGACACAGTTCTAGCAAGGGTCTTGAGAGCGTTTGAAAGAGCTTGGGCTGGTATGTTCCCCAGTTGGGGATCAATAGGCCCAAGCTCACTCATTGAACCCATGTGGATTTCGTCAGCTCCAAGTGCCAAAAGTGTAGCCGCAGATTTTGCTCTACGAGGTATCGCAACTACAAATTTATCTTTCGCCTTAGCTTTGCAATTTTTACTGGCAAGGTAGGCAGGTTCGATTCGTCCACCTCTGCTTCCTAGCATAAGCAGGATATCTTTCTCTTCATTAAACTCGCATACAGCGTTGTAAATGCGATCCGCATGGTCTTCCCCGATTGAGTTGGTTTCGTCCAAGAATAATATTGGATTGTAACTGTCTAATTTGTATTCAGACCATTTTTCCTTTAACGCCGCTGGCAGTTCTTTCTTCAACACTGGTTCTACATCCTTCCAGTCGGGCTGTAGTAGCGCATTGATTACTCGATCTGAGGCACTTTTTTCTTCTTTCTCTGGGGCAGGAGGAGGAGAACTCGGTGGAGGCAAAGACGGTGACGGTTTTGTTGATTCTTCGGGTGGGGTGTTTGTTTCTTTTGCCATTTTATTTTATCGTGGAGCTCTGGCGCGCCTTTAGGCGTTGTCCAGAAGCGTCTGGATATGGCCGAAGGCCGTGGTGGGTGTGGGGTTCTGAATTATGGGCTTCATCTAGGACTTTGAATCTATGATTTCTTCTTTTTGCCAATTGGTGACTCGGCTCTGGCTGTCTGAGGATTTTATTTCTTTTGCTCCTTCTCTTACCCACAAATGCTTAGTCTAAATGCTTCGATCCGTCGATTCAATTTTCTTTCCCATATCGTGGAGCACTATCGCGACTGCAGCGCGGCTTGCCGGGCGTAGCTCGAAGAGCGAAGCCTGGAGCGCGAAAGGAGTTGATAGCTGCGTCTGGATATGCTGCCGCCCTTGGTCAGGTGGATTCCGCTCTGATCTATCGGCTTCATTCTATTTTTTTAGGGTGAGGGCTCGAATGTGAACCA
>NZ_JARXIC010000074.1 GCF_031127905.1 Thalassobacterium sedimentorum | reverse complement strand
TTAGACATAGGGAGCTGAGCCTGACCGCTCGGCTCCCACCTTTAACTCTAGAAAACCTTAAAATACACACGCGCCGCGTAGCGGCTTTGTTCAACAAGGCAGGATAGGCAACGCCTTTGGCGCGCCTACCTTTGACGTTAGGTAAGAAAAAAAACAGCACTAAAAAATTATGGATCAAGAAACATTAAAAAACGAACTGCGCGAAATAGCAAAGATTGTGAAAGAATTTCCCGAGGCTGTTCAGCAGGAGGCATTTGCTATTCTCACCCGAGATCTAACTAGTGACTTTTCACCCCAAGCGTCGCCCAGCAAAAAGGCTGCTACCAGAAAAGCCACTGCTGACGTTCCATCTAAGCCTAAAGGAGCGTCAAAGGTGCCTTCAAAGAAACCTTCAGGCGGTAAGGAATCATACTCTATTGACCGCCATCTTGATCTTACAGAATCAGGAAGTATTCCCTCGTTTAAGGATTTTCACACTGAGAAAAATCCCAAAACCGCAGCAGAATTTACGGCAGTTGCCGTCTATTATCTAGTCAAGTTACGTGGCTCTGAATCTGCCAGTCTTGACCATTTGTATACATGCTACGCTGAAGTGAAGAAAAAACAGCCAAAGGCATTTAGACAGAGCGTTAATGACACCAAAAGCAAGCAAGGCTGGGTTGAATGGGGTTCTGAATCTGATCAGATTGTCATTCCGCACCGTGGCACTGTTTTTGTCGAACATGACCTTCCTAGAAACGAGCCTGCTAAATGAATTTTGAGGATTTCAAGAAGGCGACAGATCTCCTGTCGCAGAAAGAGCTAGATAAAGTGCTGCTTCTAGCTTTCTTTCATAGAAAGGTGAACGAAGCTGCCGAATTCAGCGCAACAGAGGCAGGAACATGGATGCACGATCTCGATCTCCCTCGACCAAACGTGTCTCGCCTCGCTTTAAACCTGAAACGGTCACGCAATTTTGTTAAGGGCTCAAAGAGTTCAAATTTCAAACTTCATGCAGCAGAGGTTGATAGGCTCCAAGGACTCTACCCAGGGTTACGTAGTGGCTCAACCGAAGTTGCCGAGTTCGACACAATTCTACCTAAAGAAATCTATGAGAATACTAGAGGATTCATAGAGCTGCTAGCTCGACAAATTGATGCATCATACGAATACAATATTTTCGATGGGTGTGCGATGTTAATGAGGCGCTTACTAGAGGTGCTATTGATTCTGACATATGAGCATCTTGCAATCGAGAATCAAATTCAGGAAGCAGACGGTTCATATAAAAATTTGTCTACAATCATCAATGACGCAAAGGCGGAGAAAAAGTTAAAGCTAACGAAAGACATGAGAAAGACCATTGATTCGTTTCGCCTTTTAGGGAATCACTCTGCTCACAAGGTCTATTACAATTGTCGAATGCCGGATCTTGAAAAGGTTTCTGTCGACTACAGAGTGCTGGTTGAACACCTCTTATATCAATCAGGAGTTAAGACCTAACAAGACAGTAGAGGACAACTCCGTTACGCGCTCCGCGCTTCACTACGTGCCTCACTTTTACGATCTACAGCATGAATGAACAAAACATAGCAGTCTGGATTCTAGCCGGTGGTGGAGTTATTTTAGGACTGCTTGGAGCGATCGCTGGCACCTATACAGAATTTAGGAAACAAAAAACGAAAGACGCGAAGAAACTCTACTGCCTATTGGTTTCGGTCTATGTTTTGATACTCTCAGGCCACCTATGGCTGACCTTTACCGCTAGCATTAGATTGAGCATATTAAGCAGTGTTTTATTTATATTCGTCTCGATATACTTCGTTAGGGCTTTTAGAAATCTGGAGCGTATGAGGGTAGATCCAGCCGGCTCAGGTCAACCCATGTAACCCGCCCGATAATCCGAGAATCACTTGAACTACATACTCGTCAGGCTGGGTGCCTGGCCTCATCGTTAGAAAAATGAATAAAATAATACTCGTAGCCTTACTTGCCTGCCCATTTTTAGCTCAGGCAAATCTATTTGAAATGTTCACAAAAGGAACGAGTAGCGAATATCAGCATGATGCAGATATCGTTCGGTTGAATGACCTCGAAGCGTTATGGAATCTAGTAACAGAATATAAAGAGAAGACTGGTAAGTTTCCACTAGAGGGGGAAAGTGATAAGCCGCATTACGTCGAAATCGCCACAAAAGAGCAAAAGAAAGCACTAAATGGCCAGCCGCCATACCCAATAGAGAAGACCAGTGCCAAGGAATTCCAAGAGCTACTAAGAAAAGAATTAGGTGATGATATCGATCTGCCCTTCGACCCACAGAGAGTTGGAGACTCGAAGCCGACTCTTTATCTCTATATGATTCTAGGTGATCGATTTGTTTTGGCTATTCACGTCCACGAGGAATACCCATTTTCAAAGCAGGTCGGTCGATACTACCACAAGGTAGAAGTCAGCAATCAGGCTTACCTTCCTCAGAGTATCTATGATGGCTCTTTGCTTTTCTCATCCGAAGATTTTAAAGCATCAAAGAATCGAGAGATGCACAAACCTGGCTATTTTGAGGGTTTGAGGAAATCTATACGCGAAGAAGGAGCCTTCTAACAAGACGGTAGTGGACAATTCCGTTACGTCGCTCCGCTCCTTCACTCCATGCCACACCTCCACGATATAGAAGAGAATTTTGACACCGCTTATTGGCGCTTATGAACGCTTATTGAAGAGAAAGATGAAGAAGAGAAGAAACCCCATAAGCGTAAAATTAGCGGTCATTAGCGGTTCCCGGCTCTGCCGGAAAATACAAGTTCGAAAGGAAGAAGAAGCGCTTGTCAGATTTGATGCCGTTGGGCACTCTGGGAGCTATATCCAGTCGGAGCTGGTCAACCCCATTTACGCCGCCGGATCTTCGACAATCACTTGAACTACTAATCACTCAGGCTGGGGTGCCAGTCCTCACCGATCTCAGAAATTAAATGGAAGGAATTTTTAGAGCACTTGCAGGCTTAGTCGGATTACTCGCGATCCCACTCCTTGGCTATGGTCTCTTTATGACGAAAGCCTTCGGAGGGTTTAACAGCGGTAGCAATTCCATCCCCATATTTGAAACCACCGCTTGGGTATTCATAATCGTGATGCTTTTAGCCTTCTCAATATTTGGGATTCCAAAAAATAAAAAGAAAGTGCAATCTAGCCCAGATGACCCCGACTACATCTTCACCCTCGATAAACCAAAGGATGAGATCAAGTCGCGGTGATCAACTCCGTTCGTGCCTCACTTCGTGAGCACGCTCTACGTTCGCTTCCAAGTAATCCGCCTCATGAATGATTTTATATCCGTCGCCGTCGCAATTCGCGCACACCTCGCCGTCATCAATCCCATCGTTGCAGCACGGGCACGGGATAGTGTCGCCGTCTGGTAGTCCCGTAAACTCGAAGCCGTCTGGCAGCGAACCAGTCGCATCTAGACAATTCGTTCGTTCCTCACTCACGCTAGTGCTCATCGATGGGTGAAAAATTAAATGTATACTAATCCACAAGGGGCAATAGGCGTTGGTTTCATAATCTGTATTTTTGCAGCATGTTGGGGATGGTGGTT
>NZ_JARXIC010000073.1 GCF_031127905.1 Thalassobacterium sedimentorum | reverse complement strand
GACAACTGAGTCAATAATTACATATCCAACTTGAAAACAATGAATTAAGAAACTTAAACTAATAAACTTGAGCCCTACCTGAAAACCTCTAACGTGCACTAAAAATACACTAATAAAACTGTTAGAAAAATAAAATGAAGAAGATAATCGGCAGCATAGTCTTAGCTCTTTCACTTTCACAGCAAGCATCAGCGAACACTTACTCGTGGGAAGACTTAGTCCCTCCTTCATCGCACAACGTATTGGCCTTTTCAAACGATCGAGCACCAGCTACTGGAACGAGGCTCAATAGAGAAGCTGATGAAATCTTTCAGTATCTCGATAAGGGGAGAATCTTTAACAGCAGGAATGCCCTTAAGGATTTTATAGAAGAACAAAAACTCTTGGGCGTCGAAATATACGACAGAGCCTTTTCAAGCAGTAGAGGCATCATCGCGACCAGAGATAATGAGATAATATTTTGGCATCTAATGTCACAGAATGTTCTTCATCTTGAGACTTCTGACCTCAGGCAATGCTACTTGCTTTATCTCGATGAGTGGAGCGATCAGATTAGTAGTCAGCTAAAGAAGTATCAGTATTCGCAGCAAGCTGGGCGTAAGAGATATACCCCTTCTGATGAGGAAGTCATTTCAAGCTATGAACAAACTAAAATCCAGCTACTCAAGCGGATAGAGTCAGAAACTGAAGGACTTAGGGAACTCTACAGTAATTACGAAACAGCAACAGGTGATGAGAAAAAAGCTCTGCTCAGAGAAGTGTCTCGCAAGCGTGCTTTTGTCGAACATATGGAAATCCGACTCACTGACATGGACAGAAGGCTAAAACCACTAAAGCTTGAAGTCGAATTTCCCACTCCAGGGCATCACACTATCATAAACTAAAGTTCTAACAAGACGGAGTGAGGCAACGACATTACGGCTCCGCCTCCATGTCGCGCTCATCCTTCACGATATACAGAAAAATGAACTGAATTTGGAACCGCAGATTCACGCGGATAGACGCAGATTTAAGAATCTTGATCCGCGTTCATCTGCGTCCATCTGCGGTTAAAAAAATCCAGATAAGACGATTGAAAGAATCCAGATTCTAACCATCCTGAACCAATCAAACTAAATCTAAGAAATGAACACTGAGGAGACAGAACAGATCGAGTGCATTGAGACTGACCGAGGGTATATCCAGGCGAGAGTGGTCAACTCCGTTCGTTCCTCACTACGTGCCACCTCTTGACGATCTACAGAAAAAATGAAACGCCTCACAGACCAGCAGCTAGCTGAAAAACTACTTAAAGTAAGAAAAGAAGGCTATCCGCATTGGAAAAAGAACCTGTTTGGAAGAAGCAGGATTCACATTTTTCGCTGGAGTCTTTTTGCCTTCTTACTACTCAGCCTAATTAACATAAATGAAGATGTAGAATTGATACGTTTTATCTCGATCTTATTTGGGTTCATCGTCGGAGCGATCGTTAAAGAAACTCTTTTTGTGAAGCAAATTGGAGAAAACTGGGACTTCACTCAGCAAATAACCGATTGGGATAAAGTCGAAGAAATCGCAGGATCTGGGGTAGATCAAGACGGCGTAGTCAACTCCGTTACGGCTCCGCCTCCACTACGTGACTAGCCTCCACGTTCTAAAAAATAAAAAAATGAGATACATAAAAACAATACTGGTAACCATCTTAATTGGGTTGTCTTGCGTCGCATACGGACAGGAAGAAATTACTGATATTCTTCCAGCAGGGCTTTACCAATTCAACACAGTCAGAGTTTTCGATGAGGACAAAATTCCTACTATTTCCAGCTCTGAAGTTGAGATCATTTACGAGGACTCAATCCCTTACATTGAACTCCATGGAAATAAATTACGCATTTATTTCTCCTTCGGTGATCGCCGCATTCCATCAATCACCTTTTCGATAGAGCCCAAACAGGAAAATAATACTTCTACTCCATTGATAGTTTACACTGCCTTAAAAAACAGCAGCAGCGGTAGATTTGAAGGGAGGCGGTTTTATATTTATGTCGGCTCCCAAAGACCGGATGAAATCTTCTTCAATATCGTCCCATTAAAATCAGAGCAAACCAATTAGAACTAGGCAGGATATGACAATGAGTTTCGCTGGCGCTCACTCATGCATACCTTTGACCTTCAGCGAAACAATGAAATCACTAGAATCCGAATTCAAAGCGATAGATCGACCTGCAAATATTGCACTTTTTATCCACATTCCAGTCTTCGGAATCTTAAGCCTGTATTTGGATGATTTACCCGAAGAAGGAAATTTGAAATCACTGGTTACCTTAACTTGGTTCGTCGGCTTCTTCGGAGTAATGCTCTATCTTTGCCTTTACATCTTCAAAAGAAAAAGATCATGCATGATCGCTCATGGACTGAAATGTGGTAAGTGTGGATATATCCCGCTCCCCGGCGGTTTTATTAACTTTGCCTTGAAAAATCACCAATGCCGCAAGTGCAAAGCTCCTCTAGAAATCGTAGCTGAACCAGCCGGAGCAGGACAACCCGATAACCCGCCCGTAAAACTCTAAAAATCAACAGGACTACGATCCCCACTGGCGGGTTGCCTGTCCTCATCGTTCTACAGATGAAAAATGAAATGCTCAAAGCGATCAATATACTTCACGGTGAAGAATGTTGGTCATGCGTCGCAGGCAAAGGAACGGGTAGCATTTTTTCACTACAATTTGGCGACCGAGTTCCCAGGGTTAGGGCACTGAACAACCCTCACTTAACAGAAGAAGAAAAGAATTTTGATTCAGACATGTCGATAATGGTTTGGTCTAGCTGGAACCTGAAGCGTCAAGGGGCTATAATTTGCAATTCTGAAAGCAATAACGCTAATGATGGGCCGATGGTGCAAGGGCTCAAGGAGCTGATCGGAAAAAAAGTCGAAAGCATCCATGCAGAAGACCCTACTGAGCAGATCGCCCTAAGTTTTGAAGGAGGCTATGATTTAAAAATATTTTGCGATGGCTTTCAAACGTATGGAAGCGACTCTGAAAACTACACACTCTTCCTGCCTGAAGTATCTTATTCGGCAACAACCGATGGAAACATTGAACGGGAAGGTAGAACCAGTCGATAGTGGACAACTCCGTTCGTGCCTCACTACGTGCCACATCTCGACGTTACACAAAGAAAATGATCGACCCCGAGACTTCACTTTTAACCACTTTAACCCCAGCCATTTTCGCATTAATTGGAGTCTTGATCGGCAGCGGCTTACACTTCCTTGGCCTTGTTTTTGATCGCAAGTGGAAGAGAGAACAGAAGCTTGCCGAGCGCTTTGAGGAGTTAACCGACCTAGTGAGTGAGACATTGATTTGGTCTCAATCAGTTGGAAATGCAAAGAATTTGAAAGAGCTATCTTCTCGCACAACATCCAAGGAAGCTCGACGGATGGTTTCTCTTTGTATGATATACTTTCGGGAACTGGAGAAGCCAGCAAAGGACTATGCAAATTGTTTGATTTCATATTTTGATATTTTAGCTAGAAGTTTTGACCCAGCGATCCCTCATACTGTCGGCGCTCAAGCGGTAAAACATAACGAGAAGGCGTATATGGAATGTGCTGATGAAATAATGAATCTAAGAAATGACCTAGAGGACTTAATTAAGAAGCACTCGAAGAAATATGCTAAGGTGTAACAAGTCGGAGTGAAGCAATGCATTTCGCTGGCGCTCATACATGCTCATCCTCTACGTTCTGCAAAAAAAAAAATGATCTACGACTCCAGCAGGTTTAAAACACGCCAAAAAGCTAAGTGCAATTTGAAGCAATTGCTGCATGAGCGAAATAGAACAATCGCAATTCATTACTCTTGCGAAAGTTTCTACGACAGAACCGATGGATCTTCTCCAAGGATTACATCAATCGGAGTAAGGAATCTGGAGAACGGACAGACCACCTCAGAGGGAGCACTAGTGTCCAAAACAGGTTTTGAAAAATAGCCTCACTTGCGTCGTAATAGGTTTGATGAAAAAGAATAACCTAACGCAAGGAGGCTATCATG
>NZ_JARXIC010000072.1 GCF_031127905.1 Thalassobacterium sedimentorum | reverse complement strand
CACTAGAGTCGTCGAACGCCCCCTTTAATCCTACGCGGGTTTGTCCAACCTATAGTTACCTATTAGGCTTCGCTAATTGGTAACTTCAGAGTTCTCCATTGTCTATTTTGGCGCCTCACCGCCCATAGCTTCATATGCGAGAATGATATTCTTCATCGCTTGCTTTTCTTCGCGAGTAACCTCCCTATCTGAATAATACTGGCGACCATTATATCGCATCATCGTTTTATTAGAATCTGCAATTTTTCTTACCAAATCCCATGTTCGACGATCCATGTTAACATCCTTCCACTCCCAGATGCCTCCTCCCGCATTGTCTCTGTCCCAATCATCAAATAGACCATAATTCAAGGAGAAATCTTCACCATCAACTTTGAATGCAACTGAATCCACAAATAGCCAATCATCAGCATTGTAGCTCATCTTGAATCGCAACCAAA
The DNA here is from genome assembly GCF_031127905.1 of Thalassobacterium sedimentorum. GTDB lineage: Bacteria > Verrucomicrobiota > Verrucomicrobiia > Opitutales > Coraliomargaritaceae > Thalassobacterium > Thalassobacterium sedimentorum. Next base: position 3,619 of record NZ_JARXIC010000072.1, on the reverse strand, counting down.
CATAATCACCTTTTTTGCCTATATAAGCGTGAACATTACGCGTATTGTTTGTTCGTGGAGTGCTCTTATCATAGAACCAATCAATCTCTCTCATTTCGTCCGTAGACTTAGATAGGTTTCGAGTTGCTGCCGCCATCGCACGTTGGCGCTCTCTTTCTTGTCGCTCAGCTTCTCGCTTCTTTTCTAATGCAATGCGCTCTTGTTCTAAACGCTGCATTTCTATCTTTTCTACTTCTGCACGTTTTCTTTCCGCTTCGGCTTCCTTAAAGTGGTTCTCTGCTTCAACAAACCGTGCCATGCTTTCAGATACTTCGTCGGGCTGGTAATCTGGATATTTTTCGTTGAGTTCTTTGAGGGTCGCAATCCCTTCCTTAAAGCGATTGGTGTTTTTGAGTTCGATGGCTTTCGAATATAAGACCTCAGGTTCGTTTTCGAGCTGGTACACCTTCACCTGAAGCTCGGCCAATTCTTTTTTCAACGTGGCATTCTCGTCAGCGAGCTCAGAATTGCTAAGAAGTGAGCCAGCGACTGCGGCAATGATGATTCCGACCGTGGGAATGAGAACGAGGATTAGAATTATGCGGACGAATGTTTTCATTTATTTCTGGAGAATCGTAGAGGATGATCGACGGCGCGCTAGCGACGTTGATCACTCCGACTTGTTAGTCCTTCGTTTGTGGTGTTTAGCAGGAAGTAAAACATGTAGGCGACACATCCAGCGGTCAGTATCCAAAAATACCATTCTTTCCATATTTCGAAATCATTCTCTACTCCGATCATTGCGGTAAGGAGCGGGACTAGGATGGCTATACAGAAGAAAATCAGCCTTGGGTAGATGAGTATCGTCCCGACTAACGGTATAGTCGTAAAAGAGTGAGTGAAAAAGATCTTTGGCATTTTTATTGTTAAGCCGAAGGCGACTTCAAGTCCGACTCCTACAAGTAGTAGGATGAATGCAAATGCTGAGTAAATGACCATCCATGCTCCAACCTTTTGTCTCAATTTCATTTTTCTGACTAACGTGAAGAGTAGTCGATGCGAACCTGCGAGGTCAATCGTGCAAATGATTGTCGAAAAACTGACGGGTAAACTCGCATTGACTATCTCGCCTGGTTCCCGCAGGGACTGGCGAGTCTGAGGGGTGCTGGGATAGCCTGTGAGTCTCGCTCTGATTCGTTTCTTTCATTGATTTACTTGGCCTGTGATGCTCGTAGGGCGGGGGATTCCTTCGTCGTGCTAGTTTTTCTTACTTTCGATCCATCGAGCCTGAGATTCATTTTTTCAATTTCTGGGAACGTATGTGATAGACACGACATGTAGGCGAAGCCGTAATGTCGTTGTCTACTCACTCTGGTTCGATGGTTTTCTTTTCTTGGGCATCAATCTGCTCGATTTTACCATCGACCACTCTTTTGGTCAGATCGGTGTTTATTTCAGCGGATCTCATTCCGGGAAGCTCAGTGTTTTCAAATATTTTCTTTTCTACTTCTAAAACTCGATCCCAGTTCTCACTAACTCTTTCAGCGTCTCGAGCAGTGCCTCGAGCCTTTAAGAGATCTGGGTGCAATGTAGCGAAATTGATGCCTTTCTTAAAAGCAACTCGGGTATCTGCATCCAAATATACACAATTCTTTTTCCACCAGCATTCGCACTTCTTAGCTTTTTCGTAGAGGTCCGCGTCGTGGATGGACCAAAACATATCATCCCAGAGTGTGTATGCTTCCTGATATTTATGTAAACGCAGCTCTGGCGCCAATACCTTTAGAGCTCTGACATCTGCAAGTTGCTCTAGTATCAGATTATAGCGGGTTTTTACCTCCTGCGTGAGAGTTTCGACCTCCTGTATATCTTCTTTTAGGGCTCTCATGTCCCCCTTCTTCGAGAGGTAGGCACCTAGGAACGCTGCAAGACCCCCAAATACGATAGTCACAATCAGCCAAAAGAGGTTATCTGACCAATTTTCTTTGGTAATCTCCCTGAGTATTTGGACTACGGTTTCTGATTCCATTTATTTGTCGAACGTGGAGACCAGACACCCAGCCTGTGGGCTTAGTCGTCCTGTTGATTTTTAGAGTGTTATGGGCGGGTTAAATGGGTTGTCTGTGTCGTCTTCCATGAGAAGGGGTTAATGTTTAATGTGAAAATTTCAATTTTGTTACTCTTTGATGATGTATGTTTGAGAGGATGTCGAGACGGATTCCCTATGTCAGACTTCCATACGCACTCTTTTTTTTGTGAGCTTACCAGGCTCGGTGCTTGTGGGTGTCCTGTCTCGGAGCTGCTAACTGGTTCTCGCTTTCATTGTAATCGCCATGGTTTGGCTTGAAGCTGACGACACATCGCAGTCATCCGGACGGGACATGGGAATGGTCTCAAAATTCATCTTAAGCGGTGATTGCTCGTTGCTGACTGCTCTTGGTTGGGAAGGGTTCGTATTCGGAGTTCGGATCTTTCCAGAGTGCGAGCATCATCACTGCTAATTTACGGGCCGTCATGACGACGGCTTTCTTCTTAGCTATCTTTGCTCCGCTGTTCGCTTTGCGCTCTCCAGCTTCTTTGAGCGCGCTGGGCGGCCCAAAGTGTCCGAGCGTGTATTGAGCACAGCTGACGAGTAAGCGTCGCATCATGCGGTTGCCAGCTTTGGTGATGCGCATGGGCTTATCGACGTCGCCGGATTGATCACGCCCGGGCACGAGTCCAAGAAACGGGCCGACGTCTCGTGCTGTCGCAAAGCGGTCTGGCGAGCCAATAATTAAGACAAAGGATAATGCTGTGATTGGGCCGACTCCGGGAATCGTCAATAGCTTCTGGGCCACAGGGTAGTCCTCGGCGATCATGGTATCGATGTGCTTGTCTTCGGCTTTAATGAGTTCACTCAGATGGCCGATGCTTTCGATTACTGGTGCGACGAGTGCGTAATCCACGGCTTCAAGATGCTCCGTGGCCTTACGGGCAAAGGCCTCCGTGCTGCACCCGGATGGAAGGAAGATGCCAAGGCTTTTGAGAGAGCCGCGCACATGGTTGACCAGTTTGACGCGTGCGCTCACCAGGGCATCACGTGCTTCAATTATCTTCAGCGCTCGTTGGTGCGCCTCGCTCTTATGTTCGATGCCGTAGAGTAGGTTGCGGTCAAAACGTCCGATACGAGCCAGCAGCAGGGCGTCACGTTCGTCGTTTTTGTTGTCGGTCTGGTAGATCGCCCGGACCTTGCGTGGATTGGCGACGACTACCTTGTGGCCGCGCTGGTTAAATAGACGGCTAATCCATGGTGAATGGCAACCGGCTTCCATGATGAGGGTTGCGCCTCGGTTGGCTTTGCTGAAACGGATCAGCTCGGGCTGGTTGTTGAGCAGTGTTGTTCGTTCGATAATCTCGCCCTCTGCGTTTAGTGTGCAAGTTTCGTGGCTCTTGTCGCCGAGGTCGATGCCGATGGTGTGGGTGTTTTTTGCTGTATTCATAGTGGCGTAGTTCTATGCGATTGAGCTCCACTTTTGAAGCTTACTCGCTACGCCTTCTCATGCCTACTGGATGGGTCTTTTTATTCTGCCAGGCGGCCAGTCTTTAAGAGAGTGTATCCGTATAGAATTACTGGTATGTGGGAAAATAAACACACTAGCCC
>NZ_JARXIC010000071.1 GCF_031127905.1 Thalassobacterium sedimentorum | reverse complement strand
TGGTTCACATTCGAGCCCTCACCCTAAAAAAATAGAATGAAGCCGATAGATCAGAGCGGAATCCACCTGACCAAGGGCGGCAGCATATCCAGACGAGCTAGTCAATGCGAGATCACGCGCCAGTTTTGCGACAATCATTTGCACGATTGACCTCGCAGGCTCGCATCGACTACTCTTCACGTTGGAAGAAAGAAATGACTACACGCATTAAATGCACCCAATGCGATCGAATGATCCTAGAGGTAACTGCGAAAGTTAACGAAGGGCTTTGTGGTCACTGCAAGAGAGACAAGGACAGCGCTGAGTCTAGAAAAAGAATCGACGATGCTGTTCAAGGATGGCTCAAGAACCCAGAAACACTTCCGGGAACAAATGGCATTCCAATGCCTGACGACATCGCACTATCGATGGCTGCTAGTCAGGTTAGAAGCCGCCTGTTCCCAACTGAAGAAGATAAAATGGAAGCACTATGCCATAAGCACTTCCACAAGGCGCACGACAAGTGGAGTGATTCGGGAGCCCGACTCCTTAGCAAGGAAGAAAAACATACACTAGCTGTAGAGACATTCTATGGTGAAGTTTGGAACGGCGGCCTAATGCAATATTTAGGAAATGAATCAGGTGCCTTTGCAGATTGGGCAGACGAAGCGTTTGCTGAGATAGGAATTCCAGAATATTCGAAACTAATGAAAGAAGTGAAGGCATTGTTCCCTGATTCCACGATCCCAACCGATCCAGACAAAAGGTGGGATCTAGTAGAGAAATTAGATGAGGAGATGCTTGATTGCATGGAGAACATCGTCTGGGAGAAGAATGAAGCGGAACCGGATGAAATTCGACTAAAGCTCTACAACTATCTAAAGAACTAAAATTCCAACCAGACGGTGGTCTCAATTCAGTTACGCGCTCCGCGCTCCACTGAATCGAGACACCTCCGCGATTCAACAAAAATGAATACCCCAGAAAAAGAAAAACTAGAATCCTGCACGGAGACGCTTCTTGGCTTGAATCCGAGCCTATTAATCCGATCAACTGAATTAGAGAATCTCAGCATATTTGGATTCACAAATGAGTCGTTCATTCATGCCATCGGAGATTACAATTTCCTTCCACTGGAGGAAAGGAGATATACCTTCACAAAGGATCACCAAAGTGGTGAATTCGACTTCCATATGAAGATTGTCCGAAATGGTTGAACCAGTCGATACAGCGAATGCGAGTAATGCCTCCAGTGTTAATCTAAATCAGTCGGCTCGCATCCGCTGATCTCTTCGTTGGACAAAGAAATGAATCGGCAACTGATACAGTTTACCAAAAGCAAGAAGCCAATCTCTGAGCCGGAAACGAAATTCGGTGGTCAGCCAAACTGGATCAAAGAAGTGGAATGGCCACTCAGTCGAGCGACAGGTGAGCCGATGCGTTTCATTTGTCAGATTGTGTTGTCACCCGAACTGTTCGGCGAATCTGAAGCGAAGGTCGCCTACATATTCATGACCGACGGGAAGGATTACGTCGATGGAACATGGGAGCCTGACGGTGGAGAGAATGCAGTTATCCTCCAGCCAGGCAGCACTGAAGCCCCAACAAAGAAGTATACAAAGGGACCAACTCTTTACCAGATGGTGAAGAAAATGTTCCAGAAACGCCTGCAACCTGAACCATGTGAGTTTAAAGTCGAAGGTAGCATTTCTGACGAGCCTGATTTCATCCCGATCGACCAACGGAGCGAGTTGAGTGATTCAGACTTCGAGGCTTATGCAAGGAAGCTTGAAGGAAATAAAATAGGTGGCTCACCTATTTTCCTACAAAATGACGAGTTTCCTGATTCAGAACCATGGGATCTTCTTCTTCAGCTAGATTCGACATCAGTTCCCTTCTATGTGAATTTTGGAGACGCAGGAATCGGGTATGCTTTTATCTCCAAGGACAGAAAGAAAGCGAGGTTCCTCTGGCAATGCGCATAAAAACACAAAGTCCAACAAGACGGAGCACTCAATGTCGCTAACGCGCCATCGAGTGTCCTCGACGTATGGGAAGAAAATAGAATCGACGGATCGAAGTATTTAGACTAAGCATTTGAGAGTAAGAGAAGGAACAAAAGAAATAAAATCCTCAGACAGCCAGAGCCGAGTCGCCGGTTGGTAAAAAGAAGAAGAAATTGAAGATTTAAATCCCCAGATGAAGCCCACAATTCAGAACCCCACACTCACCACGGCCTGCGGCCATATCCAGACGCTTCTGGACAACGCCTAAAGGCGCGCCAGAGCTCGACGATAAATGAAAGAAATAACGAACAGCTTAGCAGTTTCAATGGAACTGAATGAAGCGGTTGAACACCTACAGGACTTAGTCACAGAAGTTGAAAAAGGAGATTACGCACCTGAGGGAGAGTATTGCTACGCGACAGCTCTTCGTCACATTTATGAACACTTGAACCGTTCGTTCCATTTTGCAGACATGGAGCAAACGAGAATTGAAGAAATCTCTCAGGAATCGTTTGAAGAGCTCAGCGATACCTTACCAACATTCCTATTGCCCCTGCGGGAGGCAAAATCTATCAAGTCGGAGTGATCAACTCCGTTACGGCTCCGCCTCCACTACGTGATCATCCTCGACGTTCAGCGAAAGAAATAGAAATGATAATCGTCTACGGCTTCTTTGCAGTTTTGGCACTTCTCATCGCCGGAGCAGCATTTCGACAAAAGAAAAATGAAAGAATCGCGTTCGCTGTAAGTGCATTCGTATTCTCGTGTTTAATGTATCAGCTTGCTGGTTTTGCCCACTCCCTCAGTTACAACATTTGGTATAGCAGTGCGACAGACAAGCTACTGGAAGCGTCAATTGGTGCGTTGGAAGAGAAAAGAGAAGGCCAGCTGCTGAACGAATTGAAATCACTCAGAGAGAATCTTGTCGTGACGTATGAATTCAAGGGCGACTACCCTGAGCAAGCCCTAGAGGCGGTTGAGAATCTGACCATCACGGCTGAACCAGGCGAGGTAGTCAATGCGAGTTCAGCCGCCGGATTATCCGAGAACCACTTACACGATTGACCCGTTAGGCTCGCATCGACTACTCTTCACGTATGGGAAGAAAATAGAATCGACGGATCGAGGCATTCAGGCTAAGCATTTGAGAGTAAGAAAAGGAACAAGAAAAACAAAATCCTCAGACAATCTGAGCCGAGTCGCCAATTGACAAAAAAGAAGAAATTACAGATTCAAAGCCCCAGATGAAGCCCAGCATTCAGAACCCCACACCCACCACGGCCTTCGGCCATATCCAGACGCTTCTGGACAACGCCTAAAGGCGCGCCAGAGCTCCACGATATGAGAAAAGAATGAATTTTTACAACCGCTACGCTAGAGGCAGGGAGGAAGGGAGAACAAAATGATCTTACACTGTCTGAATCGTCTCCCATCCTCGCCCGTAGGGCTCTCTAGCGAAGCGGTTGTGAACAAAAAATCGAAGCTAATTGAAGAGAAGCGACTTGCCGGATTCGATACCGCAGGGCTTTCTGGAATTCATATCCAGACGGCACAGGTCAACCCATTTTACGCGCTAGAAATCCGACAACCCTAACTAATACGAATCCCTCAGGCTGGGTGCCTGGCCTCCACGTTCTGGAATAAAATGAAGCGAAGGAAAGAAAGCATTTGGACGAAAAACCTTCTTCATACGAAGGCTGGAATGTTCTTCTCGGCGTTTATCATGCCCGTCCTAGCCTTCGGCTTTGGGTTGTATGGAATAATTGAAAAGAAAGTGCGCCTAAGAGGCTTTACTTATGAAGGTCTGGACGCACAGGTTCTAGGCGCTGGAATAATTTTTGGAGCCATCGGATATTCACTTATTTTCACCTTCTCGGCCAAGATTGATTACCAAAAAAGGAAAGTCCCCATGCTTTTCTGTTTTGCAGTTATGTTTGGAGCTATCATGTTCAGTGTAGGTCGAAACATCTGAGCCAGAACCAGTCGGCTCAGGTCAACCCATTTTACGCGCCAGATAATCCGAGAATCAACTAAACAACTAACCCATCAGGCTGGGTGCCTGGCCTCGACGATAGGCAAAGAATTAATATGGCACTTAAAGACCTCTCTTTTTTCGAGCGAATGCTTAGAAGTCGATTTTACGCGCATCGGGATACTCGATACTGTTCGACCCCTGACCGTAATCTTCGCATCTTGGTTAGAGACCAAATCCCCACTTCTAAAGACGGTGCGGACGCAGGATTGGAGTTGGAGACTCGGCAGTGGATTCGTGACTTCTATTCCAGAACAATTGTTGCATGGATTGCTCTTATTATTTCCGTCCTCGCCCTCGGCATCTCGATCGTAAGTGTGTTTCTGGACAGGAATAATGAACCTAAAATAAAGGAAGAGAAAGAAAGTCATAAAGCATATAGTGAAGACTATACCGAATGATATCACCCCCATTAGAGTCTCCGGAAATAACACGCCTATCAAGACGGAGATATCAACTGCATTCGCTGCGCTCATTTGTGATATTCCTCCACGATGGGTGAAAAATTAAATGTATACTAATCCACAAGGGGCAATAGGCGTTGGTTTCATAATCTGTATTTTTGCAGCATGTTGGGGATGGTGGTT